>JADJRI010000009.1 GCA_016712275.1 Planctomycetota bacterium
GGAATCTGATCAGAGAAGAAGGCCGCTGTTTCGCGCGCGAGCCGAAAGGCATCGCGCAGCGTTCCACCCTCTGACTTGAGCGATAGCAGAACTTCCAGAAGGCTCAGGAAAACGAATTCTTCGCCCGTGACAGCCACATCCGCGCCCCACGGGTCCTGCGGATCGGCGCTAAAAACATCCCAAGGCTCGTACACCGTCTTGGCGCCGCCGGCGATAATGAGCGGCCTCTGGGATTCATCGATGCGGCAGGCATCGCGGATCATCCCTTTCAGGGCGGCCGTATGGATCTGCATGCTCGAGAGCATGAACACATCGGGAATGCGGCCATCGAGGCGCATCTGGGAGGGGCGGAAATTTTTGTTCCATTGCTGGAGGACGATGCGGGTCTTCGCAAAGCCGGCATCGGCCATGGCGATGCCGACGCTGGCGGCCACCGCAGCCATTTTGAGGTCCCATGGCTGAAGGGAGCATGCGCGTACAGTGGTCGAAGGGCATTGCGATGACGGGGTCGGTCGTGCTTATGGCCTGGGCTGCGGGTCTGTTCAGGCAGGCAAAGTCAGCTCGCCGGGTTTGAGAAGCTCATCACCGCGTTCGCGACGTGGAAGTTCCATGCATGATCCTGCTATCGGCGACCGGAATCAAATCCGCCGGGCTACGGATGGACGAGGCGGAATTGTAGCGGAAATTAAGTGTGGGTCTAGTAAGAAGTTGCAGCGCAGAATTCGCGCTGTAGCAAGGTGGAAACAGCTTCAGTTTGATGGATTCGACCCTTGAGCGATTGCGATTAGGCCGCTACCGAAATTGAAATCTGCATAGGGTGGTCATTGAATCTCTTCAGGAAATCGAGGGTCGTATCCATGATAGTCGATGGCCGCCTGACGCATGGCCCGAACAAGTTCGAGATTGCGTTCGTGTTTCAGTATTCGTTCTTCCGGAGTCAATGATAGGTTGTATTCAAGCAGGCTGACATCGATGCCATAGTCAATGGCTGCCTGCCATGCGTCCTCTTTGGGCATGTCTGTGTTCGTCGAATCCATGATCGCTGACCACCTACGGGCCTACTTTACCATATCAATTAAGGATATTTCTTACAATTCATTTTAGTGGCCAATTGAGTCACTAACACACCCGACGGGCTGCGGACGGTATAATCAAAGTCAGTCCGGAAGAGCGTATGACTACCGATAATCTTTCGGGGCATTATTTCATTCTTTATTCGAGGAACTTTCAAATGGCATTTTTGAATCAAAAGCGATGGATTCGGCGGATTGTGGCCGTCGGAAGTGCAGTTGCGATTGTTGTCCTGCACTCAAATCTTCAAGCAAAGGCCACGCCAGTTTTCACAGGGATGGGCGATTTGCCCGGCGGCGAATTCAATACGTCGGCGGAGGGAGTGTCGGCGGATGGGTCGGTTGTGGTTGGAACCGCCAGTTCGGCGAACGGCTGGGAAGCCTATCGATGGACCCGCGCCACCGGCATTGTCGGACTCGGCGATCTTCCCACCAGCGCTTTCGATAGCGGGGCACACGCGATTTCAGCGGATGGTTCGACGATTGTTGGTACAAGCCGAACTGTATTTCGCGCGGAAGCGTTTCGATGGACCGAGGCGACGGGAATGCAGGGAATTGGAGTCGTAAGTGAAGACGACGTTTCATCGGAAGCAACGGCCGTCTCCGCAGATGGAAGTGTGATTGCGGGCCATCGACATATCGCAACTTCCGTACATCGCTACGAGTCTTTTCGATGGACGGAAGGCGGCGGCATGACCGATTTGGGTTCGATTTCCGGTACATTTCCTTACGATAAAGTCAACGCCATGTCTGCGGATGGCTCTCAAGTCGTTGGTTTTTCGTTCGCGACTGAAGGTGGTGCGAACCAGGCGTTCAGATGGAACGAAAGTGAAGGCATCGTCGGGATGGGTGACATTCCAAGTGGCGGCCTCAACAGTCATGCAAAAGGAATGTCGGCGGACGGCACGTATGTCGTCGGTTGGGGCACGAACGGCCCTCGGGAGCCGTTTCGATGGTCGGCCGCTACTGGAATGGTGGGACTGGGAGTCGTATCCGGTACCGGGGATACAGCCTTTGATATTTCGGATGATGGCTCCATCGTCGTCGGGGGACGCAGCGCCAGTAGTCTGCAACAACAGAGTCTCGCCTTTATCTGGGATCAAAGGCACGGCAAACGAAATCTTCAGCAACTGTTGACGAACAACTACGGATTGGACCTCACCGGCTGGTCGCTTGTAGCGGCAAGAGCTGTTTCTGCGGATGGGTCGACCATTATCGGCACGGGCTACAATCCATCGGGACAATGGGAGGGGTGGATTGTGCAGGGAGTTCCCGAGCCATCCACGCTTTGTTTGCTTTTTCCTGTAATTGCAGTGTTGTCACATCGCCGGCGCCGGTCCTAGCTTGTGACTGGATGAGTAAGAGACTATTTCCCGCCGAGCTTTGATCGAATGATATCCGCCCGCACGCTGCTGCGCTGCTCACCTGTCAGCCTCTCGCCATGAAGCTTTTGAAGGTGTGCCGGCTGCGTGATCACGAACAGCTCGTTCAGAGTGCGAATTTCAATATCCTTGATTCGACCGAGATGAACGCCCATGCAGGTGCGATAGGTGCAGCATTGTTTCTTCGCTGCTGATCGTGCGGGCGTTTTCAGAATGCCGTAGGAGCGAAAGACACGGTCATCCAGCCAAGCGGCCGTTCTTTGATGAGGCATTGCCGCGCGAGGTTTTCGTAATCGATGATTCGCGGAATGACCAACGCCTTGAAATCGTTGACGATGTCCTGTTCGCCGCGGCCGAGCGTGACTTGATTGCTGATTTGAAAGAGATCGCCGGTGGCTTCGGTGCCTTCGCCGTAGAGGCCGCGAACGGCCAGATGCATGTCCTTGGCTGCGCGGAAGACGCGTTCGATTTCGCCGGTGAGCTTCAGCGCCGGCAGGTGCAGCATGACCGACACGCGTATGCCCGTGCCGACGTTGGTGGGACATGCGGTGAGGTAGCCATATCGCGCGTGAAAGGCATATTCGATGTTGTCTTCGAGGCGATCGTCGATGCCGTTGATCTGGTTCCAGATATCGTCGAGCTGCATGCCGGTGCGGAGGACCTGAATCCGAAGGTGATCTTCCTCATTAACCATGACCGACGTGGTTTCATCCACCGAAATCGCGACGCCGCGTGTGCCCTTGGATTCGACCAGTTGGCGGCTGATGAGGTGCCGTTCGACCAGCATTTGCCGGTCGAGATCGTCGACCTGATCCAGATCGAGATATTCCCATTGGCCCTTGGTGGCGCGGCTGTCGAGATGAATGCGAAGTCTTTCGGCCAGTTCGCGCCGCTGGTCGTCGCTGGCGCGGCTGAGAAAAGGATAGCCGGAGACATTTCGGGCGAGGCGGATGCGCGAGCTGATCACGATTTCCGACATCGGACCCGGCGTGGCGAGCCACTGGCCCGAATTCTTTGCAAGCTTGTCCGTGATCATGGCGTCTCGATTTTCTGAATGCGGTCGCGAATTCGGGCCGCCTCTTCATATTGCTCGTTGTCAACGGCCTTCACCAGATCGCGCCGCAACCGAATGAGATCGGACTCGGCCGGTCGCGGCCGATCGATTTTTCGCGGCGTCTTGCCGACATGCTGGCTGGCACCATGGTGTGCGCGCTCGATCAGCGACACGAGCGCCTTTTCAAAAGCATCATAATCGCAGGGGCATCCCAAGAGGCCGTTGTTGCGAAATTCGACAAAACTGAGTTTGCATTTGGGGCAGCGCAAGTCGGCGATTTGCTGGGCGGTCACTTTGCCGCCGCCGATGAAGGCGGTCAGCATCTGGTTCAGATTCACCGCGCCCTGGGCATTCGGGGTGATGCCCTCTTTCTGAGCGCAGGTTTCGCAGAGATGGCGTTCGCGCTTTTCACCCTGCGGCGTGATATCGGTCATGTGAACCGTCGCGGGCTGTTTCTTACAGGCATTACAGGGCAGGTGCATTCGGCGACGATCCTTTTCAATTCTGACGGTGCGTTCCCCAAAGTCCGGAAAATCCTAGAACGGTGATATTTTATCGTCAATCCGGGCGGGTTTCATCATTTTACGAATCGCCAAATCGTCAAAAAACACGATTCTGGCGAAATGTCTGAATCGTGTGACGCTCCGTGGTGCTGGGTGCGCGTTGAAAGGCGCCTCAGCCCTTTGGGCCGCTCATGGCACAAAAGCGGCCGCGCAATCGCGTGTTTCCCAGACACAAACCTTGGTGATACCCACGCCGGGCGGCATTTTCGGCGCGAATTGGTCGTGGATAAACTTGGCGACCAGCTCGGTGGAGGGATTCCGTGCATTGAAGGCCGGATGGTCGTTCAGAAAGGAATCATGAAGGCTGCCGGTTATTTCGCGTAATTGCGGCTGTAAAATCGTGAAATCCGCCAGCACGTCGATGCCGTCGAGACGCTCGCCGCTGATATACACTTCGACCTGCCAGTTGTGGCCGTGCAGCGGTTCCATGCGGCCGTCGAGCAGCCGAAGTTGGTGGGCGGCGGAGAATTCGGCTATTAAAGTCAGTTCAAATCGGGACACGGATTGCCTTTCAAATGGTCGAGCAGGTATTGCGTTCGCCCGATATTCTATTCCACATTGGCATCGAGCAAATGATAGCGAGATTCGACTTTGGCGACGTGTTACCCCAGTTTGGACGACTTCAAGCGCCTGGCCGGTAAGGGCGCGACGGCGCCGGTGTATCGGAGGCTGCTGGCCGACGAGTTGACGCCGGTGGGGGCGTTTCTGCGGCTGGGCGATGGCGCGGCTGATGCGTTTCTGCTGGAGAGCGTGGTCGGCGGCGAGCGGATCGCGCGATACAGCTTCGTCGGGGTGAATCCGTGCAAGGTCTTTCGCGTGAAGGATCGCGCCGGGTCAATTGAGCACAAGGGCGGAACGCGGCATGAACTGGTTGACGTTCGCGATCCGCTGGGCGAATTGGAGCGTCTCATGGCAGCGGACGCATCGGTTCTGCGTGAGTGCCTCGATGGCGGCACCACCTGCCTGCCCCGGTTCACCGGCGGCGCTGTCGGTTATGCCGCTTATTATTCGGTTCGATATTACGAAAAGCTGCCGGGCACGCCGAGGGATGATCGCGCGCTGGACGATCTGCGATTCGGAATCTACGGCGATATGGTCGTCTTCGACCATGCCAACAAAACAGTGCTGGTCATTGCGACGGCGCGGCTGGACGGGACGGCGCAGGAAAGTGCCTACCGGGAGGCAGTGGAACGCATCGAGCGGATCGTGTCTAGTCTGCGGCGGCCGCCGACCAACTTGCCGAATGCGCTCGAGCTGGAACGATCGAACCCGCCCCGGTTTTCCAGCAATTTATCACAGTCCGAATTCGAAAAGGCGGTGCGTCGATCGAAGGACTACATCCTTGCCGGCGACATCTTTCAAGTTGTGCTGAGCCAGCGTTTGCGGCTGGAATTCGTGGGCGATCCGTTCGATGTCTATCGCGCGCTGCGATACGTGAATCCGTCGCCCTTCATGTTCTACATGAAAAGCCCGAGCGCCATTCTGATCGGCGCCAGCCCGGAGATTCTCTGCCGGGTCGAGGACGGCGTGGTCACCAATCGGCCGCTCGCGGGTACGCGCAGGCGCGGCGCAAACCCCACGGAGGATGCGGCGATGGAGTCGGAATTGATCGCCGATCCCAAGGATCGGGCCGAACACATCATGCTAGTCGATCTCGGCCGAAATGATGTCGGCCGTGTGGCATCTCCCGGGACGGTGCAGCTTACGGAATTGATGGCCGTCGAGCGTTACAGCCATGTCATGCATCTGTCGAGCAACGTGACGGGCAGGCTCGCGCCGGGGCGATCCGCGATGGATGCGCTGCGCGCGGCGCTGCCGGTGGGTACGGTCAGCGGCGCGCCAAAGGTGCGGGCAATGGAGATCATCGACGAGATGGAACCGGTGCGGCGCGGGCCGTATGGCGGGGCGGTGGGGTATCTCGATCTGGCGGGGAACATGGACATGTGCATCGCGCTGCGCACGATGGTGGCGACGCCGGGAAACGTTTTGGGCCAATGGATAATTGACGTTCAGGCGGGCGCGGGAATCGTTGCGGATAGCGATCCGAGGGCGGAGTTTGAAGAGACGATGAATAAGGCGAAGGCGCAATTGGCGGCTGTGGGAATCGCGAATGCAAAGCCGAGTTGCTGAGAGCCGGATCAGCTTGACGGCGCGCCAAGCGGTGGCTATCTTTCGGTGTTCTTGATACCTCCCAGCCCGGGTGGCGGAATTGGCAGACGCGCTAGGTTGAGGGCCTAGTTCCGGTTAAACGGAGTGCAGGTTCGACCCCTGTCCCGGGCAATCTTCCACGTCGTGTGGTTTTCAGACTGAAAATCGGTTTTTATTCTCGAATCGCCCCCGTGGGCTCAATTCTTGGCATGCCTATTTGCCATTCCTTGAGTCGTGCATGTAATACCCTATAGAATCTGAGATTGGCTCAGGGGTTCCGCGACGGTTAAATGAGGACTCGGGATTCACATTTGCCTCCGGGCACCCAACACCGGCGATCGGCCGGCGATGTGACAGTGCATTGTGCATCGCAAACCAATGAGATGAATTCGTTCGAAGTCCGGTGGGTGGAGTGTATCTATGTTTGTCCGGTCACACTTGGTGCTGCTGGCGGCGCTTTTCATTGCAGGTTCAAGTCGCGCATCGGCCGACCAGACCTGGATGACGCTCGCCGGCGAAGCAACCATTAACTTTCATCGCGCTGTTCTTGGGGAACATCACATCAACATCAACGGCGGCGCCGGCTTACAGATGAGCGGGAACAACGATGCGCTGCTGATGAATGTGAATCTCGCCTCCAACCTGACTCTTGTCACCGCGAACCTGAGGATCGTTGAGATTTCTCAGGGCCAGCTTGTATTGCCGGCTTCGATTATCATACAGTCGGCCACCGGCGAACTGCCATTGGCCGAATTAAGAGTCGAAGTTAAGCCGGGTTCCCGCAGCGACTCATTCACCGCGAAGATCAAATCCCGACGGCAGCTCGCTGACGTATTCCAATTGACCGATGGCAAGGCGGCTTTGAGTCATGGCAAGGATGGTCGGCAACTCGAAGTTCGCGATGGCGCGATCAGGATATCAAAAGAGCTCGCCAAACAGCTGGGTGACTTCAATTTAGAGGGCGTCACCATCGGCCAACTCGAGATTCTCGCCGATGTCGAATTCGCGGGCGGCGATGCGGAAGCCGCCGATTTTCTTCCTGCGGCGCCTGAGGGCGGTTCGCCGCGCGGGTCCATCGGACCGGACGTCATCGTCGGCGGCGTGGGCGTTTCCGGCGAAAACGGCAGCAATCAAAGCGATGTGGTTTCATTCACGCCCACTGGCGCGATTCGTGCCTACTCGCTTGCAACAACCTCCTGCAACATCGGTACTGCCGATCTTTCCTGGACCACCTGCGGTCAATTGTCCAATCCTGTTTGCGCCCAGCACCCGGTCATTTCGCAAAACTTCTATCGACTCAAGAACGGCCGCTTCGAGCAACTGGGGCAGAGCTGGCTCAAGCACGGCTTTTGTGCCTTGGATGAGACACTTTGCTCGGCATCTTGTCCTCCGGATGGCTGCGGCGTTCTCGGCCCCGGCTGCTCCGACCCTTACACTGCATCACGGAATTCGGGGCCCGGCCTCAGGCGTAAATCGGACGTGAATGCGTTTACCGGCAGATTTATTTATCCTTTTTCCAACGGATCGAGCGGTTCTCCGGCCATCAATGGCCGTCTGCAGGTGCGAAGCGACGACGTCAATCCGGCGATGAATTCGGGGCGGCTATACTGGGCCGAGTGCCAGTACACGGCAGGATGACGCCGCCGCCGGCAATGCGGACAACAACGCATCGCATCGCCCGGTGACCTTCAATTCGAGCTTTGCCATGTCGTTTACCGGTCCGACGATTCAGGAGATTCCCGCGATTCGGGAATGGAAGCTGAATGATCCGGATGTTGTGGAAACCGATATTCGCGTGCCGAATGAAGGCTTAATGATTCTGGCGGCCAAGGCCAGCGACAACGGCGACGGCACATGGCATTATGAGTACGCGCTCTTTAATCAGAATTCGGATCGATCCGCGGGAACGTTCAGCGTCCCGGTCGGCAACGCAGTAATTACAAACATCGAATTCAAGGATGTCGATTATCACAGCGGCGAAGTGTATTCCCTGACGGATTGGACGCCCGTGCTCTCGAACGGAATAATGAAGTGGTCAACCTCGCATACGTTTGGGCAGAACCCCTACGCCAACGCGCTGCGATGGGGGACGATGTACAATTTTCGATTTGATGCAGCCATGCCGCCAAGTGTGTCGGGCGGATCCATTTCCGTCGGGCTGTTCAAGTTTGGGACCCCCGGTGCGATCAGTGCCACGACGGTGGTACCGAAATTGCGCGGCGACTTTGATGACAATGCGATCATCGACGGGAGCGACTTTGCCATTTTCCTGCAAGCGCATGGACATTGCTTCGCGCCGAACGATCCGCCGAGCTCGCTCGATGCTAATGCCGACATGAACGGCGACGGCTGCGTCACCTTGGAGGATTTTGACCTTTGGTTGGCGTGCTATCGAATCTTTGAGGGCGACCCGCAGGCTCAAGCCCCGCTGCCGGCTGATGTAGGGGACATCAATGGCAATGGGGTGATCGATGCGTCGGACCTCGACCGATTTATTATTATTTATCTGACTTCCGGCGAAGCCACTTTTCGGGAGCTATTTGTTTCCGATTTTGATTCCGATTCAGATCTGGATGAAATCGATATTCAGGCTTTTGTCTCGCGCTTGTTGGATTCATGACGCAGGAATTCGCCATGGCGCAGGAATTCGCATTTACCCGTTTAGGCAAATTCCTGACGTTTTGGCAACTCGCCGGCCGGGTTGGCCTGGCGCGATCCGATTTGCCTGAGAATGGCTGAAACGGCTTCTTCGAGAGGCGCGTAAGGGCGTGCTGAATTGTTGTAATTCCATAACTTAATTATCAATATAGCCTTATGGCGAAAAATGTTGAGCGGGAATGATTAAGCTTGTCACGTATAGGTGCAACGCTGTCTATGTCAAAATGCAAACTGGGCGAAACAGCCCAGATCGTATTTTTATTCGCATAAATCGTGGTTCTTGCAAGAATTGCACGCATGATCCGAAATTACTCCATAGATTTTCTTGCGATTTTGTGTGTCTACAGCGATAATCGATTGAATTAGCGAGGCAGAGCCGAGCGCGGACCGGCCATTCTGACGGTCTGCACGGGACGGTAGGGGACCATCCGACCAACCATTCTTCCTTACTGTCCCTGACTTCGGAACAAGTCGTTCGGAATCTTGAATGCTCGTCGAACCCCGGCGTGCAATTATGGCCCTCGCGTGTCACCGGAGGCGAGCATTCTCCGGCGGATGAGTTTTTGTTTCCATCCACCGCTTTTACAACCAATAAAGGAGTCGACGTGATGAGGTGTTGCCGCAGATTTTCCATTTTACTTTGTTTTCTTGCATGTTCGGTCGCTGGCCTTGCCAGCGCAGTTGCTGAAACTTCATGGACAACGGCCGGTGGCGAAACCGTGCTGCTTGTGTATCCGGATATGTTGAAGGCAAAGGGTATCACGCTGGAAGTTCGGGGTGAATTGGTCAATGGCGAGGGGCTGACTTCGCTTGTACTCAATGTGTCTCCGGATTCGACGGTCAACTTCATGGAAAACGCCGGCAGGCTCACCGCCATGACCGGTGGCGAACTTGTTCACGTCGAAGATCTTGTCATCCGCACAGCCGATGGGCGATCGGCCACAATCGAGGGCTTTGCATTTTCGATTGCTGCCGAAGTTCATGCAGGTCTTTTCAAGCCTAAATTCAGTGACAAGTCGACGAAACAGCCTCTGCTCGAAATGTCGGCGGCCAAGGCCGGCTTGTATCGACATTCGGAAACACTCGAAATCGAAGGCGGTGACATTCGCATCATGCCGGCGCTCGCTGCCAAGTTGGGTGATGAGTCGTTGGCCGGGGTTTCGATCGGCGATATTCGCAGCAGCGCGGCGATCGTCTGGGCAGGCGGCGAAGAGCCGGTGCCGTATCAGCAACTCATTGCCGAAGCCCAGGAAGCCCAGGATGCGATGCCGCGCGGCGGAAACGGCGGCACGGTATGCCCGCTGCCCGTCGGGCCGGACGTCATCACCGGCACTTTGATCGACATTGGCAACTATGGCACAGCCGAGGTTCCACCGGGAAGCGGAAACTGGATCGTTGCGTTTTCCGTCGGCACCACCTCCTGCAACATCGGCAACCAGTTGGCACTTTGGGACGACGATCAACCGCCGCCCACGAATCTGCATCCGGTCATAGCCCAGAACATTTTCAAGCTTCGCACCATGCCGGACGGTTCTTCGCGATTTGAGCAAATCGGTCAAAGCTGGCTCAAGCACAGCTTTACCGTGGCTGCCGGCGATGCCTGTGGTTGCGGCTGCACGGGCCCCGGCGGTCCGCAGTTGCACCCCGGTTGCTCCGATCCATACGGCTCCGGTTTGAACGGCTCGCAGGGCGGCCTTGGCCCCCGTTGGCAGGTGAATCCTCGAACCGGCGAATATCCGCATCCTTATCAGGATGGCACGCACACGAACGGCGACACCAACGTCTGGAAGCGCTGCCAGGTCAAGGCATCCGAAATCGGAAGCGCCAACAGCACTTATTGGGCCGAGGGAATCTATATCACGCAGGACGAGCAGCAGGCCGGCAATGCATGGAACAACGCGTCCTATTGCCAGATGACCATGACACCGAATGGCATCAACAACTGGTCCGGCTCGAATTCCGGCTTCAACACGATTCGCATGTTGCCGGCGATCAAGGCCTGGAAGGCGGCCGTTCCCAGCGTCGTCGAAACTGACATTGTCATGTCACCGGCGGCCGGCGAACCCTTCCAGAACGCCCGCGAATACATGCACCTCGCGGCCAACGTGACGGCGCTGCCGGGCGGCTTGTACAACTATGAATATGCCCTGTACAACCTGAATTCCCATCGCGGCGTCTGGTCGTTCAGCATTCCCGTTCCCAATGCGGCGCAGCTCTCCGATGTCGGCTTTCATGATGTCATGTACCATAGCGGCGACGGCAACAACGGCACGACCCGCAGCGCCACGGATTGGTCATGGTCCCATGAAGACGGCATGTTGACATTCTCCAGTCAGGATTTTGCAACCAATCCGAATGCCAACGCCCTCATGTGGGGTGTGCTCTTTAATTTTCGATTCACCTGCAACATCGAGCCGGCCGCCGAACAGGGGCAAGTCGCCCTCGGCCTCTTCCGCACCGGCACGCCGAATTCGATCACGGTCAATTCCGTCGTTCCGGAACCTTCGCCGGTCTACATCGAATTCATCGGCGCGGGACCGGCCCCGACGATCGGCGCCTGCAACGAAACCCACTTCGATGTCAACATTGTGGATGGCTCGGACGTGTATAATCCCGGCTCCGGAAAGATTGTGTACAGCGTGAACGAAGGCGCCTGGATCGAATCGCCCATGGCGCTCATCGGCGGCACGGCCCATCGTGCCACGCTTCCGGCATTCCAGTGCAACTCGCGCGTGCGGTTCTATTTCAGCGCCCAGGGCATGGGCGGCGAAACCGCGACCACGCCCGATCTGGCGCCGGCTGCGTTCTTCACCTCGGATGTCGGTGTGGAAGAGATCAACACGATCGTGGATGTCGATTTCGAGTCCGGCCTGCCCGCCGGTTGGACCAAGACCAGTCTCTGGAATGTCACCTCGCTGTGCGGCATCGCGCCGGCCTGCAACGTCGGCAGCCAGTGGGCCTATTTCGGTCAGACCTCCGACTGCACCTATGACAACGGCAGCCCCGTCGCCGGCGGCATGTCGCGATCGGTCACCATTCCCGAAACGCGCCTGGCGACGCTGACTTACTGCTCGAATTTCGAGCGCGAAGCCTTCGGCACGGCCGACTGGCCCTCGGTTCGCGTCAATGGCGTTGTCGTCGATCGACCGGCCCTGGGCGGCCTGGGTTCGTCGCCGTGGGTGCAGCGAACCGTCGATATGACGCCCTATGCCGGCCAGACGGTGACTGTCGAATGGCATTTCGATTCGATCGACAGTTTCGGCAATGCGTTCCGCGGCTGGCAGGTCGACAACATCAAGCTCGATGTCATCCATGTGGCATGCAATGCTCCGGCCGTGGTGGTCGAAGGCGATATTGACGGCAATGGCCTGGTCGATGGCCGCGATGTCGATGCCTTTATTGCGGCCGTGATGGATGTATCGGCGCAGCCCGAGCATGTCTGCCCGGCGGATTTCAGCGCCAACGGCATCGTCGATCCGGCGGACGTCGAAGGCATGGTAGAGGCGCTGCTCGCCCAGCCGTAAGGTGTTGAATCGAGATTTGTCAGATGTTTAATTTCAGGAGGCCGTCCGGATTCGGGCGGCCTTCTGCTTTATCGCTTCGCGGGCCGATTCGCGTCGAGCCCATGCATTCATGCAACACGGGCGTTTACTGTGTATGATGGCGTCCTGCGCTCAGCCGCTGCCCGCATCGTGTTTCATTGCCATCAGGGTGCATCCATGAATCGACATGACTTTGCGTTCCTTTTCGTCGCAGTTCTTCTCGCCCGGCCGCTATTCGCCGATGAAAACTGGCCGCAGTGGCGCGGCATCAGCCTGCGCGGCGAGAGCCATTCCAAGGGCTTGCCGCAATCGTGGAGCGAAACGGAGAACATCGTCTGGAAAACGCCGCTGCCGGGTTGGGCGGGTTCGACGCCGGTGATCTGGGGCGATTCAATCTTTCTCACGTCGCCGTCAAAGGCAAAGGAGAACGTGGAAGGCGGCGCCATCGGCCGCAAGCTGCGGTCGATGCCCGTGAAGGTCAGCGAGCCGGGCGGCGATGAGGTGCTGCTGATTTGCATCGCGAAAAAAGACGGCAAGGTTCGCTGGCAGAAGTCGCTGTGCGGCGGCAACAAGTTTTATGCCAAGCACAACATGGCCTCGCCCTCGCCGGTGACGGATGGCAAGCAGGTGTTTGTGGTGACGGGCACAGGCATGGTGGCCGCTTACGATTTTGCGGGCAAGCAGGTTTGGTCGCGCGAGTTGCAAAAGGAATATGGCGAGTTCGGCCTTTACTGGGGTTATGCTTCGTCGCCGCTGTTGTACAAGGACAAGCTGATCGTCGAAGTGTTGAACGGCGCGACAAACCCGAATCCGTCGTACATTGTCGCGTTCGACAAGAAGACGGGCAAAAACAAATGGAAGGTCGAGCGGAAAACGGACGCGGTGGCCGAGTGCCCCGATGCGTACACCACACCGACGATCATGAAGGACGGCAAGCGAGACTTGATCGTGGTGAGCGGGGCTGACTATGTGACGGCGCACGACCCGAAGACCGGCCGGGAAGTCTGGCGGGCCGGCGGGCTGAACCCGGACAAGCAGAAGAATTACCGAATCTGCGGCTCGCCGACGGTGATCGGTGACATCGTCGTGGCAACGAGCCGCGAGCGGCCGATCGTCGCGGTGCGGGCCGGCGGCAAGGGTGATGTGACGGCGTCCAACACGGTGTGGACCTATGATGGCCGCAAGGGGCCGGATGTTCCCTCTGCGGCGAGCGACGCAAAGTATCTGTATCTGATTCACGACAACGGTTTCGCGACATGCCTCGATGCGAAAACGGGCAAGGAAGTGTGGGGGCCGGAGCGAATCGAGAGCGGTCCGTACAGCGCATCACCGCTGGTGGCGGATGGCCGCGTGTATGTGACGAACGAGGAGGCGGTGACGACGGTCTTCAAGGCCGGGCCGACGTTCGAGGTGCTGCACGAGAATAAGCTGGAAGGGGGCTACACGCTGTCGTCGTTCGCGGTGAGTGGGAAGCGGTTGTATTTGAGGACGGCGGGGGCGTTGTATTGTATTGGGGAGTGATTCAAGACAGGACCGAATCGAGATTAGTCCTTCTCGTCAGTTGGCACGCTCGTCGATGTCGCGTTTACATCTGCCACGCCTTCCAGTAAATCGATTGCCTTATTCAAATCTTCGCGAACTGCGAGCGAAAGGGCGATGCCGAACACAAGTATCGCAAGAGGTAAGGCGAAGAACATGAAGATTCCTGCGCAAAAAGCACCACCGTAGAATATGGAACTGCCAAATCCTATTTGTCCCATGAATGAGTTCAAGACAATTAGTCCGACCAGAATTGAACTACTCCAGAATAGCCAATCGCCGACTCCCTTCAGTTTGGGCGTTGCAGATCTTCGCGCGAGATGGGTGAGATGGCGCAGCGTCGAAAGTAAGAAGGTTATGCTGACACATCCATAGGCCAGCCTTATACAAACTTCCATGATTCCATTGCTTATTCCAATCGGAATTGTCGGAGATTGGCCGGCTACGTCGAACAGGCCCCATGCCACATTCATTGCCAACCAGCTGACCGCGGTCGCACGGCATATGCTTCGGGAGTGGAGATCGCGCTGCCCAGGAAACGATTCACGCGCCCTAGTAGTAAATAACAAGGCACCCATGGAAACGATTGTTAGCAGCACCGGGCGCAGCAGGTCCTTCACGATGGGGGGCAAGGATTCAAAGAAAACTGGCTGGGAAATAAGAATTGCCCCCGCGACCACACAGCCGATTGCGGCAAGCGTTGTGATCTCAATGCCAACAACAATTAGCTTGAGCCATTTTGGGTCGGAATAAGCCAACGCATTGTTGACGAACGACTGACTGACCGGCGTTGCACTCGGACAAATCGCGTCACATGAAAGCGACCGAAGGTTATAGCCGCACAAGACGCACGCGTGGTCCTTATCGACAATGGGTGCCGACAAGTCCTTTAAGAGCGGACCGGACTTTTCTGGCGGTATGTCAGTCGAATTTGCCATCGAGTTTTCAACAATTCAATTCGTTTGAGTCGCATGATCCATCGATCTCCAGAAATTTCTTGCGCTTGTGCGATCCGTTCGCAGGGCAGAATAAAGCAGAACCGCAAAGACAAAGGTGAATAACATCGTAACCGCGCCGTAGCAGCCTAGGACGCCGGCGAGGCCGTCGCGCATCACGCCTGAACCCGCTCTGCCTGACGTGACAATAAGGTAACACATGCCCAGCAGGGTGGTCGTTGTCAAGATCACGTGCATGATAAACAGCACGCGCGCCCAGGTTTCGAGCCGCGGTGAAGACGACCGCCTGGCAATGTGCCGCGCATAAAGCAGCAGCGCCGGAAAAATGGCTAAAGCAAGGACCGTGTTCAGAAGGCTTACTACATGCAGGACCGAATTGACGGCCGACGTTATCGCAATATAGCGCCATGCCAAGTTGAACATCAGTGAACCGATTGTCATGCTCGTCCAAATGACAACAACAACGCGTGCAAACCTGCGTGGTTTTGGATCGGGAGTGGCCTCTTTGCGAGATGTTTCGGCTTTGGTGAATGAGATTGCGCCAAGCATCATTAGCAGCATCGGGATGTAGAACAAAAATGTGTAATAAACAATTGCAGCAGGTGTTTTGGTGATCGCTTCAGTTATCGCCAACACCATGAGTAGAATGAATAGCGCCACACCGATGCACCCCATGCCCACTCCGCGAGCAAGCCAATTTACCCACTCCGGATGGCTGAACTCGAGCTCGTCGGAAAGGAACGAATTACTTACGGGTGCCGCGCATTCGGGGCAATTCGAGTCGAGCAAGAGCGTGCGCAGGTTATAGCCGCAGCGCACGCACATGCGATCATCTTCAACAACTTGCAGCGGTTGAACCGCGACGGGCGGGATGGGTGCGGCTTCGGGTGCGACGGATTCCATATCCATCAGTGCAACTCTTTTCGCAATCGATCGGCCGGGCGAGCCGGATATGCATGCTGCCATTTGAAAACTGCCGGCCCGCCGTTGGACGTGCATTGTAACGGGGCTTTGAATGGTTCGCGATTGACAGGCCGTGCGGCGGGCCCTATTTTTCGCACTTTGCTACGACTTTTCGTTCTGTTTCCGTAAAGGTCTCGTCATGGTCGACCTCCGCTCATTCGTCTATCTCGACAGCCTGCAGCCCCAGTTCGCCTCGTTCCTCGCGACCGTTGCGCAGGGCTTTCTGCCGAACCCCGGCCAGGCGTCGCTCTTCGTTGAAATATCACCCGGCATTGAGATCAACCGCGTCACCGATATCGCCCTCAAGAACACGCATGTCACCCCCGGCATGCAGATCGTCGAACGCATGTACGGCATGTTGGAGATTCATTCTGATTCGCAGGCCGATGTGCGCGATGCCGGCCGAGCGATTTTGCAGGCGCTCGAGTTGAAAGAGACCGACCGCCGCAAGCCGAAGGTCTCGTCGAGCCAGGTGATTCGACACGTGGATACGTATCAGTGCCAGCTCATCAACCGCATGCGTCACGGCAACATGCTGCTCGCCGGCGAAACGCTGTACATCATGGAAATGGAGCCGGCCGCCTACGCAGCGGCTGGCGGCGAACGAGGCTGAGAAAGCGGCGGACATCAACGTGCTGGAAGTTCGTGCGTCGGGCAGCTTCGGTCGAATCTACCTGGGCGGCGCGGAGCGTGACATCGATGTGGCATATCGCGCGGCCGAAGCGGCGATCGAGGCGGTGACGGGCAAGAGCGAGAAGTAGTTTCGAGTTGCGAGTTTCGAGTTTCAAGTTGCGAGATTCGAACGACGAGTCATGGAGACGAATAACGAATAGCATGCACTTCGCAATTGCACGCGACCCGTTTAGCCCGACCCCAACGGGGTGGGGAGAATGGAGAAGTCGTGCGATCAAACCAGAAGTGCTTATTGAGTCACGAACGGCGGCGTCGACGAAACGCGGATGACGCATGCCGGAAAATGCAATTGAAGGAGATAAATCGAGATGGCAGATGCACTGGGCATGATTGAAACGCGCGGCTTCGCGGCCATGGTTGAGGCGGCCGATGCGATGGTGAAGGCGGCCAAGGTCGAGCTGGTCAGCTACGAAAAAACCGGCGGCGGCTATGTGACGGCCGTTGTTCGCGGCGACGTGGCGGCGGTGAAGGCGGCATGCGATGCCGGCCAGATCGCGGCAGCCCGCGTCGGCGAGATTGTATCGGTCCACGTCATTGCCCGGCCGCACACGAATGTGGATTCGGTGCTGCCGCTGGGGCGGAGTGCGGAAGGCAGCAAGAAGGCCGCAACAAAGTGACCTAATTCAAAATGTAAAATGCAAAAAGTGTTGCCCTGAACGCACGAGCCGTTCCGCCTTTTTTCATTTTTCATTTCTAATTCTTCATTTGGTACCTCCATGCTGTTAGCCCGCGTCATCGGAACCGTCGTCGCCTCCCGCAAGGAAGAGACCCTCATCGGCCTCAAGCTGCTGGTGCTGCGCGCCATCGATGCCGAGGGAAAAGAGACCAGCACCACGGTTGTCGCGGCCGATGCCGTCGGCGCGGGTGAGGGCGAAATCGTGCTTTATGCCAGCGGGTCCAGCGCCCGGCAGACCCTCGCGACCGACAAGAAGCCGGTTGATGCCGTGGTGATGGCGATCGTCGACCAGTGGGAGGTGGGGGGCGTGACGAAGTACAAGAAAAATGGAGAATGATGAATTGAGAATGTAGAGTTGCGGAAACAGAGATTCGTTGGCCAGCAGTTAACTCTACATTCTTCATTCTCAATTCTACATTCGATCATCCGGTTCGGAGCCTTGACCTTGTCATCTCTCAATGACGCCCAAATCGATCTCATCGCCCGGCGTGGCGGACAAGCTGCGTGGCGGCGCGGAAAATGCGTCCGGCGGAGCTGACGTCATGCCGGTGGCTCCGAGAATCGCGCCGTCCGCATCCGAGAGCATTTCGCGCGGCGGGGCCCTGCCCGCCGGGGTTTTTCGTTCGATTGACGATTGCGTTGCGGCTGCCCGCACGGCGTTTCAAGCCTTCAGCCAGATCGGCCTCGAGCAGCGAAAAACGATCATCGCTGCCATTCGCGAATCGATGATGGCCAACGCCATTTCGCTTGCCCGCGACGCCCAGGAAGAGACCGGCCTTGGCCGCGCCGACGACAAGATCATAAAAAACCGCCTCGTGACCCGCAAAACGCCGGGGCCGGAAGTGCTGGAGCCTAGGGCGGTCAGCGGCGACAACGGGCTGATGCTGATGGAGCGGGCCCCCTTCGGCGTCATTGCCGCCATCACGCCGACGACCAACCCGACCTCGACGATCATCTGCAACACGATCGGCATGGTCTCCGCGGGCAACACGGTCGTCTTCAACGTCCACCCGAATGCCAAGCGCGTGTCATGCCGAAATGTCGGCCTCATCAATGAGGCGATCATGCGGGCCGGCGGTCCGCCGAATGTCGTCACCGCCATGGCCGAGCCGACGATCGAAAGCGCCGGCGAATTGATGAAGCACAAGGGCATCCGCCTGCTCGTCGTCACCGGCGGGCCGGGCGTCGTGAAGGCGGCCATGGCCAGCGGCAAGTGGGCGATCTGCGCTGGTCCGGGCAATCCGCCGGTCGTCGTCGATGAAACGGCCGACATCGAAAAGGCCGGTCGCGACGTGACCCGCGGCGCTTCCTTTGATAACAACGTGATCTGCACGGACGAGAAGGAAGTGTTTGTCGTCGAGGGTGTGGCGGATCGGTTTCTGAAGGCGATGGGCGAAAACGGTGCCATCGTATTGACAGCCCCGCAAACGCGGGCGATCGAGAAAGTCATCTTCGAGGAGACGCGCGGTCCGCGGAAGCCGGGTGTCATTAATCGCAAGTGGATCGGCAAGAACGCGAACGTGATTCTCGCGGAGATTGGCCTGCGCGTGCCGGATAGCGTGCGGCTGGCGGTGCTAGATATACCGGTTGAGCATCCCCTGATCTGGACGGAGCAGCTCATGCCGGTGCTGCCGGTCGCGCGGGTGAAAAGTGCTGACGAGGCAATCGATCTGGCCATCGCGGCGGAGCATGGCTTCGGCCATTCGGCGGCGATGCACTCGATGCACCTCGGCCGGCTGTCGCGCATGGCGCGTGAGATCAACTGCAGCATCTTCGTGAAGAACGGCCCGATCTATAGCGGCCTCGGCGAAGGCGGCGAGGGCTATACGTCGTTTTCCATCGCGAGTCCGACGGGCGAAGGCTTGACCGATCCGCGATCGTTTTCGCGCGAGCGGCGGTGCGTATTGGTGGACCATTTTCGGATTGTTTGATCAATGGTGAGATTACGAATCAATTTCGCCACTGCGATCCTCTTTTTGTCGTGTCTTGCTTGTGGTTGTGCGTTTCCCAAAGGACCTTGGGCGTATCCAAATACGGACAAGATCTGGTATATCGTGGTTGAACACGGCGAGTTTCTTCCCATTGAGATGGATCAAGATGTCGCGCCTCGACCTGGCGAGGACGGGTTGGCTCATTGGAAACGGATGTATCCGATGGATCGGGGTTGGATCCCTGTAGAGAACATAGGCCACTTTGTAACGAACTCGATCGAAGTGAAACGATCGTTTCTGATATTTCGTTATGTCGATGAATGCAAACAAGAGCGTGACGTTATTGCAAAAGAACTGGGCAAAACAGGCGCGGCGGGGATGACCGAGGAGCTTACGCTGAAGAAGAGGATTGAGGCTGGAAGAAACGCTGAATTCTGGGTTTCGCATTTGCCGCCACATCAATCGCAATCCACCACCATGCCCGTCACCAAGCAGGAAAAATAATCGAACCACTACGATGCAGACCCATGACTTTCCAGCATTGGCCCTCCTCGAATTCTCCAGCATCGCCGTCGGCACGCGCGCGGCCGATGCGATTGCCAAGAAAGCGCCGGTCTCGTTCATCCGCATCGGCACGATTCAGCCCGGCAAATTTGCGATCCTGTTCAGCGGCGAAGTAGCGAGTGTGAACGAATCGTTTGCGGAAGGTCGTCGCGTCGGCGATGCGGCATTGCTCGACTCGGTGATTCTTTCGGACGTGCATCGCGATGTGCATAACGCGGTGCTCGGTAAGCGGGGCGATTGGGGCGACGATGCCGTCGGCATTATCGAGACTCAGACGCTTGCCGCGGTCATTGATGCGGCTGATGCCGCGATGAAGGGTGCCAATGTTTCGCTGATTGAGATTCGTCTCGGCGATGGCCTCGGCGGCAAAGGCGTTGCACATTTTTCCGGTTTGCTGGCAGACGTGCAGGCGGCGATCGATATCGGCTGCAGGGTTATCGGCGCCGGGCGAGCGCCGGCATGCATTACGGTTATTCCGAGTTTCGACGCTGATGTGCGGGCGAAACTGAATGCCTCAACCCGCTTCGGCGAAGGATGGTAAGACTGAGTGTTGCTTGGTCGCGTCATCGGAACCGTCGTCCCCTGCGTGGTCTATGAAGGCCTGCGCGGTGTGCCGATGTTGCTTGTCCAGCCGGTGGACAAGCAACAGAAGGACAGCGGCGCGCCGATCGTCTGTTGCGACGCCACGCGAATGGCCGGCCCCGGTGAGTTCGTTTATTACGAAGGCGGGCGCGAGGCGGCCATGGCGCTGAACCCGTCATTTGTGCCCGTGGATCACAGCATCATCGGCATCGTCGATGGGTTGGATATCGAAGGGAATTAACCGTGCTTTTGGGCATCGTTCGCGGGTCCATGTATTCAACCATCCAACACGGGTTCTACCGTGGGAAGCGGGTGTTGCTGGTTGATTTGGCCGGTGCCGATTGGTCCCCAAGTGGAAAATACCTCCTTGCGGTCGATACCGTGGATGCGGGCGTCGGCGACAAAGTCTTGGTTTTGGATGAGGGGAATGGTGCCAGGCAGATTTTGAGGGATGCCAATGGTCCGGTTCGGTCGGTTATTGTCGGAATCGTCGATGCAGTAAGTTCATACGGGAAAGAAGATTAGGGCTGACTGAGCTTCTAGGCCATTTTTGTCGAAATACGATAAACAAAGTCTTGAATATGGATCCATTTGCCCTCGTTACCCCACGAATCACAAATCCTCATTTTTTCAAGAGATACGGTCGTTATTCTCATTGACAAGAAATCGGCATGACATAAAGATGCCGGTGCAAATTTGAATGGCGCGGAGCCGTGCAAACGATTGCACTGTTTCAAGAATGACAGATATTTAGTAAACCAAATCGAGATGGAGGCATTAAAAATGCGAGTGAAGTGGTTATTGGCAGCAGCTCTGGCGTTTATCGCGGGTTCGACGTCGTATGCGCTGGCCCAGGACGAAGGCAGCAGTGGCACATCTGAAGAATCGACGACAACCGAGACTACCTCGGTGGAAACGTCGGAAACAACCTACAGCGGTGATACGATCACGCTGAAGGGTGTGAAGATCGGCGAAAAGAAGATCGAATTGACCATTCCCATCTTCGAAACGTACGAATTCGAAGCGCCCGTTGGCTACAAGGGCGTGGATGACTTCTTCGTCGTCCGCGAAGCGAATTCGAACGTTCGCCAGGGCAAGTTCGAAGTCGAAACCAAGATCGACTTCTGGAGCACCCACAAGACCGGCCGCGGCCGCGATGACGACTTCAAGGTCACGCCAAGCATCAAGTACGGCATTACCGACATGATCAATGTCGAACTCGAAGTCATGCCGATCAACCTGTTCGACGGCACCGAAATCAACGGCGTCTCAGGCTCCAACGACGGCACCGGCGACCTGAACCTCAAGCTTTACTTCCAACTGCTTGCCGAAAAGGATCTCCTCCCGGCGATCGCCATCTGGTCCGAGACCCGCATTCCGACCGGTGAAGGTTCCGAGAAGATGGACCAGACCTTCCACCTCAACTTGACCAAGACGGTTTGCAAGAACGTTCGATGGAACACCCAGGGCTACATCCGTTCGGCCAATGGTGCTCGCGGCGATGGCGACCGCGATTGGAGCTGGGATGACAAGTGGTACGAAAATGATCGCAGCCATGGCGATGAAGAAGGCATCGGCGATCGCCGCCACGTTCAGTGGGGCTTGGGAACTGGCTTTGATTATTCCATCAATGAAAACAACCTGCTTGTCTTCAACTACATGAATCGCAGCAGTAACTATTACGGCAATGCGAATTCCAATGTTCTCGAAGCCGGCTGGGTGTATTCTGTCAACGAAAGCAACAAGATTTTGGTCGGCATTGACTATGACGACAACCACGGCGATGCCGAAGGCGCTCGCTGGCTCACCAAGGCTCAGTGGTCGGTCTCGTTCTAATTGACGAAGCCGTCACGTTCTAAAGAAAATAAATGCCCCCTCCGAGCTAAGACTCGGTGGGGGCATTTTTCATGTCCTGGCATTACCGCCGGTCAGGCTTTTTCGATGCGTGTCGAAAAGCGATTTGCAACAGGGCTGGGTTGATGTGGGACTATCTCGCCTTTACCGGGCTGACCTTGTTCGCGGTGATTGGCGTTGCCTTGGCCGCACTTCAGCTTCCCGGCGTCTGGTTGATTCTGGGCATATCGGCTCTGTTTGATTGGTATCACCATTGGCAGTCGATCGGCTGGAAGTGGCTGCTGGTGCTTTTCGGACTTGCAGCACTGTCGGAGATTTTCGATGCCATGGCTGGCTTTCTCGCGGCCCGAAAAGCGGGCGCCAGTCGCCGGGCGGGGTTCAGCGCGATCATTGGCGGATTTACCGGCATGTTGATGTTCACGATTCCGATTCCAATTCCGGGATTGGGTGCCGTCATCGGTGGTTTGATCGGTTGCTTCTTCGGCGCGCTGATTGCCGAAATGACACTCCATGACAAATTCGCGGTGGGGGTGCGCGTGGGCCTTTTTGCCACGGTCGGCAAAGTCGTCGGTTTGGCCGCAAAGACCTCAGCTGCTGCGATCATTGCCGGAACCATTATTTCGCTCGCGGCTTGGTCGACCTTCTGAGTTCGTATCGGCTATGATGTCAACAAGCCGCTATGTGGAACCAGCACCCCATTCAATTGCCGGCAAGTGTCGGATCCTGGTCTCATCGCATTTTGTTGGGCCTTGTCCCAATGCTCGGTCTCTCCTTGGGGGCGATGGCGGGGCCGGACGATGTGGGACATGAAGCAGGCGCGTTCCGCCTCGCAGCCGACGTCCCGTCCAACCAGTCAGTCGTCCGGTAGCGGCAAACGATCGGACGCGTCTTCCGCCGTAAGGCGATTGATTGCCCGCCTGGGCTCGCCCGATTTCAAGACCCGCGAATCCGCGCAAGCGCTGGAGCGGCTGGGTGAAGCCGCAATGCCGACGCTGGTCGAATATGTCGGCCACAAGAATCCCGAAATCGCCAATCGGGTGGCGGCACTCATTCGGAGGCCGTCCGATCCCGAACTCCGCGTCGAAACCGCGATTCGACTGCTGGTGACGGCCGACCCGGACTGGATGGAGATGGGTGTGTACATGGTCTTCGCGTCGCCCCTGGAGGACTATGACCTCCTGGCGGCACGCGCCGTCGAATCCAAGGGCATCGAGCGCGCCATTCTTCAGCCTGTGGTTGAGCAATTGAAGGAATGGAGGGGTATTACCCTGATTCATCAGGAATTCGTTAAGAAGCACACGGCGCTTGGTAACACTGAGAAAATCAAGACTCAGGAAGAATTACACCGGGGATCGATGTACTATCAAGCGGAATCGGCCCTGGCCTATGCGGTCGAAGCAGCCATCGAGTTTAAGCCTGTGGATGGCAATGAGGCGGCACCAACCACGAAACCCACGGTGACCTCCCGCCCTGCTGCAAGCATCCCCCGACTTGTCGCATGGATCAATCAAAGGCACTCAGAATAAAATGTCGGAGCCCATTCGAAGACGAATTCTCTATTCCGGCCGAGTTCAGGGCGTCGGCTTTCGTCACACCACCTGTATGCTGTCGCGTGACTGCGCCGTTACCGGTTTTGTCCGCAACCTGCCCGATGGCAGGGTCGAAGCCGTTGTCGAAGGAGATCCGGCGGAAATTGATCGATTGCAGTCATCGATAGCGGGGGAATTGGGCGGGTTTATCCGCGATACCTCCACTGAAACGGCCAAGGCTACCGGCGAGTTTTCGGGCTTTGCCATTCGATACTGACGTATTGGATAATTGTACTGGGCAACGCGGCGAAGTTGCGGTCGATTCAGGCTTGGAGAATGACGGCCGGTCCGCTATAATCACCCTGAAGTCCGGCGCCTATCCGCTCGCCGGAAGTACAAAGGGGCGAATCACCGTAGTCGCCTCATGGCTGCACCACTCGCGATTTTATGTCTTATCCGCCGCGAGAATCGGACTGAATTCCGATTTCGCAATTCGGGATCGGTAAAGCCTGATTCGAGTGGGCCGGAGCATTGCAAAGCACTGTGCTTCGCGGCAATGGGCCTTTCATCGTCTCGTCGTCGTTTGTGCCTCGCGGGATTGCCGACTGCCGGGTTATTGGATATTCACGTTAAAGGCTGACGGCAATATCAGTTCACTTTTCTTGGAGTACAGGCTTCCGATGCGCAGACCTTTGCGTCGGTGGCCGAAATGGATGATGAATCAAACACCTTCCGAACCCCTACTGCGTGTATTGGAAATGGGTGAAGCCGGCTTCGGACATCTGCGGGACCCGGCGACCAATTACTCCGCTTCAGGTACGAGTCCGCAGGTCGCGCGGGACCTGGTTCAGAAATTCCGATTACGCGGCGGTGAGCCGATCGTTTTTTTCCGCAATCAAGTTCAAAACCTCCGCGGCCGGCCGACGCTCACCCGAATGGAATCGATCGCCGGCATTGCACCGCCGGCCTATGCGGGCAAACGGCCATTTGAAGAACTTGAAGTGGTGCATCCCTCGGAGGTGATTCGCTTCGAAACGCCGGGCGGACCCGCATCCATGCGCATCGTCGACTTGTTCACACCGGTCGGAAAGGGTCAGCGTGCCCTCATCGTCGCGCCCCCCCGAACCGGAAAAACAACGCTGCTGAAGCAGATGTCCGAGGGCGTTCGTGCCAACCATCCCGATTCCCTGCTCATGATGTTGCTTGTCGATGAGCGGCCCGAAGAAGTCACCGAAATGAAGCGCGCCGTTTGCGACCTGGGCTCCGGCTGGGAAAAGGGATTTCCGGAGGTTGTGTTTTCGAGCAACGATCATGAAGCCAAGAGTCACGGCCGCATCAGCAAATTCATGATCGAACGCGCGAAGCGTTACGTCGAAACCGGTCGCGATGTCATTATCCTGCTCGATTCGCTCACCCGTCTCGGCCGCGCTTTTAACAATCTTGTCGGCTCCAGCGGTCGCACAATGACGGGTGGTTTGGACATTCGGGCTTTGGAACAGCCGAAGCAGCTGTTTGGCTCCGCCCGCAAGATTGAGCATGGCGGCAGCCTGACGATCATCGCGACGGTGCTGATTGAGACCGGCAGCCGCATGGACGATTTCATATTTCAGGAATTCAAGGGCACCGGCAACATGGAATTGGTGTTGTCCCGCGAACTGGCCAACCTTCGAATCTGGCCGGCGATGAATCTTGCCGAATCCGGCACGCGCAAGGAAGAAGTGCTGCTCGGCGCTGAAAACTACGAAAAAATCTCGCGCATCCGCCGGCGATTGATGACAATGCCGCCGGTCAAGCAAATGGAAACGATGCTCGAGGAACTCGGCAAGTTTCCATCGAATGCGGAGTTCCTGCGGCATCTCGCCTGAGCCGCTGGATTTCAGCGTCGATCGAGGCAGTAGTAATCGGGCCGTTCACTCGGGCGATGTTGCGAGTTTGAAGCGGCTGGTTTTCCGTCCTCAACGGCGGGTACCAGTAAATCGGCCACTCCATGGGCCTGTTGCAACTTGTCCAGGTAATGCAAATCCTTGCGATGGAATTGCCGCCGAAAGATCAGTTCGCTGAGAAAGAGCCGGATTCGCTCTTGCCGGCTTGGATCCAATTCGCGCCGAATAACGATCGAATCAACGCTTTCGAATTCAAACAACACATCGAGCCCTGTCGCAATTCCGGCACCCACGGAATGGGTCGGCTTTCCCCATGCCAGTGATTCCAGCAGTGCCGTCGAATTAATGCCGATCACCGCATCCGCGTTTTCTATCCACTGATGCAGCGGGCCGCCGGCGATGACGTTGATATTTGGCCGGGGCGTGATCGTCACGTCCGTGAAGTGCGGATGCGGGCGAACGACAAATTTCTCGTTCGGAAACTTGAGCGAGAGTGCCGAGACAAAGGCATCCATGGTCGGATAGGGCGATGCCAGCGTGATGTTCACATCGCGCTCATCCTGCAGCGGCACAAGAATGTAACCTTCGTCATCGAATTTATCACCCGACCGGCCTGCGGTTCCCCCACTTTCGCGCTGAGTCTCTGCTTTTTGTCTCTGCTCGTCGCGCCAGTTTGCCAGCCAGGTCTCCAGGCGCGGGTGAACGTGAAGCCGCGACAGGTTCAACTTGCGAATGGAACTGCGTGCGTTCGTGCCTTCGAGATCGAAGTACATCGTTGTCGACTGCGGAAACCATCCCAGCTCGGCATAGCGAATCGGGATGTTTCGTTCGGCGGCGTAACCCTTGGTGATGCGATGGGCATCGGTCGCGCCGTTCCACAAGAACATCAGATCGGGCTTGATGCGATCGAGCAATTCCCCAAAGTCGCGATGATCCTCTCGAATATACTTGCGTTCGCCGCGCACGCGCTCCAGCCCGGCGGCCGCCGCGGGGTGGCAGATGTGCCAGCAATCGACGCCGATTTCGCGCAGCGTATTGCCCATGGTTGCAAAGAAACGGGCAACGGCGTGGCACCGGGCCGGACGATCGTTGAAGCCGACCGCAACTGGGAAAACAATCGTCAGCCGCTTCGAAGATTCGGCACGCCGCCCCTGCGGCTTCGCCGGACAGCCATGCGCTATGATGGCCTCATCGATGTCTGAATTGACGAAGCTGTTCGCGCCGATGATCGCATGATCGGCAATCGTCACGCCCGCCGCGATGGTAGAATTCGCGCCGATCCAGACATCGCGGCCGATTCGCGTTCGTCGTTTTGTGAGGGGCTGATGCTTGATGGGAAATGCCAGGTCGGTCTGGTGCGTTGTGCTGAGGATGACGACGTTCGGCCCGAGGCAGGTCAATTCACCGATGGAGACATCCCCGTTGCCCTGAATCCAATTATTAACGCCGACCACCGCGCGCGCCCGATAGAGACCACGCCTTCGTCACACACTTCGATTGCGCGTTGTCGCGAATCTCGCAGCGATGCGAGCTCCAGCCGGCCGCCTTCGCCGACGTCGAGTCGGGCGGTCGCGGCAACCTTTGCGTCGGGATGTCGATGAATCACTGAAGTCATTCGCGCCTCTTCATGTCGCGGCGGCGACAACATGTTCTGTTGCGCTGGGATTTTCCGGAAAATATACACCGGGAAAATTCGACCGGCACGCATTTGAATTCAGGGGTGGGACGCCGCGCGTCAACCATCGTTCAACAAACAGGTTTCGATTTCGCTTTTGAAAGTTGCCGTATTGGGCCGCGAGCTGTTCGTGCTTGATGTGCGAGGTCGATTGTTCCGGCCCCAGATCATGGTGAGCGTGCGGCACCTCAATGGCGGCAAGTTGCCACCCGCAGGCTTTTGCGCGAAATGCGAGGTCGGTGTCCTCAAAATAGCCTGGTGTGAAGGATTCGTCGAAATAGCCGATGTCGCGGAGCATCTGTTCCCTGAGGATGCAAATCGAACCTGAGATACTATCAAATTCCCCGCTTCGCATTTCTTCTGACAGCGCCACGCGGCACCAGCCTAGACGTTCCGGCGGCGTTCTCTGATAGATGACGCCCGTTGGCCCTGCGATTCCGACCATCGGTTTGGCATTCATGAATCCCACCAGGATATCCAACCAATTCGGATCATTCAGCACGAGATCGCTGTTCAGGGTGACGACATAACGCGGATCATGGCTCCGCGAAGCGATGCGATGCAGCAGGTTGTGCCCCGCGGGGTAGCCGATGTTTTCGGAAATGCGTTCGAGATGAACAAGCTCCGGCCTTCGCCGGGCGAATTGAACCAGTAGATCCGCGGTCTCGGGCGCGGATCCCTGGTCGAGTATGAACAATCGCCAACGCGCACGATTGTCTTGCTGGCGCTCGATGGAATCGAGCATACGCACGACGGCCGCATGGGCATCCCACACCAACAGCGTCACCAGTGCATCGATGGGCTGCCGTTGTGTTTTGACCTTCGGTGCGATGCCATCACGCCTATTCAAGATGGATTTCCTCGATTGTGTTCGTCACGCCCGCACACTTCCGACGGTGCAGACGGCCGGCATGTATTGCTCCACCGGCGTTTCATAAATTCGATAAACGCGCAGGTCGTATCGTTCAAATTCCGCGCGGTTTTGCCACATGGCCTCCTCGTGCAACCACGAGCTGATCACCACGCTGTTTGCGTCCAGGCCGCCGACATCGTCGATCCCAAGAATCGGCCAGCCCCAGAGCGATTCGCCGTGCCGCGCCGGGTCATCATCGATTACGGCGGCGATTTCAACCGGAGAGGAAGCCCAGACGTCCGCCAGCGCGCGGGTATGTCGCCCCGCGCCATAAATCAAATCGGACCGGATGCTTCATTTGAAATGCGCTGAAGCAATGCCATCAGTTTGGCAGCCGCATCGGAGGGCACGGTCAGTGAATCGCCGGGATCCGTAACGCCCGGCGCGTTTATTTGGAGAGTTGCCGCATTTCGTCCAAATCGCGGCTCAGATTGCTCCACTTCGTTCAGCAATGCCATGAATCGATCGACATGCGTCGAAAAGCCATGTTGCGTGGCAATCGTCTCACGGGCTGCTGTGGACAACAGTATTAGTGTGGCCGGTTCCCTGGCGAGCTTGGCAATGATATTGGCCGCCTCATCGATGTCGCCGATGGGGAAAGTGAAACCATTGCGACCCGACTGAAGGACATCCCTCGCGCCGCTCTTCACGGCAGTCACAACCGGCACGCAGCCCTCAGCCATCGCCTCCAGCATCGCGACGCTCATGCCCTCGTGTACCGACATCAGCATGGCCACATCGGCCCACTGCCATATCAATGGCATTTTGTGCGGCGGGCGGGGAGGCTCGATCCGGATGTTCGATCCGCCCGCGCGAATCGTTTGCAGCGTGGAGTTTACGGCGGATTCGAGTTGCTCCCGCTGCGGTCCGTCGCCCGCCAGCAGCAGTTCGAATCGCACGCCCGCCTCAAACAGTCGCATGGCCAGCTTGGGAAAGTCGAGCACCCGTTTGACCAGATGATCGAACCGGCCTCCATAGGCAATTCGTATCGGCCGGTCCATGTGTGCGTCGCGCGTCGTTTCGGGTCCGATCGAAACGCCGTGTGGAATCAGCACGATATCCCTGTGCCGTGTCCCAACACGCTGGAGCAGGGCTTGTTCGCATGCATGGGTGTTGACGACGTAACGATGAATGATCGGCTCATGGTGCGAAAGGTAGGCATAATCATACGGATTATCGCTGTGGTTCCAGGCGACGACGCGAAGCCCGTCCGCGTGTACGCCGGCCAGAGCCGAAGCAACGGCATAACTCTCGGCCAGCACGGCCGGCAGCATCACGGTCGGCAGGGTTCTTCGATAGGCTCGTATCCAGTCGCCCCAGTTGTTCAAATCATGCATCGATGCCGATCGAAACAACCGAAAACCCTCGTGCCGCGGCAGCGACCCCTCAGGCAACTCTTCAAATCCCGCATAGGGCGTGTACAACCCAGTTCACCCGACGCCCGCGCGCAAGGAGTGCGTCGCTCAAACGCATGATCCACGAGGTCAGTCCTCCGATAGTGAATCCCTGCGGCATCGAAAACGTGATGGACGAATTATTCATGATTCATGCCAAAACCTCAGATATTATCGGTCATTTGGCCATGTGCGATGCATGTCTCTCATCAAGTTGCCATTCAATCGGCTCCGATAACTTTGTTGCCGTCCATCATTTACAAAAAGGGAATGCGTCATTTCAAACCAAAACGGTGCTATTTCGCGGGAGGACCTGCTTCTTTTAGGGCGACAGGGTGATTCCGCCATCTTTGTAAACATCGCGTCCACCGCACTCAATCAGCATCCCGACGACGCCGAGATTCGCCTCCTGCTGGTTCAGCACCTTGCGCAATGGGGACTCTTCCATCGTGCGGCCAAAACCTGTGAGCCGTTGCAGCACGCCTCGGACCGATGCGCAGAATTTGCCGATCTGATCGCCAGCCTTCTGCAAATCCGCGAGAGCGGTCTGATCAATTTGGCTACAGCCCGGCAAACCTTCGCCAACAATCTTGCCGTCGCCTGCAATCGGTTTGATTGGACGTCGCGCATCGAAGAGGCCTGGCGCAGCGCGAGTCTTGAATTGCACCGAACCCGGGAAGGAGATTTCCTCGCTTTTGATCCCTCGATTGGATTGGAAGGGCGATGGCGTCCGGTCTTCGGTCGTATGCGCGCGCCGGCCACGCTCCAGGACATCCGCAAGCACGTCGAACGTCGAATTGTCGCTCCGATCGTATTCGACGGCATTGGTCTAGGTTCACAGTTGGACGTTTACTACAAGGCGACGCTCGATACACTGCTGGATGCAAGTCCGCTTCTCTATGTTGCCGAATCCTCATTTCTTGCAGTCGCCGCTGCCATGCATCTCCATGATTGGCGGGAACTGCTGCAAGACCAGCGTGTGATCTGGTGTCTGGGCGACACGGCCCATGAGCAATTCGAGTCGGCTTTGGTTGCAAAGCCCCATGCAACGCCGCCCCAGAACATCATTGTCGCTCCGATTTGGCGTGAAGATATGCCCAGTCAAGTGAGCAACATATTGAGCTCCTTCAAGGAGAAAGCCGTACGGGCGGTCACCGACTCACGAAGAAAAGCCGAATCACGATACCACGATCGAGACGCCCCATGGTGGGCCCTTCGATATCGCTCCGCGCTCGCGGGCACGGGTCCGGCGCTACGCGTCATGGCCATCACCAGCCGATTCACAACCGTGCTTCAGTATTCAACGCGGGATGCGATGGATGCGCTGAAGGCCATCGGCTGCGATACGCACGCTCATCGAAGCCGACGCTCAAAGTGTTGTTTCATCCACCGAGGCCATGTCCACGTTTGCTGAGTTCGAACCGGATTTGGTCCTCATGATCGATCACACACGACAGACCCAGTCCATGAATCTCATCGCCCATGTGCCGTTGGTCACATGGGTGCAGGATCGGCTGGCATGGTTGTTTGATGAGCAGGCCGGCCGAAACATGGGACCGCTCGATTTCTGCATCGGGCAGAGCGCCGATGAGCTAATCCGATTGTTCAAATATCCGGCCGATCGGTTCATGTCGTGCGAAATGGCCACCCACGCCGAATCACTGGCGCCGCGGGCAAGTCGCCCCGATCCGGCCGAGTATTCCTGCGATGTCGCCTATGCAACCCATGCGTCCGAATCCCCCTCGGAATTTCACCGGGTCAAGCGCGAACGCGCCGCCGACTCGGATGCGAAGCGTCTCATCGACGCGATTTATGATTGCATGAACGCAAGAGCGGCCAGATGCGAACTGAATGGTGCGCTGTATCTGAATGTGCTGGTCGATCAGTGCATTGAATCGATCGCCGTGAGCTATAACGCGGAAGAGCGCGCCCGCTTCGTCGCCGAATTCGCGCGCGCTCTCGGATCGCTTTCTGCGACATCAAACGATCGAATGGGCCGCAAACTGGGCGCGTCAGAGAAGTGCCCGGTTACATCTTTATGGAAACGGATGGGATTCGCACCCCAATTTCAGCCAATTCGCGCGAGGCCCCCTCAAACACGGATGGGAACTCGGCGCTGCCTTTCGCTCGGCGAAAGTCAATTTGCATGCCGGCTGCAACCCGGCTTTGCATCAGCGCGTCATGGACGGACTTGCGGCGGGGGGCTTTTTCCTCATTCGCAAGCACGGCGCGGATGTTTCACATCGCGTGGCCCGCGCGATTTACGATCACCTCAGGTCGAACGATTTGCAGCCTCCCGTTGCGATTCGCGTCGATGATTTGCCGATCGGTCTTCGCGAGGAATACAAGATGCTTCGCCGCTTCAACGGCTGCGATGCGAATGAGCCATTCGTGCAGACCCCGCAGCACTTTGAAAACTACGAACGGTTGTTCGAGAAAAAAACCGTGCAGCTCGCCGGCCAGGTCTGGCCCGAGCTGGATCGAATTGTGTTTGAAAGCGAGTCCGATTTTTCCACCCTCATGGATCATTTCGCCGCCCACGCCGACGAACGGCGCGAGATTGCAGCTTCGATGCGTTGCGAGGTTCTGAAGAATTACAGTTACGAATCGCTCATGCGCCGAATGCTGGAATGGATGACTTGCCAACTGGAACAACAGGCCGTCCACGCCGACAGAGCATCGCGGGCCGTCGTTCAGCATCCTGCGTCGCGCGGACAACTGACAAGAGCTGGGTAACGTCAAGAAACGGCAGGAAACCGGCATGTACCAAAGCGTTTCGATCATCATTCCGACAGGCGGCCGACCGACCAAACTTGCCAAATGCCTCGCCGCGCTCTCGCGACAGGAATTGCCCGCCGACGTCAGTCTCGAAGTCATCGTCGCGCTCGACGGCGGAGATGCCGTCGAATTTGACATTCCGCGCGATTCGCCGCCCCATTCTCGATTCCTTCGATTGCCGCGACTGGGTGTGGCCGCTGCACGCAATGCCGCCATCGATGTCGCTCGCGGCGATCTGCTCATTTTTTCCAATGACGATACCTATCCGCGCCGCGACTGGGTGCGGGAGCATCTTGTTGGCCAGGATCGGCGCGCCGCCCCGGGTATGTTGCTGGGGGAAACGCGCTGGATAACGTGGCCCAACCCGACCGTTTTCGACGGCCTCCTTCGCGATACGTCCATGATTTTTTTCTACAACAAAATGAAGGGAGGCCAGTCATATGGCTTTCGACATTTCTGGACTTGTAACGCGTCCGTCCCGATGTCGATGGTCCGGGCGATTGGAGGGTTTAATGCCCGGATTCGCCCCGTTTTTTTTGAAGACTGCGAATTCGCCTTTCGAATCGAGCAGAAGTTCGGCGATCGGGTTTATTTTCATCCGGGCGCCGTGAATGTGCACGATCACCGGATCACCTGGGATGATTACTCCAATCGCGAGCGCCTGCTCGGCCGGATGGCCGTGCGGCTGGCCCATGCGAATGCCGACTGTTTCGAGGCGATCTACGGTTCGGCACAGGTGCAGACCCTGGCTGGCGAGTTTGGGCGCTGGCTTGAAATGGACAAGGGCGATCATGAACGCACGGAGAACGCGCTTCGCGCATGGTTCGATCGCCCGTTGGATGAAATCAAGAATTGGCAGGCCCTGCGGGAGTTGATGTATGTAACACACCTGCCGTTGAAGCGGCGGCTGTTTCGCGATGCGTTTATCGAGGAGACTCAAAGGGACTTGGCCGGTGAATCTCCAAAGGAATCGCAGGCAAGTGCCATAACAACGGCACTGTGAATTGAAGCTACCCCGGCGAGTTGCACAAGTCCGCCTCGGCCTTCACAATCGCCGCGACGAATGCTTCAGCCGTTTCCACGCGCCGCAGCTCTTCCTGCAACGGCTTTTCGATCAACAATCGGCACAACCGCCCAAGATAAAGCAGGTGTGCCTTGGGTTCGGGGCAGCACACCAGAAAAAACAAATCGCTGAGCCCGCCATCCCGTTGTCCAAACGGAATGGGGGATGATGTGCGAGCCGCTGCCAGCGCCGGCCCCTCGGAATAGATGGTTCTCACCGGATGCGGCACCGCCACGCCGTCCTGCAGCGCGGTTGAGCTGCTCTCTTCCCGCTCGACCAGTGCCTCCGTCAAGGCAGTGGGATCGATGCAATGATCCACCTCGGCGGCTAGCCCGGCCAGTTCACGCAGCAGCGACGACTTTGTTTTCGCCGGCAGGTCAATGGCGACACCGGCCTCCAACAGCGATGGTGCAATCAACAGGTCACTCGAAACGGCGGGGTCCCGATCTTTTCTGCGACGCTCCGGCAACGCGTGCAGATTCTTCGCGATCCAATTCAGAATCTCGCCCGATCGGAATTGCCACTCGTCGCCCACCATTTTGGCCGGCAGAATGCCGGAATCCGCGAGGCGCACCACCTCCCGGGCGCTGACATGCAGGCTCTTCGCGACTTCCTGAACACTCATGATGGCTCGTGGCATTACGCACCGTTTACGCAAGCAGCCCCGTTGCGGTACTGATAAAGTTTGATGTGGCACAGCCGTCCCCGGCTGTGGAATTTCATCAAGTTTTACCCGTAACCACTTTGCGCCTCATTATCGGCGGTTTTCTATCCGGGGTTAAGTTGCCTGGCTCGGAAACGGAGCGGCTACTCGATCTTCAGATTCAACCGTCCTGCGTCAGGGGAGGCGATTCGGATGGCCCGCGTGCCGGTCAACAGGCCCTCCAGCAGCGTTCCCACGGCCTCATGCCGCCACCCTGTGCCAAAGGGATGCTCTTCCGAAGGTTCATTCGGGCGGGTGAATCCGCGAACAAACGCCCGAAGCGACTGTTTCTTGCTCAGGAGTCCATAGGCGAGCTGATTGTTGGAACAATAGTCCGTCAAGACTGCAGTGAGCAGCGAAATGATCACCTGCTCCTGCGGCGAATCCTCCTGGCTGGGAAGCTCGGGCCAGGCGCTGGGCGGCAGCTTCTTGGCCCGCTCGATGGCCGACGAAAAGGCATGTAGTGCGGCCGCACTGAGATTGATGCCTCGAAGTGTTTGCATCTTCTTGATGTCGGTCCAGCCGCGCTTCGCAATTTCGACCAGCAGATGATCCTTCAGTACAACCCGCGCCGGCCGATTGTATTGTTTGGCGATTTGCTCCCGCGCATCCACCAATTCATAAGCAATGGCGAGTTCGCGCGGCTCCAACGAACCGGCCCCGCGCAGCCGCCGGAGTTTCTGCTCCTCGCCGTCGGGTTCGGAGGCCGCCCGACAAAGCCCATCGCATTCCTCCCACATCCACGCCGTTCGACGCAGGGCGTTCAAACGCTTGTCGATGTGTTCGTAGATGGGTCGCAGGTGTATGACATCCTCGACGGCATACTTCAATTGCTCATTGGCCAACGGCCGTTGACGCCAATTCGAGAGCGTCTGCGATTTGTGGATGCGTTGCCCGTTGGTGGATAGGGCCAGCCGGCTGAGGCTGATCGGATAGTCCGTGCTGACGAAGCCCGCGGCCACCTGGGAATCAAAAACGCGCATCGGCTGTTTACCGATCTGGTCCCAGCATTGGGCGATGTCCTCACTGCCGGAATGGACGATCACCAAAACTTTTTCGTCCGCCACCAGCTCCCACACCGGTGAAACATCCAGGCCGCTGAGCGGATCGACCAGCGCGCACCAATCGTCGCAGGCAATCTGAATCAGGCACAATTCCGGCTTAAACTGATCCTCGCCCACGAATTCCGTGTCGAAGGCAAACCAGCCGCATGAGCGCACGTTCTTGCAGATCGCCTCCAGCCGATCGGCCTGGGTAATGATTTCCACTTTCGGGGGTGATTGACTCATATTTGGCCTGCGGTTCATGTGCGTCGGCCGGCAACCTTCCAGCGACGAATGCGTGAACATTATCCGACCTTCGGCGATCTCGCGAGGTGTTCGGTTGCGTCATTCTCAAGTTTTGCTATCGGACGCATCCTACATGGGATGTTGGTAGAGGTCGCGCCCTGCCAAGCCGATGCCACAGGGTGGACAATGTGCAGCCCGACATTTCATCGATTCAGGAGAAATCCGCGCGATCACTGGTCTGGGTCTGCCTCGCGGTTAGCGCCGTCGCGGCCGCGCATGTCCTTTGGCTTCCCCGAATAACCGTGGACGACGCATTCATTTCGTTTCGATATGCACGAAATCTCGTGGAGGGTAACGGCCTAGTCTTCAATCTGGGCGAGCGGGTGGAGGGCTATTCCAACCTGCTCTGGGTGCTTCTCACCGCCGGCGGCATGAAACTGGGCCTCGATCCGATTGCGTGGACCCGCGCTATGGGTGCGATGAGTTTTCTGGGCGTCGTGGCCCTTGCGATGGTTACGGCCTTTCGATTTACGGCTTCAATGTTGGCAACATCGGCCGTTGGCATTCTCCTGGCGACTTCAACAGCACTGTGCGCTTCAGCGTTGTCCGGTCTCGAAACCGGCCTGTTCGCCTTCTTTGTCATGGCGGCCACCACGTCCATCGTTTGGAATCATTACGCGACGGCGTCCTGGCTCTTCGGCTTCGCCGCGATCACCCGGCCGGAGGGCGCGGGACTATGTGTCGTGGCGACGGCACTCATGGCGTTCTCATCGACAAGCGATCGACCGCGCCGGGTCTTTTGCATTCTTGGACCCTGCATGAGCATGGTGGCGGCTTTGCTCCTGTTTCGCCTTGAGTATTACGGTCAGTTCCTCCCCAACAGCGTGCAGGCGAAGAGCGCCATGCTCTCCATGCTGCGCTCGACTGATTGGCAGAATTGGCCCGGACTCATCCTTAACAAGCCCGGCGTCGAGTATGCCGCGGATTTTCTGCAATATGCATTCGGGCCGGTTGCGTTGATTGCGCTGGTCCCTGTTATGGCGGATTCTCGCTTTAAGTTTGCCGTACGATTCATGGCGGCGGCTGTCGCCATGGGGCTTGCGGTCGCAGTGTACAATTTCGGCGATTGGATGAGCGCGTTTCGCCTGCTGACGCCCTATCTCCCGCTCCTGACGTTGCTGGTCGTACTGGGGGCGGTCGTCTTCCTGCAGTGGCTGCAAGAGCGCGGACCGGCCTGGGTCGCCCCGGCTCGATTCGCAGCCGCGGCCGTGCTGTTGTTCTGCGCTGTCGGCCAGTTTCAATTTCGACAACCTCCGACCGCCGGCAGTCCAGATCTGGAATTGGCCGACATTCTCAATCGATCAGAGCAAAGCGAGTTGCTTGCATCCACCGATGTGCTTGGCCGACTGGGTTACTATGCCTCGAACACACGCATACTTGATATGGCCGGCTTGACCGATGCCCACATTGCCCGATTCGGTGAGCCGCGTCCGCCGTTTGGTCGCAATGACTTCGGGTATGTTCTTGCGTGTGAGCCGCAATTCATCATGAACAATGTGCGAACCGCGTGGCACCGCCATTTGAATCGGGCGGCATTTGTAAGCGCCTATTGGTGGGTCGATCGCCCAGCTTGGACTTTACCGGCTGCGTCGCGCGGCAAACCGCGCTTTGTCTTTGTCCGCCGCGATACTCGGCTTGAAGAAGAGATTCGAAGAAGATTTTCCGATGCCGTGCTTAGAAGCCCCAGTGACTTGCTGTATGAGAATCAAACGGCTGATCCCGAAGGCAAGCTTGCATTCCGCGACTGACCTTTTGAAGCACGCATGTTCGCGACGATTGAAGCGGTACTCATGTCATTCCCATAACATTCGTCCGCCAATCCATTCACTCACATCCTCGTACGCCCGGTTACGTTTTCGGACTCGGTCTTGCACAGCTTCTCATTGATGAATGCAACTTTTCGGCGGTATAATCGGTGTTCTCTCATTGAATGATGGACGCTTCCGGGGGGATCGATGACGTTCGCGCGCAAATTTCGGCTGGCCATTGGAATGCCGGCTCTCCTGATATACGCAATCTGTTTGTCAGCGGGTTCCTGCGGAACGGATGAAGGCACACCCCCGATCTTTGATCCATCGGCGCCAGGTGGCGACCCACCGCCGACCACATCGCAACCTGTTTCAGTCGAGACTGACGTGGAATCCGTCCCGGGCCTGCCCAAGCCGCTGGCTTACTACCTTGCAATCAATCCCGTTCACCATCGCATCAATTGCGGCGGTGCTGCCTACACCGATCCGGACGGCAATGCATGGGTGGCCGACGCCGGCTTTTACAACACCGGCAAGACTTATTCGATTTCCCAGCCGATCGCCGGCACCACCGCGGATGCCCTCTACCAGACCGAAAGATATGACACCCCATCGGCCCCTGAAATGAAGTACACGATACCGGTGCCTGCCGGAAGTTATCGCATTCGCCTGCATTTTTCGGAAAACTATGGCGCGACCTCGCAAGTCGGCCGTCGCGTGTTTGATGTGCTGATCGAAGGTGTCGTGGTCCTGGATCATTACGACATTTTCGCACTGGCCGGCGCGAGAAATGCCGTTGCCGAAACTTTTGATGTCGCCATTTCAGATGGCGCTGTCACCATCGACTTTCGACATGTCGTTGAGAATCCGAAGATCGCTGCAATTGAAATCGACTCGCTCGACTCCAATTCACCGCCGGAGATATCCAACGGCGCTTCCGCATCGATGGCAGTCGGCATGAACAGCACCTGCGATGGGCCGGGCAATCAACTGGTGCTTGCGGCGGAAGACCCCGATTCTGATGCCGCAAGTCTGGCATGGTCCATTGTAACCCCGCCGGCGAGCGGTACGGCTTCGATGATCGGGGCAACCGGCGGATCGCAAGTGACGCTCTGTTACATCCCCGGCCCATTTCAGGTCGCGTCTGATTCATTCGTTGTCAGAGTGGCCGATCCGGAAGGTGCGAGCGACACGATTCAAGTGAATGTCACGGTTTCCGGAACGGTACCAAACCTCGCCATCACTCAGCCGGCCGCCAACGCAGTGCTGGTGGGTGACACGGCGACGCTGGCGTGGACCAGCACGGGAAACACCGCCGGACTGACGGGCGTTCGGTTGCAACTCGATGGCGGCACACCTGTTACGACCATCCAGTTCTCCAGCCAATACACGTTCATGAATGTGCCAGCCGGACCGCACACGGCCGTTGTCCAGTTAGTCGGTGCCGCAGATATGGCAGTACCGATTCCCGCTGCGGCGGTTCAATTCACCACCGAGTCCGCGCGCCCGCCGAGCCGATCGTCACGATCACGGCGCCGGCGGCCGGGGCCGTGCTGTCAGGCGGCGATGTTTTCGTTCAATGGGCGGTGTCCGGCGATTCGTCGGCTGTCGATCATGTGCATATTCGCATCGACGAAAGTCCTCCCATCTCCTCGCACGAGTTGGCCGGTTCCTACACCTTTGCCAACATCACATCGGGTCCGCACACGGTCACCGCGCAACTGGCCGCAGCCGACCACTCGAATTTTCAAAACCCGGAGGCGACCGCGACGGCCGCATTTCAGATGCAACTGGCTTCGCCGGCCCTGTCGGCCGTGCCAACCAATCTTGATTTCGGTTTTGCCGCTGTCGGCGTCGCCACGGCCGAAATGGCCCTTTCGCTGCAAAACACGGGTCAAGTGCCGCTGACCATTTCCGCATTAACGCTGGCCGGTGCGCATGCGACGGATTTCGCCCTAAAGGCCCCCGCGATTCAGCTGGTCATCCCCGTCGGCCAAGAGCGTGCCGTTGGGGTGACATTTACTCCGTCGGCAACCGGCAATCGACTGGCCTCTGTCAACATCACCGCCGACGAACTGGCCGCGCCTCTGAGCATTCCTCTGGCCGGCGTCGGTTACACAACGTCCACGGGTGGGGCGCTTCTTTATCGAATCAACTGCGCCGGCCCCAGCTACACCGATCCCGACGGCAACACGTGGTCGCCCGACACCGGCTACTTCAACACCGGCAAGGTCTCGTCAACCAGCGCCAACATCGCTGGAACCGAATTGGACACACTCTACCGCACGGAGCGATATGACAGCGCGACGGCGCCCGAAATGGTCTATTCCTTCCCGCTGGCAAACGGCGCCTACCGCGTCAAACTGCATTTTGCCGAAACGTATTCACCCTTGTTCCTGGCCGGCCGTCGCGTATTTGATGTCGCCGCCGAAGGCGCGGTCGTGCTCGACGATCTCGATATCTTCGCCCGCGTCGGCGGCAACACGGCGCTGATTGAAACGGTCGACGTGAATGTGGCGGACGGCGCGTTGAATGTCGAATTTCGCCACGGCATCGAAAACCCCAAAATCAACGCCATCGAGATTGCGGAACTCTCCGGCGGTGGAAGTCTGCTGGCATCGCCCGCATCCCTGCAATGGGGCCACGTCGCCCTCGGCCAGGCTGGCGATGTTCGCAATGTGCAGCTCTTCAACAGCGGCAGTGACGTGGCGGTCATCAGCGCCCTGACATTTCACATCAACGCAGGAGCGGGACACGAGTTTCGAGCCGGCCTCGGTGGTACCGAGTATGTCGGCGATCACGAGGATGTGACGTTTCCGCTGAATGTGGCCGTCGGCCCCGGACAATCGCTCATCGTTCCCGTCACCTTTGCACCGACCGAGGCCGGCCAGCACGACATATCGCTGGAGTTCGCCGGGAATTTCCCGATGCAATCCGTTCGGCTCATCGGCATCGGCGGCGCCAATCCCGGCCATCCGTTTCTGCATGTCGTTATCACCGTGCCCGACGTGACCGTCGATTACGATCAGAATGGCGTCGAACCCGTCATGCTCGACGGGGCCGACTCGCACACCCACGAACTCGGCCGCGTGCTCACCGCCTTCGAATGGCGCGAGGGCGGACAGCTCCTTTCCACGCAGGTCAGTCCGACGCTTAACTTTGGTTTTGGCGAACACACCGTCAGTCTCACGATCCGCGACGACAACTTGCCGCCGGAGTCGCTCACCGATACGGCCAGTTTCAAGGTCGTCGGCCCAAATCAGGTGCCCGGCGCGCTGGCGCTCTACTATCCAGCGGGCGGCGGCGGGGCGGCGGCGCTGCTCGACAACGTACCGGCCAATGCAAGCTACGCGGAAATCGTCTCCCCGCTGCGGATCACCGCCAACGGCAGTCTCATCGGCGGCTCGCCATACAGTGCCAACATAATGGCACGATTGGTCGCCCAGATCGACATTCTCGTTAACGATACGTACTCGTTTGTTGCATCTGGCGGCTCGGCCCGAAGGCTTCTGATCGACGGTACGGCGGTGAGCGGCCCCGTCTCGCTGTCGGCCGGTCGGCACAGTCTTGAAGCCCGCTTCGCCGTCAGTTCCGCCAACGACCTGCCGCTCGGCATCACCTACGCCCGGGGCAGTGCGGCCCAGGCTGATGTTCCCGCGGGCCTGCTGACCCACGATCAAACCGCCGTACGCCCCGTGATCAATTCAATGCCGACGGGCGGCAGCGCGGCCGGCGGCGAACAGGTCGAAATAAAAGGCCTCGGCTTCTTCCCGGCCAATCAGGTCCAGGTGAATTGGGGCGGCCAGCTCCTGAGCGGCTTGCAGCTCACCGTCGCGCCGAATTCAATTCGCCTCACCGCGCCGCCCGGCGCCGGCACGCAAAATGTCACAGTGCAGACGCCCAATGGTGTCAGCAATGCGGCATCTTATGCATACAGCTCCACAGGCCCCGCGCCAGTCGTCTTCACCCTGGCCGATCTGACCGCCGGCATTAACGGACCGACCACGGCTGACTGGGGTTCGGACGGCCGCCTCTACGTCGGAACGATCGACGGCGTCATCAAGGCCTACACCTTCGACGACAATTATGCCGTCACGGCGACACAGACGATCAACACCATCGCGGCGCTGGCCAATAAGAACATTCTCGGCATCGCCGCGAATCCGCTCGACGCGCCGGGCCCCGTCAAAATCTATGTCGCCCACAGCCTCATTTACGCCAACGGTGGCGCATGCTTCACCGGCTCCTCGCCTTATTCCGGTCAGGTCTCCGTGCTCACCGGCCCGAATTTCAATACGGTCCAGCCGCTGATCACCAGCCTGCCGGTTTCGAATCACGATCATGCCATCAACGGCCTCCAGTTCGACGACCGCGGCGATCTGTACATCTGCATCGGCGGCAACACCAACGCCGGCGTCGAACATTGCAATCTCGGCGCGCTGCCGGAATCGCCCTTTACCGCCGCCATCATCAAGGCCGCGATTTCCAAACCGAACTTTAACGGCGCAATCACCTATCTCCTCACGGCCACCGGACAAGCCAACACCGACCAGGTGGCCGGTGGTGTCGTGGATGTGGCCCCCGGCGTCGATCTTTCGGTCTTCGCGTCCGGCCTGCGAAATCCTTACGATCTCGTCTACACCACGAACGGCCGCATCTATGCCACCGACAACGGTCCCAACGGCGGATTCGGCGCCGCCAGCACATCGGCCACGACCCAGACCAACGATCCGACGGCCGGCGACGAGCTGAACCTCATCGAGCAAAATCTCTACTACGGCCACCCCAACCGCAATCGCGGCCGCTACGACGACCGTCAGAATGTCTATCGTAACAGCAGCATCGCCTCGATTCCCGGCGTGTTTAATCAAATGCTCACGAACTTCGCCGCTTCGACAAACGGCATCGTTGAATATCGCGCCAACACGTTCAATGGCGCGATGCGCGGCGACCTGCTCGCCCAAAAGTGGAACGGCCAGACTTATCGGGTCACGCTCTCGGCCGACGGACGCAGCGTGCTGAACAAGCAGAACCTGCCGGTGAACATGAACAGTCTCGATGTCGTCACCGGCCCCGGCGGCGTTGTCATTGGCATCGACTACACCGGCAACAAGCTCTCGATCGCCCGGCCGCAGCACACCCCGGGGCCGGCCGTGTATGACGTTTTTCCGTGGCGTGCGCCGGAGTCCGGCGGCGGTGCATTTGTCATCGGCGGCAACGGATTTGGCATCCTCGGCAATACGACGGTGACCTTCGGCGGCGTACCGGCGACACTGACGAGTGTCACGGCCACGCGCATCAGGGGTACGATTCCCGCCCGGCTCGATGCGCCGGCTGACATGGTCGATCTGGTCGTAACGGTCGGCGCGACGAGCGCGACGCTGCCTTCGGCCTTCCGCTACTTGCCCGCGCAGACGGCAGCAGGAGCGGGCGCGGAGGCGACCGTGACCGTCGATCCGGGCGGCACCATCGGCAACAGCAGCACTTACACGCCCGGCGCATTTGAGATTCGCAACGACTCGACCGGCGGCAAACGCATTGCCCGCGTGCGGTTCGATCTGTCGACTGCCATTCTTCGCGACCTCGTGTTCGATCCCAACGGCGATGCGGGCGATACGGCCTTCAAGGTCTTTTCGCCGAACCAGCAGGGCGGGGCGGGCCTCGTCGCCCATGCCTACGGCCGCGCGCATGACGGCGGCTTCGATGAATTGCTGATCGACTTTGCGGATTTCGACCCCGGCGAAACCTTCACCTTTTCGATCGATGTCGACCCGACGAGCATTCGCGGCGCGCCGCCGGGCGGCGCGCAGGATGAGGGGGCGATCTCTGGCATTGAAATGGCGGGCACGCGCGTCACGATCGCCTTCAGCGATGGTTCGGTGCGAAGCGGAGACCTGTTCCCGATCGCGGGCAGCGCCACCGGATCGGCCGTTCGAATCGGCCCCGTCCTTCCCGCGCCGGTGAATATCCAGGTCTCCGGCGCGCCGGTTTCACCGGCGACAGTCGCGGGCGCGGGCCGCACGGTGCGCGTCACCGGCGCGCCCGGCGCGGCCGTGCGTCTCATGGTCGCCGAGGGGGGGCTGTATCTGACCAACGTGCCGGGCGGGGGATTCGATCTCGATGCATACGAGACCAACAAGCTCGTCGCTGTTGCCCATTATTTCGCCACGCTCAATGCCGCGGGCCATGCTGACATTCCCGTGACACTCACCCGGCTGGGCGCCGGCGCGGGGTTCAACCATGTCGCGGCCGTCGCGGTCGATGGAACCGGCCGCACAAGCCCGCTCTCGAATGTACCGATGGTTTTGCTCAATCCGTAGCATGACCCCTTTGTTGTCCCCAAGTGCAAAGACGTTGCATCGCTATCAACGAGCGGTTCCTCGGATGAGAGGAACCGCCGAAAGCGTCATTCACTTGGCACGGTGGTGTCTGATAGGTGACACCTTTTCTTGACTTATAGTCTCCAATGCAAGGCAGAGGATACTAGAATTGAAATCCCTGCAGCCGAGCAAACAAGACCGATTACTAGGGAACACGCAGCCACAACCCAACTATAAGTACTTTTCTCGATATTCTTCTGCATCGCTCTTATTGCGAATAAAACCGCAAAGGGCGCTGGCAACAGTAAGAACGATGTCAATCCACAATAGAACGCAGCTCGCAAGTATCTGGGCACCTTGTATCCGTATCCACAGTTAAGACATTGGGATGCAAAGGGATTGCACAGGTCTTTTCGCTTAAAGAAAAGGTCACCGCAAGAAGGACAAGGCGATCGCAATACTCTGAGACTTACCAATGCTGTGGCAAACATGCATACTACCATAAGTCTAAATGCATTGACTTCGGACACAATCTCATATCTTGTAAAGACAAGCATCAATACTCCGAGTCCAAAGCAAATTGGAAACGGCAATGCCGCTTTGAGTTGTAGTCGCTTATATCGAGCCCAAATACTGCAATCAGAATTGTAATTTGACGAAGTCCCGTTCACCGTTTCTCACGAGTTAATGTCGACTTTGTGTTTATGTCTAGGACTACTGCTCACACTCGTTAGAATTCAAGTAATGAATTTGTCGATCAATATGGACGATATCCGGGTGGTCCCGATCTACCAAAAACATCCCCAAATCGGTTTCCAACCCATCGGATAATACCACTGTCGATCCACAGGACTTGGCCTGGCTAGCCGTGCCGATTTGGGGTTACAATTGTTACTCCCCGTTACTCCTGTTCCAAGTTGACGCCGCGCCAGGCCAGCCAACGCGGTCCTGTGAGTTGATCTACATCATCTGCGTCAGTAACCGTAATGGAGGGCCCTCCGCCCCCACCAGCTCCTAAACTCGGTCCATACCCGGAGGTCAAAAGAGGGTCAGGTTGATTTTCTCACCGCCTTCCGCATCCGGCCGCAAGGTATGCTTCCGCACATAACACAAGGAAGCTCATTCTGACCTTACGCCCTCTGCCCCACCTCTCCAATCAACGTTCTCAATTATACCCCAATTCCCTGCGCCGGGGTGCGGGAGCAAGATTCACAATTTGAAAGGAAACCTCATGCCCGCTTTCCTCCACTCGGCCCCCTTCCTTCGTTTTGACTTTTTGACGTCTTGACGTTTTCACCAACTCTCAAAGCTGCATTCGCGCCCCGCTGCGGTGCGCTGAGCAAGACTCACATTACGATGGACAGCCCATGCCCACCTTCAATCACTCGACCCCTTGGCCCCTCTCTTTTCTTTCGGAATTGGCTGTTCAAGGAATTCCAGCAATTTTCAGCCATGGAGTTGTTTTACAAGAAATGGCCCCGCCCCGGCAGCCGCAACACCGAACCCATGCCAACCCAACAACTTACAAAATCCGGGCGGGGTGTTTTCCCAGTGAAAATGGCGATGAAATGCCGGACGAAGGCGCGCCCCATTTTCACTCCTACTCAATCGCAGCAAATCGCAACTGCACAATTCGTAATCGAACGGCTCTTTTCGCACAGGCTTCGGATCGACACCCATAATATCGACACACGACGTCAAGGGCAGGCGATCCGACTTGCGATGGGCGGGCGGGTTCTACATCAATGAAAAAGGGCGCGGCCGATGGGGTATCGTGCCGCGCCCCTGGTTATGAACGGCCGTCGCGGGTCGGTGACCGGCTACGGCGCTGGTTACGAACTTATCTTCGGCGTCGTCGCGTCTTGAGGGCGAGGAAGCCGCAGATCGTGACGGCGATCATTAGCGGGCAGCCGCCGCCGCAGACCGGCGAGTGGAAGAAGAGGCTGAAGAGAATGCTGAGGCCTCCTTCATCGGTGCAGGGCTGTTCGCCGGGGGTGTCGCAGGCGTCGCCGATGCCGTCGTTGTCCACGTCGGCCTGATCGGCATTGGGGACTTCGGGGCAGTTGTCGCATTCGTCGATGATGCCGTCGCCGTCGGTGTCGGTCTGGCATTCATCGGGGGTGCCGTTGGCATCGCAATCGCCACTCGTAGTTCCGTTGCCATCGGGATCGGTGCCATCGACATCGCACTCATCCGGAATCTTGTTCCGGTTGCAGTCCGAGCTGACTTCGCCGTCGCCATCGGGATCGGCGGGATCGAGATCGCACTTGTCGGGAATGCCGTTTTCGTTGCAGTCCGGGCTGACCATGCCGTCGCCGTCGGGATCGGTCGGGTCGATGTCGCAGTCGTCGGGGACGCCGTTGTTGTTGCAATCGGCCTCGCATTCATCGGGAATGCCGTTGTTGTTGCAATCGGGCGTGAGCTGGCATTCATCGGGAATGCCGTCCATGTTGCAATCCTCGCTGACATCACCGTCGCCATCGGGATCTGTCGGGTCGATATCGCACTCATCGGGCGTGCCGTTTGTGTTGCAGTCCGGATCGACATCGCCATCGCCATCGGGATCGGCCGGATCGACATCGCACTCATCGGGCGTGCCATTGTTGTTGCAGTCCTTCGAGACCATGCCGTTGCCGTCCGGGTCGGTCGGGTCGACATCGCAGTCGTCGGGAATGCCGTTGTTGTTGCAATCGGGTTCGCAGGCATCGGGGATGCCGTTGTTGTTGCAATCGGGCGGGACCTGGCATTCATCGGGAATGCCATCGGCGTTGCAATCGGCGGAGACCTGTCCGTTGCCGTCCGGATCGGCTGGGTCGACATCGCAACTGTCCGGCGTGCCGTTTGTGTTGCAGTCCGGATCGACATCGCCATTGCCATCGGGATCGGTCGGGTCTATATCGCACTCGTCGGGCGTGCCGTTGTTGTTGCAATCCTTCGAGACCGTGCCGTTGCCATCCGGGTCAGTCGGATCGATATCGCAGTCATCCGGAATGCCATTGTTGTTGCAATCGGGCTCGCAGTCATCGGGAATGCCGTTGTTGTTGCAGTCGTTTCCGATGAGCTCGCAACTGTCGGGAATGTTGTTCATGTTGCAATCGGGCAACGGCGGCTGGGGAACGCAGGCCAGCAGCAGCGTGGCGCAGGTGGTGGCCTCGCCGCGGAAGATGCCGTTTACGGCGGCGCACTCGCCGAGGGTCATGCCATCGACGCAAGTGCCATCGCAGAGGCAGCAAGCGCCCTCGTCGGTCAGCGGAATGGGCTGTTGGGTGACGATGACGATTTCGCACCGGCCCGTGTTCGGGTTGCACACTTCGTTGGGATCGGAGCAGCCGTTTGCAACGCAGTCGCCGCCGATGGCCGCCGCGAGCGGATCGGGACAGGGCGACTCTTCCACAATGCGTTCGGTCAATTCAAGAATGTAGTTACCTGGGCAAATGGCGAGACCCGGGCAATTCGGATCTTCGTTCGCAAAATTGAAGGTGATTGTAATGTTTGTTTCACGGGGCTCGGCCATCGGGTCGCCGGGGACTTCGATGGGATCGAAAGTAAAGCAGACGCCGGGTGCCGGATCTATCTGAGTTTGGTCTGGAAGCACCTGAATCGCCTTCCATTCGCGAATGACTTCGATGCAGCCGTTGCAGGTTTCATAGGTTCTATGAAGAGCACGGCCGACAAAAGTTGTCGAGACTTCGGTCGAGAAGGGCGTGCAGCCGACCGCGGGTGGCACCGTGAACCCAGTCTGAATGACCTCGCAGCCGGTGTTGATGTCGACTTGGCCGCCGAGTTGATCGACGTTGATGTTGAAAGGACTCTGGAGGCAGTTGTCGCATTCCTTGCAATCGGGCACACCGTCGAGATCCATGTCGCACGTTGTGTTGGCGCAGGTTGTGTTGTCGCCCTGATAGGTGCCGCCATTGGCGACGCACACCGATTCCTTGAGTTCAGCACAGCAGGTGTCGGGATCGGTGATGTTCTGGACGACATCAACGAAACAGCAGGCGCCGTTCGGTTCGCAGATTGTGTTGGCGCAGGATGTATTAGCGCCCTGGAAGGTTCCGCCGCCCGCGGTGCAGTCGGCCTCAGTGACATTGTCGGTGCAGGTGCCGTCGGTAGCGCAGCATGCACCGGGCGGCTGCGGGCAGGTTACGTTTGCGCAGCTTGTGTTATTGCCCTGGAAGAGGCCGCCGGCATTGGCACAGGCGGTCGCATCGAGGGCTGCGTCGCAGGTGCCATCGGGCAGGCAGCAGGGCGCCCTGGGCTGCGGGCAGTTGACCTGGGAGCAGAGCGAATCTGCCCCTGGAAGGAGCCGAGCTTGGTAGCCGCTTGCGGAGGTTTCATTGTCGATGCAAGTGCCATTCGGCAGGCAGCATGCGCCTGTGACGGGCTGGGTGGTGGGCGCCGGCGAAAAGATCAGATCATCGACTGCGCCGGATCCCTTGAGGGCGACGACTATCTTTCGGACATTGGGCGTGTTGCCGAGCGAAAGAATGACTTTGCCGTTGTCGCCGGTGACGGGAATGCTGATCTGGCCAATAAGGCTGTTTGAAAGGTTATAAAGATAGACTTTCGCGTTGGAATTGGTATCCATATCGAGGACAGTGATTGAATGGGCGGTGACGGTTCCGAGAGCAAGGAAGTCGAATGTCAGCTTTGGATTGCCGGCATCGGCGTCGTCGGGGCTGTCGATGAGGCCGTTGGCGGGGTTGGTGTCGACCATGTTTTCGGCGACGATCAGGATCTTATTGAGTGCCACGCAATTGGCATATTGCGAGGAGGGTTTTCCGCCGTTGCCGATACCGGGCCCCGCCGGATTGCAAGAGTTGTTTGGCGAGCCGAGATCGGTGTCGCCGCCGGTGGGTGCGACGAATCGAAGATGATCGCGCGGTTGCCGCTGGTGCCGTCCAGGATCCGGAGACCGCGACGGGTCCGACGCCGCCGGAGCTCGACACGCTTGAGACGACAGCGCCTTTTTGCAATGCATCGAAGTTGATTGTTTCCTGTGCCGATGCGGTGAGCACGCAACAAAAAACGCCGACGATAGCACACAGATTTTTGTTTAACGAAGACAACATCGTTCCGCCTCCAAAGCGCACGATCATGTGAATGGTTCCCCCGTAAGACGCAGACGGGTTGTTAATGCCGATTATACTTCCGTCGAAAGACAGAGTCTATTCGGGGGCGGTCCCATAAGGCCTTATGGGGCACATCGCAATGTTACCGGCACGTCCGAAATACACTGTTTTTATGCGACCAACGACGATCCAGGGTGAATAAACGGTGGCCGGTACACCTGAACGTGACCTGAACATAGACAAGTGTCTATATGTGTTCCAAGGCGTTTTGCGGCGCTGTCGTGGCACGGGCGGGCGACGGAATAGCGGTACCGGTAAAGTTAGATGAAATTCAACAGCCGGGGCGGCTGTGCCACATCAAACTTTACCAGTACCGGGAAAGCCTCAAGGCTTGTCGAATGGTCTTTCGGGCCTTACGCTGTCGCGCCCATGTTGGTCCGGGTCCATAGTATTACGCTGATCGGCATCGAGGCGGTGGCCTGCGAGGTGGAGGTCAACATGGCTTCCAAGGGTTTCGCCACGGCGACCATCGTCGGCATGCCGGATGCGGCCGTGAAGGAAAGCCTGGAGCGCATCCGCACGGCCATCACGAATTCGGGCTATGCCGCGCCTGCGCACCGGATGGTGATCAACCTTGCACCGGCCGATATCAAGAAGGAAGGGCCTTCCTTCGATTTGCCCATCGCCATCGGAACGTGTTTTGCGACCGACGGCATCAGTCCGGAACTTCTGTCGCAATACATGATTGCCGGGGAGCTGGCACTGGACGGCCGAACGCGGCCGATAAAGGGCGCGTTGTCGATGGCGATGCTTGCGCGGGAAAAGGGCATTCGCGGTGTGATCGTTCCGCGTGACAACGCCAGCGAAGCCGCGGTTGTGAACGAGGTCGAGGTGATTCCGGTGGGATCGCTGACGGAGGCGATCGGGTTCTTAACGGAGCAACTGCCGATTGAGCCGGTGTCGGTTGACGTCGATGCGGTGTTTCAACAGTCCACAAAATATGACGTGGACTTCTCGGATGTGCGCGGCCAGGAATTTGCGAAGCGGGCGCTGATCATCGCGGCCTCGGGGCATCATAATTTGCTGCTGGTGGGACCGCCGGGCGCGGGCAAGACCCTGATGGTGAAATGTCTGCCGACGATTCTGCCGCAATTGACATTGAACGAATCGCTGGAGACGACGCGCATCTGGTCGGCGGCGGGCAAGCTGACGCCGGGGTCGCCGCTGATCGCAACGCGGCCGGTGCGCTCGCCGCATCACTCTGCCAGTGGTCCGGCACTGGTGGGCGGGGGCTCTGTTCCGCAGGCGGGGAGGTGTCGCTGGCGCATCACGGCGTGCTGTTTTTGGACGAATTTCCCGAATTTCAGCGGCAAATACTGGAAACGCTGCGACAGCCTCTGGAGGACGGGTGCGTGACGATCGCGCGCTCGCACAGCTCGGTGAAATTTCCCTCGGAGTTCATGCTGGTTGCGGCGATGAATCCGTGCCCGTGCGGTTATTACACCGATCCGCGACGGCCCTGCAAATGCACGCAACCGCAGATTGAGAAGTATCTGGCGCGAATCAGCGGGCCACTGCTCGATCGCATCGATTTGCATTTGGGCGTTCGTGCGGTGCCATTTGACGATTTGCGAAATCAGAAAGTCGGGACGCCCTCTTCGACCATGCGCGAACAGGTTGGGGCGGCGCGGGCGCGGCAGCGCGAGCGATTCGGACACGACAACAACATGCTGAACAGCCGAATGGGGCCGCGGCTTGTTCGCACGCATTGCAAGTTGAGCGAGGATTGCGAGCGCATTTTGAAGCAGGCCATGACGGAATTGGGATTGTCGGCGCGGGCCCATGACAAGGTGCTACGCGTGGCGAGGACGATCGCCGATCTGGAAAAAAGTGAGCATATCAAACCTGAGCACCTGAGCGAGGCGATTCAATATCGCACGCTGGATCGACAACTTTGATTTGGAAAGTGAAGTTGCCGGATCGCTTTGTTTTATGGCCATACAGTTGTTTGATTTCGGAGAACTTACGAGGGCGTTATTCCCGATACAATGTCGTCGGTCGAGCCTGAGCTTCGGGAGGTCACGAGATGAAACTGGAAATGGAACATGGGCCGACGATCAACAATCCTGATGGCCTGCAGATTGAACAGGCGATCATGGCATTGCCTGCTGCTGAAGCCGGGTTTGCCGTCTTGTCCGAAACAGAGTCGACGTATTTTCAGGTGACGGGCTGTCAGGACGAAGGGTTTAAAGTGGAGTATCAGGCCGGTTCGACGGACGCGCATTTTCGCGCCGGCAATGAAGCGAACAAGATCGAAGATGTCATTCGGGCCATGCAACTGTACGCCAAGGGGGATGCAGCTTGGAAAAGTATGTTCGAGTGGCAGCCGTACGACCTGACGGCGGAGAAGATGGGCGGCTGCCGCGGGTCGGCGGTGTTGGTATTGTCGGTACTCATCGCATCGGGCGCGGCGATCGCATCCATGAATTGAAAGTGACCTTATATTGGTTCAAGAATACGAAGGATTCGATTGGAAACCGTCAATTCGGTGGTGTTTCATTTTTGGGGGAGTTGCTTAGAATTCGGCCCGTAACGGTTGATCGCTCATATGCAGACGATCGCCAATGAACTCAGGGAATTCCTCGTCTTATTGCGATTGCGGAAAGACATCGATGGCCTCAAAAGAAAAGCAAAAAAAGAAGACCGGCAAGAAAAAAGAAAAATCCGTCAAGGACGAAAGCGATGAAACTGTTGTTGAAGAAACTGCTTTAGCAGAAGAGCCGGAGGCTGCTTCCGAAACCGATGTCGTGGAAGGAGCCGAAGACAGCTCCGAGGGGGTCAAACGTGGCCGTGCAGTAAAGGAGCCGCCGCCCCCCAAGAACTGGCGCGTCGAGGGACTCTCGCCCGAGGGAATTCGCGTTATTTTGGGTCGGTTTGTTACGCGCGAGGAGGCAGAGCCAGAAATGGAGCGGCTCAAAGAAGACGGATTCTACGAGAAAATACGGCTGGTTGAGGCTCCCATCGCCGCCAAGGCTTAGGCACCGTCCCTTAATGCAACTTGCACTCAAGCGATCAAATCCAGCAAATTCCATTGATTTGGCATTGTGGATATCGGCACTTTCGACTCTTGAAATCAGGTGCTATTTGATAATGGAAAATCCGTACCTCAGGAAATGCTTGATTCGCCGATCCATTGTTGTTACAAATGTTATTAGTAAGGGGTAGGTGAAAAAAGGACCTTCCATGCCTCGATTTTCGAGGCTCCAAGTCAATACAGGCGAACCTCCATCTATAAAATCGGCACGGGTTGCTCTATCCGCTCGCCTGTTCGACCGATCCTGACGGGACACTATAACGTTTTTCTCGAACCCCAATTGGCATGCAGCCGCGTTGCGCGGATCGCCATTGATGCACTTTTTCAATTAGAGGGAGATTTCAGGAATGCACAAGAAGTTTATCACCATCGCCGTCTTAATGGGTATCTGTTTGTGTACGTGTGTTTCACCGGCCGGCGCAGACTCCGTTTGGTCTGTCCAAGGCGGGGAAACGGTCGTGTTGCTCGATCGACCTCAATTGGATCGTTCGGGTATCGATGTGACGATTCCGGATCAGGAATTGATCGCGCTGGATGATCGATTTGATCGCAACGTTTTGTCGTTTGCCATCGATCAGACTGCGAGCATGAACCTGACTGAGGCCAATGGCGTGATCTCATCGATGCCCTTGGGCGGAATTCGGCATGCGGGCAGCTTAAGACTGAGTTACACCGACATCACGGTGGAATTGAATGGCTTCGCATTGCTCCGACCGAAAGCGACGGCGTTTCGGGATTCGCCATTTTCAGCGGCAACAAGAATCTGCCGGGTCCGATGCTTTTGATTCAGGATGCGCGCGTAGGATTCGATCATACATCGCATCGCATGATGATCGAATCGCCGACGCTGGTCATTACAAACGAACTTGCGACGGCCCTCGGCAGCTACAAGCTGACTGGTGAAGTGATCGGCAGCCTAATGGTGGAAGGTGCGGCGAATTGGACCGGCGGCGATCCGGCAGCTGAGCCGCAAGACATCATTGTTCCGGCGATTGGCGGCGATGGAGATCCACGCGGCGAGGTTTGCGGTGGCGCAACCGGTCCTGACGTGATCGTCGGCGAGATGCATGAGATCACCCAGTACACAGCCGAGACCGTCAACGGTGTATTGTATGATGCATTTTCAGTCGGCACTTATTCCTGCAACGTCGGCACATCCAATTTGTCCTGGATTTCCGGAGACACGGGCGGCGAAGGTTTGCACCCCGTCATTGGTCAGAACTTCTATCGTTTGTACACGGCCGCCGACGGCGCTTCTCGCTTCGAGCAAATCGGCCAATCGTGGCTGAAACACGGCTTCTTCGCATTACAGAATAACCTGTGTTGCACCTGCTCGGGCAGCGGCTCTGGAAGCGCTTTGGGTGTTGGTTGTGCCGATCCTTATTCGGCGTCGCGAAACGGCGGGCAGTCCGGCGCGGGCCCCAAGTGGCAGGTGAATCCGACCGCGGGTTCGCACATTCATCCGATCAGCAATCCGGGCGGCTATTCGGCCAATACGGGTCGACGACTTCGCATTCGTGAGTCGGACTTGAATCAGGCCGGCGCGCTTTATTTCGTTGAGGGTCAGTATGTCGCAAAGGATGATGCGGCGTTTGGCAATAACAATAATAACGGTTCATATCGGTCGATCACGGTGTCGGGCACATCGGGATCCAATCGAACATTCGGCCTGGCCGGCACGACTCAGCGCGGCGAGGCGGGCATTCGTTCGTGGAAGGATACGGACAACTCTGTAACTGAAACCGACGTTCAGATTCCATCCGTCGGCTTGTTGATTATGGCCGCAAAAGCCACGAGTCTCGGTGGCGGACTGTATCACTATGAATATGCGATTCAGAACCTCAACGCCCATCGCGGCATGAAGTCCTTTTCCATCCCGGTGGGCACCGGCGGCACGGTCTCGAACATCGGGTTTCGCGACGTTGACTATCACGACAACGACGGTGAAGGCGCTGTGACGCGCGACGGCACGGATTGGACCGGCACATTCTCCGGCGGCCTTGTTTCCTGGACCATGACCGACATCGGCGCGAATTCGAATGCACTGCTCTGGGGCACGATGTATACCTTCCGATTCGACTGCAATCGGGCACCGACGACCGGCAATACCACACTGACCATGTTCCGCACGGGGTCGCCCGCAAGCGTGTCGGCCAACACTGTTGTGCCAAGCGCGAGCGGCATTATCGACTGCCAACCGAACGGCATTGCAGATGACGTCGACATTTCCAGCGGCAACAGCCAGGACTGCAATTCCGACGGCGTGCCCGATGAGTGCCAGAGCTTTACGCCCTGCACACTCGCCATGCAGCCGGTGGTGACAGGATTGACCGTGCCGGTCGGTGTTTATGCACCTCCGGGGGACACAACGCGACTGTTTGTCGTTGAGCAGACCGGCGCGATCAAAATCGTCAACCCGCCTGCCTACACGGTGAATGCAACCCCCTTATCTGAACTTGAGCGGAATTGTTAGCTCGAGCGGCGAGCGCGGCCTTCTCGGATTGGCATTCCATCCGAATTGGCTTTCCAACGGCTATTTCTACGTGAACTACACCAATACAGCGGGAAATACCGTGATCGCGCGGTACCAGGCGACGGGCGGAAATCCGGCGGCGGCGACGGCGAACTCGGCTTCAGGTGTGCTGCTCAAGACCATCACCCAGCCCTTTGCCAATCACAACGGCGGCTGCCTGCAATTCGGTCCTGATGGGATGCTCTATTGCGGCATGGGTGACGGCGGCAGCGCCAATGATCCGAGCGGTAATTCGCAGAACGATTCCTCGCTGCTCGGCAAAATGATGCGTCTCGATGTGGACAATCCTCCGACCTATGTGCCGGCCTCGGGCAACCCGGGCGCGCCCAATCTTCCGGAAGTGATCTTCAAGGGCCTGCGCAACCCCTGGCGGTTCAGCTTCGACCGGCTGACCGGCGACCTGTACATCGGCGACGTGGGCCAGGATGCGCAGGAAGAGATCGATTTCGTGGCGGCGGGCAGCACGGGGCTCAAGAATTTCGGCTGGCGCTGCATGGAAGGCACGGCCTGCACCGGATTTAGCGGTTGCACGTGCAATGCCGGAACATTGACACTACCCATTGTGATTGAAACGCACGGTGATGGCGAAGGCACCGGCTCGCTCACCGGCGGTTATGTTTATCGTGGCTGCGATCTGCCGTGGCTCAGTGGGGCTTATTTCTATGCGGATTATCTCGGCGACTACGTCAAGCGCTTCCGCTACGACGGGGTTTCAGTCAGTGACACGCAGATCGTTCAGGCACCCGGCGGCGCTGTCGGCGGGATCGTTTCGTTCGGCGAAGACGCGGACGGCGAAATGTACGTCGTCAGCATTCTTGGCACTGTTTACAAGATTGTGTGCGAGGCGCCGCCGGAGCTTTGCGGCAACGGCAATCTCGATCCGGGCGAGCAATGCGACGATGGCAACAACGAATCGGGTGACGGCTGCTTCGAATGCCAGTTCGAGAACAACGACGCCTGTGCGGACGCATCGCCGATCGTTGATGGCGTTCATCCGTTTTCGACGGTGGGCATGACCACGGACGGGACAGCCGAAGCCGGCTGCCAGTTCGACGGCAACACGTACAACGATATTTGGTTCGATTATCACGCACCCTGCAGCGGCATTTTGACCGTTTCGACGTGCGAGCAGTTGGGCGGCAGCGCGGCGTATGACACCGACCTTGTATTGTATAGCTGGGACGGATCAAATTGCGCCAGTCGCGCTCTCATTTCTTGCAATGATGATGATCCCGTGAATGCCTGTGGTCAGGCGGCGGGCGGTTATCACAGCACGGTGACCGGCAGCGTGACAGCCGGCCTGCACTATTTGATTCGTGTCGGCGGATACAGCTCTGCCGATAGCGGCACGGGCAATTTGCTGGTGGACAACTCCGGTTTCCCCTGCGGTGTTTGCGGAAACGGCACGGTTGAAGGCGGCGAAGACTGCGACCCGCCGGGGCCATTCTGCAATTCTTCGTGCCAATTCCCGAACGGGGATTGCAACAACAACAACATCGACGACGGCGCGGACATCGCCAGCGGCACCAGCTTCGACTGCAATGACAATGGCACGCCGGACGAATGCGATCCGGTTGCCGGTCAGACGAAGGAATACGTCGGTTCCGGCGCGGGCTATCCCGCGGCGATTCCGGACAACAATACTGCCGGCGTATCGAGGACGATTACGGTTCCCGACAGCGGTTCAATTACCGACCTCAACGTTTCGCTCAATATCACCCACACATGGAACGGCGATCTCATCGTCACGCTCACCCACGCGACACGACGGTGACACTGATGAATCGTCCGGGCGGAACCGGTAATGCCGACAACGGCTATAACTGTACGCTGGATGATGAGGGCACTGGCGGCGCGATACAGACATTTGTGCTGCCGGGCGATGCGGGTCCGGTGGTTTCGCCGCCGAACTACACGCCCAACAGTGCGTTGAGCGCATTTGATACTCCACAACAAGAACGGGGCTTGGACGCTCAATGTTTCCGGACCGCGCGGTGCGGATACGGGTAATCTCGTTTCATGGACGCTTACATTCACCAACCCCGGCACTGCCATTCCGACTTGCGATTGCAACGGTAACGGCGTGTCCGACTCCGTCGATATTTCGCAAGGCACCAGTACCGACTGCAACAGCAACGGCACGCCCGACGAATGCGACATTGCTTCGGGCGCGCCCGATTGCGACGGCGGACCGACGGGCAACCCAACGGCCGGCGGCAATATCATCAACACGTTCTGCTTCGGTTGCCACGGACCTGACGGCTTCGGGGTCAATTGCGGCGGCGGCAGTTGTCCGGGCCCGGTCTTGCGAAACAAGACCCGAACGACGATTTCGAACAAGTTGCTGCCTCCCACGGATCATCCCGGCGGCGCGTTCCCCGGCTTTACGCCGCAGGATTTCGCCGATATCGAGACGTTCCTCAACGATACCGGCCATCCACCGGCACGACCGGACGGTATCATCGACACATGTCAGACGCTTCCGGACTGCGACAACGACGGCACAAAGGATGGTTGCGAATTCGGCGCCGGAACGGCTTCGGATGACAACTTTGACGGCATTCCCGACAACTGTCAGGCGGTGCTCACAGGCGCCTGCTGCAATTCGGGCGGCTGCACGGTTGTGACGGCTTCCGCATGCGGCACCGCGGGCGGCAGCTACCAGGGCGACAATACGCTGTGCTCGCCGAATCCGTGTCCGCCGGCGAACAACAATTGTGCCAATGCGCTGCCGATTGCCGATGGAGCAACACCGTTTTCGACGGTGAATGCCACCACGGACGGACCGGACGAACCGGGTGCGTGCACCAAGTTCAGCGACACGCAGGTGAATCAAGACATCTGGTTTGTGTACACCGCGAGCTGCACGGGCGAGTTGACGCTTTCCACCTGCAACGCGGCAAATTATGACACGAAGATTGCCGTGTACGAGGGAACGCAGTGTCCGGCTACGAGCGGCACGGCGTTGGCTTGTCGCGATGATGTGGCCGGTTGCTCAGGCAACACGACGACGCTGGACGTGCCGGTGGTTCAGGGCAACAGCTACCTGATCCGCGTCGGCGGATATGCGTCGGCGAGCGGCACGGGCACTTTGACCCTCACGTGCAATGCGTTTGAGTGCGTCAACAATGGCCAGTGCGACGACAGCGATCCGTGCACGGCGGATACCTGCGAGAACAATGTATGCGTGTTTACGCCGATCGATACGGACAATGACGGAACGCCGGATTGCAGCGACGGCTGCCCGAACGATCCGAATAAGACTGCACCGGGTCAGTGCGGTTGCGGCGTTGCCGACACGGATACGGACAATGACGGCACGGCGGATTGCAACGACGGCTGCCCGAACGATCCGAATAAGATCGCACCGGGTCAGTGCGGTTGCGGTGTGGCCGACACGGATACGGATAGTGACGGCACGGCGGACTGCAACGATGGCTGCCCGAACGATCCGAACAAGATCGCACCGGGCATCTGCGGCTGCGGCGTTGCGGACACGGACAGCGATAACGACGGCACGGCCGACTGCGACGACGGATGTCCGGCCGACCCGCTGAAGATCGCGCCCGGCAACTGCGGCTGCGGTGTCGTTGATACGGCAGCGACGGGCGACATGGACGGTATCGGCGGACCCGACGGTGCGGATATCCAGCTGTTCACGGAGGCTGTCATTGGGTTGTCCACCGATCCGGTCGATCTGTGCCCCGGCGATTTCAGCGCCAATGGCGTGATGGATTTCGCGGATGTGCCGGGCATGGTGACAGCGCTCCTGAGCGTGCCCTGATCGGAATTGTCGTGAAATCGCCGCCGCATGTGCGGCGGTGATTGGGGTTTGATGAATCAATCGAGGCCCCGGTGCGGATTCGCATCGGGGCCTCGTTGCATTCGCGTGGCGCGGGCCTGATTATCGGGTGCAAAATAATCAGATGGTGCCGCGAAATATGATGGCGAGGCGGTCGTTAATGCACACAAGGAGTTTTTGCGGGGCGTTGTGGGCGGCTGCTCAATGGAAGCGGGCATTTTGACCGACATGGATGGTACGAACTGAGGAACACCCCGCATGGTTGCACGCAATACGATGAATGAAACACCGCCGGCGAACTCGGTATATGTTCTCTGCCCGAATTGTGAGCATCCGGCGATTTTGCGAAACATCGCCTCCGGCCGCGCCTTTCGGTGTCGGCAGTGCAACGCAGGTTTTCTCGTTCGGCAGCCGACCCGTTCAATACGATCCGTCGAAGATCGACGATCCCCGTTCGTCCCAGTCCTGACAGGCCAATTCCGTCAATCACAAGTTCATCATCGCGGGAGAGTTGGGCAATTAACGTAAATTGCACCCAATACTTGATTAACGCGCTTGAATTCGTCAGGATGGATTCTTCGTACGTTGCTTCACGGAACGTTAATTTACGGGTTACCTGCAATAAACGGGCGCGTTTGGGCACATTGTTTATTTGAGTGTCGGCTTCGGCTTACGCTTCCAATTGTTTTCTAACATTCTTTCAGCCCCAGAAGTTCAAACCCGAGGAGGACGGATATGAAGTTTCCGCGAAAAACGGTTCATGCCGCTATTGCTTTTTCCGCACTTGGTCTTGCGACTGTCGCATCGGCACAGGTCGCCAATCTGCGAATCACAGAAGTGGACGCATTCGGCGATGTTGCGGAAGTCACGAATGCGGGGCCGGCGTTTAACGATGTTGCGACGAGCCGGCCGTTTTGTCACCGGTTCATCTACACGTCGGTGATTCCAGCGAGCACGACCTGGACGGCGGGACAGGCGCGCACATTCAGCATCGTGGGAATGAACTCGGCGGACAGCGACCTTTGGCTGTACCTCAATAACTCAAATTTTAACATCGCCGCAAGTATGATTCACGGCGTGAAATTCGGCCCGGCACCGAGCATCGGTCGAACGAGTTTGGCTGTCACGGCCGGCCTGTGGCCTTCGACGACGGCATTCTGTCCGACGCCGGGTTCGGGGCAGACACTGTCATGGGACATGTTCGGCAATTCGCCGCGGGATTGGTACCTGGATGAAACGCCATCGATCGGTGCGGATGATCCGGCCACTTCGCCGGCGGTCGCATCGTTGCTGGTTTCGCCTGGCGGCATGGATGACTACGAATCGCTGCTGCTTGGAGATACAGTTGACGGCATGATCGGTTATGCGTTTGTAAATTCGAGCGCGACGCCGGGCATCTATACAGTCCGAGCGGTGAATGATGTGCTGGGCGTCGTCGGCGTGCGACCGGGATCGTCATCGACGCAATGGTTACGCATTCGCGATCAGGACGCCGGAAATGTTCAGAATCGATTTTACACGGTGCCCGTTTCGACCGGCGGAGACTTCAATTATTCGTGGACGTTTTTTGTGAATATCGAAGAGACGCCGCCGAGCGGCGCTTCGAAGCCGCGACTTGTGGTTCAACATCTGGATGGATCGTTTCAGAACGCATGGGGCATCGAGTTTGCCAACACCGGTGCGAGCCTTGTGGTGACCGGCATCGGCGGTGCGGCGGCATCGACTTCGCTTTATCCGCTTTCGAGTCCGACAGGGTTGGGGCAATGGGTCGAGATCGATCTGAGCGTGGACTTCTCGACCAACATGGTGTCGGCCGCCTTTAACAATGGCGCACCGGTGTCGCTGCCGATCAATCTGAGTGCGACGGCAAACAAGGGCGAGTTTCGATTTTGCTATCGAGGTGAAGGCACGGGCAACATAAATACGATGCTGCTCGATGATGTGTCCGTGGACGTCACGATACCTTCGACGCCATTGCCGCCGCCGGTGACTCCGAGCGATTTACTCGTGCGGCTCGATCCGATTGTGGCGGGATTGCCGTCGCCTGTGGCCATGGTTGATCCGGGAGACGGCAGCGGGCGAAAATTCATAGTCGATCAAACAGGTCCGATTCGAATCCTGGATTCGTCTGGAAATCTGCTGCCGACGCCGTTTCTTGATTTGAGCAGCCTGACTCCGACGCCCAATGCGTTTTTTGATGAGCGCGGTGTCCTTGGTATGGCATTCCATCCAAATTTTGCTGTAAATGGTCGGTTCTTCGTTCGCTCAAGCCGGCCGCACTGGGACTGCCGAGGAATCCTGCAATGATCCGAATGGCTTCATCGTCGGCTGTCATGAAGAGGTGCTGTCGGAATTCAATCTGCTGTCACCCAATGTGGCTGATCCCGCCAGCGAGATTATTCTATTTCGCGTGGATGAACCGGAGTTTAATCACAATTCCGGCGAAGTCGCATTTGGTCCGGACGGATTTCTCTACTTCACGCTGGGCGATGGGGGCGGCGCGAATGACGGCCTCGATCAACCGAGCCTGCCGCACGGGCCGACCGGAAACGGCCAGAACATCGACGTCCCCCTGGGCAAGGTGATTCGGCTTGATGTCGATTCGCCGCCCGCGCCTGGATTGGATTATGCGATTCCCGCAACAAATCCGTTTGTTGGCGTCGCAGGACTAGATGAAATCTATGCCTACGGATTTCGAAATCCGTTTAGGTTCAGCTTTGACGACGGACCCGGCGGTGACGGCAAATTGATCGTCGCCGATGTGGGGCAGAATCGGTTTGAAGAAGTCGATTTCGTCGTGAACGGCGGCAATTACGGTTGGGTTGTTCGCGAAGGCAATCAGTGCTTCGATCCATTCGACCCGTCCACGCCGCCCGCGATTTGCGCCAGTACCGGCGCGCTTGGCGAGCCGCTGTTGGAACCCGTCGCGTCCTACGATCATTCGAATGGCGACGGCATCTCCATCATCGGTGGTTTTGTCTATCGGGGAACGCTGTTTCCCGCGCTGGTGGGCAAGTATGTTTTCGGGGACTTCAGCACAAGTTTCGGGTCGCCCGAGGCGCAGCTTTATTACATGGATGCCGACGGTGTGCCGAATACGATTTTTGAGTTTAGCAATGGTTTGAACAACGACCCCTATGGCGTGTTTCTCAAGGGATTCGGCGAGGACGCGGACGGGGAAATCTATGTGCTCGGTTCTACTGTGCTTGGACCGACCGGCACGGGCGGCGTTGTATTCCATCTCGTGCCCGCCAAGGGCGACATGAATGGCGACGGTGCGATCACTGTAGCGGACATATCACTCTTTGCTGACGTGCTTGTGGAATCAAATACGCTGCCGCACATGGTGGATCGCGCCGACATCGATGACGACGCGGCCCTCAATGGAATCGACCTGGAGCAGTTCATTAACCTGCTTCTGCCTTGACATATTTGCTGAATCAAAGATGAGCGAAGCTTATGCGGCCCGGAATTCGGCATTCCGGGCCGCATTTTTGCAACTCTTTCATGGATGGCGATTTGTATTCGCGTGAATTATTCGGGGGAAGTCGTTTATAATGGAGGCTGGCGCTGGGTGGCCGTCCAGTTGGGATCCCGAATCGCTCGGGTCGGATCATGGCGGTTGTTCGCGTAGGGAGGGTTTGCGAATGACATTCCGCGCGCGTCGTGCATCGGCAGGCTTCTTGTCGGGTTTTCTTGTTCTGGCTCTCACGCTCGAACTCGGCGCCCAGCAATTCGTGGATGATACGGACACGCGGTTTCCCTTCCCAAACCCAACGGACTACACCAATCAGCTCACGATCGGTGACATCGACAACGACGGCGATCTAGACATCATCTTTGCGAATGGCGGTGGTTTTTCATCGGCAGGCACGCCTGAGATTCAGCGGGTTTATATCAACAACGGCAGCGGGGTGTTCAGCGATCAATCCACGGCGCGGCTTGGGTTCAGCGGACTGTGCCGCGGCGCGGAACTGGGCGACATCGATAACGACGGCGATCTCGATCTGGTTTTTGCCCAGGATTTCAATCGGCGTCCCGCGCTTTTTCTGAATGACGGTTCGGGTTTTTTCTCCAACGTGACCGCCGCGCGCCTTCCGGCGATCAACCTCAGCAGCTCGCGCGCCAACTTCGCGGACATCGACAACGACGGCGATCTTGATTTGTATTTCGTCAACGGCGGATCGAGCCGTTTCGGCTGCGGGCAATTTCGCGTTTATGTCAACAACGGCCTCGGATTTTTTACGGATCAGACAGCGGCATTGCATCCGCTGGCGGCCTACTGCGAGCCGATGGACTGCATCTTCGGCGACATCGACGGCGATTTCGATCTCGATATTCGCACGGCCGGCCGCGGTACGAACAACAGCAAATTGCTTCGCAACAACGGAGCGGGTGTGTTTTCACTGATCGCGGGGATGCCGGCCGACAGCACCTGTTATTCATATGACTTCGGCGACATCAACGGCGACGGCGATCTGGATCTCCTGGGCGCGAACGCCGGGCCCAACAACACGGAATTGCTGTTAGCGAACGATGGGACCGGCACTTTCACCAATGTCAGCACCCAATTGCAGGCCAATCCCACGGTTGATGACAACGACAGCAAGTTTTTCGACTATGACAACGACGGCGACCTCGACATCATTATCGCCGTTCTGGGCGGCACCGCGGAGCGCATTTACACCAACAATGGCAGCGGCACGTTCACCCAGGCGAGCAATATCATCACGCCAGTCAGCGACTCGTCACTCGATGTGAAGCTGGCCGACGTGAACAACGACGGCCGGCTGGACATCATCACGGCCCAGGGCGAATCGGGCAATTTTCAGAATCGCATTTACATGAATTTCGGACCGGCCGACACAGTACCGCCCCGAATCGTGAGTACGGAACAGTTGGCCGATACGGATGACACGGTGGGGCCGTATGTCGTTCGGGCGGCGGTTCTGGATGGGATGACATCGGATCGGAATTTCTTCGATCGGGGCGTTTTTCTGAATTATTCGATCAATGGCGGCCCGGTGACGCGCGTCACGATGAAATACAGCGGCGGCCAGATTTATCGCGGGGCCATTCCGAGTCAGCCCTGCGGCGGTACGATTTCTTATTTCGTTACGGCCAAAGACTGGGCGAATAACACCGGCACCGGCACATCGCTGATGTTTCACATTGCCGAGTCGGGGGCCCTGCGGTTTGTGTTTGATGGCGGGATGGGCGCGCCGAATTTGATTGCGCCGTGTACGTCGCTTCCGTTTGAAGTTGATATTCAGCCGTGTGCCGAGGAATTCCAGCCGGGCACGGCGATTTTGCATTATCAGTATGGGCCCAATGCCGATAGCGTGTCGCTTACTCCATTGAGCAGTTCGCTGCATTCCGGCGTATTACCAGCGACGACGTGTGGTGTTTCGGCCAGTTATTTCATCAGCGCTCAGACTCTCACCGGAGAATTGGTGTACTTCCCCGAGGGCGCACCGGCGACGGCTCAGGCATTGGCGGTGGGGGTGCTGGAGCAGCAGCCCATTTTTGCCGAGGACTTTGAAGTGGGCTTGCCGTCTGGTTGGCAGACGACCGAGCTTTGGGGCGTGACGAGCGCCTGCACCGTTGCACCGGTTTGCGATGGCGCGGCATGGGCCTATTGCGGCGATGTCGATGCCTGCAATTACGATTTCGGCTCGACGGACAGCCGACTGACGGCACCCGCGATTTTGCTGCCACAAAGTTCGGATATTTCGCTTTCGTATTGTTCGACGTTTGAGCGTGAGGCATTCGGGACGACGGATTGGCCCTCGTTGCTCGTCAATGGGGAGACGGTGGACGAGCCGGCGCAAGGCGGGCTGGCTTCGACGCCGTGGGTGACGCGAACAGTCGATTTAACGCAGTATGCCGGGCAGAGCGTGACGCTACAGTGGCGGTTTAACACGACCGATGCTTTTGGCAACGATTTTCATGGGTGGCAAATCGACCATGTGCTATTGACGGCGCTCATTCCTTCGTGCAATTCATCGGGATTGCAGGGCGACTTGAACGGGGACGGCGAGGTGGACGGCCGTGATGTGCAGCCCTTTACGGATGCCATGATAGACGGTGCGCCCAATGCGGAACTGGTTTGCGCGGGCGATTATTCGGGCGATGGACTGTTGACGACGGCCGACATCCCGTTGTTCGCGGCGGCGCTGGTGGGCGAGTAGGCCGGTCGCGACTTTTCAACTGTGCGATTTTTGCATTGGAAAGCGCGGTCTCAGGTGGCGGCAAGGCGGTAAAGAATGCAATCGCCCGTGCCGAATCCAAACCGCCGCAGATTATTATACTTCATTCGATGACAACTTCGTGACACTCCAGGCAATTGGTCACGCCGGGTACGTATTCGATGTGCGTGTCTGGTTGCGGATAGATCGGATTCTCGCCGATGTGGCAGAGGATGCAGGCCTCGATGTCGTTGGTGTGCGTCGCCCGGCGATCGGCCGAAAATGTTCGGCGAAAGACGGGCAAATCGATCTGTCCGGCGGCCGCGCCGTCGCCCTGGTGCATCGTGCCGAGCGCGGCCAGATCGCCTTCGCGGCCGAAGAAAGTCACTTCGCCATTTGGGTCGTACGTGCCGGTGTCGTAGAAGCTGACGGCGAATTGCCGTTGATCACCGTTGGAATCCTTGAGCAAAACGCGCCAGTCGCCACAGCCACAGGTGGCGAGCACGAACTGGCCCAATTCGGCGTTGGCGGCATCAAACGACTTGCCGAAGTAAGGGCGGTTGTCGGCCACACCGCCGCTGACCCGCGAGAGGCCCTCGGGAAGTGCGAGGGGGGCGATGAATGAGAGTGCATCGCAGGCGGGCAGAGAGCCAATGGCGATCAGCCAAACTGCGCGGAATGGAAACCCCGGCTTTGGTTTTATTTGTTTGATGAAAGGCTGTCTCATCGTTGCATTCGCCTGATTGTTGGAGCTTGCGATACGTCGATTGAATTCTGTCATGTCTGAATCAAAACGAACTTCGGTAATTGGCAATGTCTGACGCAAAAACAGCCGGATGCGCTGTGCCACATTAAACGCAGGAAGACAGCCGGGGGCGGCTGTGCCACATCAAGCGACGCCGGCACCGAGCCACTTTAAACGACGACCGTACCGAGCTTCATAGCCTGAACGGTGGTATGGCGTTCATCGCTTATTATAAGCGCGGCAGCGGGCTTGGCTCCACATCCAATTCTGACATGCTCCAAAAAAGAACCCGGGCATCGTTCGTTTTGAACGATGCCCGGGTGGAATCACTTCGAGATGGTGAAAGGATCAAGTCGATCCTTCGTCATTACGGGCAGGACGGCGTGTCCTGAAGCAGCAGGTTCACAAACGCGGTGATGTCGTTTGCATCCACCAGCGAGTCGACCATCACATCCGCGCATTCGCAGGTGGATGTCGGCGCGCCGTTGTTTGCAAGGATGACGCATTCGGTGAATCGCTGCACGTCTTCACCATCCAACTCACTATCGCCGCTCATGTCGGCCGGGCAGGTGAGGCAGGCCGATTCACAATCACCCGTGAGCGTCAGTGTCGTCGGTCCGCCATTGGTTCCGCTGGCGAGGTATCGACGCCCCAGTTGGAACCAGTAGGTGGTGCCGGCCTGGGCATTGAGCACGAACGGGAATTGGTGTGTGATGCCTGAGCTGTAGCTGCATTGCACCGGCGAGAGGTTGTCGCAATCCGGCCCCGCATAGACCGCGGCGATTTGGCCGTACTGATACGGAATCGCAGTGTCGACGACATTCACGGTGACGTCGCATGTGGAGCTTGCAGTCCACGAGTACCAGACATCCTTGTCCATGTCGGTCGCGGAAGTCGAGTTGCAACTTCCGATGGGCAGGCCGTCGGTGGCGAGCAGGTTGTTGTAGGAATCGGTGTAAGGCACCGCCGGAATCTGTGTGGCCGTCAGGCATGTGTCGTTGGCCGGGACATTGATGCAGTCGATGGCCAGCGAAAGTGCCAGGCCGGGGGTGTTGGGCGGCGAGTAAGGCGCCACCGTTCCGGCATATTCCAGACCTACCAGAATGTAATAGGTTGTTCCGCCTGTGAGACTGAACGGACCGGCGGAATCGATGTTGTCGCAGAATGCTTCAACCAGGGTGTTGCAATCCGGATCGCCCGTGAAGATGCCCCATACGACATTGTTGATCGACGATTCTCCGAGGAACACCGAGCAGTTGCTGGCCGGTGTGTACTGATACCAGGTGCCGTAGAAGACTTCGCCCGGTTCGACCAAGTTGCAATCTCCGCTGACATCGATGTCGTTCGTCGCCGTGGCAATGACGGGACTCGCGACGTAAGGCAGGCTGCCGATGACCGTTGCGCCGCAGGGCATGTCGTTTGCCGGCGGGTCCAGCGGTACGCAGTCGAACGTGAACGACATGGCCGCCGTCGGCACGGTGGGCGTCGTGGTCTGAAGCCCAATGAGGAACCAGTAGGTCTCGTTGGCAAACAACGGAATGCCGACGTGATCCACGCTGCTGCAGGTCAATTCGAAATTGCTGTTGCAGAGCGAGCCCTGGAAAACGCCGATGGCGATGTCGAGCGAGGATGTTTCGCTGATGAGCGCCATGCAATCCGATGTCGGCGTATAGCTGTACCAGACACCCTTTTGCGTGACCTGGGTACCGGTGGCCGTATTGCAGGCGATATCGATGTCATCGGTCGCCAGCGTGAGGCTTTGGGTGTTCGAGTATGGCGTGCTGGTGATATCAATGGCGCCGCAGATCTGATCGTTCACCGGCGGCTGCGAGCAGTCGATGGTGATGATCAGCGGATCGAGGGTCGTCAGCGCGGGACTGACCGTTCCCAGCGAGACCAGAACCCAGTAGTGCAAACCACCGGTGAGTCCATAGCTGATCGACTCATTACCGGTGCATGTAAGCTCGCCATAGCTGTTGCAATCGAATCCCTCGTAAATCGCAATCGCAGCGTTTTGCGAGGACGATTCGAAGAGCGTCAGCGTGCAATCGGTTTCGGGCTGGTATTCATACCAGACGCCGTAGGGCGCGTTTTGCGACGCCGGCGCATGGCAGCTCGACAGGGTGAGCATGATCGGGTCGTCCGTGGCGCCCGAGATGTCTACCGATTCGAAGTATGGCAGACCGGTGGAGTTCAGGTCGACCGCCGTGCAGGGGAAATCGTTGGGTGGCGGCTCGCGGCATTCGAAGCTCAGGTCATAGTTGGAGGTCGGGGGATTGGGTTGCTGAGACAGCCCATATGAGCCGACTAGAATCCAATATTGCACGTTGGCGGAAAGCGGCACGCTCATGATATCGCCGCTGAAACCGGTGCAGGCCACCTGATTCAGGAAGCCGCAGGAGCCGGTAAAGACGCCGGAGTTCACATCGGTACCGCCGAAATCCTGGACGAGAATCGTGCAATCATGTGGCGGCGTATAGGTGTACCAGACGCCGTAATAGGTCTGCTGCGGTGTTGTCGTTCCGCAGAAATTGGAGCTGTCGGCCGTTGGGTCGTTCATCCATACATCGTGCGTCGCGGAGAATGCATCGACGTTGTCGAAGAACGGCAGGCTTGGAATCACCGTCGCATTGCACGGCAGGTCGTTGGCCGGCGCCGGAATGCACTGGATATCGACCAGTGTCGAGCCACCGGCACCTGTGCCTGTTCCCGAGCGGCCGAATTGGATCCAGTAGGTCTGGCCGTTTGTAAACGCGACGTTGACGAATTCCGGCGTTCCGGCCCCGGTGCTTGCATCGGTGCAGGCGACGATGGTCTTGCTTTGGCAATCGGCGCCGGCCCAGACTTGCACCACCGCGTTGTAAGCGGTGGGTGGGTCAACCGAGATGATCGCGGTGCAATCGCTCGTGGCCGTGTAAATGAGCCATGCGTCACGCAGCATGGTTGGCGGGCTTCCCGATGCCTGATCGCACTGTGCGCCGGGCGCGCCGGCCACAAAAGTCGAGTTGTCGATCGCGTTCGAATAGGGCAGCGATGCGATGACATCGGCGGACGCGCAGGAGTCGCCGGTCGGAAGAGTCGTGCAATCGAGAGTGAATCCCAGGCTCGATGTGGGAATGGTCGGACTGGACGATGAGTCAAGCCCGATGAGGATCCAGTACTGGGTGTCGTGGTAGAGGTCGACGCTGTCGCCGGTGTCGGCACCGGTGCAGAAGTATTCGGTGAGACTCAGGCAGTCAAAGCCGGTGTAGACCGACATGACCACGTTTTGTGAACTCGATTCATTGAGCGAGGCCGTGCAATTCATCGTGGGTGTGTAGGTGTACCAGACGGCATTCCATACGTTGGTGCCGCTGCTGATGTTGCAGCTCACGTCCTGATCGGAACCGGCCCGCTTGTTGTCGATCGTGTCGCTGAAGGGCAGCGATGTGATGACTGTGGCATCGTCGCAGGCGTCGTTCGCCAGAGGCGCGAGGCAATCAACTGTAACACTCATTGCAACGCCGGGTGCGCCGGAAGTCGGCTGATAGCCCAGGAGAATCCAATAGGGCTGGCCGCCGATGAGTGGCGCTGTGGTGTTTTCGTTGGTTGCGCAGGTTACTGCACTTAAACTTCCGCAACTGCCGCCGAAGACAACCATTCGGACATCCTGAGCGGTCGATTCGGTGATTTGAAGGATGCAGTCATCGGTCGGCGTGTAACTGAACCAAACGCCGAAGCGGATGAAATCGGGGAAGAAAGTGCAGTTGTTGAAGAAGTCGGGCTGGGCCGAACCATTGGACGTAGCAACGGGCACGCCTACAGTTAGGGGTGTTGCCGTTGCACATGTATCGTTATCAGGGGTGGGAGGCATGAGAATGAAACGTCCAAGGGGACCGACGGGAGAACTGTGGTAGGAGAAGTAGTTGTATTGTGCAAACTAAACTCAATCCAATATTGAATTCCTGCATCCAAAGATTGGACGGTGCTTTCGTTTGCAGTGCATTGGACCTCCGAGAGTCCCCCACAACTACCCGACCATACAGTGATGTCGATATCGTTGGCAGTCGAATTCTCAGCAATCCCAAGGGCACAATCAGATGTTGGCGTTATTGTATACCATACGGCTGATCGGGCGGACGGATTACTAGCGGCATTGCAGGAAATATCTGGGTCGTTGGTTGCAGTCGAAATGTCAATGATATCGTTGAATGGCGGACTAAAGACGATCGCACCTGCACAAGTATCTGCATTTGGTACGAAATAGACATGAAGGCCAAATCCACCTGCCGCCAACCCTTTATCCGAAACGCGAATGTAGTGCGTTCCGGCCGGGAGGAAACGCTGATCTCGGAATTCGTACCGGAACATGCCGGCCGAATCGTCGTTGCAGGCGACCTGGGTCAGGCTGCCGCATGATCCGGAATAGATGGCCAGAGCTGTATCGATATCGGAATTTCCGCAGGCGCCGCAGGTATCGACGGTGAGTGTGCCGGCATGGGCTTCGGTGAATGAATACCAGACATCGCGCGAAGCGACGTTGGTATCACATGTGGCCGTGGTGCTGTGCGTCGCGTTGGCGGTTGTTCCCACCGTGTATGCCTGGTTTGTGAGGGGAATGGCGGCCGCGCAGTCGTCATTGGACGGCGGATTCACGGCCGGAACCACCGTGAAGGTGTGCCAATTTACCTGAAACTGGAAGTTGGCGGGTGATTCGTTGTCTACGAATGTTGTGCCGTTGCCGTCGATGACGTTGAAGTCCCAGCTTTGCGCTGCAACGATTGTGTGTTGGCGAACAAAGGAATTGGGGAAGTCCATGACCTCGGGGTCCTGGGTGTCATCGTCCTTGGCCGCCGGAAGATGGGTGGCCAGATTTCCTGCCTGAGAGCCGCCGGTACCCGAAGCGACGACAAGATAGTATGTGCCGGGGGTGTAGTTTCGGGTCAGCGTGGATTGGTTGGTTGAGCCCAAGTAAGTGTCATCGTTGTTGTAGCAGGGAATGGGATCGAGGTTCGCATCGAATACTTGAATCTCGGTTTCAAGGGTGGTCGCCCCTTCCGTTGTGATTGTAATTGGACCACTCACAAAGGGGCCGATCGCTGTTGGAACAACGGGTGTCTTTGAAAGCGTGACGGTGTAAGGATTGGGTGTCGTCGACGCTCCGGCCACGCGGTAGTAGAGTTCTTCCTGCTTGCCGAATCCGTACCACACGTTGGATTTGGGTGGAACGGTACCTGTGGTTGAACCCTGCACTTGTGCTTCAACGGCGAGAATCACGCCAAGGTCCTGATCGAGTCCGCGAATCGAACCGACATGCGTGCCGGTATCACCGACGGTGGGCGTGATCGTCAGGCGATACATATAGATGCCGAGGGCGTCCGCTGCTGTGTGCAGGCGGAAGTAGTCGAGCGATGAGCCGAGCGCAGCGGTCGTGGTGCCGGTTGTGGTGCCAGTGATTGTATCGCCGTCCACCATGTCAAACGGAATGACGTTGGCATTGGCCTTGGTGCTGTTGCCCGTGGCACCTTCAGATTCCGGGAAGTTGGTGGCCTTGGCGGCGTTGGCGCCGACCAGACCGATGAGCACCGCGAGTGTCGTCACGCGACACCAGCGGGCGCTGCGAAAATGAGTGATCGATTTCAACAACATGGTTTCCATTCCTCCGTTTACATTTCAGACGCGTCAATCGCGCATGCACTTATTGAATCCGGCACGGTGTGCGGATGGGGCATCCACCCGTCAATCACACCCGGCCGTTGGGACGGACGGTTATTGATTAGTGATTCACTGGTTAGGGAATCTGGTTCAGGTTCTCCGGATGGGGTCATGCACATGACACTCTCCACGGTCGGCCGAATTGGGTCGATTGCCGGGCCTTGACCGGTGGAATATGAAGAGTCGATTTTGTGCCCCCTCTGGCGTTGGGATGAAACCCGACATGGTTTCCATTGCGCCAGGTGTTTTCAGCTCGCCAGTGCTAGCGTTAACGTTACCAAGAACGGTAACAGGATTCAATAGGTTGATGAATCCTGACGTGTACCATTTTCGGTTCAAGTGTCTCGGTTCTTTCAGTGGCGAGTCGCTCATTCGCCACGGGAATCTCTGGTTTTTCATAGGAAGGCTCAGAATGCTAGTTATAGGACGTAGGGAATACGCTTCGGTGCGGCAGTAATTCCAATGGAAGGGAATTCGGCTCATTCGCGGAATTCTCGGATTGCGTGGACTGTTCAGGAATTTAACGTTAAAATCTAGCGTATCGCTTGCGAGCGAGCCCTCATACCCAAGGAAACCTGCGGTGAAGCACATCAAAATAGCGGTCATCGTCATCTGTATATCTGGCGCTGGCGTCGTCCTTTGGTTAAACGGCAGCGGAGAGAGTTCGATTCCCGATACGGCCGAAAGCAGCACAAATTGGATGTGCAACGCCTGTAAACATGTGTTTCCGTTGACTGTTTCCGAAGCGGCCCGTGAAGAAAAGCGCGCGGAGGGACCGCCACCCTTCATTTGTCCCCGTTGTTCGTCCAAAGAGGTCTACCGAGTTGCGCAGTGTGAAACTTGTTCAACGTACTACTTTTCGTTGGATGTTCCGGGCAGCCTGGGGCGTTGCCAGACGTGTTTTCCATTGAATACACCGAATATGCCCAATCCACGTGAAGAATCCGAAACAGAGGAAGAGAAATCGCCGCCTTCCGTTTAGGGGAATGTGCAGAATTGATGGGGAGTGCAAGTTCAGGGGTTGGTGGGAATTTGAGGCCGTGAGCCCGTGTTTAGCAAGCGAGAGCATGTTTCCGAGGATCGTTCGATGAACCATTCCCCGCGCCACCACCGCCATGCGTTTACACTGATCGAATTGCTTGTTGTCATTGCGATTATTGCCTTGCTGATTTCGATTCTGTTGCCGGCGCTGTCCAAGGCGCGCGAACGCGGCAAAGTGGCGTATTGTCTTTCGAATTTGCGGCAGGTGACAAGTGCTTCGCTGCAGTACATGATCGATCAAGAGGGCACCAGTACGCCCTATCTTCCGTGGTATGTCATTCCACCTTTGAGCGGTTATTCGGGGATTAACATGGTGACCCCCTGGGTTTTCGGCGGGGTGAAGGCGCCGAATCCGGACCCTGCACAGACAAATATTCGGGATTCCTCGGTTTATCTGGCTGCGGACCGTTTCGTCAACAAGTACCTCAGCAGCTCGATCAGTGAATCTGATTCGAACAGTCCGTTTCGATGTCCCAGCGATCGAACGCACAAGACGGCCATCATCGGAGATGCGCCGGTGTTTACCGAAATGGACACGCGCAGCTCGTATGAGGCCAACGGCAACAGCTATACCTTGAATACGCGCTGGGCCCAGGGTTACGGCTGGTTTACGGGGACGGACTTCACGGCGGCGGAGATCTTCAACTCGACCGCGACCCGCGAGGCGTATGTCCGCCGGTTGAATCGGCATATCATCGGCGGCGGCGCGGCGCGCTTCGTTCTTGTCCCCGAACAGGGTTTTTATAGTGCGACCTATCGCGCGGGACCGACGATCAATAATTCCCTGGCGCTGCCGCAGCGAAACGGCTGGCACAAAGAGTTTTCTAAGTGGTCGATGGGGTTTGCCGACGGGCATGCCGAGTATCGGTTTTATGACACGCGATTGTCCATCACACCGACGGCGACGATCTGGCAGCCCGGATGGAAAATGAAGACGGCATACCCCAGTGATGACATGGAAATGGCATTTTTCGGCAAGTATTGAAATGGAAACGCGGTCCTATCCGAGGCGTTTGGAACCTGCATTTACGCTCATTGAGCTGCTTGTGGTGATCTCGATCATCGCGCTGCTCATTTCGATACTTCTGCCGGCGCTGACCCGGGGTCGCGAGCGGGCGCGCATCGCCTATTGCCTCAGCAACCTCCGGCAGATCACATCCGCCACCATGATGTATCTGGCCGACCAGGAGGGAACGAAAACCAACATCATTCCGTGGTATGTATATCCGGCCTATCAGGGTTTTTCGGTCAATCTGTTTACGCCCTGGGTGTTCGGCGGGGTGAAGGCGCCGAACCCCGATCCGGCGCGGGAGGCGGCGTACGATCCGGATTCGTCGATCTACCCGGCCGAAATACGGCCCTTGAACAGGTATATCATTCCGGGCGTGGTCGGGTCGTTCGATCGCAATCTGCCATTCAAATGCCCGAGCGATCGGACCTTTACGACATCGATCATCGGTGGTCCCGCGGTATTCACGCAGGAAGAAGCTCGAAGCAGCTTCGATGTGAACGGCAACAGCTATACGCTCAACGCGCGGTGGCTTCAGGGCTACAACTGGCAAAGCGGCGGCAATTATTCAATTCTCAATATTTTTGATGCCGACGATTCCAATTGCCCGACCCGGCGGATCAATCGGTATTTGATCGGCGGCGGCGCTTCCCGGTTTGTGCTGTGGCCGGAGCACGGGTTTTATGCGTCGACCTATCGCGCCGGTCCGACCGTGCAGACATCACTTGCGTTGCCGCAGCGTTACGGGTGGCACCGGGATTTTTCCAAGTGGTCGCTCGGTTTCGCCGACGGACATGCGGAATACACATATTACGACACACGCGTTTCAATCACGCCGACGGCCACGATCTGGCAGCCGGGGTGGAGGCCGGCCGACGGCATGCCGTAGTCACGGCACATACATGCGAATGAGAATCGGGCGTATCAATTGAAAAAAAACATGGACAAGCTGCGGGGCCTGTCCATGCTTTGAGTTCCCAATTCTATGCGAGTTATGAGCGCGATGCATCGAGAGAATCGCGACCCTATCCTCAGTTCATGTCACTTGCCTTGACTTCGCCTTCGGAATCTGCGGCCGGCGTCGAGAACGGCTTTGCGTTCGAGATGTCCAGCTTGCGTACGTCGCCGGTTCGTGTGTCGACGATGTAGACCTCATTTCCGATGGCCACAACTTCCCGTGTGGACTTCACGCCGCGACTGTTGTCGGTGGCCGATACGGCCATGCAGCCGGTTGCGGCGGTGAGCGCCGCCAATCCAACGATTGAAAAAACCATCTTTTTCATCTTAGATTTCTCCCGCGAATAGTTGACTCGCCGCGCCGGTTTGTTTTTGCCGCCCGTGCGATGACGCGTTTTCGCACGAGAACAATTTTTTGCCCGAATTCCGGGTCATTGGGTCAAAAGTGACGTTGCGTACATTGTTTCCACCGAACAAGATAGAAGACAGACAGAGGCGCTGATTGGTTAGGGGCGATGTCGGATCGGAGTTTGCGGGCATGGTGGACATCACACGGCGGAAATGGACGGGTCTTATGGTTTCCATGGGGATATCAACGCTTGCGGCTTCCGGTGCTTTCGGAGGTGTTACCCTTTCGAGTGAGATGATCGCCCGTTTGGACAGCGGGATCGAAGAATCGCTGCCGGATTGGTACGAGTTTTACAAAGTTTGCCATGCCAACCCGGAATTGTCGCGATTCGAAAAAGAGAGTTCGGCGCGGGTGGCCAAGCGATTTGAAGAAGCGGGACTAAAGGTCACATCCAACGTCGGAGGCTATGGCGTCGTGGGCCTGCTCGTGAACGGCGCCGGGCCCGTTGTGCTGGTTCGCGGCGACATGGATGCACTGCCGGTCATCGAGGAGACGGGGCTGCCGTTTGCCAGCAAAGTGATTCATACGCAGGAAGACGGCAGCAAGGTGGGCGTGATGCACGCCTGCGGCCATGACATACACATGACCGTGCTGACGGCCACGGCGCAGACGATGTAGTCGATGAAGGACCAATGGTCAGGCACGATGATGTTCGTCGGGCAGCCGGCCGAGGAGATCGGCACGGGCTCGCGTTTGATGCTGGAGGATGGACTCTACAAGAAATTTCCAACGCCGAATTATGCACTTGCCATGCATGTGTCGCATGAAATGAAAGTCGGCACCGTGGGATATACATCGGGGTGGGCGCTGGCGAATGTCGACTCGGTGGATATCACGGTTCATGGCAAGGGCGGCCACGGGGCTTATCCGCATCAGACGGTCGATCCGATCGTGACGGCCTCGCAGATTGTGCTCGCGCCGCAGACGATCGTCAGCCGGCGGCTCGATCCGCGCGATACGGCAGTCGTGACGGTCGGCTCGATCCATGGCGGCACGAAGCACAATGTCATTCCCGATTCGGTGACACTGCAACTCACGGTGCGGTCCTACACGGATGAGGTTCGTAAATCGTTGCTCGATTCGATCCGGCAAATCGCGACGGATATTTGCAAGGCCGCGAATTGTCCGAAGCCGCCGGATGTGCGGGTGATCGAAAATGAGTTTACGCCGGCGACTTATAATGAACCTCAATTGGTGTCGCAGTGTGTGGATTTGTTCGGGGAATTGCTCGGCGCGGAGAATGTCATTGCTCGAAAGCCCTCGATGGGCGGCGAAGATTTTTCGAGATATTCGCGCGATGCCAAAGGCGTGAAGGGCTTTATTTACTGGATCGGCGTTGTTGATGAAGCCAGGTTCGCGGCCGCACAAGAGCCGGGTGCCGAGCCGCTGCCATCGATTCATTCGGCGAAGTTCCGGCCCGATCCGGAGCCGACGATTCGCACCGGCGTTCGGACAATGTGTTCGGCAGCATTGTCGCTGTTGCAGAAGAACTGAGATTTGATTCGGATCTAGTGATGGGCGGCCTCATTTTGAGGCGGTCGTCGATTGGGGAGCATAGGCCTCCGGCCTGTGCGCACGGGCCGGAGGCCCATGCTCCCCGACAGTGAATTCGAGGGCACATACCTTGGTGGCATCGATTGACGTGGGCGTGGTCATGGGGAGCGCAAGCGACTGGGAGACGATGCGCCATGCGGCGGATGTTCTCACCGATTTCGGCGTGGCGCATGAGGTGCAGGTGGTATCGGCCCATCGCACACCCGATTTGCTGTTTGCCTATGCTTCCACGGCTGTTTCGCGCGGGCTCAAGGTGTTGATTGCCGGCGCGGGCGGGGCGGCACATTTGCCCGGCATGCTGGCCGCAAAGACCACGCTTCCTGTTCTTGGCGTGCCGGTTCAGTCCGGTGCGCTATCCGGGCTTGATTCACTATTGTCGATCGTGCAAATGCCCAAGGGTATTCCGGTCGCAACTTTGGCGATCGGACCGGCGGGCGCGGCCAATGCAGCGCTTCTCGCCATTGAGATTCTTGCCACATCTTCGCCCGAGCTTCGCCAGAAACTTGAAGTGTTCCGTGAGAAGCAGTCGCAGGCGGTTCTCGATCATCCCGATCCGCGAGGCGGGGCATGAACGTCGGCATTCTCGGTGGCGGGCAACTCGGGCGCATGCTCGCGCTTGCGGGACACGCCCTCGGCATTCGCACGCTTGTGCTGGAAAACTCGGCGGAATGTCCGGCGGTCAACGTGACGGACGTTTTGGTCGGCGCGTTTGAGAATCGGGGGGATTTGGAGCGAATCGCGGCGGCGTCGACTGTCGTCACCTATGAATTTGAGAATGTGCCGATCGAGGCGGCGCGCTACCTCGCGCAGCGCGTGTCCGTGTGTCCGCCGCCACAGGCGCTGGAGTGCGCGCAGGACCGGCTCATTGAAAAGACGACGTTTCAATCGCTTGGAATTCCGACGCCGCAATTCGCAGACGTCGATTCGATTGACGGCCTTCGCGAGGCGGTCGCCAGAATCGGGCTGCCGGCCGTCTTGAAGACGCGACGACTGGGTTATGACGGCAAAGGCCAGCGCGTCTTGCGAGCGCCGGGCGACGTTGATGTCGCATGGGCGGCACTTCGGCGTGCCCATGATCTTGGAAGAGTTTGTGCCTTTGACCGCGAGGTGGCGATTATCGCCGTCCGGTCGCGCGACGGCTCCCACGCGTTTTACCCGCTTGTCGAAACGCGGCAGGAGGGCGGCATTTTACACACCGCGATTGCGCCTGAGCCGCGATGGTCGCAGGCGCTGCAAACGAACGCGGAGACTTATGCCATGCGATTGCTCGATCATCTCGATTATGTCGGCGTGCTGGCATTGGAATTGTTCGAACACAATGGCGGCCTGCTCGGCAATGAATTCGCGCCGCGGGTTCACAATTCCGGACATTGGACCATCGAGGGCGCGGAGACGAGCCAGTTCGAAAACCACCTGCGTGCGATTCTGGGGTTGCCGCTGGGATCGACCGCGGCCATCGGGCATGTGGGCATGGTGAACCTTATCGGCACGCTGCCGCCGATTTCGGCGATCCTGGCGATTCCGCATGCGCGCGTGCATCTTTATGGCAAGCGCGAGCGGTCGGGTCGAAAGTTGGGACACGTTACGGTGCGGGCGGAAAATGGGGCGGAATTGATCGTGAGATTGGATCGAGTGATTGCGGTGGTGAAGGAAGCGGAGCGGGCTGCTGAAATTGCTGACTGAGGAATAGAGCCGCATTGTGCCGCGTTTTTGGTATTGGCCAAGTTTGATCGGGAAAAGCAGCAGGGGGCGGCTGTACCACATCAGGTCGTAGAAGCACCGCTTGTTCCCCGTGTCTGGCGCATCCTGCTCTATTCTTGTATGATCTTCATTTCAAGAAAGGAGAAGCCATGTCCACCAAAGTCACCTTTATCGGCCACTCGGCGGTTTACATCGAAAGCGGCGATCACCGGATAGCCATTGATCCTTTCATCTCGGGCAATCCTGTCGCGACGATTAAGCACAACGAAATTCACCCCAATCACATCGTCGTTACGCACGGGCACGAAGACCATGTCGGCGATACACTCGAATTGGCCAGCGCCAACCGTTCGGTTGTCTACGCGTCGTGGGAGATTTGCGGCTATCTCGGCGAACAACGTCTCGCGGAGAATCAGCGTCAACCCGGCAATGCAGGTGGAAAGATCAAAGCGCCCTTTGGGTGGGTTGCGTTTGTTCAGGCGTTTCATTCCTCGTCGCATGGCGGGCGTTACATGGGCCAGCCGATGGGCGCCATTGTTCATGTCGGCGGCATCACCTTTTATCACTGCGGCGATACGGGGCTGTTCGGCGACATGAAGCTGATCGGAGAAATCTACAAGCCCGATGTCGCGTTTATCCCGGTTGGCGATCGGTTTACGATGGGGCCGGAATTGGGGGCGATGGCCGCCGAACTGATCAAGCCGAAAGTGGCGATTCCCATTCATTACGGCACATTTTCAGGGTTCCTGGTTGATGACATTTCCGCGTTCCGGCCCAAGGGTGTGGAGGTCAGGGTGATGCGCCCCGGCGAATCATGGGAAGTCGGCGGGGCCTCGTGAGTTTGTTCGCAGACCGCCGTTTAGCTAAGATATTTGCATCGGCCCGCTTCCGCCCGGGTCCGGTTTTACTGAGCTTTCATACAACTAATGATCGTGCATTTCGATCGAACCACGGGGTATCACATGATTGCATGCCTTCGCCGAACCCGGCTGAATTCCTCGGTTGCGTTGCTGTCCGCTGTATGGGCGTTTATCCCCTTGACGGCTGTCGCGGGCGAACGCCATTCGCACGACAGTTCGCTCTTTTCGCTCGATCAATATCGGGAACACATAACTTATCTCGCCAGTGACGAGCTGGAAGGCCGCGGCACAGGTCAGGAGGGTATCGATCGCGCGGCCGAGTACATCGCCGCGGAATTCGAGCGGCTGGGGGTCGAGCCGGCCGGCGACGATGACACATATTTTCAGAACTTCAAGCTGACGCTTCAACGGCGCATCGGAGATGCCACGCGTTTGGCAGTTGGAACCGACGGACGTCGCATGCGCAAGCCGCTGACGGTCGACGAGGACTTTCGACCATTTCCGTTTTCGTCGTCGGGTGCGTTCAAAGGCGATGTTGTTTTCGTCGGTTACGGCATTGTCGATGACGACATGGATTACAACGACTACGAAGGGCTGGATGTGACGGACAAAGTCGTGCTGATGATCCGCCGCGCGCCTGAATTTGACGATTTCGACGCCAACGCCCATCAGAGCTTTCGCGCCAAGGCATCGCGGGCGAATGCGCGGGGCGCCGCGGCGGTCTTGATCGTCAACAAGAACGGCGATGCGGATAGCGGGCTTTACCCCTTTGGGCAGTTTTCGGGGGATTCGGCGCGTCGTATGGCGTACCGATGATGCACATTACTGAATCGGCCGCAGACGACATGTTGAAAGCGGGCGGACTGGACTCGCTGCGCAAAATGCAGGAAAAAATCGAGCGGACGAAGAAGCCCGCGTCGGCCGTATTGAAGGGCGTCAACGTTCGGGGCGAGGTTGAGATCGAGCCGATCGAATCGCCGGTGCGCAATGTGATCGGCATGATTCCAGGCAAGGGACCGCAGGCCGATGAGATCATCGTGCTCGGCGCCCACTACGACCATCTCGGCATTCGCAACAAGGGCGAGCCGGGCTTCGATCCGACCAAAGACATCAGCAACGGCGCGGATGACAATGCCAGCGGCACGTCACTGGTGATGATGATGGCCCGTGTTTATACGCAGGGCGAGGCGCCGAACCGCTCGATTCTGCTGATGCTGTACACCGGCGAGGAACTGGGGCTGCTGGGCTCGGCGCATTTTGCGAAAAACCCCACGGTCGATCTCAAGAAATGCGTCGCCATGTTCAACTTCGACATGGTCGGCCGGCTGAAGGATGACCGGCTGGAGGTCGGGGGCATGCGCACCGGCAGTGGATTCGAGGACACCGTCAAGAAACATGCGGGCAATTACGAACTCAATATTCGCGACGGAGGCGGCGGTCGAGGGCCCTCGGATCACACAAATTTCTACAACAAGAAGATACCCGTGCTCTTTTTCTTTACCGGCATTCACCGCCAATATCACAAGCCCGACGACGACACGCCGCTTATCAATTTTGACGGCGCGATACGCATTGCCCGCTTTGCCGCTGACGTGATTGACGACATAGACGCGCGTTCAGATCGTCCGGCTTTCGAAGACGACACCCGGCGAGCGACGATTTTGCGGCAGGGCGAAGATGACGATGCGCCCCGTCGCGAGGGTCGCGGCCCGCGCGCTCCGCGCGATCCCCAAGCCCGCACGGACGGCGAATCGCCGGAGCGACCGGGCGGGCGTGGTGGCGTGCGGCTTGGCATTGTGCCGGAGGAGGACGGTGAGGGCGACGGCATTCTTATCGCGGAGGTGTCGGATGACTCGGCGGCTGAGAAGGCCGGCGTGAAGTCGGGCGATCGGCTGGTGCGCATAGGCAAGATTGACATTGAAGGCATCGACGATGCGATCGAAGCGGTTTCGAAATTGCAGATGGGCGATGATACGACGCTGGGTGTTGTGCGCGATGGGAAGAAGCTGGATCTGAAAGTCAGCTTTGCTGCCCGTGGCGCCCCAAGAAGTGAGGCTAGAAATGCCGACCCCATTGCGGCCGGTGTCGAAATGGCCATCAAGCGATTGAAAGATGAAAAGAAGGTGCTGTCGTCCAAGGTAACGTCGCGCGCGGGCGCGTTGTCGGTGGAAGTGGAGACATCGGACTTTGCCAGCACATTGAAAATCTCGGAAGCCATCATTTCGGCATCGACCGACATCCTGCAAAGCAAGGCCGCGGGCGAAGATGGATTCATGCTTGAAATCAAACTCAAATGGCCCAATGGCTCATTCGATACTTCGCTGAAGATTACATCAAAGGACAAGAAGAAGGCTGCGGGTGGCAGCGACGGGCATGGGCACGGAGAACAAGCAGCTTCCGATGACGCCCGCGAATCCATGCCGGCTGTTCGTCTCGGCATTATGCCGACCTATGGTGAGTCTGAGGGCGAGGGTTACGAGATCGACGGCGTGATTGAAGGCGGACCGGCCGCGACCGCGGGGATGAAGGACAAGGACCGAATCTACAAGATCGGCGACAAGAAAATCACCAGTGTTTACGAATACATGGACGCCTTGCGGGCCTACAAGCCGGGCGATGAAGTGCCCGTGACGGTAATTCGCGACGGCAAAAAATTGAACTGAAGGTGAAGGCGTCCGGCGGCAAAGAGCGAGGCGAAGTAACGCGCGAATCGCCCGGCATCGGTTGAGAAGGTTCGATTCCATGAAAGTGTTGTGCCCGGTTCGATCGGCTTATTGGCCGGACGATTTCAGCAGGTTTGTCACGTCATCCAAGACTTCCTCGGTCTCTTTGATGCGAACGTCCTCGCCGGGGGATTTTCGCAGGATTTCCAGCCCTTCGCGTAGGAGCGGTTCCGCTTCCTTGTAACGATCCAGGTGCCAGAGACATCGCCCCAGGCGCGACAGGTACAGCCCGATGTAGGGATGGCCCTCAGGCAGGTAGTCCCTCGCCGCGGCAAGGGCTTCGCGATGAAGCGGTTCGGCCTCGGTATGACGATCAAGTCGATCGAGTATGTTGGCCAGATTGCTGGTGACACTGATGACGATCGGATTGTCCCGGCCCAGATTTTTCATGCCGATGTCGCGCGCTTCCTGCAACAGTGCCGCCGATTTGTCATTCATTCGGCTTCGGGCATAGAGCGCGGCCAGATTGTTCATCTGCGTGACGGTGCTTTGATGCCCTTCGCCGAGCCTCTTGCGGCGGCCTTCGAGACATTCCTCGGCCATGGCGCGGGCCTCATCCATGCGGCCGGCATCGGCGTAGAGCTGAGAAAGGTTGCCCATCGAGACGAGCGTGCCCGGATTGTCAGCACCGTGTATGCGCCTGGCCGCCGCCAGTTCGGCCTCGACGTATGGAAGGGCCTCTTCTGATCGGCCGGTTTGATAGAGAATCATGGCATAATTGTTGATGGCATTGAGCGTGTCGGCGTGGTCATTTCCGAGTATACGCTCGTGATCCTCCATCGCCTTGCGGCACAGCTTTTCGGCTTCGTCAAATCGACCCATTCGGGCATACAACCAACCGAGGCTGCTTTCGACACCATGGAGATCGATGTAGTCGGGATCGTGAAGGCGCTTTAGACGTTCCAGGCAATCCAGAAAGAGCGCTTCCGATTTTTCAAATTTGCCAGTGCTTTCATACAATTGGGCAAGGCTCTTTCGCGCGAAAATCGTGGTATCGTGGTCTTCGCCAAAAGCCTGAAGATAGAGCTTCTCGGCGGCGAGGTAGTGCTTTTCCGCTTTTTGCTGATTGCCCAGTTTGAAATAGGTCGCGCCGAGGGAATAGTGGATTTCCGCGGCGACCACAGGATCCTCATCGAATTCGGTATCGATCAAGTCCGATGCCGCACTCATGGCCTGTTCAATGGTCGCGGCGGGGCCCAGCCGTTCGGGCGCGGCTGACGCCAGCACTTCGCCGGCAAAAAAGTGGTTCACTTTGGACTTAACGAGCGTTTGGCGTGCGGCCTCGCGTCGGGATTCGTCGGCCGCCTTTTCGGCGTTTTCGGCGGCGAATCTAAGTTCGCGTTCGGTTGCGGTCGAATCGCGCTGTTGTTTGTACATGAACGCCAGGCTGATGGTCACCGTCAGAATGAGAAGGGCGACAAGTCCCGCGATGCCGGCGGTGACGCGATGACGACGCATCGCCTTTCGCAGCACATACCAACTGCTGTCGCGCTTGGCTTCAATCGGATCTCCGGCGAGATAGCGCCTGATTTCCCGGGCCAATTCGCCGGCGCTTTCGTAGCGTGATTCCGGTTCCTTGCGAAGACTTTTCAGAATGATCTGATCGACATCGTCATCCAATGCCCTGTTTTGTGAGCTTGGCCGTTTCGGATCAACGTGGCAGATGTTTCGGATGGAATCGCTGAAACTGCCGGTCACGTCATAAGGAAAGCGCTCGGTGAGGCATTGGTAGAGCATAACGCCCAATGCATAGACATCCGTGCGTAGATCGACGCCTTCGGCGCTGCCGGAGATTTGCTCCGGCGCGGCCCAGGGCAGCGATCCGATGAATTGACCGGTGGTGGTGAGCACGCCGTCCGACGAATGGGTCAGTACGTCGTGCTCGCCGACTTTCGCCAGGCCGAAATCGAGAATATGCGGTTCGCCGGACGGATCCACGCGAATGTTGCCGGGCTTGAGGTCGCGATGAATAATGCCGCGCAAATGGGCGACAGCGACGGCTTCGCAGATCTTTGCGAAGAGTTCGAGCCGCTGAACGACTGAGATGTTGTTTCGGATGACGTACTCATCAAGCGTCCAGCCGCGAATGAAATCCATGACGAAGTAGTGAAGGCCGTCGGAGGTGCCGCTGTCATGGACGGTGACAATGTGCGAATGTTTGAGCTGGGCGAGAATCTGCACTTCGCGCGTAAATCTGGCCCGTTCGTGGTCGCTGGCCAGATGGCCTGAACGCAGGATTTTGACGGCGGTTTCCCGATTTGTCGCGCGGTGCACGGCCTTCAGGACAATGCCTTGGCCGCCACGGCTGATGGTTTCGCCGATTTCATAGCCTGGCAGGGCCTCTACAAGCGATTCGCGAAGCTTGGTTTCGGATGCGTGGGCCGGCGGCAAAGCACCCCCGGGACGGCAGGAGGATCCACGAGCGTGGAGCACCTCCATTTCCTTCCGTGCGGAATTGATCCATGCCAGGTGCAAATCGCTCGAAGAAGGCGTATCGTTGGGAATTGGGCTCATGGCTTATCCGCTTTGATTGTGCAGTTTCCCCATCCTCACACAACGTATGCGACGTGGCTGGACCCGAATCACGCGCCAAAACTAAAAAATCTTGACGGCGACCCAATTTCCTGACGCAGACGGTCGTGGGCTCTTGCCCGCATCATGTGAACGGCGCCGGCCGACTTTCCGACTGCCTCAGCCACCTCAGCGATGGAACGGCCCTCCAGATCATACAATCGAACCACGCGGCCATATCGCTCTGGCAGCGCTTCGATCGCCCGGTCGAGATAGCCACACAATTCGACCCGACGAACCGCTCTGCTGGGTGTGGCGGACGTCCCCTTTCCAAGAAGGTCATAGAGATCGACCATCGAGTCTTCGCGGTTGACCGGGCTCAGCCGATTGCGCGGAGGCGGCTGCTTTTGCCGCTCCATCCCACGAATCGCGTCGCGAAGGTTGTTTTGTGCAATCTGTCTGAGCCATGCTTCGAAACGATCGGGCTTGGTAGTGTCGTAGGTCCCGATTTGCAGAAAGGCTTCGAGGTAGGTCACCTGCATGACATCCGCGGCATCGATCATGCCGCGGTAGATGTCGCCGATTTGCAGGGTGCGTTCCACCGCCGGTCCGTGCAGTCGAAGCAATTCAGAAAGGGCGTCGACGTCGCCGGATGCGGCATTTCGGACCAGATCAGCCGTTGTTTCAGACATGGCAGTACCCATCATTGGCGTGACCTCCAGTATAGGGCGCGAGTTCCGTGGAAAAAAGCGTGTAAGTACCGGATTGCTCGCCGCACTCATACCTGTACACGAGTGAGCGAATCCGACGTACCGGATTTCCTCGATTCGATGGGAGAAAAGGAGAATATTCGTGAAAAACGGACGAATTCGACAAATCGGAGCCATTTCGTTATCGCTGATGCTGTCATTTCTTGCCATTGCATGTGATGGTAGCGGGCTTCCGCAGGACCCCGTGCCGGACCCCAATGACGAGCTGCCCATTCAGCAGCCGGACGGCAACGTCAATGACAACACAAACAACAATGTGAACGACAATTCCGACAACAATTCGAATGAAAATACCAACAACAATACAAATGACAATGCCTCCGATGAGAACCCGCCGCCGGAACCTGCGGCGCCAAGCCCAATCGGCGAGTGGATCGTGGAAAGCGGTCACCTGTTGCCGATCGCCGCAACGGTCGATTTTCCGGGCGCTCATTTTGAGGGAGGATGGAACTGGCAACCTCGTTGGGCGCGATGAATCGGGCCGCATTCACGAATGCCTCGGCGCGGGTTTTCTTATTCATGAAGGTGAATTGATATTCGATCTGAGTCCGGGTGGATTTCCGATTGGCGAACGTTATCTCATTGTTCAGGATGACAACGATACGCTCGCGCTCGTGAATAGTACTAATCTGATTGCAGTCTTGAGCCGGCGAGAATCGTTGCCCGACGATCTTGATTGCAATTCGATTCAGTCTTTGCACAGATTTGATGATGTTCCCTCGCCAAGCGGCAGCTCGAATCTTGTGTTTCTTGACGGCAATCTGTTTTATACGGTGACCGATTCGGCGGTCCGGACGATTGTTGTTAACGCGGAAACCGGGCAACACAGTGAGTTGTCTCCGTCCATCCAGGGCTCATCCAAGCGGTCCAAGGCGACGCGTTTTGGACACACTGTGGGTGTGGTGGCAGTGTCGATGCGACGTTGCGTAAAGGCACGCAAACCCTGGAAACGATCAATACCGACACCGAGCTGGGTCACAAGATCCAGATTTCGGCCATGGCGGTCGATGAGGCAACGGGAATTGTCTGGCTCCACGGTCCGGCCGCAGACAATTCCGGATTCCCGTTGCTCAGGGCAAGAATCGAGGCAGGCGCGGCGGTCTTGATTGATGCAAAGGAGATTGGTTTTGCACTCTCGGCACTGGCGTGGGACGGCGAGAATCTCTGGGGCGTTGCGCGCTTTCTTCGCGGAGTGGTGGTGAAAATCGATTCGGAGACGGGCGAATTTCTTACGACGTTTCAAGTGCCGGAATTGGGTGTGTTTTTTGAGGGTATTGCCTTTGGGGAGGGAGGGATGTTCCTGCTCGGAAAAGATGCCGACCAAAAGGGCGTTATTGCGGAAATTGCGATTCCGGAATGACCGGAGTAGCGAAGACAAAAATGTAATAAAAAACGGGCCGCCCACTCGTGGGCGGCCCGTTGTGCTTTGATTCGTTGATTCTCAAACCTGAGTTGGCAGTGCAATGGGTCCTTAAGCTGCCAGGAAGTCCTTTTGCAGTTTCTCGCGCAACTTCGAAAGTGCCCGGTTTTGAATTTGCCATCACGCTCCTTGGTGACACCGATCAACATGCCGACCTGCTCCAGCGTTTGCGGACCATCGCCGGGTGCGCCTTCGATCTTGCCGAGTGCGAAGCGTGCTTGAAGCACCTTGACCTCCACATCATTCAACGAAGCGGAGTTTTCACGAAGGATGCCGCGAAGGTCATTGAGGCAGTCGGTCTCAATCGATTCGTGCTGATGGTCGGCGAAATCGCTGCGCTCCAGCGTTGGGTCGAACTCGACTGGAAATCGTCCGCGATACCGACCGATCTTCATGGCCACGCGGCTGAAACTCTTGAGAATCGCACGGCAGCCGTAGGTGCTGAATTTGAAGCCGCGGCCGCAGTCGAATTTATCGACACTGCGAAGTAGTGCCATGTTTCCTTCACTGATCAGTTCGGCATAGTCGATGTTGCCGAGGCGCGTTCGTTTGGCCATGGCCAGCACCAGCGGAACGTTTGCTTTGACGATCTCGCCGCGGATGTCTTCGACCTTGGCCTGCCACCAGAGGATTTCCTGGGTGGCGGGTTCGTTCAGCGGCTTTCCTGCAAATTTTGCAAGAATCTTGCCGATTCGATGGCGTGCATAGTTCAACTGAAGGAATAGCTTCTTTTCCTGGTTGGCCGTCAGGGTGATGGGTGCGAGAAGCGACGGGTCGAAATTCGGGGCTTCTGGATCAATCGCGTTGCACCAAGGACGCGCCGAGACGCCGGCTGTGAATTCTTCGGTAAACAGTTCCTTGCCCGTCCCGGGCTTTTCAAAACATGAATGGGTAATGTACTCGAAGGGCCGGCGAAGCAAACGGCGCAATGCGAGCCGCTGTGCCGGATCGAGCCTTCGAAGCACGACGGCCGATGGTTCCTGGGCCGTCGGGATTCGGGGGTCAACACTACCCTCTGTCTGGGTCGCGCCAACGTCATTTGTCATGTCGCTAACTCCTTGCAGCCTCCAAGGGCCGCGCAGGTTTGGCAACAACATGTCAGGGCTGGGAGAGCAGATTGCGCGGCGCACGAAGCACCGAATACGCAATCAACCGCGTCCGTCCTGTTGCCTGAGGACGATAAGTCTCGATTATCTCATTCACCGGCTGACGGGCGGCCGCTCTGACGCCCTTGACCGGTTGGCTGGACTCTGTTTCCAGAGCCGAGTGCGGGGGGTGGGTCATTTCCCATCTACTACCACGCTAAAGATACCCCAGAAAATGGAGCAGGCAAATCACAGTTGAGAAATTCTTTGTTTTTTTGACACACGGCTAGTATGGCGGATTTATAACATACTTTAAAATAAGTACTTAATGGTCAAGAGTGTTGCGTGAGAATTTTTTTCGTAAAAAAACTGGTCCGAAAGAAAACTGGTTCATTTTACACAGTTAACGTTCTCTTTGTCCTGGTTGGGGAATTTTGCTCATCAGTTACCACCCTATTTTATGACGGATTGTCATGAAATGTGGCTATTCTGAGCGCGGGATAGGTGAATTCCCGGATATCTGCTTTATCGGAAGCAAGTACCGTTCTAGAAGCTGGATCGTGGATGAATCGAAGATGGAATTTTTGCCGAATCCGGGAACGCCGCCTGAAGCGATGGAACGATCCTGGGCTTCTTTGTAATTGCTGATCATCATGATCGGAGTTTCCGAAAGGCCCGAGTCCGCCTTGGATTGATGCAGAAGCTCAATCCCTTCGCTGTTATCTGCGAATATCAGGCGATTCACGAGAACAAGGTCGTATCGGTTTTGCCGCATCATTTCGATCGCCTCGTTTACGAACATCACTCGATCGATTTCGACTGCGAAATTCTGAGTCAACATGCGCCGGACCATTCCGTGATCCGGATCGCAGTTACCTACATCCAAAAGACGCGACTTTGACAAGTTCATGGGCCTTCTCCGTCATTCGATTCTCCGAATTGCCTCGGCAATTCGCCGACGATACAGTCAGTCGAATCGTTGTTGCGACGATTATAGTTCAAACAGCCAGTGTGGCTGGAAATGGGCGCTCGGTGTTTACGCGCCTGGCGTTTTGGTCCCAAAGAGATCGAGTTATTTTTCATGCGGTTGTCGCATCGCTCCCAGCAATTGACCCCGTCGGCCACGCTGGCCGTGGCAAACAAGGCGGCGGAAATGCGCCGCGCGGGCAAAGACATCATCGGTTTCGGTGCGGGCGAACCCGATTTTCCAACCCCTGCACACATTAGAGACGCCTGCAAGCGGGCACTGGATGCCGGCCACACAACGTATGCGAAGCCGACGCACGGAATTCCGGAGGCAAGGGCGGCCGTTTGTCACAAATTCAAAGTCGATAATGGCCTCGAATACAAATCCGATCAGGCGATCATCACGGTGGGGGGCAAGGAAGCGCTATATCTGGCCTGCCTTTCTCTGATCGATCCCGGCGATGAAGTTCTGCTCCCGTACCTTACTGGGTCAGTTTTCCCGAACAGATCAAGCTTTGCGGCGGCAGGGTTGTGTCGCTTCTGCCGAGCGAATCGAACGGCATGCGGCTTTCGCCGGATCAGATTGCGAAGGCCGTCACCGATAAGACGCGGGTGTTCGTTTTCAATAGTCCGTCAAACCCCGGGGGGTTCGCATATTCACCGGAGGAAGTGCGAGCCATCGCGAAATCGCTGTCTGGGCGCGACATTATTGTCTTCAGCGACGAGATGTACGATCAGCTTCGCTTTGGCGATCGGCGCGAGCATCTCAGCTTCGCCGCCGTCAGCGATGAGTGGTACGCGAAGACGATCACGTTCAACGCGGCGAGCAAGACGCATTCGATGACGGGGTGGCGTGCGGGTTATGCGGCCGGCCCGGCGCCGATCATCAAGGCGATGTGCAATCTTGCAGAGCCACACGACAAGCGGCACGCCGACATTTGTCCAGCATGCCTTGGTCGAGGCGCTCACCGGCGATCAGTCGCACGTCGAAGTGATGCGCAAGGCGTTTGAAGAGCGCGGCGAGCATATGTGGAAGCGACTGAGCGCAATGCGCGGGGTTTCGTGCGTGCGGCCGAGCGGAGCGTTTTATTGCTTTCCGAATGTGTCGCAGACGTATGGGCCGCTTGGCGTGAAGAACTCGGGCGAGTTTTGCGACGCGGTGCTGGAGAAGGCGAATGTGGCGCTGGTGCCGGGGGATGCGTTTGGGAGCGAGGCGCACGTGAGATTGTCGTTTGCGAATGGGATGGATTACATCAACAAGGGGTTGGATCGGCTGGAGAGACTCCTTGGGAAGAAGTAGCGACTCGTGCTGCGAATTACGGCTGGAGCTTTTACGGCCGTCATGCGACTCGGGCAATTCAATTCGGTTTGGGTCTATACTTTCTCAACGCCATTGGCCTACAGTAGAATTGAGTCTCGTGTTGTTCGCGGGCTTCTTTGTTCATGATTCGCTGGATTCGAATGCCGCTTTCGCCTTGACGAAACGATAATCTACGAGCGGGCCACTATGATGAGCCGTGCCATCATTCGCATTCCGTTGAAACTTCTCGCCTTCGGAATTGTCACGATTCTGACGCTGTTCCCGGATCCGATTCAACTTTCAAGGCATCTTTCGCATGTGACCAACCTAGAAAAAATGGTTCAGCCCGATGCGCCGGAACTCGCAGCGATGGAAGTGGAGCTGCTCGCGCGATTGGATGCGTCGGCCATCGTGTCGAGTCAGCCGGCGATTCAGAATGCACCGGAAAGGTCATTGACTCCAGTTGCAAAGCCGGGCGTCCGTTCGCCGCGTGAAACTCAGCGGGAAGTCGAGCGATTTGTCCTTGAAAAAGTGCCCTATGACTGGGACTGGAACATATGGGGATCGGCCGACTATATGCCGACGATCGCCGAAATGTTCGAAAAAGCGAAATCGTATGCCGACGGGAAAATCCGCGAAGATTGCGATGGGCGTGCCGTGATGGCGGCATCACTCATGCGCCGGCTCGGCTATGACTCCCATATCGTGACCGACCTGCGACATGTATGGGTTGTAACAAAGGAAGGCGAATGGATGGGACCCGGTCGGGCGAAGAGCGTTCGGTCAACATCCCGGGGCAATAAGACGGATGTCTGGGCGACGATTATCAACATACCCGTGTCGCTTTCATACGGCATCGCTGTTTTTCCCTTGTGGCGCGAGTGTATCATCGCGGCGACTGCTTACCTTTTGCTGTTGCATCGGAAGATGGGATGGCGATCCGCAGTGATCGGCGGGATTTTGTTGATCGAAGGGCTGTTATTCATGCGCCTGGGCTATCTTGCACCGCAGCATGTTGCGCGCGACGTCAGCGCCTGGCCTTCCTGGATCGGAATTCTTCACCTGTTGCTGGCGCTGGGGGTTTTGATGCGATCCTCACATATGGCGAGACGGCGCGTCGTTTCCGCTCAATAAAAAATGCCCGATGCGAGGGTGCATCGGGCATTGTGCAATGAATATAGACGCGAGTCGATTTGTCAGCTTGCCGCGGCTTCTTCAGTCTTTGCAGCCGGCGCGGGCTTATTGCGGCCGCGCAGCGTGTCGAGTTCCTTCTTGGCCTCGCCCCACATTTTGTAGGCTTCGGTCTTATTTCCGCGACGATACTCGAGGCCGGCCAGTTTTCGTTTTCGCTTGATGTCTTTGCTTTTTCGCACGTTTCAGGACTCCCATTTCGTATGATTTGTGCCGAAAACTTCGATTCGGCACGTCGTTTTTGGATCGCATGACGTCATTTCTTGCGATTTGAGACGAGGCAGTATAACAGGAAGGTGTTGTTGTCGTAAATATTCAGAAAGTGATTTGTTGGTGGAAATCAGAGGGAATTGCAAACGAAAGGGAGAGACCAGTCATAACTCAATGTCGAACCGAACGTTGCGCATTACTAAATTCCTGCAAAGATTCTTGAAAATTGCCCGTTGACACCGGCCGCCACGCTGCTAAATTACCTTGCTCTGACGAGTTGATCCAACAGCAATCGCGTGACGATTGATGCTTGAGACAAGCGGAGGCTTCGCTGACTCGAAGGATTGACAATTTGGCGAATTCATCGGCATAGCCGTGATCGGTAGCTTTCGAGTGACTCGAAGCCACTGGCGGTTGCCGGTGGTTTTTTTGTCGCCGCGTCGGAGTTGATTGGTTGTCCGGCGGAGTCGAACAGCCGGCTGAACGATGAAGCCGCTCGTCGTCGGAAACGACAAACAGGCACGTGTGGTTTTTGTAACAACGTGCGGCGAGTTGGGCTCGTAGCTCAGTTGGTTAGAGCGCGTCGCTGATAACGACGAGGTCGTTGGTTCGACTCCAACCGGGCCCATTGGCAGTTGGTCGCTGACGTGCTTTCCAACTAGCTTGGCGGTCCGATGGATGTCGGGGCCGTAGCTCAATTGGGAGAGCACTAGCTTTGCAAGCTAGGGGTTGCCGGTTCGATCCCGGTCGGCTCCAGTCGGTGGAAAGCAGCGTTGAGTCAGAGGCGGTCGCAGGACTGCCTCCGATTCACCGCTGAAAGAGGCGGTTGCTCTTTGACATTTGAATAGAGTGGGATGTGATTTAAATCACACAAGAACCGATTTTAATTGTTCAATTTTCCGAGGTTGAGCCATGCGTTTTTGGCATGGTTCAACTGAGTGAATTGAGCGCCGATAAATGGCGTTTGGTCATGTATGGGAACGTTGCGAACTCCGAGGCGGCCGCGTGCAGCAGTTGGGCATGCGGGTGTCGAGGAATTGGCAGTGATTCATCAATGTGATCAAGCTCGTAAGAGTGCATGGTGGATGCCTTGGCGTCCAGAGGCGATGAAAGACGTGGCAGCCTGCGAAAAGCTTCGGGGAGCTGGCAAACAAGCGATAATCCGAAGATATCTGAATAGGGAAACCCGCCACCGCTGAATAAGCGGTGACACTGTCGCATGAATGTATAGTGCGATGGAGCCAACTCAGGGAACTGAAACATCTAAGTACCTGAAGGAAAAGAAATCAACCGAGACTCCGTTAGTAGCGGCGAGCGAAAGCGGACCTAGCCCAAACCTGTCTTCGGACCGGGGTTGCGGACCCTCGAGGAGTTACAAAAGCGCAATCAGCAGAACAGCTTGGAAAGGCTGGCGATACAGGGTGACAGCCCCGTATGCGACGATTGATGCTCTCCGTTGAGAGGTGTTCCAGAGTAGCACGAGTGCCGTGAAACCTCGTGTGAACCCGGGGGGCCCACCCTCCAAGGCTAAGTACTACTGGACGACCGATAGTGAACAAGTATGGCGACTGAAAGGTGAAAAGAACCGCAATAAGCGGAGTAAAAAGAACCTGAAACCATGCATCTACAAGCAGTGGAAGACCTATGGCCTTTGGCCCTGGTCAACCGCGTACCTTTTGCATAATGGACCGGCGAGTTAGTCCTACGTGGCAAGGCTAAGCTGCTTAAGCAGCGGAGCCGTAGCGAAAGCGAGTCTGATAAGGGCGCTTTAGTCGCGTGGGCTAGACCCGAAACTGAGTGATCTACCCATGGTCAGAATGAAGCATCCGTAACAGGGTGCGGAGGTTCGAAGCCGTAAACGTTGAAAAGTTTTGGCATGAACTGTGGGGAGGAGTAAAAGTCTAATCAAACTCAGAGATATCTGGTTCTCCCCGAAAATGCTCTAGGGCATGCCTCAGGTCATACGCTATGGGGGTAGAGCTACTGAATGGATCGCGGGGGCTACCCGCCTACCGCCTCCAATCAAACTCCGAATACCACAATATTTATCTTGGGAGAAAGTCCACAGGTGATAACGTCAGTGGACAAAAGGGAAACAACCCAGACCACCAGCTAAGGCCCCCAATAACATCTAAGTGCGTAAGGAAGTTGGGTTTCTGTGACAGCGGGGATGTTGGCTTAGAAGCAGCCACCATTTAAAAAGTGCGTAATAGCTTACCCGTCGAGAAATCCGGCACCGATAATGAACGGGACTAAGGTGTTAGCCGAAGCTGTGGCTGTCATGAAGCGAGAGCGACATGACGGGGTAGGGGAGCGCTGTTAGTGCAGATACAAGGCGTACCGCAAGGAGCGCTGTTGGGCCTAACAGGTGAGAATGCCGGTTTAAGTAACGAGAAAGAGGGTGAAAATCCCTCTCGCCGTAAGCCTAAGGTTTCCTGGGGAAGGGAGATCCGCCCAGGGTTAGTCGGCCCCTAAGGCGAGGCCGAAAGGCGTAGCTGATGGACAGCAGGTTAATATTCCTGCACTCCGTGTGGCGGTCGATGTAGTCGTGCGTTTCTTCAAGATGCAGCCCATTATTAGATTAGGGCTCCCGCAAGGGCGAGGCCGATTTGTTGCCGAAGTGTGCGGAGAAGGAACCGAGAAAAGCGGCTGCGGACAAGACACGGAACCGTACTAAAACTGACACAGGTAGGCGAGGAGAGTATCCTCAGGCGCTCGAGAGAACGGTCCTTAAGGAACTAGGCAAATTAACCCCGTAACTCCGGGATAAGGGGTCCCCCATTTTAGCAATAACATGGGGGGCGCAGAGAATCGGGAGCGGCGACTGTTTATCAAAAACACAGGACTCTGCTAACTCGCAAGAGGATGTATAGAGTCTGACGCCTGCTCGGTGCGGGAATGTTAAGGAAGGCGGTCAAGGGGTTCGCCCCTGAAGCTGGCGACCGAAGCACCCGTAAACGGCGGCCCTAACTATGAGGGTCCTAAGGTAGCGAAATTCCTTGTCGGGTAAGTTCCGACGCGCATGAATGGCGAAACGACTGCTCCACTGTCTCGAGGACCGACTCGGTGAAATAGGACTTGTGGTGAAGATACCACATACCCGCGGCAAGACGGAAAGACCCCGTGAACCTTTACTGTATCCTGATATTGGAGCCGGTTAACACATGCGTAGGATAGGTGGGAGGCTTTGATCCGCTGGTTTCGGCCAGCGGGGAGCCATCGTTGAAATACCACCCTTGTATTATTCGTCTCCTCACTCTGACCCGTGAATCCGGGCAGAGGACAGTGTTAGGTGGGTAGTTTGACTGGGGCGGTCTCCTCCTAAAAAGTACCGGAGGAGCACAAAGGTCGGCTCAGCACGGTTGGCAATCGTGCGTAGAGTGTAAGGGTATAAGCCGGCTTAACTGTGAGTTATACAGAACGAACAGATACGAAAGTAGGTCCTAGTGATCCGGTAGTCCCGTGTGGAAGGGCTATCGCTCAACGGATAAAAGGTACTCCGGGGATAACAGGCTGATGACCACCGAGCGTCCATAGCGGCGTGGTCGTTTGGCACCTCGATGTCGGCCCATCGCATCCTGGGGCTGAAGGCGGTCCCAAGGGTTTGGCTGTTCGCCAATTAAAGCGGTACGCGAGCTGGGTTCAGACCGGCGTGAGCCAGGTCGGTCCCTATCTTCCGTGGGCGTACGAAACGTGACAGAAGACAACCTTAGTACGAGAGGATTGGGTTGTAGGCACCTCTAGTGCACCTGTTGTCCCGCTAGGGGCAGCGCAGGGTAGCCACGTGTCGAAAGGATAAACGCTGAATGCATCTAAGCGTGAAGCCCCTCTGAAGATGACGTTTCGATGTTCGCAAGAACGAGAGACCCCTTGTAGACTACAAGGTTGATAGGCCAGGTGTGTAAGGGCTGAGAGGCTCTTAGCTGACTGGTACTAACGGTCGATTGCTTGATCGCATTGATGAATTGCTGATACAAGCACTGTGCAATCATCTGGGCATTGACACGTCCTCTACATCCAAGCATCATTTGTCGGGATTGGTTCTTGCCGATTTTTGTCCTCCCACTCTATTCCTAATATTAGTTGCGCCTGCGAGTGCGAAATTTCACTGTGGCGTCGGCCATGTGTCGATGCCCGCTCTGCACGAAAGTGTAAAGCCAAGCATGGTTGTCTTTCGCTCGCAGTCGCGATCAAGCTTGCCTGTATCGGCCTAACGGTCGATGCAGGCTGTGCTGGTGCCCATACTAGAGGGGTAACACCTGATCCCTTTCCGAACTCAGTAGTGAAGACCTCTGGGCCGATGGTAGTCCTAATGGGCGAGAGTAGGTTAGTGCCAGCTTTTTCGAAGGCCGGTCATCGAGAGATGACCGGCCTTCGCCTTTTTTACTTGTCGCGCTAATCTTCCTTTGGTGCGTCCACTTTGGGGCACCCACGCTCGTCGTCCTTCCGCGATCATGAATTTTGAGTCACTCAGACCAACGGTCAACGCTGCATCACCCGGCGGTCAGCATTTGCCGCTCGCTCGCAGCGATGACAGTCAGGCGTCGGCGCCGATCCTATTTTTTGATGGTGACTGCGCTTTTTGCACCCGCTCCGTTCGGTGGTGCCTTCGACGGGACCGACGCGGCGTTCTTCGAGTTGCACCGATTGCTGGCTTGACCTATGCGGCTCTATCCATTCATGAGAGACCTATCGAGCCCGACTCCGCCTTGCTCTGGGACGGGGCCGCGTTTCATCAGCGCGGTGAAATGGCGGTCAGGGTGCTGTCGCTCCTGGGGTTGCCCATGTCCGGGGCCGGCCTTCTGATCGGACTGACACCCCGCTTTGTCCGCGACGCGGCCTATGAGTGGATCGCCCATCGCCGACATCAACTCTCATCGGGTCGTGAGTCGTGCCTCATTCCGGAGCCAGGCTGGGCGGCTCGTCTGCTACCGTAGGTCAGACGCGAACCCTGCGTTCGGACCGAATTAGTTCGGCCGCAACAAATTAGCAGCTGCGGTCGCAGTTATTACGGCTGCTCTCGTTTTCTGCTACTCCGTGAGTAGTTCGGCGGCATATCGCGTCATTGATTGTTTGACTCTGCCCGGTGGCAGGGGCAGATTGACGGGATCGCTGCCGAGCGGTTGTGGGCTTTCGGCAACCAGTCACACTTCGGAACAACGTTTGTTTCCTCGGGTCCCTCCTGCCCGGCGGCGCGAGGACGATCCATGGCAACCGGAAAAGTGAAGTGGTTCGACGACAAGAAGGGTTTGGCTTCATCAGCTCGGATGAAGGCAGGATGTGTTTGTTCATTACAGCGCCATCATGTCTGAAGGCCATAAAACTTTGACGGAAGGACAACCGGTGGAGTTCGAGATCCAGCAGGATGCGAAGGGTCCGAAGGCGACGAACGTCAAACCGCTTCAATAATCAGCCTGTGCAAGTCTGCACGGCACTTGTCTAGCGCAATTTGGCAGGCGGCGTAATTGCTGCGCCCAAATCTGTTCAGTCTTTCACGTCGAATCGCCGCCAGGTGCCATCCCGATTTCAGGGTTCCAATTCTTCCGACCGCGCTCAGTCTCGGCACCTGCGGGTAGGCCGGCGGCCTGACTTCGGCGCATTCGCGGCTGCGCTCGTCATCGACATCGCCTCACCGATTGGCGATCGTTCGGGAAAGCACTCCAAATGCGATTGGTGCGGCCGCAGTGGTCGACGGCACCGGGTACACGCATTCACGTGTTGAGTGAGCCCATTCGGCAATAACGCAGTGACTCAGAATGAAGAAGGGGCCGCCGCGAGGACGACCCCAGATGGGGAGTAGGCGAAAAAAGAGGCCGGAAGGTGATTCCCCTCCAATGATCGGCGAGTTGCCGAAGGTGGAGAATCACGCTCCTTGCACTCTAATGTCCGAGGCATGCATCGCGATTGCAGCTCAATACGATTTTGCGGGAGGAACTGGCGGTGTGCGGAGAGGCACAGGGATACCGCATTCCGAGCAGATGCCGCTGACGGTTCCGCGCAGATCGTATCCGCATTCTGGGCAGTTTCCCGGCGGCAACGTGGAGGGATCGTCCATCCAGCGAATGACGTCCGCGAGGGCGTATTCGTTCGCGGGTGCCATCGAATTGACGCAGTTCGTGGCGGACTCTCCAATCCACTCCTTCAACACCAGACGTTCGGCCTCAACGTCGTGAGTGTTCTCGTGCGATGATTCGGAGGATACGAAGGATCGGAGTTCATGGTTAAACCGATCGTCGGGCCGCAGGGCGGTGGGCTCGCAGCCGAGCCGCCGCGAGAACAGTCGCGCGGCGCGAATGGCGTTCTCCCTGGACAGGCCCAGCGGCGCGAAGTACCGCTCGTGCCATACATGCGGCGGGGGGGCGAGTCGAGTCAGCAGGACCCTGGATTGCCGACGGCGACTGGTGTTTTCCTTCACCTGACGCAGCATGGTCCAGAGCAGCAGAAGGCCGATGGCTGGAATGACGTAGAGTAGCCACATGCCAACATGGTATGGAAACGGGCCCCATCATGGAATTCTGCTGTTCTGCCGGGGCCGCGGAGAGCGGTTATTCCGAAACGAGTGACGGAGCGCTGCCCTTGCCCTGTACAAGTTCGTAACGATGCCGGCGGCAAACGGCCGAATTGTTCCCGGGTTCCACCGGGCCAGGTCACCTCGACTCGCTTGATTTGATCAGCCGCCGCGAGCCCGACGTGAACGCGCGCGTCATTCGAAGATGAGAAACTGTAGGCGGTCTCGACCTGCCGGTAGAAGGTCGTCCCGTCAGCGAGCATGATCTTCAATGTTGCGCCGATCGCGTCGCGCCCCTGACTGCCGCGTACGCGGAATTCCGCCCAGTGTCCGCGAGATCCCACGGTGTTTCGAAGTACCCGGGCCGGCGCGTTTTGTTCGACCAGAACGATGTCAATATCGCCGTCGTTGTCGATGTCGCCGAATGCGGCAGCGCGACTGGAGCCGATGAGTCGCGTTGCGACGCCCTCGGGCGATGGCGAAACGTCGAACCTGCCCTTGCCCGTTCCGCGGAGCAGCAGGTTCGGTTCCGCGTAGAGGTCGCCCGGGTCGAATGGCGTTTCATGTCGTCCCACCGCGCCGTTGGCGATATACACATCCAGCATGCCGTCGTTATTGAAATCGTGAAAGCCGACGCCCCAACCGGTGTACTTTAGACTTGGAAGGCCAAGACCCGATCGCGCCGTCATGTCGTCGAACATTCCGCCTTCGTTCAGGAACAGGGTGTTCGTTTCGCCGCGCAGATGCGTGATGAAGAAGTCGAGATCGCCGTCCTGATCGATGTCGGTTGCATGGACTCCCATGCCGGCTTCGGCCGTGCCGCGGGAGTTGACGGCGCAGCCTGCGAGCAGGGCGCGGTTTTTGAACACGCCGCCGCCCTGATTCATCCAAAGCTGGTTGGGCATGCCGTCGTTCGCAACGTAGAAATCCAGCCTGCCGTCGAGATTGAAATCGCCGTGACAGACCCCGAGGCCATTGCCGAATTCGATGGAAATGCCGGCCTTCTGGGTGACATCCTCGAAGCGGCCGTCGCCGAGGTTTCGGTAGAGCGCGTCGACAGCCGGGGCGTTGTAATTGGACGGCCTGACAATAATCCTGCCGGCCTGTGCTGTCCCGGCATTTCAGTTCATTAGAGAAGGACCACGAGACGTAGTTGGTGACATAGAGGTCGAGGAATCCGTCGCCGTCGTAATCGGCGAAGGCGGCGGAGACCGACCAGGCCGGACAGCCGACGCCTGCCGCTTCGGTGACATCTTTGAAGGTTCCGTCACCCTGGTTGGCGTAGAGGATGTTGCGGCCGAAGTTGGTGACGTAGAGGTCGATGTCTCCGTCGTTGTCGTAGTCTCCCGTGGTGCATCCCATTCCGTAGCCGGTATCACCCACACCGGCGGCGGCGGTCACATCTTCGAAGTCACCTTTGCCGCGGTTGCGAAACAGCATGTTGCCGGGCTTTGGGGCATCCCCCGGTTCGAGCGATCCGCTTTGAACGAAGTACAGGTCGAGGTCGCCGTCGTTGTCGTAGTCGAAGAGGGCGGCGCCGCCGCCGACGATTTCAGGGAAACGGAACTTTCCGGAGTCTCCGCGCTGGTGGCGAAATATGACGCCGGACTCCGCGGCGACCTCTTCGAACCATGGATCAGGCGGCGGTTCCGTTGCTGTGCCCGGCTTTGCCCTCGCGGTGCTGAGCCCGCCGCCGAGTCTCCACCAGCCAACGCCTGCCGCGGCGCACGCCAGCACAATGCCCAAGAGTGCCGGCCACCGTCGTCGTCGAATGGCTGGATCAGCGGTTGTCGATTTTTTTACTACCTTCCCCATGGGCGGCATCTACTCGTCCAGCTTTGCAAGGCTGTTTCTGAAATTGATCACTTTTGGATCGTTGGGCGATATCTGCTCAGCGGCGGCGAGCGATTCGCGCGCCTCCTGAAGCCTGCCGATAAAGGCGGCCATGACGCCCCGATTGAGATGAATCGAAATCACCTGCGGGGCGAGTTGAGCTGCGGTGCTGAAGACGTTGAAGGCGTCCTCCCAGCGTTTTTGTTTGACGAAGATGTCGCCCTGCTTCGTGAAGACATCGACGTTTCGCGTATCGAATTTCGCAGCCTGCTGCAGCGAGAGAAGCGCTTCGTCGTCGCGCTTCATCGCGATCAGCATGTTGGCGCGGTTGAGGTGGGTCTGCCCCACGTTCGGGGCGAGCGCCACAGCCTTGTCGGCGTATTCAAGGGCCTGCGTCGGGTTGCCCGTGCTGCCGGAGCAGACAGAGAGATTGATGTACGGACCGAAGTTGCCGGGGTCGATTCGTGTCGCCCGCGTGAGAAGTTCCGCGCCCTTGTCGTATTTTGCGCTATCGATGCAGATGGCGGCGAGGTTGTTCAACAGCGCCAGATCGTCCGGGTGCGCCTGAAGCGCCTTGTCGAGAATGACCTCGGCCTCCGGGCGGCGATTGAGCTGTGCCAGCCTCATGGCCTTGTTGATTGCGTCCTTCGTGTTGACCCCGTACTTGGCGAGCAGTGGATCGAGTTCATCGCCCAGATACCAGCGGGGAGCTTCCTTTCCGGCCGACAGTTCACGTTCCGCCTCGTCCAGCCGGCCGAGGCCGCGAAGCGCGATGCCGAGTGAATAGCGCGCGGCGCGGTAATCCGGGGCGAGGGCGATTGCCTTTTCCGCATTGATCTTCGCATCCTGGTAGCGGCGAAGGCGGTTGTAGACCTCCGCAAGACCGAAGTAGCCGTTTGGCTCGTTCTCACGCAGTTTTGCCACCCGCAGGAAGCACTGTTCCGCCTGTTCAAGCTTGTCGTTGAGGAGAAGACCTTCGCCGTATCGATAGAGTCCTGGCGCGTGGGTCGGGCTTTCATGGGTCAGCCGCGCCAGGACTTCGAGGGCCTCGTCTCCACGGTGAAGCGATTGCAGGCAGACGCCCTGATGGAACAGCCAGACAGGATTGGCGGGATCAAGCTTTTCGGCGTTGCGGTAACAGTCGAGCGCCTCCGATCTCAGTCCGTTGGTTTCGTAACAGGCGCCGAGTTCGCCGTGAGCGGCCGCGGAGCGGGGTGTCGCTCGGACGGCATCCTGCAATCGCCGGGCGTCTTCGAGGACCGCGCTGTCGACGTCGCCCGGGGATTCAATGGCAACGACCTCCGGTGCGGGAATGAATCGCTCACGAAGCATGTAAACGACGGTCCCGGCCAGGGTCAGCGACATGAAGCCGAGCGTCGCGATGACGCGCGTTCGAGGTGCGCTTTTTCCGGCGCGCGAAGTCGCCGGCGCTGCCTTCGCGGAATTTCGTGCGCGCAAACCCGCCGCAGATGTGCGTGGCTGGGACATGGCTCACCTTTCGCCGAAACCAATCCGGTCGGGGTATTGGTTCGGACGTGTCCACAGTGCGTCGTTCCAGGATGCGAGATACGTCAACGCATACATCGGCCGCATTGCTTGTGTCGGAGCAACGCCGATTCCTGGAGTCTGGATTTCAGTAAACGACCTAACCCGATTGAGAAGTCATACAGAGACCCACCGCACGACGGTGAGTCGCGAATGACGGAAAAACGACCCAATCAACAATTCAAATCTCAGCCGATCGCCGAGCCAGAAGTCGTGCCGGGCGTTTCCCAGATAAGTAGCCTTATTCTACTTTGTCGCGTGGTCTGGATCAAGCTCAGGGATGGAGAGTCGATTCAGACGCGCGTCTGAGTCGCTCCCGAAATGCGGACTGGTCGCGCCGGCGCGTGTTCAATGATGCGTTCATCTTGATCAACTCAGCCGGTGGAGTCTCGTCCTGTGGGTACGGAAAAGCCGTCATTCCGTGGAAGGGAAGTGGATCGACCGTCTTTCCGGTGGCGGAGTTCAGGTCGCCGTCCTTGAGCCATCCGTCGGTATGAACGACAAAATCGCGTCCATCCCGGCGCAGGCGCGGGCGATTGATTCGCATCGAATCTAATTGTTATTTCGTCGCCGGCGCCGGCTACAACGAACTCGCCTTCGGGTTTGCCCAGCAGTGCCGTGACCTCGCCGAATCTCGTGTAATCGCCGATTAGATCGCGCCAGCATCGGTGGGGATCGAGGCTGTCGTAGTCGGGAACAGTGGGGCCGTTGGGGACGCGTGGAAATTCGTGGGAGAAACCGCGTGCATGAATGTCGGCGTGTTTGACTTTCAATTCAGATAGCCGGGTCGCGACGTCCTGTTCTCCCAGCGCGATGAACGCGTGGTCCCAGAAAATGGCGAAATTGGTCGAAATGCGAACTCGGTGATCGCTGCCCGTAAAGCGCCGGTCAGGTCGAGGACCATCATCTTATTCTTACCGGACGGAAAGCCCATCGGGATGTCGAGCGGCTTCGCGTCGGGATTGTCCGCCAGGACTCGGATCACCGGCGGTCGCGCCTCAATGCCTGGATTTTGTGATACCGCCACATTGATGCTCGCATCGGTGGGGAAGAGCCAGCCCGAAAGAAACAACCGGACGCGCGAGCCATTCGCAAATGCGCCGAGGTCCAGCGTCAGGTCGTGATCCTCGACGATGCCCTGGTACCGCGTCGGCGCGAAGCCGTCGACATATCGTCCATCCTTTGCCGACAATCGTTCCGTGCAGTCGCGGCCACGATGATCCCATGCCTGATGGATCGGCGTGATGTCTCGAATAGCGTGAATCTCAAACGGGGGATAGGGCGGAAAGGTGCATCGTTCATCGACAAAGATTTCCGTGCCGATCGGATGATCGACCACGAACAGTCGCACATAGTCCAGGTAGGCGGTCTCCCATAACTCCTCGGTGAATTGCAGTACGTATTCGCCGTCCCGGGGCGCTAGACGACTTCCCTCAATCTTGAAGTAGTCATCGGCAGTTTCGTGATGGCCGAAGACGTCGGACATGATCGACATGCCGAGCGCGCTGCGCCACAGCACGTCGGTGACGAATTCGAACCGTTCTCCGTTCCATGCATAGAGATAGGGGCACGATCCCTTGAGACTCTGCTCTTCGACGACGAGTTGATCAGCCGCGAGTCGCAGTCGGTCGGACGCGCGGTGTTCGAGGTCCTGGTAGTTTCCGTTGGGCCAGATGACGCGCATAACATCGGCATGGGTGCAGGCGCCGAGGCCGAAGTTGGTGACCGGCCCCGAGACGTGCTGTTTCTGATAAAGCGCGCCCGCGCGGATTTCGATCGTGCTGTAGAGCCCGAAACTGTTGAACTTTGAATCGCCGCTGGTGAGCGCCTTCAGGCTGACCGAGAGCCAGTGGCCGGCGTTCCTGCTTTCGTTCAGGTAGGCCTCGCCATCCGACGCGAGCAGGTCCATCAGGCCGTCGCCATTCAGATCGACGGGTGACAGGCTGCAACCCGCGGCGATACGGACATTTTCGAGTGTTGTTGTGCCGTCGGGGCGGCATAGGACGAGGTCCTGGACCCCGTCATTCTCAAGGTCCGCGGCTCCTCCGCGCGACCATTGGCCGTCGCCCGGCAGTGAGAGTTTGAATCTCTCGGTCTTGAAATCGTCGCCGATTTCGTACCGCCATCCGGCACTGGGATCGATGATTTCAAGGCGCCCATCGGCGTTGGTGTCGCACAGGAAAGGCTCGCCATCAAACGACGCGGGAAGGCCGGTCATTTCCGGGGGCATTTCCCGAAATGTGCCGAGGCGCTCGTTGGAAAAAATTCGGCACTCGAAGGGGCCGCCGCCTGTGATGATCAGTAGATCGACGTCGCCATCGTCTTCCAGGTCGCGCGGCTGAACGGAACGAATATCGTAAACCGAGGCGGGAAACCCGGGTCGGCCGTCGATTGCCGTGAGCCGGCCTTCGCCATCGTTACGCATCAGGCGGATTGCATCGGTGGACCACTGGATGAGATCGAGATCGCCGTCGTTATCGAAGTCGTAGGGGCAGGCCGCCTGCCAGCCGGTGGACTCGGACAGGCCGCTGTCGGTTGTCGCGTCGACAAAATGCCCATCCGGCGTTGCGCGAAAGACGCGGTCACCGCTGCGAGCCGGGAGCATCAGGTCCATCAAACCGTCATTATTGAGATCGACGAGAATTGCCGAGTCGCAGATGACGTCCAAGGGAATTCCAGACCGCGCGGTGACATCTTCGAAATGGGCGTCCCTTCTGACGTAGAGCCGGAAAGGACTTTGGGGGCCTTGAAATCCAATGGCTGGGTCGCGCGACCGGCCCACGGCGCCGATACAGGCCTTGACGCCTGTGTCGCCGGGATCGGGCAGCCCCAGATCCGTCGTCGCTTTTCTGAACGCGACTGTTGCATGAATCGCATCGGACGGCCTTCCGACGACTCGAAACACGGGATGCGTTACTGGCCGTGGGAATTTGAGGATGCCCGGACCCAGTTCAAGCACATCGGCGCGATAGCGTTCCGTTCGGCGCAGCAGATTTCGATACTGTGTGATGGCGCGAACGAGCCCGGCGCGATCTTTCCGGGATGCCGCCGCGTCGACCGCATCGACCAGTTCCCGCTGATCCTGCTCCGGGGCAGTGACGAGCGCCGCACAGCGATTGAACAATTCCGCAGCCTCCTGCAATTGACCTGCCTCAGCCAGCATCCGACTCGATGAGAGCAGGGCAGCGAGATTGCGCGGAGCGGTCGACAGCATACGTCGGTGCGCAGCAAGCGATTCTGCCTGCGAAACCAGATCAGGATGAATTTCTGCCGCGGCGATCAGCATCCAGTACGCGGCGACGTCCGCCGAAGGACCGTCCGTGATGGCCTTGATGGCGGCGATGGCCTTCTCGATTCGCCCGGCATTCCAGAACGCCGCGGCAAGAATCAATCGGATATGGCCGACGTCCGGAGCGAGATCGGCCGCCTGGATTGCGAGTTTCAACGCGGCGTCATGATCCTGTGATGCCATCTTCGCGACAGCCAGGTTTGCGATGATGGCTGGATCGCCGAGCCCCTCGGAGATAAGCGATTGAAGGATTTTCGAAGCCTCGCCCGGGTGGTCCATCTCGATTTCCGCGCCGGCCTGATAGAACGGGCCAAGCTTTTCAGCCGGGAATTCGCGTGCTGAATTCCGGTGGGCGATTTGCGAATGGTCGGCCGGCGCAGAGGTGGGCGAGGCTCGATCGCAGCCGACGACGAGGACGGCAGTCACGAGCGCCCAATTGGCCATGAGCCAGGACAACAGCGGCAGTCGAATTCGATTCATGTCGATCCACGATCCTCGAGCGCGGGCAATTTGAACGGGCCCAGACGGGCCCTTTGGCGATGACGGCGATGATACGATAAGATCGTTCCATCGAAAGCCCGTGATATCGAAGGGGAGTATCGAATGTCTCGATCATACCGTCGGAACTGGATTGCCAAGGGGAGCGTTGCGGCCGCGATGCTGGCGGGTGCGCCGGCGTGCGACCGATCGTCCTCCAGTCCCTCCAATGATAACAGTGCGTCGCCGGTTGAGGCGGAGCGGGCACCGGCCCCCGATCATGCGGACTCAAATGTGAATTCGGCTCCGGAACCGCTGCCGCGGACGATGGAACCGGTTGCGCCCGCCGCGGTCGAATCTTCGAATTCCGCGGGTAATCGGGGTTCGACGGGGGAGAGCGAACGGGCGGTGACGAATTCGGATGGGTTTGTGCCGCCGGAAGTTGACGTTTCGGGCTTGTCCGAGTTCGAGCGCGAAGCAATTCAGAAACTGCGGAGCGGTGTAATCGATGTGCCGGGGAGCGTCGATCGCGTCGCGGAGCTGGGAATGTGGTATTGCGTTCGAGGCTATCCGAAAGCGGCGGCCACCTGTTTTACCCGCGCCTGCGAACTCCTGCCGAAGGCGATGAAGTACCGGTACCTGCTGGCCATTGCCTACGAGGAATCTGAACAGTGGGATGAGGCCATCGACGTCTATCGACAATGCGTCGGAATGGACGGAACTTACGTCGCGGCGTACTGCAATCTCGGCCGTCTGCTCCTGGAGAAGGGTGATCCAGAAGCGAGGGCGATGTTCGAAAAAACGCGGGAACTGGATCCGTCGGATTCGATTGCCGAATGGGGGCTCGGACGGCTGGATGAACTGCAAGGCGATATTGCCGCGGCGACGGCGCACTATGAAAAGGCGATCGAGCTTCAGCCCAGCTACAAAGACGCGCATTTCGCCTTGTCGAAGATTCTTCGAGAGGCCGGGAAGACGGCGGAGGCGGACGCCCATTTCCAGCAGTATAAGGATGGCCGCAAGGGTCTGGTTCGAAATGACCCGATTCGTTTCGAACTGACGACCCGAATTCGAGGAGAAAAAGAGATCGCCGAGGAGGCGTTAAACGCCGCGCGGCAGGGTAAGCCGAATCAGGCCGCCAAATTCCTGATCAAGACCATGAGAAAGGGGATGGCGGGGGCGCCGATCCGGACCGCGCTCGGAGAGATTTTCCTGCTCGAAAATCGTTACGACGATGCGCTTTTGAGTTTCGTCGAGGCGGAGAAGCTGGATCCCGATTCGAAGGTCATCAAGGCGTACATCGCGATGACTTTGATTGAGGTCGGCGAAGTCGACTCCGCGATTGAGCGACTGTCGGTGCTTCAGAAGGGCGATTCGAAGAACGCCGTCGTGGTCAACAGGCTTGGGTATGCACTTCTCAAGAAGGGCGAGCTGCGTCGCGCCGAGGAATTGCTTCGAAATGCCATCGAGCTGTCGCCGGGGAAAGCTGGTTTTCACATCAATCTCGCTGAATGCCTTGCCGCGTTGAAGAAACAGGATGAAGCGCTGGCCGAAACAGATCGTGCCATCCGGCTTGACAAGCAGAATGTGTCGCCGTGGATGTTCAAGGGCTCTCTGCTGTCGGCCGCAGGACGCCTGGAAGAGGCCGAGGCGGCGCTCAATCAGGCGATGGCGGTAGCGCCAAAGGCTGAGGCGGTCTATACTACGATTGCGGGGGATTGCCCGCGCGCGGGACGATTTTGCCGGGTCGGTGCGCTATCTTGAGAAGGGGATCGCCGAATTGCCGGATTCAGCGGCCATTGGAAATGATCTGGCCTACAGCCTGGCGACATCGTCCGATGCGTCAATTCGCGACCCCGGTAGGGCGGTCATTCTTGCCCGGAAGATATGTGAAAATCAGCTGAACGCGAATTATCTGGACACGCTATCGACGGCGCTGTCGGCGGCGGGTGACATACCTGCGGCAGTCGAGGCCCTAACCCGGGCGATCGAGCAGGCGAGAATCGCGAATGCGGGTGATGCGGCTATTGCTGAGATGGAATCCCGCCTATCGCAACTCAAGTCAACGCTGCCCAAGTCGTAAGCGTGCTCCATACGCCCGCCTTCGTAGCAGCATGTCGATAGATACGCCGTCGTCGGACTACTGTCGGGGTTCCAATTGCGTCGCGACGGGCGAATTCATCGGACTCCGCGACAATTGCGGTCGTCACTCACGGAAAATAGGGACAAAAAAAGGACGGCCTTCCATGCGGAAGGCCGTCCTCTGTTTTTCATGCTCTTCGAGTCAGCGAGGCGAATTCCCCGCAGTCCCGAAGTTCATTCAGCTTAGCGGCGTCGGCGGATGAGGCCGAGAGCGCCGAGCGACAGCAGAGCCAGCGTCGCGGGCTCCGGCGTGTAGGTGAGCGAGAAGGTCGAACCGGCGTTGGCTGCACCAAAGGTGTCAACCACGACGTAGTAGGTCCCGGCGGCCGCGCCGAGGAGTTCGACGTGTTCGTCACTGACGCCTTCCGACGAATCGATGCCGCCCGAAGGAAGACCAGTTGCGTCGATCAGGTGGAGGTCGAGATCCGTGCTCAAGCCCGTCAGATCGACGAAGAGATCGCCACCCGCGTGATTGATCACGTAGGCGACTTCGTTGCCAACGTTGTCGAACGTGGCCGTCGAGACGCGAGTTCCGAGGGCGAGTTCGCCCGCGCCGTCCGTCAGGCCCGGCTGCGGATTCTGGTCATCCCAGATCGTGGTGCCGATGGCCTTGTTGCCGAGCGTCAGGGTATTCGGCGTGCCGACAAAGCTGCCGCTGAAGGCGGGAGGTGGCGGGGGCGGGGGAACGCCATCCTGAACCTGGATGGTCAGGTTCGACCAGGTGGCATCGACAGCGGCGCCGCCGTCGTTGTAGCTCTCGAAGAACTCGAAGGTCCAGTTGCCGATCGACGTTCCGGTCAGGAACGCGTTGGCGCCGGTCAACGTAATGGGACCAATATGAGCAGTGCCGCTCCAGGTCTGCACCGACGACAGGGCAGGCGTCGAAACGCATGCCGCAGGATTGCAGATCTCAATCCGGGCTTCGCTCTGCCAGGAGCCGATGCCGGTCGATGTGAGATCGCCTTCAACGACGATGTCACCAACGATGAAGTCCGGGCCGGCGTGATTGTAGACCGCGCTACCATTGCCAGCACCGACGCCCGCAGCACCCGCTACGAGACCAACGGCGGAATCGCCGGAGTAAGGCCCGGCTGTGAAGCCTGCCATCGCGCCGCTTGCGCTGATCGCCACCAGCGCCGCGGCCATTGTAATGCCTCTCACCAATCTCATTTCAGAATCCTCCTCTTTCTTCCTTGGACATTTCGTCGTGAGCGTGCGCACAGCCTCACGACCGTGGGACAATTGCCAGAGCGAATTGACAACGTGTCAGCGCTCTTTCAATTCCATCAATTCACTTTGCCATCTGTCCGAGCGCTGCCGGAGGATCAAATCCCGCCGGCTGCGATTGGACTTCAGCAAAACTTCAACAATTCAGCGAAAGCGGAAAGAGAGACAGAGGTGCTTCCTTCCGATTTCTACCCCGACTCCAGATTGAAGCCGATCCCTCGGGCGCTTTTGCGCCGCGAATAGCAGAAGTAGAAGACAGGATTTGGTGGAATGAAAATCTAGCGCGCTTCTATTCCCGATCCTGCTGCAACATCTACAAGAGGTAAGTTTACCAGTACTGGGGCGCGTCGTTCAAGTATTTCGAGGGGTTGGGGGAAGAAATTGCTAAGAATGCGATGAGGTTTCGGGTGTCCAAGGTCCGAGAATGTTGTGATTGTCAATTAGTTCATTATTATCAATAGTTTATGTTGAATGTCCCGAGGGTGCAGGCGGGCCCTTTCAGGCGGTTGCATGGTATTCACGAGGCGGAATCAGCCCGGTCCCATTCCGGCCAGCCTCCTTGCATCCTGAAGGGCTGCTCTTTCGTTCGCACCCATCCGGTTTGGGTCCAGTTTCATCGCCTTCTCGAATTCGGCCACGGCCTCTCGGAATCTTCCGGCCTCCATCAGCCGTTCGCCGCGAAGGAATGGGATTGACCCCCGTCCTGGTTCAATCAGCTCCGCCGCCTGCAGCGCCTTTTCGAATTCCTCCCAGCGGCCGGCCGACGCCAGGACCTTGGCGAGATGGATCAGGACATTGGCGGTCGGGTGTTTTCTAGCGAAGTCCTCGAGTACGCGGATGGCATCGTTTGACCGTCCCAGCCCTTCATAGATGTGTGCGACGGTGTGAACCGATGATTCGTCGCCCGGATTTTCGGTCATGGATTCGATGGCGAGGGCGAGCCCTTCCTCAATATGACCTGACTTGACCAGCTCCCTTGCAGTTTCCGATTTCTCAAAGAGTACGATGCGTTCTTTCGCATCGGGGAGGGACTCAGCGTTGCCGGTCTCGATGCCGCCTGTGTATCCCAGTGTCGCAAGTTGCTTCAATTCGTCCTGCGACATGGAGCGCCGAGCGGCGTCCGGGGACTTGATCTCAGGATGTGCTGCGAAGAGATCATTCATTTCCTTTTCGAATGGAATGATGGATGCCGGGGCCTGCTTGAACAGATTCGACTTTTCACTAGCGTCGGTGCTCAGATCATAAAACTCGGGGATCGGCGCCGAGATGAATTTCTCAGAGGTACTGCGAAGTCCGAAGACCGGCGCGCAACCCCGGCCTTCGACGGGATATAGAGATTCGATAAAGACCCGTCGGTCAGCGGCGGGAATCGTCGACGCCAGATCGAGACCATCGACGTCGGTCAGGGCGGGCAAGCCCAGCAGGCTGAGAACTGTCGGCGCGATATCGATTGTGCTGATCATCCGGTTGCTGATTGCCTTTTCTCCCGCGAAAAGCGATGGACTTGAGAAGATCAGGCCTCCGTGGATTGTGGCGTCGTAAATGAAAATGCCATGCGAGCTTTCTCCGTGTTCGCCGAGGGACTCGCCGTGATCGGTTGCGAAGACGATCAGCGTTCGGTCGGACCACCGGCGTTCGAGATTTCACCGATGACGTTTGCCAATTGCGAATCGGCGTAGGCGATTTCCGCGTCGTATGGCCTGCCGGCGAATTCGGGCTGGTTCGTCAGCGGCGAATCGAACGGGTGGTGCGGGTCATAGTAGTGGACCCAGAGAAAGAACGGCATTCCGGAACTGGCTTTGAAATGGTCTTTCAGCCAGGCAGTTGCTCGGACGCTCGTCAGGCTCGCTTCCCGCTGGCTGAACACCGACTCGGGACCCCGGTTTCCCTTCTCGCTGGATTCGAAGTCATAGACGTCGAACCCCTGGTTGAGGCCGAATCGTGCGTCGAGTACGAAGCAAGAGACGAAAGCCGCGGTCTTATAACCGGCCGATTTCAGACACTCGGCCAGCGTGGTCTCCGACGGCTGGACGTCATAGCCCGTATTGGTGCGAACGCCGTGGTGGTAGGGGTACTTTCCAGTCAGAATGGACGTATGCGACGGCAACGTGAGTGGAACGGTGACGGCTGCGTTCGCGAATCGCACGCCGTTCTTCGAGAGCCGCGTCGATGGTGGGGTTTTTGCAAAGCCCGCGCCGTAGCAGCCCAGGTGGTCCGGTCGCGTCGTGTCGAAGGTGACGAGGAGTACATTGAATCCTCTTGCGGCGCCGCTCGCGGGCATTCCCATTTCGTTTCGGGAACCGCTTCGGGAAAAAATCGCAATTCCGGCTCCGGCGATGGCGATGCCCGCGAGCAGCAATCCGACCTTTGGTGTTCGTGACGGCGCTCCGGCGCGTTCGCGGGTGGTCTCGGCGGCTTCGCTTGACTTTGTTTTTCGATTTCGTGTCATGGGCGGGTGTCGTTTGTTCAGCGGCGTCAAAACTGCATTTCGGATCGGGCGGGGACTCGTTGTCCGTCGATCGGCAGACTAGGATAACACCGGAACGTCTGCGAAAACACCGCCCCGACTTGCAAAAGTGTAATCCTTACTGCGATTGATGTGCTGAATGAGCGGATATGAGATCACGAGTGCCATGACACCGGCGGGGGATCAGCCCGCCGCCATCGACAAGCTGGTCGGTGCGTACAACGCCGGGCGCAGATTCCAGACATTGATGGGCGTCACCGGTTCCGGCAAGACCTTCACCATGGCGAACGTCATCGCGCGGCTGAATCGCCCGACGCTGGTGATCTCGCACAATAAGACGCTTGCCGCCCAGCTGTATGAGGAGTTCCGCGAGATTTTTCCCCGGAACGCCGTGGAGTATTTCGTCAGCTATTACGACTACTACCAGCCAGAGGCGTACATCGCCGCGCGGGATATTTACATTGAGAAGGACTCGTCGCGCAATGACGATCTGGATCGATTAAGGCTCTCAGCGACGAGCGCCGTCGTCTCACGCCGTGACGTGGTCGTTGTGGCGAGCGTGTCGTGCATCTTCGGGTTGGGATCGCCTGACGAATACAAGGCGAGCGTGATTGACCTTCGCGTCGGGATGAACATTGAGCGGGATGAGCTCCTGCGGAAGTTCGTCAATCTTCAATACAACCGCAACGATTTCAATCTGGATCGCGCCACGTTTCGCGTGAGAGGCGATGTGGTCGAGCTTCATCCGGCGTATGAGGAGATCGCGTATCGCATCGAAATGTTCGGCGACGAGATTGAGCGGCTTCAGTCGATCAATCCGCTGACCGGAGCGACGCTGGACAAGCATGAGCAGCTGTACGTTTATCCGGCGGTTCACTATGTCATGCCGCAGGACCGCGTCGAGGCGGCGGTGGCGAGCATTCGAGAGGAACTCGAGCAGCGGCTGAACTACTTCCGGCAGCAGGGTAAGCTGCTCGAGGCGCAGCGGCTGGCGGCGCGGACGAAGTATGACATGGAAATGATGCTGGAAGTGGGGTATTGCTCCGGCATCGAGAACTACTCGCGGCATCTGGCCGGCAACCCGCCCGGCACGAAACCTTACACGCTTTGCGACTATTTTCCGAAGGACTTCCTGCTCGTCGTCGACGAGGCGCATGTGACGATTCCGCAGATCGGTGCAATGTACAACGGCGATCGGGCGCGGAAGGAGGTGCTGGTCGAGCACGGCTTCCGGCTGCCCAGCGCGCTTGATAACCGCCCGATGCGGTTCGAGGAATTTGAGGCGATGTGGGACCAGGTGCTCTTTGTCTCCGCAACGCCCGGACCCTATGAGCTTCGCAAGAGCGCGGGTGAAATCGTGGAGCAGGTGATACGGCCTACGGGATTGCTCGATCCGGTCGTGACGGTGCGCTCGGCCCGCGGCCAGGTGCCGGACCTGCTGCACGAGATTCAGGTGCGCGCGGCGAAGGGGGAGCGAACGCTGGTGACGACGCTCACGAAGCGGCTGGCGGAAGATCTGTCGGATTACATTCAGCAATCGGGTATCAAGGGGGCGTACCTGCACAGTGAGATTGATACCGTCGAACGCGTTGAGATTCTGCGCGACCTGCGCGACGGCAAGTATGACGTGGTGATCGGTGTGAACCTGCTGCGCGAAGGACTGGACCTGCCTGAAGTGTCGTTGGTGGCGATTCTGGATGCCGACAAGCAGGGCTTTCTGCGCAGCGCGACCAGTCTAATTCAGACGATTGGTCGGTGCGCGCGAAATGTGAACGCCGAGGTTTACATGTATGCCGACAAGGTGACCGACGCGATGCAACAGGCGATGGATGAGACGGCGCGTCGTCGGGAATTGCAGGAGGCGTATAACACGGCGCATGGCATCACGCCCGCCACGATCAAGAAGGCGATCCGCAAGGGGATCCAGGACCAGATCGCCGCGCGGAACACGGCGCGCGAGGCGATCAAGGCGAGTGAGGAGGAACTCGGCCTTGTCGAATCCGTCGCGGAACTGGAGAGGGAGATGTTCGCGGCGGCGGAGGCGCTGGATTTTGAGAAGGCGGCGCGGATTCGGGACCGGATCAAAGAGATGAAGGCGGCGCCGAATCAGGGTGACTGAGGCCGAGCCCGTCAGAGGACTGCTCAGGGGCGGGATTCGGGCGTTCGCCTTTACACCTGCATTCTCATCAAAGGCCGAATTGGTCGGTGTCGAGCCACTCCATGCTGATGAGCGACCAGAAGTCGAGCGCGAGTTCGCTGCGCACGTACTCGTAGGGCATCCAGCCGTAGCCGCGGTCGCCCCAGCCGGTTCCCCAGGAATTTCGTATGAGGAGCGCGCCGACTGTTTCGATGTTGTAGCGCGTGTTCTTGATCCTTAGATCATCGTCGTATCCGACGGCAGCGATCGCATGCCCCCATTTGGCTCTTTCCTCGGATCCCGGAAAGGGGATGCCGCCTCGAACGCTGGAGTTGTCGAACGAATCGAATCCCCAGAAGCCGAACATCGAGGGAATGCCTCCGGCGATGTACTTCTTGATTGACTGCAAGACATCTTCACCGGACAGATTTGCCTGGGACGGATCGTGACGGATGTACTCCAACGCCTCGTAATTGTCTGCTATTGCATAGAGAAATGCCGGAATTTCACGGTCAAAGTCGGGCGCCTGGTCGGTGTATGGCCAGCGACTTTCCGGCGCGACACCGCAGAGGGCGATCGCACTCATGGTGTCCCGGAGCCAGGCGCCGCTGTCGCCGGTGGTCCCCATCAGGCTGCGTGTACATTTGTAGATGAACAGCCGCGAGCCGTCGATGTGTTTCTTGTATGCCCGACGCTGGAAATACTCAATGATCGCGACGGCGGCATTTGCCGTGCACGAACCCAATTGCCCCTGATCTTCGATGGGGGAGCACCATTCGCGAAGATCGACCTTTGATGGCAGCGCCGGATCACCCGCCTTCCGGGGCGACAGACCGAACGCCTTCATTTTCTTTTCGACATGAGCATCCGCGACTCCATAATCACGCAAGTCGGGTACGGGCGGGAGCCATCCGGTGCCGCGAGTCTGTCCCAACGATGAAATGACTGGATTTCGATAAACCTCGTACATGATGTTCTTCCTCTCTCAGATGCCGGCGATCTGGTTGGCCGGTCGCTCATGCCTCGAATCGAACAGACAGTGAATACGGAAGTGAATTGCCTCTCCAGCTCTTGACCTCTACGAGGTAGATTGCGGGATCGAGCATCATCGGCGGCGGCGAACCGAGCGCGTATTCGTGCAGGATGACGCGCGGGTCTTCACGCTCGACCTGTGTCATGACGCCGATGAACCGGCTTCGAACCTCAATGACATAGCGGCCGGACCGGGCCGCGCGGAAACGATGAACATTGACGCCTTCGTCTGGAAAGCGATCCCGGATCGGATCGGCGTCGACCTTGATTTCAACCGATTGATTCGCCATGGTTCTCCCTCCGTTTTCAGGGTGTGTGGGTCGTCAATCCTTTTTGTTCACCTTGACGTTGACGGAATTGTCCTGAGCGGGTGCGTCGGCTGCGCCTTCGATAAAGGCGCGCGTGGCCTGCCCGTCATATCCGACCCTGGGGACAGTCAGGACTTCGCTTTCCGGCTGTTGAGTCGCATTCATGCGCGTTCGGCGCAGTGTGAACGTGTCCTCCGATTGAGGGGCGGCCTGCGCCTGAGCCTTTGGCTTCGGGATTATCTGAATCACCGGCGTCAGGATGTAAGGCCTGGGCGATTCGGCGTTCTTGTCCGCCGGGTCGTTGTACTCGAGCCTGACCTGGAGTGGTGTGGGGTTTCCATCGGTGGGCTTTCCCTGAATTCTGAGGACCAGGGCTTCGGGCGAAACACGCTGGTCGACGGCGATGGTGTAACCGGCGCTGGCGGGAAGAATGTCCTTCACGTCGACGTCGGCGAGATTTCGGCCGCTGACGACGACGAGGAAATCCACGGGTTGATAGGCCTTCGCGTTCGCATCCCAGTCGACCGGCAAGTTCGCGGGTATCACGCGTTCTGCCACCGGCGCCGCCTGGATCTTTGGACTAGCGTCTTTGTCCTTCGGACCCAGGAACGCTGATATTGGGATCGCCTGGAAGTGGAAGGCTTCGACCACGTGTGAGCGCAGCACGGCGATTCGATTCCGGATGTAGTCTTCGTAAGCGACGTCGGCGGGCGTGCTGATACGAGAGGTGCATTTCTTATTGAAAAGACCGTCATCAGGATGTGAAGCCTCCACGTCATTGGCGGCTTCGCGCAGTTCATCCGCTACGCGGAGTCGCTGCACTTCCGTCAGGCGCGGGCGGCTTTCGAAAATCGGGTCGTTCCTGGATTTCTTGATTGGTATCCACCGGGTCGTCTGGCGAAATTGAAGCTTGGGTTCGACGATGGTCAACTTTTTGGACGCAGGGTCCTTCAGTATCTGGGGAAGCAGATCCGATCGATCGAGGCCAACAAAAACGAGTACTGGAAAACTCTGTCGCTGAAGAACCATTTGAGGACCTGTGGCAGAATGTCTCTTGTCACGGGCGACGTTGACGACCCCTGCGAGACTGGGGCCGATCTGGTAGCCAAATACGCCACCTGAATTGCTGTACCCTGCTACCGTGTTTAGTGCGGTTCGCGTCAGGACATCCTGCTGAAAGCGCTCGATATCCTGGAGCACGCCGCCGGCGTCCGCTCTTGCGCCAAATCCGGAAACTACTAATGCGATTTTCAGCGCCAGGGCGTCCTGCGCGCGGATTCCGCTTGCGAGATCCAGAGTCTGAACATCAGTCATCGGAGATACAGCTGCAACCAGCGGCGCCGGTGGAACCTCGGACAGGAACTCAATTCTCCTGTCGGCGAGAGGGTCAAAATGGATCTTGACTGGCCTGCTTCATAAGAGAGTGGCTCGAGATCATTTGACTTGAATTCGCTCGCGGAAATCGCGGATACATCTCTACTTCTTCGGCTTGCCTGCGCTTTGGCGTCGGGCGTCCCGTCGTCCTCCGCAGGTGCACTCGAAGCAGGCCTACTCACGCAGTCAGATACGTCGACTCCAATTGACTTATCCAATCCTGCTCGGCTTTGTTTCCGTGATTCTTGAAGGCGTCCAGAAGTTCGTATCGGATTGGCTGGTAGGTATAAGACACGGAGACGGAGACGTCTGCCATATAACCACTCGCCGTCTCTGTCCCGGGGGTGACTGACACCATCGAGACACCCACAAGAACAATCTTGTCTTTGAACTTTGTGGCCAATTCAGGCTTTCCAAGAAAGTTAAATATGTTCTGGATCGCCTTTACGCTGTTGGCGGTGTTCACGGCCGAACTGTCGCCGACGGTGGGCGCCGTTGATGGCTTGGAGATGCCGAGCAGCCCGAGGAAATCGTCGAACTGGCGCTTGCCAAGGACCTCTTTGACTTTTTCGGTGTCGGGAATGGTCGATTCGTCGAACTCGGGCGGTGCGTTTTTGAATTCAGGCGGTGCAGGGCGACTGGCGGGTCCGGACAATCCTGTGCCGGCCGCGCCCATCGCGGCAATGAGTGAGCCGCAGACGTTTCATTCCTTCGTCGGCGGGGCTCAATGTCCCGGGTTGGGTGGTGGCGGCGGCTTCGGCGATCGCGGCTGGATTGAGCGCAAGCCGGGATCCACAAGCGGCAAGAGCAGACCCAGCAATTGGCCTGCGTCTCCGAACATGGTCTTGCGATTGTATGCATCGAGGTCGGCCTTGTACCCATCGTAGAGCATTCGGTTGGTCAGAAAGTCCTGCAGATTTGCGCGGACCTTCAAGCCCGCATTGATTTCCCGCGCATGTTCCACGAACGCTGAGACGGCGCCCTGGACTTCCGTCTTCGCGTTCTTGTAATAGTCATCTGCAGATTTATTCAAGCCAAACGAAAAGTCGCCGCGCTCCACCAGTGATGAGTCTGCAAAGAGCGGACTGGAAACGGAAACGCTGCCGTAGTCGTCCAGGATCTTTCCAGCTGTTTCGAGATATCCGCCAATTCGATCGCGTTGAGAGCAGCCCAGGAAGAGCGTGAGCGTCAGAAGAACTCCGATGCGTCCTGACCTTGATCTTGAAGACCTGCGAGCGCGATTCATGGCGAATTCTCCGGTGACTGCCTTATCGGTTGACCTGTCTTTTCAATCGATGGACGTGCAAGTTCCCAATGCTCGAACACCGGCGAAGGCCGGATATTGCGCAAACCCTCACCTGTAGCGAGGGTATTGCAGGGAAAAGGGCTGCGGGCCATTGACAGGCTTGCGCCCGGAACAACGATCGCCCGCATCAGGATTTTTTGGAACTTGAATAACTACCGCGAACGCAATCAATCTATTCGGATAAGGCGCGAATGTCAATAGCAGGGCACTACGCTGAACTATGATCGCTGCTCAAAAAGGCTTCATGCGTCCGGATCCCCGCGTGGCACATCCGGCGTGAACCCTCGATAGAATTGCCGTCAACAGTCGGTGCGCCTGCTCACGAGGGGGTAGTTTTTCTTGCCGGCGGAGGGTTGAGTGTCTTGTCGACTTTACGGAATTCGTCTGTATCCTATTGACTCTGAGAAACTAATGACGTTTCGGCTCCTGATCGGAGTGAAACCGTTGGATGATAAATGCCCCGGATGAATTCCGGGATTTGACGCGGGAGTTTTTATGATCGCCACCATCAAGGACTTACACGCACACGTCGGCCAGACTGTCACCCTCCAGGGCTGGATTTACAACAGCCGTGACTCGGGAAAGATCGCCTTTCTCGTGGTTCGCGACGGCACGGGACTCTGCCAGTGTGTCGTCGCCAAGTCGCCTGAGACCGAGGCGTTTTTCGAGCAGGCCCGCAAGCTCACGCAGGAGGCGGCGGTCCGGGTGACGGGGCTGGTCAAGGCCAACGAGAAGCAGATCGGCGGCCACGAGCTGGAGGTCACCGGGCTGGAGTTGGTGGGGGAGTCGGTCGATTTTCCGATCACACCCAAGCCGCACGGCATCGAGTTCCTGTTCAAGAACCGCCACCTGCATTTCCGATCGCGGCGGCAATGGCACATCCTCCGCGTTCGGCATGCCGTGATCGATGAGATTCGTTCATACTTCAATCGGAATGGCTTCACACTCATCGACACGCCCATCTTCGCGCCGGCCGCCGGCGAAGGAGCGCAGACGCTCTTTCAGGTCGATTACTTCGGCGAGCCGGTCTACATGGCGCAGACGGGGCAGCTTTACGTTGAGGCCGCCTGCATGGCGTTCGGCAAGGTCTACTGCTTTGGGCCGACGTTCCGCGCGGAGAAGAGCAAAACGCGCCGACACCTGACCGAGTTCTGGATGGTCGAGCCGGAGATCGCCTACGCCGAGCTGGATGATGTCATCACGCTGGCAGAGGACTTCATTTGCGCCATCGTCGCCCGCGTGCTGCGCGATCATCGGGATGATCTGGCGTTCCTGGGTCGCGATGTGACGTCGCTCGAGAAGATCACCAAGCCGTTCAACCGGCTGAAACACAAGGATGCGGCCGACATTCTGCGCGGTGATCGGGCGCAGGAGCTTCTGCAAAACGATCTGAAAACGAAGTCCGCCCGCATCGAAGAGATCAAGAAGTTGATGGGCGAGAAGGAAGCGCGGTCGACGGCCCAGGGCGTCAAACAATGGGAGAAGGACAAGATCGTCGCGGAACTGGCCGAATTGAAGGATGAACTCGGCGATCTTGAAGTCGAGGTGCAGAACATCCCGCATCACATGGAGCTGGCGAAGAACTTCGATCCGGGCGGCGACCTGGGCGGCAGCGATGAGACGATCATCAGCCGGCTCTCCGACAAGCCGACCTTCGTGACGCACTATCCCAAGGCGTGCAAGGCGTTCTACATGAAAGAGAATGCCGACGATGCGTCACGCGTGAACAACGTTGACCTGCTCGCCCCGGAGGGCTTTGGGGAGATCATCGGCGGCAGCCAGCGCGAAGACCGGTACGACCGCCTGCTGGAGCGCGTGCATGAGGAAGGCCTGAACCCGGCGGACTACGCGTGGTATCTCGATCTCCGCAAGTTCGGGAGCGTTCCCCACGGCGGCTTCGGCCTCGGCGTGGAGCGAACGGTGGCGTGGCTCTGCGGCCTCAAGCACATTCGCGAGACGATTCCGTTCCCGCGGATGATGGGAAGGTTTTATCCGTAATGGAAATCGCGCGGATTGGTGCAGAAGCACCATGGTCGCGACCGATCCTATTGTGGGTGAGTGTCATGGATACGCCACCACGGCTCAGCTGCGCGGAATTGGCTGACTATCTGGCGGCTTGTCCCTCCGAAGTGTGTGATTTAGTCATCGCGGTGCGCGGCGTCGTGCTGAAAGCCGCTCCGGTCGCCGCGGAGGCGATCAAGTTTCATTCTCTCTGCTACTTCAAGGCCGGCAGCCCTTACGGCGCGATTGGCGGAAACATCTGCACGATCGATGGTCGTTCCGGCGTTGTGATGCTCGGCTTTATTCAGGGAGCGACGCTGCCCGACCCGAAGAAGTTGCTCAAAGGTGATCGCAAAGCGGCGCGGCACGTCGAGATTCGATCGGCCAGGCAGGCGCGCGACAAAGCAATACGGGCGCTCATCCGTGCGTCGGTCGCGCAGTGTCCAACGCCGCAGGCAGAGAAGGCATCGCGTGAGCCGTCGCGGAAGTCGATTCGCAAGTCGTCGCGCAAGCCCTGAATCCGAAAGCAGCGTCGCTCTGGCCCGTTGGCAGGCGTCAGGCCCACTTCCTTAGCTATGCTCTGGGTCGAAATTGGATGGGGCGATAACGCCGCCAAATCTTCGCGGCCTGTACCGCGTGCCGCTCTGAAGGCGTCATTCGGTTCCCCCAATTTCTCCCCAAGCTGGGAAAGTTTCCCCCTTCGCGGGCTGCATGCTCATAATTACTGCCGCCTTCGTTAAGTTCCGAACTGGCATCGTCCCTGCATCGATGCCTCGCCGATGACAGGAGGCCAGGCAACGAGATGGGGGAATCGGCGTATGGGACTTCGAGAGTGCTATCTGACGGGGGTCTTTTTCATCGGCACCATCAGCGGCGGGGCGCTGACCGGGTGCAACTTGCTCGGTACATGTGTTCCCGACGGCAACACCAACACGAACTCCAACGTCAACGACAATGTGAACGGCAATTCGGCCATTGACTTGCCGGCGTTCCCGGGCGCCGAGGGATTTGGCGCGGTCGCGACGGGCGGACGCGGAGGTCGCGTGATTTATGTCACGAATCTCAACGCCGATGGTCCGGGGTCGTTTCAGGCGGCCCTCGATGAGGTGGGGCCTCGTTACATTCTCTTCAAGGTCAGCGGGTTGATCGACGGCGAAGCGCACTTGACGCGCGGTGATGTGACGATTGCGGGGCAGACGTCGCCGGGCGGCGTGATCGTTCGCGGCTTTCACACGACTGAAGAGCCGTACTGCGACACACCCTGCGAGCCGCAGCAGTTCGCGGAGAACTGGATTCTACGCCACCTTCGTACGCGACCGGGCGACGACGGAATGGACGACGGCCTTCGAATACTCCACACGCGACGCGCTATCGTCGATCACTGCTCGATTGCAAATGCCACCGACGAGGCGGTTCAGCTTTCCTACAGCAATGACATCACGATTCAGAACTGCCTGCTTGCGGAGACGCTCGGCGATCACTCGCAGTACGGCGGCATGCTGCTGAACTATTCGGACCCGCCGCACGGCTTCGAATTGACTCACCTCTCGATTCATCACAATTGCTGGAATCGCCTCGAAGGCCGCCTGCCGGAGTTGTCGCGCGAGAACGACGTGGCGGCGAACACGACGATGCGTCTCGAACTGTCGAACAACCTGATGTTCGACGCCGGCTACTTCATCGACATCGGCACGAACACCGGCGTCGCGGGCGGCCTGCCGTTGCACTACGCCATGAACTTCGTCGGTAACTATTACTTCGTCCGCGCCGATTTTCCTTATGGCATGGCATCGTTTTCAACCGGCGCGCCGACGGCCGAAACGAGCATCTTCATGAACGGCAATCGCATGAATCTCTACACGGATCGGGCGGATGCCGCACTGGTGTACTGCTGCAACGACTACCCGTCACAGACGCCGTCAACCGAAACGCCGTCATGGTCGCGGACGGCGCGACATGATTTTCCCGAGGTTACCTACGTCGAGAGTACGACGCTTCGTCAGCACATGGTCGATCACGTCGGCGCGTTTCCGAGGGACCCCATGGACCGCCGTCTGATGGCGCCGGTGGAGAGCGGCTCAATCACCCTTTCCGCACGCAACGCCAATCCGGCCGGCGATGCGTTCTCGCTTGATTTCTCGTCAGCCAGTCCACCGGCCGCGCCGACTGATTCGGACGATGACGGCATGCCGGACGCGTGGGAGACCGCGCATGGCCTCAACCCCTCTGTGCAGGACCACAATGGAACCGGGCTTTCGGTTGGACTGACGGGCGTGGCAGGGTACACCAATCTGGAATGCTATTTGAACGAGCTGGCGGACTCGCTCGAAGGAACCTGAGCCGGCCGGACCGGATTTCTCGATCAGGTTTCAAAAGTCCGGGATTCTCAGCACGCCGTGGCGAACGCAAGTCGCCGCGGCGTGCTTTTTTTGGGGCTTCTAACGGCTTCATGACGCCGACGGCATTTCGAGGTTTACTCAGGATGGCTACAATACCCGGCCTTTGATTTTTCAGGTCGCGCGAATCGGCGGCCCCTGAGGAGTTGTTCTCTAACACTGATGTTTCGCCACCGTGACAGCATTCCCAAGCCGGTCAGACACAGCCTGCGTTCCAGCGTGATTGATGGTTCCGCCTACAGCGTCATGGTGGGTCTCGGCGAGACCTACCTTCCGGCCTTCGTGCTCGCGATCGGCCTCGGCGAGGTGATTGCCGGACTGGTGACGACGGTGCCAATGTTGATGGGCGCCGTGCTCCAGTTGATTTCGCCGCGCGTGATCCGGCACACCGGTTCGCATCGTCGATGGGTGGTGCTCTGTGCGGCGGTTCAGGGCGTCGCGTTCATCCCGCTCGCCATCGCGGCATGGAAGGGTTACATGCCGGCCTGGAGTGTGCTGGCCGTCGCGACCGTTTACTGGGGAACAGCGATGGCCGCCGGCCCGGCGTGGAACACGTGGATGGGCCATCTGGTGCCGATGCGGCTGCGCACGCGTTTCTTCACGAACCGTACGCGCTTCGCGCAGGGATTTGTGATGGTGGGGCTCGTCATCGGCGGCGTGACGCTTCACATCACCAAGCTCAACAGCGAGCCACTTCTCGGGTTTGTCTTCGTCTTTGCGATCGCGTGTCTGTCGCGATTGATTTCATCGTGGTATTTGATGCGGCAGGCCGAACCCTACTGTGAGGATTTCGTCGAACGCACCGTGACGGCGGGGGAAATGGCGGGTCGCTTTCAGGGCAGCGCCGGCGCACTCATGCTTTACATGGCCGGCGTGCAGGTGACCTCGCAACTGGCGGCGCCCTACTTCACGCCGTTCATGCTTCAGAAGCTGGAGTTCTCCTACCTGCTTTACGTCGGCATGCTGGCGACGTCGTTCTTTTCGAAATCTATGTCGATGATCATCCTCGGACGCGTTGCAGAGAAGTGGGGCGCAAATACGCTGCTCTGGATCGGCGGTCTGGGCATCGTGCCGCTCGCGGTCATGTGGGTGGTCAGCGGTTCGCCCTGGTATCTGCTTCCGACGCAGGTGCTGGCCGGCGCATGCTGGGGGGCGTATGAACTTGCGACGTTTCTACTGCTCTTCGAAACGATTCCCAACCATGAACGCACGAGCGTGCTGACGACGTTTAATCTGGTGAATTCGGCGGCGATTGTGACCGGTTCGATTGTCGGCGGTTTGATCCTGCGGAGCTTCGACAAGAGCGTGAGCGCTTACTGGATGATCTTCGCGCTGTCGACGGTCGGCCGCGCGCTGAGCCTGCTGCTTCTTCGACGGGTGCAGATTGACCGTTCCGCGCCGGTGCCGATGCTCATTCGCAACCTGACGGTTCGAGCCTCCGGCGGCTCGGTGGACCGGCCGATTCTGACGAGCATTGACGACGAGACCCGATCGTACTCGCGGCGTGATTTGTTCGCGGACTCTGCGACATCACTCGAGGCGGGGGAGAACGGCAACTGACGTCCGAATATGAACGCAGAACCCCGTATTCGACTGTGTAATTCGGGTCGCATCGATTCCAGCGACGACGGTCGATAACCGAAGCAACTCCTGTTGGACCGTTCCATTGAATGGGGGGAACGGGCGGCGTAGAATGGCAGGAGATCGAAATGGCAGCTGGACGATATGTCATTTCGGGGGGCGCCGCGGCTTAGAGTCGCGGATGTGACGCGGGCGTCCGGCGCCGCGACTGTCGCTTCGGCGTCATTGCGGGCATGCCCGTGACACCGGCCGGTCGGTCAATGCGAGGTTTCATCGCAGCGTCAGTCCTCCACCTGATGGAATGCGAGTTTTTTGCGAGGGTGAATTCATGGACACCGAAGGCGGCATTTTGCGACCGTTGTTTGAGATCTTCTTCACGTTCCTTCCGACGGGGTATTTCCTCCAGATCCTCAATGTGATCGGCGACCTGATCACCGGGGGCCTGCACCTCATCGGAATTGATGTGAACGTGGTGGGATTCTAAACCGCGAAGAATGACGCGCGTCGCGATTGCCCGGCTGTGTGGCCGGCGTCCCGTCGTTGCGTTTCAAGACAGTCAATTTTACCGTGCGAGGGTGACTTTCATGTTTCGATCAAACGGCAATTTGAATAATGGCAAGGCGAAGGTCTTGTCTCTCTGCGTGCTGGCTTGCCTTCCGCTCATGACGGGCTGCATCGTGGAACTCAGCGCGATCACGTTCGGCAGTGTGCTCTGGCTTGACCTCGCGCTCACGCCGATCCGCTCGATCCTTGGCGGACTTGCCCTGAACGCGGTCAACACGCTTTAAGCCAGTCGTCGCTGCGGCGTTGTCGCCGCGCACGGTGGTTGCCACGCATGACCAGCGACTTATCGGCCACCCTCGCGGCTGATAACCGCTACGAACGAAAAAAGCGGGCGCATCAGAACGTACTGATGCGCCCGCGTTGTTTTTTGATCAACCGCTGATCCTGCCGTCGGCTATTCCTTGTCTGAACTGGGAATCCGAACAGCCATGATGACCGATTCGCCGGGTTCCCAGCCGTTGGGCGCGCTGCCCAGAACCACGAACTCATCGCGCGGCGTCGTCAGGGTGGTCTTGATGCTGAATCGCGGGCCGGGTTTGCCCTCCGAACTGGCGAGTCGAAGATCGGCGCCGAGATTCAGGGTGTAGTTTCCGAAAGGCGATCCCACCTGCATCCGTCCCTGGATTTCGATATCGGCCTGGTTGCCGATACCACCGGCGAGCTGGAACGTCTGGTCCTGTGTGACGACGCTCGACAGACGGGCGAGATACTCGACGTCGCCGAACCGCTGAAGCTCCGCCGCGAGCGGCACCAGGTCCTTCGGCGTTTCAAGGCTCTCGTGCTGGGGGGCCGTGCGTCTTTAAGCTGGCGGCGAAAGAAGATGAATTCGACGTCGCAGGTCACCAGCGGCAGATCGAGTCCGTTGATCAGCTTCTTCAGCTGGTCGATTTCCTCCCTGCTTCCGTCGAGCAGGATCATCGACCGCGCCGAGTCGGCCGAGAAATTCACGGTCTGACGGAAGTTGGTCTGGCTCAACTGGACCACAATGTCGCGCGGATCGCGGTTCTGGACGAGTACAAGCTCCACGTTGTGTTCGTCGGCGATGCCCTGCGAAGGGACGTCCAGTGCGGCGATGAACTCCGCCACCTTCGGCACCAGTTTCTCCGGACCCACGAAAATAATCCGATTGTTTTGAACATCCGGCCGCGCGATCTCTCCCCACCGCTGGCTCAATATGTCGACGACGGTTACGACCGGCGTGTGTTTCACCGGGAAAATGCGAATCGTCGCATCATCCGCCATAGGCTGTGTCGCGACCGCCGTCCCGCGCGCCGCCATCGGCTGCGCGGAACGCTGCGCGGCGCCGTCCGATGCGCCCGGGGGCACGCGTCCACCGCCGGCCGGCTGCTCCGCACGGGGATCGCGCTGTCCCTGACGATCGTCGAGAAGTGCGAACTGCGCGATGGCGGGCAATTCAGGCGCCGTCGAGGGATCGCCCGTCGGAGCCGAGAACATCGGCGCCGCGAGCGTTGCGAGACTGAAGATCAGCAGTGACATGGTATTGGCTCCTTAGCGGGGTTTGATCAGTTTCCTGATTCTCATTTAGATTAAGTGATTCATCCACTTCGCGCGGATCCTCCCTGGAATCTGTGACGTCGCCTTCGAGCGCCGGCGCTCCCGGGCGATCGTAGATCCAGATGATGTGGATCGACGGATTCCTGGTCTCCATTCTGACGGCCATCTGGTTGTTGCCAACCTCAACGGTCGGTTCAACAGGCTCCGGTCTGACCGGGGCGACGGGGCCCGGCAGGGATGTCGCGCCGCCGGGATGAGCGGACGGCGCTTTGACAACCTGAATCGTGTGTCTGGGGGACCGGCTGGAAAACGCCGCAATCCCCGCGCCGACGGCGAGCAGAATCGCCGCGGCCGTCCGCCAGGAGCGAGCAGGGTAAGTCTCCTCAATCGGCGCCCGCCGTTTTTACGGCGATGCGATTCGAAAGCTCCGCAAGTTCTGTGATACGACCGGCCAGCGCGCCATGCGATTGAAAGACGTCGCGACAGGCCGGGCAGGCTGCCAGATGCTTTTCCAGCGCCGCGGCATCGGCGGAATCCAATTCATCGTCCAGCCAGGCATCGAGCTGGTTCCGATACTGCTCGCAAGGCGTCATTTTCGGCCTCCCATCGGGCGCCCGTCGCGCGGGCAGGCGGCGATCAGGGATCTTCGCGCCTGATGAACGTGGCCTCTCACGGCGGATTCGCTCAATTCCATGATGCCGGCGATGTCAGCGTAGTCCATCTGTTGTTCCATCCGAAGCACGATCGCGATCCGCTGTTGATCCGGAAGTGACGAAATCGCGGTACGAACGCGCTCCAATTCCTCGATTCGCTCCATTCGGCCTTCGGGGGATTCCCCGGTCGTGGGCTCGATCCAGCCGCCGAGTGGTTCGGGCTTCGATCGGCGTCGGAGATTCAAGGAGAGGTTGCCGACCGTACGAAACGCCCATGGACCGAAACGCTTGTCGCGGGGGGGGATTTGTTTCGCGATGGCCAGTTGAAGCGCTTCCTGCACGAGTTCCTCCGCGTCGTCGCGGTTCCAGATCAGCTTCACGGCGTATCGGACCAGCCGTCGCCTCAGGTCTTCGATCGCGGCGCGTTCCGAGAGGCCGGGCAGAAGCACAGGCCGCTCTCGGGCGTCGGACGTCGGCTTGAGTGCGTAGGTCATTTCGCTCGGGTTTCCGGGTTACGTTCGCCCTTCACACACAATCTGTCTCAGAGCGACATTCTGTTTGATTCTACAACCACAATTTTTTCGGTCGCGTTTTCTTTGACCGGCCGGGGCCGTCGGCGCGCCGGCGAAGGCAATCGTCCTCCGCCCCCGCAACCCTCCGTCATTCGCTTCCAAGCCAAGCACGCTTCACGGAGAGCCGATAGCGGAGCAGTGCCGGCCGTGCGCTCGCCCATGGCCGGCTCGAACTGGAATTGCTTCGCCCGGCGTCGGATCGAACGCCGGTGCGGAGCATTCAGGCAGGGGGGACATCATGTCGGACGAGCCGATCCCACTTTATGACGGCGAACCCACTGGGGCGGTGATCCGTCATGTATCTTCGACGCTCAAGGGAAATGCTCCCGCCGCGGGGCGCGGTTCAGATCCGCCGCAAAGCCGCGCGGCATGATTGCGATCGGATCATGGTCTGCTTCACGCCACAGGACCCGACGCGCTGTGCCGAAAACGTCAATTGTCCGGTGGTGAATCTCTCCAATGGCGGCATCGCGGCTGAGTACGATCGAAAAATGCTCTCTGGCGTTTCCTGCTTCATCACCTATCGCACGGTAAGCCAGCAGGCAGTACACATCAGCGGCGTGGTGCGACATTGCCGCGACATCGGCGGCAGTCACTATCAGCTTGGCATCAAGTTTACGCGGAATCTCAGGTTCGAAGAGTTCAGGCCCGCGAAGTTCCGACCGGGTCGGGATGTCGCGCCGGGCCTGCATGCGCGCAATCTGAAGCCTCGCACCGACCAGGTCGAGCAGCCGGAACCCTCCGATGAGGACGCGGCGGGTAAATGATCCGATTCGGTTTGCGGCGGCTCGAATTCGTTGCGGTTACGTATTAGAACAGTTGTGGTTCTGATGACCGGATTGCCGGCGTTCCGATTGACGATCCTGAGGGTTTCGAGGACATTGTCCGCTCGTCGCGCGTCCCTGTGAGGATAAGGGCTGAGTGAGAAAAATCGTCGCCGCCGTCAAACTGATGCGTCCCGCGCAATGGGTGAAGAACGTCTTCGTTCTGGCGGCCCTGGTTTTCGGCGTGCGGATCGACAAGCCCGAATCCCTTGAGGCCATTCTCGTCGCGCTTGCAGCGTTCGGCATTTTCTGCCTTCTTTCGGCTGCCGTGTACGCTCTCAACGATCTGCTCGACTACCGCGAGGATGCGGAACACCCGACCAAGAAATTCCGGCCCGTCGCCAGCGGCGAACTCTCACCCCAGTTTGCCGGCGTGCAGTCGGTGGTGCTGGCGGCCGTCGGTGTGACGGCGTCCCTCTATCTTCCGCAGGGATTCGCGCTGACGGCGATCGGCTACCTGCTGCTCAATTTGTTCTACTCCCTGTGGGGCAAACATCAGGTTCTGCTGGATGTCATTCTGATTGCGATCGGCTTCGTCCTCCGGGCACTCGCCGGGGCGCAGGCGATTCAGGTGCAGGTTTCGGCGTGGCTGGTCGTCTGTACGTTTACGCTCTGCCTGTTTCTCGGATTCGGAAAGCGCCGCTGCGAGCTTGCGGTGCTGGAGAACGGCGAACGCGCCGCCAAGCATCGATCCACGTTGTCCTTCTATTCCCTCGAACTCCTCGCCCATTTGCTCGCGGTCACCGGCGCGATGGCGGTCATGACGTTTCTGCTCTATACGCTCGATCCAAACACGCCGGCCCCCCATACCCTTGTCTTCACGACGCCGTTCGTGTTCTTCGCCATCTTCCGATATGCCATGGTCATCAGCAGTGGGAAGATGACCGGCCCCAGCGACGTCCTCATACATGACCGTCCGTTCCTCGTTACGGCGATTCTCTGGACCCTCATGACGGTCAGCCTGATCGTTTTTCAGGGCCGCGGGATCGAGAATTATCTGCCCAAGCTCCGGTACCCCGGTACGCCTCCCGCCGAAAAACCGGCCGCTCCGGAAATCAACTTCCCTTCCTAACTCCTCTCGCCACCACGCTTAACGCCCGTTCGCCCTTGTTCTTGGGGATTCCTCGAACTCGCGGAGCCATTCTCGCGATAAGTTTGACAGGAGCCCGGCCAGTCGGGCGTCTATGAGAGGTGTGAACGCAGTCATGGTCGTCAGTCAGGAGACAAGCGATTGCGATTTGATCGCGGCCGCCCAGCGCGGTGACCGAAATGCCTTGGATGCCTTCGTTCGCCGGCATGAAGGCTGGGTGCGCCACGTCGTTTACGCAACGCTGGGCCGGCCGATGATGGTGGACGACGTCGCGCAGCACGTCTGGTCCACGTTGTGTCAGCAACTCGGCACACTGGTTGAGATCGATCGCTGGCGCCCCTGGCTGTTCCGGATGGCGCGCAACGCCGCGATTGACGCGGGGCTCAAGGGCGCCCGCGAGCGCAAGCGGCGATCGGGAATGGTGGAGGACGATCCGCCGTCCAGCCGACCGGATGACCCCGTGCGTTCCCTGATTGGAAATGAGGAATACCGGCGGGTTTTGGATGCGATTCACGGCCTGCCGGAGATATACAGGGAGCCGTTTGTGCTCCGCCATCTGGAGGACTGGAGCTACGCACAGATTGCCGAAGCGATGGGCCTCCCGGTGGATACGGTTGAGACGAGGCTGGTCCGGGCGCGGAGGCTCCTGAGGTCCGCGCTGTCGGACGCACAGAACACAGTTTGATCGGTGACGACGATGTACGAAGCTGAAGACAACATCCCATACGACGTGAGCGAAGAGGCTGAGCGGCTGATCTGCCGCAGCCTCGATGGTGAGATCACCGTCGCACAGCGAGCGCGTCTGGACCAGATCCTCGCTGAAAGTCCCGAGGCGATGGCGCTTGCTCAGCGAATATGAAAAGACCGATGCCCTCGCGGTGTCTGCCATGCGGCGCGAGCTGGCGGCACAATCGATCCATCGTCAGCAGTTGGCGTTGCAGGCGGCCGTCATCCCGTTCAGCCGGAAGATCAGGCCGTGGCTGGTGGGGACTGCCGGAGCGATTCTGACGGCTGCCGCGGTCGTTGCAATCTCGTTCATCAACACGCCGTCGCCCAAGGAGCGGCCCATTGCGGCTGAAAACGAATCGCCGGGGCGGCAGACGGTTGAAATTCCGAAGGTGGCGACGGATCTGGTGGATTACCGCGATGTGGATCATCAGCCGCGGGAAAAGTGGGGAAATGTCTATCGAGACTTGATCGGGATTCGAGGTACGAACCCGAACGTGATTTACGTGATCGAGCGACAGACCGAGTCAACGAAGCGTGTTCCGGTGTCGAGCGATTTCTAGGAAGAAAGTATGAGGAGCGATCGTCGGCCGGTCCCATCCCGCGATCGCGGTGAATCTCAAAAAAGGAGTTATGACATGAACCCCAGGCATTTTGTTGCAACGTTTTTGACTTCGGTGGCGGTGGGATTGGCCGGTGTGACTGCTGCACCGGTGGGGGATGATACCGGCGGGCAGAACGGCGCAGACAGCCCCGGTTCCAATCGGACGATCGTGAAACTTGCGCCGGGGCAGGCCGTCAACGGGCAGCCCCGCGTGGTGGTGCTCAACAAGGGTGGCGCGAATGGCGCTCCCACCGCGAAGAATATTGAAGCCGGAGGACCGTGGCTTGGCGTGCAGTTTGGCCCGGTTCCCAAGCCGCTCGCGTCGCATCTGAAACTGGAGAACGGCGCCGGCCAGATGGTTCTCAATGTTGCGACAGGCTCGCCCGCGGATGTGGCGGGGCTTCAGCAATACGACGTCATCACCAACATCGACGGTAACGCGGTGTCGGGTGAAATGGGCGAATTTCTCGACATGGTCCGCAGCTTTGCGCCGAACGAGACGCATCAATTCGGCCTTATTCGCGGCGGCTCGCCGATGAACAATCGCGTGGTGGTCGGAACGCGGCCGGAGGATGCGGCGTCGATCAAGTACAAATATGAAGTTGAGGAGGAGCCGCTCGCCGGCGGTCAGATGTTCCAGCGCGGCGGCATGTTCGAGAAGGACCCGCAGGGCAACTGGCAGTTCAAGGACCTGGGTCAGATTGATGATATGAAGGACCTCTTCAGCCAGATGCCGAACATGGGCCCCGGCAATCTCCAGTATTTCTGGCAAAACGCGGCGCCGGATCACATGAACCAGATGCAGATCCATGTCGATCAGGGCAATGAGGTGCGGATTGAAAAGGATGACAACGGCAAGATCACGGTGACGCGCGTCGAAAAGAACGGCGCGGACAACAGCACCAAGGTTGAGACTTTCGATGATGAGGCCGCCTTTGAGGCCGGCGACCCTGACGCCTTCAAGATGTACAAGGAAGGCATGGGCGGCGACGGCTTCTTCAATTTCCGAATGAACCGTGCATTCCCGGGAATGGGAAACATGGGACCTGACATGTCGACCTTCAAGTTCGATTTCAACGACAAGGACATGCAGGCGACCATCGAGAAGTTTCAGAAGCAGGTCGAAGAAATGCAGAAGAACGCCCAGGACCTTCGGATTCAGCTTCGAGCGGCTCCGGGCGCGGCCGGCGCACCGGCGGCCTCCGCGACGGTCGTGCGTAAGGCGACCACGAGCTTCGAAGTTCAGGACGACGGCTCGGTTCGCGTGACGACCCGCGTCGATGGCACGGAACTCGTCGAGAAGTTCAGCAGCGTCGATCAGATGAAGAACGATCGCCCCGACCTGTTTGAGCGATACCAGGCGGTGCGCAACTGACTCGCGGCGCCATTAAGGCGGGCGAACAATATGCAACGCGGCCCGCGATGAGGTGAACCGGCCGCGAGCGACAAACCCCACTCCACCTAACCCACGTTCGATTGAACGCTCCATGCAATCGATCGAGCCGAAAACGCCCCGCACGCCGCCCGGCATGCGGGGCGTTTTTCGTTTGCGGGGCGCTGATTCCGCCCACTTGTCATTGATTAACGATGGATTTCATGATCTGCTCGCTGGTTTCCACCTGTGCGCCGTTTGACTGCATCGTTGAGATCGCGCGATCGACATCGCCTTCCCGCAAATCGACGCCCCGGCATCCATCGATGACGAGCCTGACGTTGTATCCCAGCGAGAGTGCGTCCAGCACAGTAAACTTGACGCAGTAGTCCGTCGCCAGTCCGAGGACTGTCAAAACCTTGACACCTCGCGATTTCAATTCCCTGTCGAGACCCGTTTCCTGCGCCCGGGCGTTGTCGAAGAACCCGCTGTAGCTGTCGATTCGAGGGTTCATTCCTTTGTGAATGACCTTCGTGATTGGGGTCGCATCCAGTGCTTGATGGAGTTCAGCGCCGCGCGTATTTTGAACGCAGTGAAGGGGCCAGAGAATTTGCTCTCGCCCGTCGAGAGTGATCATTTCTCCGATCTCATGGCCTGGGTGATTCGCGGCAAAGCTCGCATGATCCGCCGGGTGCCAGTCCTGCGTCGCGACAATCACATCGAATGCGCTCATTAACCTGTTGGCGACCGATACAACTGAATCACCATCCCGCACCGCCAGTGCGCCGCCCGGCATGAAATCGTATTGAAGATCGACGAGAATCAGGGCATCCATATCAATTTGCTCACACCTCGAAATTGAAACCGGCCTTGACCAGCTGCCGGTATCGCTGGCGATCAAATCGATACAGTCGCGCGGCGCGGTGCGCGACCTGCTGCTGTGTTTCCGGCAACTCCGTCAGCAGGCTCATCGCCAGGATTTTTCGGCGAAAATTCCGCTTGTCGATGGGCTGCCCTAAGATTGTCTCATAGAGCGACTGAAGCTGGGTCAGCGTGAACTTCGCCGGCAGAAGTTCGAAACCGATCGGTTGATACCGTACCTTGGCCCGCAATCGGTCCAGTGCAGTCTTTAAGACTGTGTCGTGATCGAAGGCCAGCTTCGTGGCCTGTTTGACGTCGACCCATTCGGCATCCCGTGCGTCGTCCGCCGCAACGGGCTTGTGGTCGGACAGCTTGACCAGTGCGTAATAGGCCACTGAAATGACACGGCCGCGCGGGTCGCGGTGCGGATCACCAAAGGTATAGAGCTGTTCTAGAAAGAGATCGCCGACGCCGGTCTCTTCCTTCAACTCGCGGAGCGCTGCGGATTCGAGCGGTTCATCCATGTCGACGAAACCGCCGGGCAACGCCCAGCGGCCTGCGAATGGATCGCGGTCGCGACGGATCAGCAGCACTTTCAACAGATCGTCGTCCAGGCCGAAGACGACGCAGTCCACCACCACGCTCGGCCGGGGATATTCATAGCAATACTTGTTTTTTTTCATGTCGCCGTCTTCTGATTTCGGGCCTCAAGGATGAGGCGGGTTTGAGTTCGTGAAGGCTCATTTCCAGACCGACGGGGTATTCATGCGGATAGGTGAAACGGCGGATGCCGGGATGAAGGGCGGCCAGTTGCTCATGCGTCCGACTGCGTGAGCTCTCCAAACTGGGTGTGACATGAATTTTCTTGCCGCCGCGGAAGATCGGCTCCAGGAGGTCGGTGCTCTCGGTCCTTGGCGACATGTGTTTTCGTCGCGTCGGATCGAGCGGGTCGACGATTGTGCAGCCTGTGGAGAGGTCCGCATTGATGTCATAGACCGCGTCGCCGGTGAAATGTCCGTCGGATCGGTAGCGCCGCACCTGGAGAATTCCGGGCGTCGAAATCTTCAGCGTCTGCTCGCTGAGCTTGAGCGTATAGCGCCACTTTTCGCCCGGTTTACGAATCGCGGTCATTTTATAGACGCCGCCCAGTGCGGATTGATCGTGGCCGGTCACCAGCTTCGTGCCGACGCCCCAGACGGCGATCGTGGCGCCCTGGTCCTTTAAGCTTTCGATGATGCGCTCGTCGAGATCGTTGCTGGCGACGATGGCGGTTTTCTCAAAGCCCGCGGCGTCGAGAATCTTCCGGGCTTCGATGCTGAGATACGCCAGGTCACCGGAATCGAGGCGAATTCCCGCCATCTCGTGGCCGCGCTCGCGAAGGTGTCTGCCGATCTGGACGGCATGGCGAACGCCCTCGAGCGTGTCGTAGGTGTCGACGAGGAAGACGCAGTTGTTGGGCATGGCGTCGGCGTAGGCTTCGAAGGCTTCCAATTCGGTATCAAAGCTCATGACCCAGCTGTGGGCATGGGTTCCGCGGACGGGAATGCCGAAGAGTTTGCCTGCGAGGACGTTCGACGTTCCCGCACAGCCGCCGATATAGGCTGCGCGGCTCGCGGCCAGCGCGCCGTCGATGCCATGGGCGCGACGCAGGCCGAATTCGAGGACGGGTTCGCCCTTTGCAGCCATGCAGACGCGCCCGCCTTGGTGGCGATCAGCGTCTGGAAGTTAATGATGTTGAGAATCGGCGTCTCAAGTATTTGCCCCTCGATGACCGGGCCGCGGACGCGCACGAGCGGTTCGTGGGGAAAGACGACCGTCCCTTCGGGAATGGCGTCGATGTCGCATGTCATGCGAAGTTCGCTGAGGCAGTTCAAGAATCCCTCTTCGAAGAGCGGTTTGTCGTCGTTTCCGCGAAGGGTGGCGAGGTAGTCGAGGTCCTGGGTGCTGAACCGGAATTGCTCCAGGAAACCGACGAGATAGCCGAGCCCGCCGGCGACGGTGAAGCCGCCGCCGAACGGGTTTTTACGGAAGGTATGCGTGAAGACCGCCTCGCGATCGCTGACGCCGGATTTCCAGTAGCCGTAGGCCATCGTGAGTTGGTACAGGTCCGTCAGCAATGCGAGCGGTTGCCTGTAGATGTCAGCGGGGGTTGTCATGCCAGCGTCTCCGGTTCGATCATAGTGTAGAAAATACACTAAGTCGGGCAGCGCGGCAAGCTGGGTGGGGTGGGCATCGCATTCGCCGATTACGGCGTCGCAACGATTCGGCGATCGGCGGGTGCGTCCGCTTCCAATTGCCGGATCACTTTGTCCGACCGCTTGACAATGCTATCATTCCTCGACCATGCGTTACGAGAACGTTGTAATCGAATCCTTCGGCTACGAATTGCCGCCCAACGTCGTGACCTCGCGCGCGCTGGAGGATCGGCTCGCACCGGTTTACCAGCAGCTTCGCATTCAGCCGGGGCAGCTCGAAGCGTGGACGGGCGTACGCGAGCGGCGCTACTGGAACCGCGGGATGTCGATGGCGGAGGGGGCGTCGCGGGCGGGGCGGAAGGCATTGGAGGCCTCCCAGCTTAAGGCGGACGACATCGGAATGGTGATTTACGCCGGCGTCTGCCGCGACATTCTTGAGCCGGCCATCGCCTGTGCCGTGGCCGACGCACTGGGGCTCGGGGGGCACGCCCAGATTTTCGACGTGTCGAACGCATGCCTCGGCGTGATGAACGGAATCATGCAGGTGGCGAATGCGATTGAGCTCGGCCAGATTCGTGCGGGGCTCGTGGTCTCATGCGAGAGTGCTCGCGAGATCGTCGATCTCACGATTGACGAAATGCTTCGGCTTCGCGACATGGAAACGCTTCGCCTCAAACTGGCGACGCTCACCGGCGGCAGCGGAGCGATCGGCGTGATGGTCTGTCACCAGTCGCTTGCGCCGCAGGGCCATCGCCTGGTTGGCGGGGCACTTCGAAGTCGCGCGAAGCATCACGAGCTTTGCCGATGGTGGCCCGCCACGAGCGGACCTGATCCCTTGCCGACGCGCATGTTGACGGACGCCGCGAAAGTTCTGGAGCATGGCGTTGATCTGGGCCGCGAAACCTGGTTCCAGTTTTCTCGAAGGGACGGGATGGAACAGCGAATCGATTGATCGCACGATCTGCCATCAGGTGGGCGCCGCATCGCGAGACGGTGATGAAATTGATCGGCGTGCCGCTTGAGCGGGATTTCGTGACGTATGAATTCCTCGGGAACATCGGCACCGTGAGCCTGCCGATCACCGCTGCGATTGCGGAAGAACGGGGGTTTCTTGAAAAGGGGCAGCGCGTCGCGTTCTGCGGCATCGGCAGCGGACTGAACTGCCTCATGATGGGCGTTGAATGGTGACGCCTTCCGAGTCACGGCGTGACTGCGTCATCGGCTGAACTGCGGTTTGTCGGGGATGTGGGGTTCTTCCTTCGAGTCGCGCCGGCAATTCCAGAACGGCATGTACCAAATAAATCGCCGCACGGGAGGAAGAGATTCCTGCCGTGCGGCGTTTATCGTTTCACCGCAATTTCCGGGTGATCAGTTCCCGCGCGTCAACCGGCCGCTGGCGCCCCGGTCCGGCTGGCTCGGCTTTGCCTTCGCTTCGTTCGATTCATCCATACGACGGTCGAAGAGCTCCACAATCTGGATTTGCTCCTTCTCGCGCGCGAGATCGATCGGCGTCAGGCCACGGATTGATTTTCGATCGGTCCTTGCGCCGTGCGTCAGCAGTGTTTCGGCCACGCCGACGCGACCGAACTCGGCGGCGTAATGCAGCGCCGTCATGCCGCGCCGATCGAATTCATTGACCCGGGCGCCCTTGTTGCAGAGCAACTGGACGACGTTGGTGGCGCCGGTGATCGATGCGATCATGATCGGCGTACGCATCTGGGTGTCCTTTACTTCGATATCAGCGCCCTGATCTATCAGCAACCGCGCGACGCTGGTCTGGCCGTTCATCGCCGCCCAGAAAAGCGGTGCTTTGAGTGCGCTGCCATTTCCGTTCAGCAGCGTCGGGTCTTTGTGCAGGAACGTCGTTGTTTCAGTGATCAATCCCAGGCCGGCGGCGGAGAGCACGGTTAATTCACCGCCATTCGCCTGGAGCATGGTTCCCGTCTCGATGTAGCCCGCGAAGACGGCCGCCTCCATCGGGTTCCATCCGGACTTCGATGACTTCGCGTTGACATCCGCACCATGGGCGAGCAGCGCGCGGACGATGGAGAGGTGACCCTCCTGTGCGGCGAGGTAGAGCGGCGTCTCGCCGAGGTCGTTTCTCGGATCTACCTTTGCGCTTGCCGATCAGCGCTTCACCATTTCCAGCCGGTTGGCGTAGGCGGCGAGGTGAAGCGGCGCCCACTGGCCACGTTCCTCGCGGAAGGCGACGGTGCCGTCATCGCGGTCGATCTTCATGCGCGAGGGCCCGGTGACGAGATTCACGTTCGCGCCGCTGGCGAGCAGGAAGCTGAACGGCCCGAGCCGGTTCTTGCAGATGGAGATGTGAAGCGGCGTCATGCCGTCGGCATCGCGCGCGTTCAGCAGCGCCATGTCCTTCGCCAGCCACTTTCGAAGGTTATCGTTGTCGTCGTCGCGCACGGCTCGATGAATCGAGCGCGGCGCGGGCTCGGCGTGCACGCGTACGGACGAAACCGAAACTAACGCGATCATCAAGCACAGCGCGCGACTTGCGCGCGAATAGACTGTTTTTCGAGTGGCAGCGGACATGGACCACACCTCCTGTTGGCGGAAGGGCCGGCGATCGATCCTTCGACCGCATTCGCGGTGCCCCTTCATTGTATGACTTTTCAGCGGCCGTCTCCATCCCTGCGGTCCGCTGCGCCGGAGGTAAACGCGAATTCAGCCTGCGCTTGAGTTGTGTTCATTCGCGCCTGTGAATCGTTGGGTTCGGTATTTCGATGATTCAATACTGCGCAAGACATGCGCTCGTCCCCCGTGCATGAATCTCTTTCGGCCAATTAGCATGCGAAACGTGAGCGAGCCGCCCGGCGATCAACGACCGGCGTGATTATGACTCGGTGATGGATTGATCGTCGAACATTCGGCATTGCCGGCCCCTTAGAATGGCTGGGGTCCAGGAAGGGCATGCCTCGGTCCCATGGGGTTCACGTTTCGGCGGTTCCGCTGCCAGAAGTTGCTGCCAATGTGACACCGTGTCGAATTCAGCATACCGTAACCCGTTATTTTCAAACAAGTAACGATTCCGGTTCTAAAATGGAACAGGATGTGCAAGAGGGGTTTCCGCGCGACGGGTTTCGCCAGGCGATGACACCCTGCGCCAGAAAGGAAGCCGAACGAACGACATGAATGCCGAACGATTGACTGTCCGTTCCCTCGAAGCACTTCAAAACGCGGAGCGTCTGGCTCAGCAACTGAACCATGCCGAAATCTCCCCGGTTCATCTCCTGTCCGCGCTCGTCAACCCGACGCGGGCGCTGAACTCGCAGGGTGGCGAGAGTGACGATTCGCTGGCGGTCCCGCTGCTTCAGAAGGCCGGTGCGTCGGTGCCGCAAATTCGAAGTCTGCTCGAAGCGGACCTGAGCCGACTTCCCAAGGTCAGCGGTTCGTCCGCGTCGATGTCCCGGGCATTTCAGCAGGTCCTGCAGGACGCGGAAGCCCTGGCGGGCAAGATGAAAGACCAGTACATCTCCGTCGAGCATCTGATCCTCGCGCTCGCGGACGTGGCGAGCGACGCGAAGGAAATTCTCTCCGTCAGCGGCGGCCGCAAGGAGGCGCTTCAAGAGGCGCTCAAGCAGCTTCGCGGCGGCGCGACGGTCACCTCGCAGAATCCGGAGGACACGTTTCAGTCGCTCGAACGATACGGCAAGGATCTTCGTCGCGCTGGCGAGGCAGGGCAAGCTGGATCCCGTCATCGGCCGTGACGACGAGGTGCGCCGTGTCATGCAGGTGCTCGCCCGGCGAACAAAAAATAATCCCGTGCTCATCGGCGAGCCGGGCGTCGGCAAGACCGCCATCGTTGAGGGGCTTGCCCAGCCGCATTCTTGATGGGGATGTTCCCGAGGCGCTGAAGAACAAGCGCGTGGTGGCGCTCGACATGGGCGCGCTGATCGCCGGGGCGAAGTATCGCGGCGAATTCGAGGAACGGCTCAAGGCGGTGGTGCGCGAGGTCGTCGAGTCGGCCGGGCAGGTAATTCTCTTCATCGATGAACTTCACACCGTCGTGGGGGCAGGACGCGCCGAAGGGGCCGTTGACGCAGGCAATCTGCTGAAGCCCGCACTGGCGCGCGGCGAACTGCGCTGCATCGGCGCGACCACGCTGGAGGAGTACCGCCAGCACATCGAAAGGACAAGCGCGCTCGAACGGCGCTTTCAGACGGTGTATGTCGGCGAGCCGACTGTGGAGGACACCATCGCAATTCTTCGCGGCCTCAAGCCGCGCTACGACGCGCACCACGGCGTGCGCATTCAGGACAGTGCGCTCGTCGCGGCCGCCACGCTGTCGCATCGCTACATCAGCGGGCGACAGCTTCCTGACAAGGCGATCGACCTGATCGATGAGGCGGCCTCACGACTACGGATTGAAAACGACCCATGCCGGCGGAACTGGATGTGCTGCGCCGTCGCCTGGCACAACTGGAAATCGAGCGGGAAGCGCTGAAGAAGGAGCGCGACGACGCAAGTCGCAAACAGCTCAAGCAGACTGAGAAGGACCTGGCCGACCTTAAGTCGGAGGATGCGGCGCTCACCGCGAAGTGGGAAAACGAAAAGAACGCCATCCTCGCGATCAAGCAGATCCGGGAGCAGATCGAGGCGAAGCACCTCGCGCTGGAGGAGGCGCGGCGCAAGTACGACTGGGGAACCGCTGCGCAGATTGAGAAGGGTGAAATCCCCGACCTTCAGCGGCAACTCGTCGACCGCGAGCACAAACTTGCTGAGCTTCACGAAAAGGGGGGCGGACTTCTGCGCGAAGAAGTTACGGCCGAGGAGATCGCTGAAATCGTCAGCAAATGGACCGGCGTGCCTGTCGCCCGAATGCTGGAAGGGGAGAAGGAAAAGCTTCTCAAGATGGAAGACCGGCTGCACGAGCGCGTCATCGGCCAGGCCGAAGCGGTCCGGGCTGTGTCGGACGCGGTGCGCCGATCACGCGCGGGACTCGGCGACCCCAACCGGCCGATCGGATCGTTTCTCTTTCTCGGTCCGACCGGCGTCGGCAAGACCGAACTCTGCAAGGCGCTGGCGCAGTTTCTGTTCGACGACGAGGCGGCGTTTGTGCGCATCGACATGAGCGAATTCATGGAGCAGCATAGCGTCGCGCGGCTGATCGGCGCGCCGCCGGGATATGTCGGCTACGAGGAGGGCGGGCGCCTGACCGAGGCGGTTCATCGACGGCCGTACTGCGTGATCCTGCTCGACGAGGTTGAGAAGGCGCATCGCGATGTGTTCAACGTGCTCCTGCAGGTGCTCGACGATGGCCGACTGACGGACGGTCACGGGCGGACCGTGGACTTTCGCAACACGATCATCGCGATGACGAGCAACATCGGCAGCGAGCACATCGCGCGACTGTCGGGTTCGAGTGATGATTCCGCGGGAGCCGGCCGCAGTGAGCCGGCGGATATCGAGATCGAAATGGCGGTTCGCGAAGAACTGAAGAGGCACTTCCGGCCCGAGTTTTTGAATCGCATCGATGAGACGATCATTTTCCATCGCCTGTCGCGCGAGGACCTTGTTCGCATCGTGGATGTTCAGACGGATTACCTGCGGCGAAGACTCGCGTCCCGCGATATGACGCTGACGATTACCCAGCCCGCGAAGGACAAACTCGCCCGCGACGGGTATGACCCGGCGTACGGCGCGCGGCCTTTGAAGCGGCTGATCCAGCAGGAGATCGAGAATCCGCTGGCGCGGCGCATCCTGGCGGGTGAGTTCGCGGCGGGAGATGGGATCACTGTGTCAACGAACGGCGGCGATGCGTTTCATTTTGAGAAGGGGTGACATTAACGGACATGAGCCTGATCGTGATGCTCCATGTCACGTGAGGATATGCGCATAAGCATGGCGACATCCTGATTCTGCGCGACTGGCATCGGAAGTCAGCATCGCATCCTCGCGGAGCCGATGCCTCACGACTGGCATAAGGCCCAATTTCAGAATTGGTAGGTCGGTAGAAAAACAGACCCCGACTACGACTATTCCACAGTCACGCTCCTGCAGGACGCTCCGAGATTGGTGGCTCGAACAGGTCGATCCACCCTTCACCGCTATTTATGCAAACATCGAGCGCAGCGATGTAGTCTACAATCCAGGGAAAGCTCGGCTTGATTTCATCAACGTTGTTCGCGAGCCCTTGACGCATGTAAGCCAGCACCGATGGTCCGGGGAGCGGATCGTTCGTCCAGTCCCGCGGCTCGGGGAGCGAAACCCCAGCCAGGGATGAGATCTCAGTCCTGGCAGTCTGCCAATCGAAACGATCGTGACTCAGATCCAGCGTGTAGGCCAGCGCCACATGTCGCCTCGCGCAGGATTGTCAAGTTCGAGGAATGCTCTCGCCGCGAATCTGCTCAGGCCGGGCTTGCCCAATTCGGCTTCACAGAGATTCCGTACCAAAGCTTGTGCCGCGATCAGACCCTCGTTTTCGATGACTGCGTCTACTCGAAAAGGGAGCGGGTCATGACAAGAAGTTCGATTGGAAAAAATAATGTATTCGACCTGCCCAAGCCGGGTCTTGAATTCATCGTCGTACTCACGGCCCGTCATTCGGACAAGAACTCCGTTCAGCACTCCACCCAGTGTGATCGTAACCTCATTGAAACCAATCACATATTCGGGCCCATCGTACCACCGCAGGAACCATCTCTGTGACCGCTCCAGCGTCCACCCCAGCAGTTCCGCCAGTCGCCTTGAATACCACGAGCAATAGGACAAGTCCTCGGCCACCGCTATGAAGTTGCGAGTCATAGTTTATTCAACTTCCGCAGTAATCGGGACATTCTGAGTTTTTGAGATTTTAGAATTTCCTCTTCTTGTCCTCTTGCACTTCATGCCAACGCTCAGCCCATTTCTCCATGGCCCGTAACGATAATGCGCTTCTGATTGGCAACTTTGACCGTTTTCACATACTTGCCATGCCTGACGAGTTCAAATCTCGTTTCGAAATTGAACTCATAGTTCCCAGGATTCAGCGCGACGTCGACAAGATAAGTCCCTTTCCCTGCCCCGGAACCCGATTTGAACTGATAGTTCAGACCCCTCACATTTAAGGGTTGATTGAGTGACTCGACGGATGCCGAGGCGCCGACGTTGCAGACTTCGAGGCCGCGATCAGCGCGCGGTTTCTCAAATTCGACCGAGACCCGCAAGGCGTCATTTGTTCTGATTTCCGAGTCGCACCGGAACGCTCCCGGTGTGATGATCTGGTCGTAATATCGAGCCTGCAGGTCCTGGCGGAAGCTGATTGCTGACGTCCGCTGATTCAAGGAGCGCAATCCAGCCCCTCGTTACAGGGGCGTCAGTGGGTTGATCCACTTGTTTTTCGAGAGCGAGCAAGAGCAGCGCCTGTGACTCATCGAATGAAAGCTGGCTGGTTGTCAGAAGATCTTCCAGCTGGCGAATGGCTCTTCGGTCACCGGCTTTTGCATCGTCATACAGAGACGAGACTGGAGCGTCGCCCGTCGCGACCGGAGGATGAGCTTTCTGCTCGCTCAAGCATCCGGCGGAAGCAAGTGGAATCAAGAGGACTGCACAGAGCGGTAAGGTGAGTGATCGGCCCATGGCTCGTGTGCCTCCTGTCGCTGACTCGCGGGGACGAACTGTCCTGCCTTTGTAGATCATACAACAACGAAACGCGAATTTCACATGCTGCCGCGACCCGGGTCGTTGGCGACCAGCGCTTTCTTGAACGGAGGGGGAACTTCGCGGGCGGCGGGTAGACTTCCGAAGGCGCTACGGGAGAATGGCGACGTTCTCAATATATCAAGAGTCGAATCTCGGGCTCTTTCCCTAGTCGTCTGACCACTATTCGTGCCGCGAATTCGTGTGCGAAATTCGAGAGCCTTCATCGCGCGGAATCCCGCGTCGATTTCGAACACGACGCCCGCCGACCCCGGCGGCACGCCGGGCCCCGCCTGCTAAATCCGCTCTCCGCACTCCGGACATCGTGGCTCGACGAGGGATTTGAGGACGTACTGACACCGGCGGCAACGGGTTTCGTAATCCAGCAGGCTGACTTTTGAAGCGACCCACAACGCAATCGCGACGCCGATCGCAGCGGGAGCGATCGGGGCGAAAAATGGGTATGCTTCCGAGTCCACAATTCTTGGCATGAGCATTTGCGCGAAGCCGTGCAATCCCGGCGATGCAAGGAACGCGGCTGCCAGTCCCCCTGCGAAGGCCCGCACGATTCTGCCCCGTCGGACCTTCGCCCGATTCTGATCCGCACGAAAACGCGCATTCTCGAATGTGCCGCCCACTTCAACTGTCTGGAGGCGGTGGTGGGTCTTGATCATATCAAGGCACGAATCAAACGATCCCTCCACGATAGCCGCCTGAGGAAGAATGATCGCTCCGGTGTTTGCGGTGAACACAAAAAGGCAATTGCCTTTCTCAACGATCTCCTTGATTTCATCCCAGGGATAGCGCAACGTCTCGTTGGCGGTCATTGTTGTCACGCCGACGGCATCGACGACCATTTCCGTCGGCCGCCCGAGGTTGGGAATCGCCCCCTGTTCAATTGCCGATTTAAGTCGTTTTACGTAGTCCTTGCGAATCGAGCCGGACAGTGTGAGAAGAAAGTACACAAAGATAAGACCGCAGATGAGAATCGCGAACCAACCCTCCTTGTACGCGAGACCGAGCCCGACGAGCGGCACTAGAATCAGGTACTTTCGTGCCCGGCCGATCTGTTCCCGGATGCGCGGATCGATCTCCGACAGGACTTGCGCTCCTGCGAGTAGCGAGTCGGCATCGAGCTGATAGACGATTCGAACGCCTGTCGTTCCAGATGCGCCCGTTGATGCGGTGAGATTCGACGCAGGCTCCATGAGTTGATCGCTTTCTAATCCCGAGAGCCTGTCTAAGAGACGGCCCGAATTGCCTCAACTAATTTTCGCCCCCGCTCCGGATTCAGCTGCGCCACATGCGCCGCCCGGCCCAGCAGGTAGGCCCGGAAGTCCGGCCGGTGGTCGCGGTTCTGTGCGTCGAGCCCGGTCTTTCGCGCGTTGTGGATGATCGCCTTGAGCCGGTCATATTCGTCGCGCGCCACGTTCACTCGTTGGTTCACCACGACGCCCGTCACCTGCTGCCGCTGGCCGGATCGCATGAATCGGCGCTTCACATAGTTTTCAGAGAAGCCTTCAAGCCGAATGATCATGTGAAGGTGGTCCAGGAATCGCTTCATGCCGCGTTTGAAACGTTCATCGCCTGAGAATGTCAGATCGTCGGCATATCGGGTGTATTCGGCGTCGAACTTCTTCGCGAGGCCAGTCAGCCGACGGTCGAGTCGAAGGCAGGCGAGATTCGCGAGTGCGGGACTCGTCGGCGCGCCCTGCACCGCATGTCTGCGAATCCGCTGCATTTCCCATTGACCGTCAAGCCCGCGACTCGCCTCGCCCAGCTGCGGCGCGTGCGTACAGAGCCGTGCGAGCCAGCGAGAGACTTCGCTGCCGTATCCAAGGTGGCGAAAGACGCCATAGACCTGCTGAATGCGAATGTGCTCGAAGAAGTTCCTTAGATCAAGATTCACGACGAGCTTCCGCCCGACATGGCCGGCCGCGTTGGTGGCGATCGACCGCGTACGAACGAAGCCATGGGCGGCCATGTGAACCGGCGCGCGATCGAGTATCTCCGCTTTGATCTTGCGCTGAATCGCCTTCAGGCGAGGCTTCGGACTGCAAATCACGCGAAGGCCTGCGCGGCGCTTCTTCACCGTCCATTCGACGTAGTTAGATTTGCCGGGGCGGACACGGCGTTCCGGATTCGCCAACGGGAGTAGCGATTTCAAATCTACGCCCAGCCAGCGCAGGATGTCGGCCGTGTCCTTGAGCACCGGTATTCCGAGATCGCCGAGCTTCTGAGCGTTTGACGGCTTCTGAGGAAGCCGCTTCGAGCCCGGCAGCCAGACGCGCTCGCGGGTGACCCGCTCTCGGAGTTCTCCAACACCGTCGCCTTTGCGTTCGCACCGCCATCGCCGGCCGCCAAGGCTGTCCCATTTTTCGCTTTCGCTCCCAGCGCGTCGATATGCATAGCGCAGAAAAATCGCGACGCTCAGAAAGACGCCGAGTGGTATGCCGTAGCAAGCCCATGTTGTTGGTGCGAGTGCCAGCATGATTGGCGGCCCGAAACTCGATCGCGCGCTTTCGAAGCGGTGCGCGGTGTGTGGAGAGAAAAACAAGCGCGGGGCGGAGTTTTACAACGCTCGGTCGTCGCGGCTGACGACGGTCCTCGCGACCGTCGCGGACCGCGACACTTCAGGAACGGCAGCGAAGCGGCTCGCTCGGGGTAACCCCGAACATCCTCGTAAGAGGACCCTAAAACGCCCGGTCCCGCGCTGAATTGCAGCCTATGAAATCAGGTCGCGCCAGTCAAGCTGAAGGGCGGGTCGCGGCGTTCGTCGGCGCGGATCGTGCTTCCCGGTCGTTTCCCAGCGTCGCGTCCATCTATCGTCGGCTTCCCCATGCACGGCGCGCGTTCAGCTGGATTGGCGGGGCAATTGGCCGATATTAGCATGGTGCGATGGCGTCCAGCGCCGAGTCGCCGCAGTCCGCCGCTTTTCGGAGTTCCGCATGTTTCGCAAACGTCACCCGCAGATGGGCGCGAGCCCCGGCACGCTGTCGATTCACAGTGATTCTCCGATGCCGTTCGTGCACGTGATCGACTACTCGCCCGAAGAACTTCACGAACATGATGTTCAGCGGATCGCCGACCTCAAGCCGTTCGTCGAAAGCCCGAGCATGTGCTGGATCGATGTGCAGGGATTCGGCGATGAGAAAATCCTGCGCGAGATCGGCAATCTCATCGATCTTCACCCGCTCGCTCTGGCGGACGCCATCAACGTGCCGCAGCGGCCCAAGGTGGAGACGTACGGCAAACACCTGCTCTGGATCACACAGATGGTGATGCCGCAGGCAGGGCACCGCATCCGCACTGAACAGGTGAGCCTCGTTCTTGGACCGAATTATCTCATTACTTTCCAGGAGCGCTATGGCGATGTGCTTGACCCCGTCCGCGAACGCATTCGTGCCGGCAAGGGACTCATGCGAAAGTCCGGCCGGACTATCTCGCCTACGCCGTCATCGACGCTGTCATCGACGGGTACTACCCGATCATGGAGGACTTCGGCGAGCACCTGGAGGAACTGGAGGACGAGATCGTTGCAAGGCCTTATCCGGAATTGCTCCAGCAGATCCACCGCGTGAAGCGGGAGATGCTGGCGCTTCGGCGAGCGGTCTGGCCGCAGCGCGAGGCGATCAATCAGCTCATCCGCGATGATTCGGACTTCGTATGCGACTCCGTGAAGACTTATCTCCGCGACGCTTACGACCACTGCATCCAGATCATCGATGTGATCGAGACCTACCGCGAGCTCGTCAGCGGCCTCATGGACGTGTACCTGTCCAGCGTGGCGAACCGCCAGAATGAGGTAATGAAGGTCCTGACCATCACCGCCACCATTTTCATTCCCCTGACTTTCCTGGCGGGCATCTATGGCATGAACTTCGACGATATGCCGGAGCTGCATGAGTGGTGGGCCTATCCCGTCGTTCTTGTTTTGATGGGACTCATCTCACTCGGGATGCTGTATTACTTCCGGCGGAAAGGCTGGCTGGGTCGCGCCGATGCCGGGGATAAAAGCGCCGACGCTGATTGAGTGTCGCAATCGTGGCACTGACGGGATTCTTGCGAACCGCCCCTCGCCGTGATGGACGCTTAAGTCTTTCGGGGGGAATCGCACACCGTCGATGGAAGGCGAACTGTTGAAATCAGGGTGGCCGGTCTCCTTGTTCGTTGCCCGCCGATCGGTACGCGAAGCAATTCGGGGCGGCCCGCGGATTTGATGCAACTGGTGTCCAGAATTCATCCCAGTCGATGCCGATTCAATGGTGGCAGGCACCTGCTGCCTAATTCGCACGGCTCGTCCTGCGTTTGTGATTTCTTAGCTTGGGCAGTCTGCCAATCGGGCTACTTGCCGAGCGGCGGATATGTAAGTATTTTAATATTAACGGGTTATCGCTATTTTCTGATCGACATTGGGTGGATTGAGGCCAGCGGCGCATAAGCGGGTTTGGGGAGATGTGCCGCATTGCACGGGCCTGGCGGCTGATGACTTGCGTGCGACGGCGAGTCATCGAGCGGATCGTTTTACGTCGGACTACTCGACCGCGCGATGACGGACAAGCCAAATGTGATTCAATTCCTTGTGTGCAGTGGCACACTGGCGGGCGATCTTAATAAATTCCACATCTTCTATTTTCGCTGAAAAAACAGCGGTTTTTGGGCCGTTCGCTTGCAATCGGACCTTCCGCTCGGATACATTTAGCATCAGTTGGACAGGAAGGCGGCCCGAGTGCCGCAGTGTCAGGCAAATGACCCTCAGCGAAAAGCGCTGTCGGGGGGAAGAGAAGAAATTCGGAGAGGAAAAGGTAACTATGGTTCGAAAGATTGCAGGCGCAGTACTCGCACTTGCACTCGTCATCAGCGCGAATGTCGGCACGGCACTCGCGGATGAGACGAATGTGTTCACGTCGGCGTCCATGTCCCTGACATGGAGTGACAACAATGGGACTTCCGGCGACCACGCTTGGAATTGGACGGGGACCAGCGGAGGTCCCACCTACGACCCGGCTGACGGACAATGGACGATCCCGTCCACAGGTCTGTTCCAGTGGGATTCGGTCCACTTTGATGCCGATCCGGTGATTTCGGGTAACTTCGCCGTCACCAATAATACGGCGGTCACTCAGACCTTCACGCTGAACATCTCCCATGCCGACGGTATTTGCCGCCGGTGCGACGACAATCTTCGGCGGTTCTGCGATCAGCATTAACGATGCGGACATCAGCGGACTGGCGACCTTGGGCACCGCCCCGGGCACGTCAATCTACCGAGCGAAGGTCGATGGCGCGGTCGTTCATTCGCTCTATGGCCCGGGCTATTCCCTCGCCGCGTCCTTCCCGTTTCCGGTGACGAACAGCGATTCGTTGAGCTACGCGTTTCTGCCCGGTCCTGCGGGCGTCGCGATTGACATCGGTATCGACCACACGTTCACGCTGTCGCCCGGCGACCGCGCGACGATCAACAGCACCTTTGTGATCATCCCCGAACCGGCGACGCTTTCACTGCTCGCCTTCGGCGTTGTGGCGATCATTCGCCGCAAGAGTCGATAATCGCTGAAGATCGCAGAATCCACGAATAATCTAAAGAGGTCGCTTTGCTGAACGGTGAAGCGACCTCTTTTCTTTGAGTGCCTGTTCATTCCGTTCGGAGCGCGTCGGATGCTGCACGACCGGGCTCGTTGGGGGGGGCTGCTAGATGGGCTTTTGAGTGTTAGTGCGCGTTCGCCTTGAGGCGTTTCCACTGCTTGCTTGGCAGCGCGCGCCCGAGTGTCGCCGCGACCACATTGGATGCCGCCGCCACGCCGATCAGATCGACGCCCGTCTCGATTCCCATGCGATCCATGAAGTAGACGAGATCCTCTGTCGCAAGATTGCCCGCCGCGCCTTTTGCGTACGGACAGCCGCCCAGTCCTCCGGCCGACGCGTCAAAAGTGGCGACACCCAGTCGCAGTCCGGCGTACACATTGGCCAGCGCCGTCGCGTAGGTGTCATGTAGGTGAAGGGCGATTTTCTCAACCGGTATCTTTTCCGCGATAAAGCCGACAGTCTGATCGATATCGCACGGCGCTGCGGCGCCGATCGTATCGCTGATGGCGATCTCATCGCACCCCATCGAAAGGAGTCTTAGAGAAACATCCAATACGCGCTCGCGTGAGATTTCGCCTGCGTAAGGGCAGACGAACGCCGTCGAAACATATCCGCGCACGCTGATGCCCTGGGAAATAGCGGCACGAACGACGGGCTCGAAAACGCCGATCGATTCGTCAACGCTCATGTTGATGTTCTTGCGGGTGAATTCATCCGAGGCGGCCGTGAAAACCGCGACTCGCCGGATGCCCGCCTCGATCGCCCGATCCAGCCCTTTCTGATTGGGAACCAGCGCCGAATAGAACAAGCTGGGCGCATTTGGAAGCGATTTGGCCACGTCGATCGCATCAGCCAGCTGCGGGATGGCCTTTGGGTGGACGAATGAAGTCGCCTCGATTTGCGTCAGTCCCGCCTCGGCGAGCTTCTGAATGAATGCCAGCTTGGTGGCAGTCGGGATTGGCTCCGGTTCATTTTGAAGTCCGTCGCGCGGCCCGACTTCAACGATCTTTACGCGCTGCGGAAGCGTCGCCATCTTAAATCGGCTCCATCTTCAGCAGAACTTTTCCCATCTCGACGAGTTCCCCGGCGCCGCAGGAGATTTCCTTTACGCGGCCGTCTCTTGGCGCGGAGAGCGTCATCTCCATCTTCATTGATTCCATGACAACCAGTGCCTGGTGCGCCTGAAATGAATCCCCCGGCTTCACGAGCAGCTTGAGAATGGTGCCCGGCATCGGCGCTGTGATGGCGTTGCCCGCTGGGCCCGCCGCCGCGGCATCCACCGCCGCCCGCCGCGCCCCGGACTCAACCGCTTCAAAGGCGTGTACGGTTCCGTCGAGCCAGACCTGCGCCTTGCCGTCGGAGGCGGCCGTGCAGAATCGGTGAATCACTCCGTGAATGCGAATCCAGCCCGAGCCGTCGCCCTCATCGTGAATTTCGATTTCAGTTTTGACGTCGCCGATCTGAAGGACGTATGCCCCGTCGCGGCCGTCGGAGCGGCGTTCGAGCTGCACCGATGTCGGCTCCGCCTGGCCGGCTGCTTTGAGTAGCGATTTGAACATGCCGTCAGATTAGGGCGGCCCGAAGTGGAATGCAATGAAGCGGGGCAGTTGCGGTCGCCTGAGCGGAGGGCAGGCCCGTCAGTTCTGCGGGCCGCCCGTCTGATTCTGAATCTTCTTCAGGGCTTCGCTCAATTCCTCGCTGTAGTTTCCGCTCTGAATCTGCTTCAGCAGCTCCGCGGCCTTTTCCCGGTTCGCGGGGTCCAGAAGGCTGCCGTTCAAAGCGCCGAACTGATCGCTGCCATCGAGCGCCGCCTTAACGGTTGGCAGCTTCGCCAGGACATTGTGATTTCGAACGAGATCGCGGATCGGGCTTGAGTCGATCTCCTCATTGAGCCGAACGATCGTCGTCGCGAGCACGTGTCTGGGCGAACCGGCCACGGTATCGGGATGGTGTGCAACCTCCCTCGCCTGCGGACCGAGCAGCGCTGCGCTCCAGCAGAGCGCGAGCACAACCAGACCGCCTTCCAGCGCTCCGATCGATGTCCCAGTGAAGCGATCCGTTCCACGAAGGATCGGCCGCTTCAGGATGACCTTTTCGCGAACCTTTCGAACGACCGTCGTTGTCACGATCATCGTGAGCAGTACGGCGAGGCCGCAGGCAATCAAGTTGCCAATCGTGCTGGGCTGTCCGCCGTTCATTAACTTGATGGCGGGTTCAGCGAAGTTCGGTCTGGCCGACACGAGCACCATGAGCGCAATCGTCACGGGCAGCATGACAATCTTCCGGAAGCCGCCGCGCCACAGGCCGTGAAGACCGGCCATGCCGATGATGGCCGTCGCGCCCTGACCAAGAAGGGAGTTGGATTCGTGGCCGAAGTAGAGTCCGGTCCCGACGGCGCCGAATATCAGTCCGACGCCGAGCCAGGGGAAACTGCTCTTTGACGCGGACTTGTCGAACACAAAATCCGTCTCCCGACGGCCGCTGCGCGGGGCAGCCTGGGCGGCGTTTCGATTGATCACCGGGGGTTTTCGAACGGCATCCATATTATCGCCCCTTCATCCTGCGATCGTGGTCTATGGAATCTGTATCCTCTATCGGTTGAGATTGTACGTTGGAATATTCTGTAAAAGGGGCCGATTCGAGAAAAACCGATGATTTGGAATCGGGAAGGGGCTGGGGGCCCGCCGCCATTCGATTCGATGGCGGCTTGGCATCGGCATTGCGGACCGGCCGATGTGTGATAGGACGGCGGGGAAGTACCTTTCATCTCAATTCGAGGGCGGTTCGTTGTCTGCAACAAGAGCGATCAGCTTCTTAATCACCTCACCCACCGTGGGGGATGATTTTCTGCCCAGTGGCTCAAAGGCCGCATAGAGATCCTCAGAGTCTAATTTCAATCCGAGTTCTTGTTCCATATCGAGGACAATTGTGAGAATGTCGAGACTGTCATAAAGGGGGAGCTCCGCCAAATCCGGGTAAAAGCGATCGGTTGCCCGCAGCGATGCAGCGTCGATTTTCCCAACTTTGGCGAACGTACGCCGCGCGCCGAGTGCCAACCGCCTCCTCGGTTCCCGTGGCAATTTCCAACTCCGACAGAAATTCCGCATCTTCAGTGGGCGTGCGTGAATTGAATCGGTCGATGGCCCGTCGTTCCCGGCGACGAAGCCATAGCACACTCAGGACGAAGAATAGAATCCCCGCACCGACGACCGCCATCAGAATTGTGTGTTTTTCAATGGCCATGTCGGCTTGATGCCGAATCTAAATCAATCTTCGTTTGCGAATGAACCGGCATGCGGAGCTATGCGGTACACAGGACTACCAATCTTGTTCTTGCCCATATGAAGGGTGATTATTTGAACCCCGCGATCGCATGCGGCACGTAAAACTCCTCCAACTTCTCAATCTCCTCTGCCGTCAGCTTCACATCCAGCGCTTTCACCGCGTCGTCCAGGTGCTGCGGCTTCGTCGCACCGATAATCGGCGCCGTGATGGGGCGCTTGCTGAGCATCCACGCGAGCGCCACCTGCGCCATCGGTACGCCTCGACTCTGGGCGATCTCTGATACGCGGTCGACGATCCGCCGGTCCGCTTCCTCCGTCGCGCCGTAGAGCCCCTTGCCGAACTGATCGTTTTCGGTGCGTGTCGTCGTTGCGCTTTGCCACGGCCTCGCCAGCCGCCCGCGCGCCAGCGGGCTCCAGGGGATCACGCCGACTCCTTCGGCCGCGCAGAGCGGCAGCATCTCTCGCTCCTCCTCGCGGTAGATCATGTTGTAATGCGGCTGCATGCAGACAAACCGCGTCCAGCCATGCAGGTCCGCCAGATAGAGCGCCGCGTGAATTGCCATGCGTGCATGGATGACGCACCGAGGTATCGCGCTTTTCCCGCTTTCACCACGTCGTGCAGCGCTTCAAGCGTCTCCTCAATCGGCGTGTTTGGATCGAGCCGGTGAATCTGGTAGAGATCGACATAGTCGGTGCCGAGACGTTTGAGGCTCGCATCGATCTCGCGCAGGATCGCCTTGCGCGACAGGCCGCCGCTGTTGGGATCGTTTGGATTGAGCGGAAAGAAGACCTTGGTCGCGATCACGATCTCGTCGCGTTTCGTGAAATCGCGAATCGCCCGCCCGACAATCTCCTCGCTCGATCCCAGCGAGTACATGTTCGCGGTGTCGAAAAAGTTGATGCCGAGTTCGAGCGCGCGTTGAATGAACGGTCGCGAGGCCGCCTCGTCCAGCGTCCAGGAGTGCATTCCGCGATTCGGATCGCCGTAGCTCATGCAGCCGAGACAGATGCGTGACACCTTCAGGCCTGTTCGACCGAGATTGACGAAGTCCATGCTGTATTCTCCGAGTCCGGGCTTGCCTGCGTCAGAGGACGATCCCTCACCCGGACGATGGTATTTGAGGCGTGCCGGGCGACGATGTCGACACGTCGATGGGGTCTAATCCTCGCTGTTTTCGTCGGAGTTCGGGCGACAGGCAGGCAATTACTTTAGAACCGGGGCGTTTCGCCTCGAATCGCGGGATTCCATCACTGAAAGGGCGCTTAATGATGGAAATCGTCGATTGTTAAGTCCAGAATAGGTCCTTCGTGCCTTCGGGATCGTTGCGTTGGTGACTTCGCACCGAAAGGCGCAACCTCATCTGGACCGACAGCCACGGAGCTCCCAATCATGGCGAACAATCGCGTCGTGCACTTCGAGATTCCCGCAAACGATCCGGCCGCGCTGACAAAGTTCTACGCCGCGGTCTTCGGCTGGAACTTCTCGAAGGTCGACCTGCCCGGCCCGGAATACTGGCTTTGCGATACCGGATCCGAAGGCCCCGGCATCAACGGTGCGATCATGCAGCGCCAGGATCCGCGACAACCCTGGATGAACTACATCGATGTCGCCAGCATTGCGGACGCGCTCGCGACCGCAACGAAACTCGGCGCGACCGTTGCGATTCCGCGCACGCCCGTCGGCGACATCGGCGCGATCGGTGCGTTCATCGATCCCCAGGGGAACATCTGCGGACTCTGGGAGCAGAACGCGCGATAGTTCGACGACGCCGCAGGTCAATGGCCGGCACAGGTGATGACTTGCGTCCCGAGTACCGCCTGCTATTGTAATTCGCGGTTGGCGACGGCCTGCGAGGGAATAATTCCGCGCGCCGTTGCAATACGAAATCCGATGATAGTCGGTCGAATTGTCCGGTCTGTTTTGCTCGGAAGGTGCAGGCCCGGCGAATGGAGGAGCGCAGCGATGGCGACTGAGAACGGTTGGTTCTACGCAAACAACACCGAACCCGTCGGGCCGATGACGCTCGCCGAACTCATCGCCAAGCTGCCGACGCTTCAGGGTCTTGAGACGCTGGTCTATGGGCCCAACGTCGCCAACTGGACCAAGGCGCGCCATGTGGCCTCCATCGCGGAGACGTTTCGCGGCCATGCCGGGCCGCCGCCCGCGCCGAAGAACCGTGTCGCGGACGAGATTGATTACGAGATATTCGGCGACGACATGCAGTTCGTCGAAATCACACTGGACCCGAACGAGGTCGTGATCGCGGAGGCCGGCGCGATGATGTACATGACGCAGGGCATCCAGATGCAGACGGTCTTCGGCGATCCCTCAAAGCAGCAGGGGTTTATGGGCAAGCTGTTTGACGCCGGCAAGCGGATGATCACCGGCGAATCGCTCTTCCTTACGACGTTTGGGGCGATGAGCAACCAGCGCGAAAAGGTCGCGTTCGCCTCGCCTTATCCCGGTAAAATCGTGCCGATGCCGCTCGATCAGATGGGCGGCGAGATTCTCTGCCAGAAGAATGCGTTCCTCTGCGCGGCTCGCGGCGTGCAGATTGACATCGCATTCCAGAAGAAAATCGGCGTCGCGCTCTTCGGCGGCGAAGGGTTCATCCTTCAGCGCCTCCGCGGCGACGGTTACGCCTTTGTCCATGCCGGCGGCACGATTGTCCGCCGCGATCTCGCGCCGGGCGAGGATCTGCGCGTCGATACGGGTTGCCTCGTCGCATTCCAGCCGTCGGTCAGCTACGACATCGCGAGCGCCGGCGGCATCAAGACATCGCTCTTCGGCGGCGAAGGCATCTTCCTTGCGAGCCTGCGAGGCCCCGGGGCGGTCTGGCTTCAGTCGCTGCCGTTCTCGCGACTCGCGGGACGGATCGTCGGCACCTACTCGATGGGCAAGGGCGAAGGCTCGGTGCTGGGCGGCTTGGCCAATATCTTTGAGAAATAAGCGACATGCTGTTGCGCTCATTGAGACGACCTTTTGCCCTTCGCCTGCCTCATTTTTTGGCGGCGATTCTCGACTTGGTTTCTTCGACCATTTTGTTGAGTTCATCCAGGTCCGTGATGAACGTCACGTGTCCATCGAGAAAGAGAACATTTGCACCTTCGTATTGATGGTTTTCCGGTCGCTCATACAGTAGTACACTGTTTGGCGGGTCGTTGATCGTTTGCCCCGAAATGTAGATGAAGCACGAAGCAAGTTCCTCATCGCTCGGGCTCTGGCCTAGTTCGACAGCAGTGCTTGGACAAATGAACTGTCTGCTCGTCGCGTTGTTTTCCTTGATCACGGTCGAAATCGAGTCTGGAAAACGCTGCGTATCCATCGCGCTAATGTAGAGGGCCTGCCCGATTCCGCGAAGATTTGCCGAGCAGACCGTTCGCTTCGACAGCTCTCGCGCCCGCGAAAGCGCCGGCATCAGAATCGATGCCCCCATACCGATCGACGCCGCATTGAGCGAAAAACCCGGGCTCGACGCCATCGGCCATGGCCCGAACGCCATCGCAAGCGAGCCGCCTTCCACCTGTCGCGTGCTTCGAACTTCGCCGAACGTATGCGCCGTGAGCGTCCGCAGCGATGGGATCGCGGTTACGTCGACGTCAATTCCCTGCCCTTGTGCCATCGATGTGCCCATCTGAAGCAGGATCAGTCCGATGGGATAAAACGTCTCGATGCCGTATCGCGTATCGACGTAGCTCCATGCCGACTCGGGCTGGCCTATGATTTTTTTCGCCCTTACTACGTCGGGATGTCCCAGAATGGAATCCTCATCGCTCTTGATCGCCGCCAGCCGATCCAGCACTGGTAACCATCTGCGGATAAAGCCCGAATATCAGATGATCCCCGTCAAGCGTCCATGCGGGCGAAATCGCCATCGGCAGCCCGCCGACATTGATGAAAGTTATCTTGTGTTCGCGATGATCAATCGTCCGCGTTTCGATCCGGAGTTCACCCATCGGCGTCTGACGCGGGGCCTGTGCAGCTGCCATGCGGATCAGAGTTTCAACGCGCGACGCGAACTGTTCGCCGTCCTTGACCTTGATCGAGAGTGTTACGCCGGTGAAGAAGAGGCCTCCGGCGTCGCGGGAATCATAGACCACCCACGTATCGTCCAGCAGCGCGAGGAACTCTTCGTCGAGCTTAAAGCCGATCATCCCCTCCACCATCGCGACGCCCTGATCAACGTTGTCTTTCGCGCCCGGAAACTCCTTTACAGCAGCGAGAATCGACCGATACGCGCCAGCAAGATCAAACTTGAACGCGCTTGCCCAGATCACGTTGCGGGGAATGCGGCGCAGGTCATCATCCGTTAGCTTTGATTCACTCGCGGCGAACAGTCCCTTCCCGCCGTCGGGCGTAAACTGAAAAAGCCCCGAGACACAGCCGCCGTCGCGATAGTGGTTCTCCCAGAGCATTCCGTCGAGCGTATCCAGGCCAAGGCCAGTGATCACCTTTTCGGCCGTCGCCAGCGCCTCCGGATCACCGCCGTTCGTCATCGGCATCATGCTGCGCGTAATTTCAAGGGCGCCGGCGACGTTGACATAGGCCATCGTCGCGCGCGTCTCATTTCCGCCGCCGATGTGCTTCCGCCCGAGAGTCACACACTTGGCAGCCGCCAGCGACCCCTCGGTCTTTCCGCCCAGCCGCGCCGCGAGGTCCTTCGCCGCCTTTTCGCCGACCGTCAGAACAAAGCTGTCTTCAAGTTTCCCGTAATAGAGTCCGTCGCCGACAGGCATCGGCAGCTTCGTCAGTGAACTCGCCCCGACGAGAGCAATCTCCGGCGGCGGCGCATCGAGCCGCTGGAAAATCTGGTCGACCGTCTTCACCATCCGGTCCGCCTCTTCCGCGCCGCATCGGCAGAAGACCGCAACGCTGACCACCGGCGCCGGCCCCGCCTTTCCCATCTCAAACGAATAGACCGCCAGCGCCGTCGGAAATGTGTAAAATGCCTTCGCGAGTCGCTTTGCATCCCGATAGACCGGCCCGAGCTTTTCTTCTTCGGCGCCTTTCTGGATTGCCTGATCAATCACCGTGAAGATGGCCTCTTCAAAGCGCTTCACCTCAGGCTCGTCGCGAAGGTCGCCCCAGGCCGTGCCCTTCGACATTTTGTCGCAGGCCTTCTGCCCGGCGTGGCCGAAAAAGAGCAGCACATCGTCTGGAACAAGCGTGGCGAGGTCGTCGCCGGCGAAAACCGGCGGGGTCAGGGTGAACGCCAGGGCGATAGCGGCGGCGATGGCCGACCAGCGGGTCGCATTCGTGCCTAACATGGGTATCTCCTTCAAGGGTGCCCGATTAGCGGAAGGGGGATTCATTAATCCCCAGTTTCCCTCCGTCTGACGAATCATGTTACCCGCTCGCGACACGCCGGGCCAACTCGGATCGATCTTGCGAGGGCGAATCAATCGCCGAATCACGGGTTGGGTGATATCACAAGAGTTGCTCATCGATCCGGCACGTTTCGATGACCGGCCCGCGCGGTAGTCCTTGCACGTGAAGCAGTTAAACTCACGCCTGAAAATTCACCACGCGGAGGGTACACGCGCCGATGGACGTCCTGCATAGCAAGCTGAGCAGTTCCGATCCGGTCTTCAAGGAAAACACTGACCACATGGCGGGGCTCGTCAAAGACCTGCGTCGTCGCGTCGCCGTCGTGAAGCAGGGGGGCGGCGAGGCGGCGGTCGCCAAGCATCGCGGTCGCGGCAAGCTCGTCGCGCGCGATCGCATCGACCGGCTGATCGATCAGGACAGCCCCTTTCTTGAATTGAGTCCGCTCGCCGCCAACGACCTGTACGACAACGGCGCGCCGTCGGCCGGCATGGTCAGCGGTATCGGCCGCGTGCAGGGTCGCGAGTGTGTCATCGTCGCGAACGATGCGACTGTGAAGGGCGGCACCTATTACCCGATGACGGTGAAGAAGCACCTGCGGGCGCAGGAGATCGCTCGCGAGAATCACCTGCCGTGCATTTACCTGGTCGATTCGGGCGGCGCGTTTCTGCCGATGCAGGACGAGGTCTTCCCCGATCGCGACCATTTCGGGCGCATCTTCTACAACCAGGCGCAAATGTCGGCGCTCGGTATTCCGCAGATCGCCGTCGTCATGGGGTCGTGCACCGCGGGTGGGGCGTATGTTCCCGCGATGAGCGACGAGACGGTGATCGTCCGAAACCAGGGGACGATCTTTCTCGGCGGCCCGCCGCTTGTGAAGGCTGCGACGGGAGAGGAAGTCAGCGCCGAGGATCTGGGCGGCGCGGATGTTCACTGTCGCACCAGCGGCGTGGCGGATCACTATGCGTTGAACGATGAAGATGCGCTTGCCATCACACGGAGCATCGTCGCGAATTTCAATACGAAGCCGCGATCACACATCGGCATGACCGCGGCCGAGGAGCCGTTGTACGATCCGCGCGAAATCTATGGCGTGATCAACAAGGATATTCGCAAGCCATACGATGTACGCGAGGTCATCGCGCGAATCGTGGATGGCAGCCGGCTGCACGAGTTCAAAGCGCTGTACGGCAACACGCTCGTCACGGGCTTCGCGCACATCTGGGGATATCCCGTCGGCATTGTCGCGAACAACGGTGTGCTCTTCAGTGAGAGTGCCCAGAAGGCGGCACACTTCATTGAGATGTGCAGCGTGCGGCGGATACCGCTTGTCTTTCTACAGAACATCACCGGGTTCATGGTCGGCCGGAAATATGAGTCGGGCGGCATCGCGAAGGACGGCGCGAAGATGGTAGCGGCTGTGTCCAACGCGAGCGTGCCCAAGTTCACCGTCATCATCGGCGGCTCCTACGGGGCGGGGAATTACGGCATGTGCGGCCGGGCGTATCAGCCGCGGTTTCTGTGGATGTGGCCCAACGCGCGGATCAGCGTGATGGGCGGCGAGCAGGCGGCCAACGTGCTTCTCACGGTCAAGAAGGACCAGCTCGCGGCGAAGGGTGGCAAGGCGATGACATCCGGCGAGGAGGAGGAGTTCAAGCGGCCCACGCTGGAGAAGTATGATGTCGAAGGCAGTGCGTATTACAGCACGGCGCGGCTGTGGGACGACGGCGTCATTGATCCGGCGGACACGCGGATGGTGCTGGGGCTCGGCATCTCGGCGAGTCTGAATGCGCCGTGGCCTGAGCGGAAAGTCGGCGTGTTCCGCATGTAAGTCCGCCAAATGCCGGAGGGAGCCACTTGGCGAGACGGAGGCTTCGTGGCGCCGAGTTGCGGGCGTCTGGTGAAGTAGATGCCTACACTCTGGCACTGCGCCACTTCGCGCTAGCTGATCGCTTCTCCTGCTCCTTCGTCGACAGCTTACCCTGCCCTTTCCATATACATTTGATGCAATAATACGAGCGTCCAGAGGTTCTCGAATTCCAGACGGCTCATGTGCGGGAGGCGGCGTTCGAGAGCTGCTCGATCGACCAGTTCGCCGAAGCCGTCGTCGCTCGCGAATTTCGCGTCGATGACTGCCTTGCAATCGGTCGGCATGGCGAATGGCGGGCGGCGTCCCTTGATCATTCGGCGAATAGTTTCGGTCATCGGGACTGGAAGGCTCATCGCCAGGCGCTTCAGCCGGTACTTGAGCGAGCGGATCGGGCTCGACATCGGCACGCCAAGTCCGGCCTCCACGACGGCGGCAGCCTGGGGCGACACCTTCCTTAGAAAGGCGACGTACAGCGCGTCGCGCGATTTGACGGCGTCGGGAACGCGCATCGTCCGCTCGAAGATGGAGAAGTAATTGAAGGGCGAAGTCTGCCAGAGGAAGAATCGCGCGCGGTCTTCGCCGGGGAAAAGCCAGTTCATGCCGCGATCGTAGCGGCGGAAGTGGACGGCCTTTTGTGCGACGGATTTTTCGGGATAAGAGTTGAGGCGATCGCGAAGCGATGATTCGAGCGCGCCCGGCGGGAGTCGCATGATGGATTCGGCTTCGCGGACGGGCGTCGCTTTGTTGTGGGGACGCAGAAGGCCTGCAACATATTGATCGATCGTGAGCGATTCCGCAGGGCGAAGGTCTGGGAAGATGAAGTCGCCGCCGTCGCCGGTGATGTAGATCGCGTCGTCGCCCCAGTCGGAGACGAGCTGTTCGAGAAAGAGGAGCAGCGACCCGTGGGCGATGGAGTTCGTGCCGGAGAGCGCCCGCAGCAGGAATTGCTCCGCGTCCGGCGACGGCTGGCCGAGGCGGTAGAGCCGCCACGGGATGTTGAGCGCGGCCGCCAGGGATTCGGCTGCCACGGCATCGGCACTGGCGACGCCGTGGGCATCGAGGTATGTGGCGGCGACGCATGGGATTTTTTCCCGCGCGAAGAGGCCGGCGACGACGCGCGAATCCTTGCCGCCGCTGAGGCTGAGGATGCGCTTGCCGGGCAGCGCCGGAAGAAGCGAGCGGGCGGCAGTGTTCGGCCCAGAGGCCCGCGGAGTTCGTCGGCATAGGCGTCGGCGGATGTGCCGGGGGCGTCTTTCTCGTCGAAGTTGGATGGAGTACGTGGTGTGGAGGGCGGCTTTGACCCGGCTTCCATCGAGCCGGACATCGAACACCGCGCCGCCCGGGGCGTGGTCGATGCCTTCCCAGAAGGTTCGTGCGCCGATGAGATGGCGGAAGACGAGCGCCTGCGCCCAGGCGAGGCGGTCGAACTGCCTTGCGGCCGAGAGGCGGACGACGACATCGCATTCGCGCGAGATGATGACGCCGGCGTCGCTGCGGTGCCAATAGAGTGGCAGTCTGGTGAAGGGGTCGGCGAAGACGATGGCGCGCCTCGCCGTGGGGTCGAGCATGGCGACGACATACTCGCCTTCGTTCGCGCGCGTCCAGGCGGCCAGCCGATCGCGGGGGAGCGTATCGCCCGCGAAGAGGGCATCGGCCAACGCGCGGAGGTCGTCGAGGACGGCGGCGACATCGTCGCGATAGATGCGGCCTTCGAGGGTGATGGTTCGCGCGCCGGCGGTGATGGTCTGCACGGGGTAGGTTGGCCGACCGGTGTGGCCGACGAAGAGGCCTTCGGCGGTATGGACGATCGAGGTTTGATCGCGCGGTGAGAATTTCCGGGCATCGAGGGCGGCGCGGAAGCGGACGGCCGCTTGGGGTGCGTCTGACGGCGTGATCCAGAGCGAAAGTCCGGGCATGCGGGTTCGGTTCCTCCGGGTCGATCATCGGCCAGCGCGGGGGAAATCAACGGAGGGGAGAAATGAAAAATTGAAAATGAAAAAGGAAAAAGTGGGGGAGGGTACGAGGGGCCGAGGGGGCAAGGGGCCGAGTGGGGAGCGGGTTGGGGCGGGGAGTTCAGGGGGTTCGGGGGTTTTCGGGACCGTTGAAATTAGTTGATTTTTCAGGAGGGGCGGGATGGGGAAGGGGATTTCGGAGGCGGGGTCGGCGCTCCGGGGATGGGGAAAATTCAGGCGGGGGGTGAATGGTGACAAGTTCAAGTTTGCATCAAGCTGTTTGTTCCGTGCGCGTTCAAGCATACGAGTGCCTCCGGCATGACAGTGAGGTCATGCGGCGGGCGCGGGCGAATGTAATGTCGTGCCGGGGATAGAGTTGCTCAGCGATCCGGTGTGCGCGCGAACGCGTTGAAAAGGGGAGGGGGAATGGGGGTTTTCGGGGGCATTCGTGCGGGGTTAGGGCGAGTTTTTGACGAGGTCAGGGAGTGGTTTTGAGGGCGAACGCGGTTATTGATAGCGAGAAAGCGGGTGCGCTCGATTTGCAGAATGTGCGACGAAAGTGGGTTCCGGCGCGCAGATTTCGTTCGGTGGCGAAATAGCATCGCCGGGGTTGAAACCGTTGGGGTGGGAATAATCGAGCCCCCAAATGGTTACGCTCTGGGCACCCGCCTCTGAGTCAGATCGTGACAAAGCCGATTGCACTTAGATACTCAAACGTGGGATCGTAGAAAGCGTGCTTTCTCGTAGGATCGACTGCTTCCCCTTCCGGAATCACGATCACCATCCCTTGGCGGGCTCGGGTCAGCAAGACACGATAGGCATTCTTAAGGTACATTTGGCGCTCTGGCTTCCGAATTCGATTCCATCGATCGCCACAGAAGGACCAGTGCTGCCAGCCAGCGTCAGTGTAGCGAAAGTCACCATCCCAAGTGACACACGCCCAGTCAAGTTCGAGGCCCTGCACCTGAAACTCCGTCGCAACATCTTCCAGATAGTAGGACGACCGCACATCTTCTTTGGCGTTCAGGAACCAGTTGCACGGGTCGATCTTTGTGCGAACGTCAATCGCGTGAGGCTTCAGCCGTTGGGCCTCAGATGAAACGACGATGCCATATCGCTCGGTGCCACGGGCATGTGTTCTGATCCAGTCCTTAGCAGCCCGAAGGTCACGCGTTAAGACAATTGGATAATTCGGAGAGACTTGGCTGAGCGTCTGACGTGCGGAATCCGGCTCCAGGTCGAGCAGTTCTTTCACCAGCCGTGAGACATTTTCCGCCCCGAAAGCTCCGCATCGAGACCGACAAATGAAGTTCGTCTCTTTTGAAGACGTGCGGTCGCGATTCAATTTTTCGTAGAACTTCTCCAGCTCCAAATTCGCTGTCTGTGAGGTTTGAGGATAGATAGACCCGCCACTTAGGGAACCGATCGTGGACGGCATTAATCCACTCGCTGATCCCTGCCTCACCCCGATTTATCTCCTGGCCGCCACCAACGAGACATACAATAACGGCCCAGTCCAAGTGTCGATCCATACAAGAAACTAGAAACTCGGGCTCCGAGTATTTGAAGTCGCTACGACCCTTCTTCTGTTGCATGAAGCTCCGGGTCCTTTCGAGCGTCCAAGCCCGTTGCGCTTCGTCAAAGATAGCAACGTGCTCGATTGGCGCTGACCATCCCTAAGGCATTCATCTCTGAATCTGTGGATGATCTGTATGAACGCTTGAACTTCGCTGTGGACAGTGCCTTTGGTGACCTTGTTCCCACGCTCCTTTTCGTAGCGAACTTTGTCGCGGGCGAGTGCCTCCCGCAGCACCTTCACCAGGGGATCGTTTCCAGAGAGGAATACGCTGTAGAGTTCGCTGTCTTTGTTAATGTGCTTCGTCGCGATATTGAGTCCGACGAGGGTCTTTCCAGCGCCTGGAACGCCCGTCACAAAGCAGATAGATTTCTCGCGGCGGTCTCGCGAGGTGTTGATGATTTCATCAATCGTGCTTGTCGTGAGCTGGAGATTGATCGCGCTGGCGTCGCTGCGGGAAATCTCGGCGACCGAGTGGCCGTTGTAGAGTGCCATGGCGGCTTCGACGATGGTCGGCGTGGGATGATAGCGTCCATCTTCCCAGACGCGAGTATCGATGGCGCCGCCTTGGGTGAAGTCGAGCACCTTGCGAATGACATCCGCGAGTGTTTCAGGCGTGCCATGAATTGGCGTAAGTATGTCGTCGTGTGCGCGGATGAGTTCGCCCTGCGCGGGTGCTCTTCGTGCGCCCGTTGGAATCAAGATCGGGGCGATGGGACGCGTGTGGCTGGTTTCATGAAAGTTCTTCAGGTCTAGTGCGTAGTCCCAGACTTGATCTGTTGCGTGACTTGTGAACCGTTCTTCGCCGACTTTGAATTCGAGGATGAAGATCACCGGGCCGATGAGTGCGAGTACGTCAATTCGTTTTCCGAGTCGGGGTATGGAGTACTCGAAATAAACAGAGCCTTGCGCGCGATATGGTTCGAGAATGGGCTTGAGGATTCTGATCTGTTCGAGCCAAGCGGTTGATTGAGTGGATTCGAGACTGCTTCCACTGGTTGCGGCGCTGCGGGAGAGTCTCCCGAGGATTTCGTCCTGCGATTGATCCAGGAAGTTGGCGATCGAATCTGAGTAGTAAGCCCGGTCCATTCCTGAAATCGCGCTCCGGCAAACGGTTATGTCCTACTTCATTTGAAATAAGTCTGGTATGGTCGATGGAGATTTCTCCGGCCGGCATCTCGGACGAATCCCAGGATAGGCGAGTGCCCACATCGGTTCGAGCGGCTCACCATCGGCCAGCTGATGATGGCAACCAGGGAACCTTTTCTCCCGGGGAGCGTAGAGTCGTCGGCGGGGTCGGGCTCGTCGGACGGGGGACCGCCCAAGGTTGCGCCGAGGGATCCGGGCCGGATGGTGTAATGTATTGTTGGGACTGAAGGGTGGTCTTGCTCTACATGGCACTCGATGGTGACGATTGTTCACCGGCGTGACGCCGGTGCCACAGCGCCGTGGCGGACGCTGCGATTTGGTATATCACACGATGTTGGGAGTGCGTGTCGGGCTGGAATCGGGCGTTGGCCTTGCTGGGGAGCATGCCGACGCGAAAGGCCGTCGGCATGGCACACGAGGGTGACGATTGTTCACCGGCGTGACGCCGGTGCCACAGCGCCGTGGCGGACGCTGCGATTTGGTATGTCACACGATGTTGGGAGTGCGTGTCGGGCTGGAATCGGGCGTTGGCCTTGCTGGGGAGCATGCCGACGCGGAAGGCCATCGGCATGGCACACGAGGGTGACGATTGTTCACCGGCGGGACGCCGGTGCCACAGCGCCGTGGCGGACGCTGCTGGACGCCGATGCCCCAGCGCCATGACGGACGGTGTGCTTTGGCATGTCACCCGACAGGTACGACTGTTTGGCGCGGAGGATCGGCTGCGGATGGACAGGCTGAAGCGACGGCGGACGGTGCTGTGGATTCTCGGGGTGGTGTTGTTGCTGCCGCTCGTGCCGTTGATGTTCATCGGATTGCAAATCGGTCAGCCGCGTCTTTTTCTCATCATTGCAGGCTGGCTGCTTCTGAATGGGCTGATCGGTTATGTCGGCGGCCGTCGGGGGAGGCTTGCGATTGCCGTGCTCGGTCCGATGGCGCTGGTCGCAGCGGGACTGATCTACACCAGCCTTACAAATCCCTATGGCGGGCTTCGCAGCGCGCCGCCGGGAACCTATCCAGAGTGGTGGGGCCTCGCGATCATCATACCCATGGCAACTGTCGCTTTCGGCATTTCATTCGTGATGGCGGCGATGGGCATTCGGATTGTGGAGGAGCGCGGCCGATGCAGGTCGTGTGATTACCTGTTGAAAGGCCTGGCGGAGCCGAGGTGCCCTGAATGTGGCACTGATTTTGATCCGACGGAGGTTGAAGCGGGCGGGGCCGAGGCGTGATTTCGGGGCGGCGTGTGGAGGGGTGGGCCTGAGGTGGCGATCAGGGTTGATTGAGGGGTTTGGATTCCGGGTGGTTGGGCGGCCGGGCTCGGCGCAAGAGTCAGGCGCCCGATCCACGCGTGGACCGGGCGCCCCGTTCACCCCAGCCCGAGATGATCATTTCTCTGGTGGGGCCGCGCCACGGACGATGCCGGGCCTCTCTCCTTGTTAGTCTGTCTGGGGCCGGTCGCGGTTTTCAGCCGGGGGTTTGCGCGGCGCCCATTCGTTCTTTCGCCCCTCCGGGGCTTAGGGTTCTTTGCTCCTTTACCCACGGCCTACGCCTGAGGTATCCATACATCTTGGCGCTCTGATTCGCGTCGTTACGCGATCATTGACGCGTCGCTTTGCGGCCGCCTTCCTCCGCCCCATCCGGGGCGGAAAAGCCTGCGGCGATTTCCCACGGGTTCCGCTTCGCTCCACCCGTGGCCACATTCCAATGTCCCTGCCGGGACTGATGACGAGCGACATTGCGGGATGAGGGGCTTCTCGACGCCGATAAAGTTGAACTGCCGCTTCAATGGACTCGGACGAGTTCGCCTTCCATCCGCGACAGGAAGCGACGCGACTTGTGCAGCTACGTCAGACTTACTCCGCGGGTCAATGTCTTTCGACGCTGCCGCGGCTGTGGCACTTCTCCGGCATCGTCGGCCCGGGCGCGGCGACGTTTCCGCCGCCGCGCCGTGGGCCTTCGACTACACAGCACTGTTTGACGCCGCGTTCTGGCCGATCAGGCTGCGCACCTGATTTGACAGATCGCCCTGTCCGAAGACGAACGTCGCCTTCGCGCCTGACAGGATCTCCTGCAACAGTTCAAGCTCCCTGAGCCGTGCGAGGGTCGGGTTTTCGGCGAGCAGTTTGGCGGTGTTCGCCTGGCTGCGCGCCGCGGCCGTCTCCTCGCGCCGGCGGATCAGGTTCGCCTCGGCCTGCTTCTCCGCGGCGATGACCTGGTTCAGGATCGTCTTCATGTCGCCCGGCAGGATGATGTCGCGCAGACCCACCGACACGACGTTGACACCAAACTCCGACGCCCGCTTCGCGAGGGCCTCTCGGACTTCGCCGCCGATCGACTCCTTGTCGCGGAGCAGTTCGTCGAGCGGCCGCACGCCGACCGCCGCGCGCAGGGCGAGCTGCGCCTCGCGGTAGAGCGTCTGGCTATAGTTGTCGACATTCATGACAGCGGCCACGGGATCGATGACCCGGTAGGTGACGACGAGATTCACGCGGAGCGTGACCTTGTCGCGCGTCATGATTTCCTGTCCCGCGACGTCCGCCACGAGTTCGCGCCGGTCCACGGACTTCCAGGTCACCTTGCCGGCGCCCTTCCAGTAAACGTGGCTTCCCTCGCCGACGGTTTCGATGAGCTTGCCGTCGCGGAAGATCATGGCGGTCTCGTGTGCCGCGACTTCGACACCGGTCAGGTGCAGGCTCGTGCCGGCCAGCGCACAGATGGCCTCGATGCGCGGGTGGTTGAGCTTGAACTCGCCGATGTCGTGCGTCTCGACCTTCAAGTCGGCCGGCGCACGCCAGAAGGCGTGACGGCCCGGGCCGAGCAGCGCGAAGAGCTTGTCGTTGCGCCAGACGATGGCGCGCTCCTGGTCGCCGAGTTCGATCAGCATGAGCTGGTCGCGGATCGAATCGTGCTGCACGATGAGATCAAGCAGCTGGTGTTCGAAGCGCACGCCCAGCGTATTGACAATCTGCACCTCGTCGCGCCGGGCGCTGATGAGGCGGCTCGGGAACCAGTAGGTTCCGGGCATCAAGAGGCGTGCGAAGTTGCCATGGCGGAAATGCAGGCCGCGCTCATGTTGACGGATACGGACAATCGGGTTCATAACGCACCTCCTTTCAGGGTGCCGGTGGCTCGACACGAATTTCGCATCGTCGCCCGTGGAAACACTCTTTCGCCCCTGCCGGGGCTGACGACTCTAGTTTGCCATTACCCACGGCTTGCGCCCGTGGGCTAATCTCTTTCGCCGCTGCCGCGGCTTTTCGTATGCCGCTTGCGAGGCTTCTCGTATGCCGCGACTGTGGCATCTGTTCGGAGCTTCCGCTGCCGTCCGTCGGCCGTACTGACGGCCTTATGTTCATGCCGCGTGGTCGCGGCGGTTGGTTTCAAACTTCCCGCGGAATCGGATTCGAGGAACGATCGAGCCTTTGCGGCCGGCGGAATCCCGCGCTATGCCCGACGCCTGTCGCACGGATTTGACCGGCGTCTCCGCCTCCCCGCGGCGAGCACCGGTCGAATGCTGTTTGGCGGCGTCGGGCCGACACTTCGGGATTTCTGAGCCGGCTGTCAGAGTGCCGGCACGCCTCGCCTGTATGAGCGCGGTGCGTGGCGGCTGCTCGATTGTGCGTCATCCTCCGATCCCACGGGCCGTGCGATTTCTCGCTCTCTTCGGTGACAGCGAAGTGGGGATTTTTTTGCCCTTCCCCTGAGGGCTCTGGTTGTCTGGACGGGATTTGAACCCGTATCCCACAGCTTAAGAGGCTGTTGCTCTCCATTGAGCTACCGGACGGGCGAACTGCTACTTTCGACGCCGTTGCCAGAACACGCATCGGAGAATCGCACACGGACTCATGCGCGCTGGCGGCTGGAGCGTTTCGCCATTCTGTCAGTTCCGGGCGCGGAATCTCCGCATGCACTTGGTCGCCGCCAGCTTTGATGAGCGAGCGAGGATCAGGCGCGGAGTGTCCGTGCGGCGCGAAGGGGTTAACCACCCCGCGATCGGAACAGGTATTCAGTTTTGCGGAAGACGGCCCGAGTCACCGAGGGGAAACAAAAAAGCCCCGGAGACTCGCATCTCCGGGGCTTTTGAAGCGCACAATCATGGCACTCAATATCCCGGAGAATGGCCGATCAGGCCGCTGAAGTCTTTAGATTCTGCTAATATCTGATTCACTTCATTCTCCGAGAAAAACAGGCTTTTCAGAGACAATTCCCCACACAGGGTTCGAGAAATATACAGTCGCATTTTCGAAAGTCAATTGAAAAGTTGAGAATGTTCGGCGAAACAAAGCGAAGAGTGTCAATGCGTCGTCTGCCGTGTCGGCGAGCGATGGGCGACTGTCGAATTACGCGGCGAATGGTTGCTCAGGCGGACACAGTCGCGTGAAGGGCAGCCTCAATTCTTTATCGAGCGTTTTCCTGGGCTGCGAGCGGTCGATGGCTTTCGAGGGCGTTCGCTTTTCGGTAACCTGTTACGAAGGATCATCACTGAAGTCTGCAACTGATTGAGGGGTTTGACATGCCTGAGTTCGTTCAAATCACGGTCGCCGATCGGATCGCGTCGGTCACCATCAACCGGCCGGAGCTGCACAATGCGTTCAACGAGGTTGTGATCTCGGAGTTGACCGAAGCGATGGAGGCGGCCGGCGGCGATCCGGAGGTTCGCGTCGTCGTGCTGCGGACGGAGGGGAAGAGCTTCTGCGCCGGGGCGGACGTGAACTGGATGAAGCGGATGGTGGATTACTCATTTGAGGAGAACGTTTCGGACGCGATCGACATGGCGAACATGCTCCGCGCGATTCGGGAGTGTTCGAAGCCGGTGATCGGACGGATTCACGGGGCGGCGATCGGCGGCGGCGTTGGGCTGGCGGCGGCGTGTGACATGGCGGTGGCAGTAAAGTCGGCGATCTTCTGCCTGAGCGAGGTGAAGCTCGGGATCCTGCCGGCGGTGATTTCGCCTTACGTGATGGAGAAGATGGGGCCGGGGCCAATGCGGCGTTACGCGCTGACGGCGGAGAAGTTCGACGCGAATGAGGCGCATCGGCTGGGGCTGGTGTCGCATGTGGTGGATGACGACGCGGGGCTCGATGCGTGGATTACCGAAACGGCGAAGACGCTGATGGCGAATGGTCCGGAGGCGCTGGCGGCCTGCAAGGAAGTTCTCGCGGACGTTCAGGAGCGGAAGCGGTGGGGTGCGAAGCAGCGATTGACGGTGAAGCGCATCTCGCGGCGGCGCGTGTCGGAAGAAGGGCAGGACGGATTGAAGGCGTTTCTGGAGAAGCGGAAGGCGAAGTGGGTGAGGGAGTAGCGTGATGGCTCACACGTCACTTGTACTTCAATGACCTCATGACTGGCTTGGCTCCGGATTCCATTTAATGGATATCGAAATGAGCAGTGATGAACTGAGATCAAAGCTTGACGCCGCGCGTCGGGAGCGGTGGCTGGGAGAGTGGAAACTGCGGCAGTGGCCGACGGTGGCGGGTGAATTCGCAGGAAATCTCTCTCACGCGAATCTGCTGACGGCTCGGCAGATTGAAGCGATTGCTGATCGAATTCAGCCCACTCTCCTGCAATTCTACAACTTCACTCCAACTCGATTCTATTCCACGGATCGCACGGCGATTGTGGCCGCGCTGGAGGCCATTCGCGACGGAGAACGTGAGCTCGAATGCACGCTTCTTCTTCGGGATGGCCAGGGAATAGCGGGCATCCGGGCGCAGACGAGCGAATTGATCCCGATGTGCGAAAAGTTGTGCGTGGTGGATCTACAGGATGTCGTCGTCATCTGGGAAGAGGGGCGACGGGGGATTCTGCTGGAGCGACAGTCTCATGACGAAGAGGGACGGGCTTTGCCGACTTGCTACCTTCGCACTTGGGGCTGCAAATGGACCTAACCAGCGATCGCCGGAACAATTCCGAAGGCCCATCACGCGGCTGATGCTGCGCGGAGAACGCGAGGTGAACAGAATTGGCGGTGAACGAGGTCAATGCATGCTACAGTCACCTGACGTCGGTATCCCAGGTGACTAACCCGCGACAACTTTCCTCTTTCGCCCCTGCCGGGGCTGAGGATGTCATGCGTTGGGCACCCACGGCTGACGCCGTGGGCTAATCTCTTTCGCCGCTGCCGCGGCTGGGGAGGACGATTATTGCTGCGGTAGCTGGGGAAGGTGATTGTTGCTGCCTCGGTTAGAGAGGGCCATCGCCGCTGTCGCGGGTGGGGCGCTTCCGAATTGATAAGAATGTCGCGTCGATCTCGGCAAAGAGCTTCTTTCGCCCCTGCCGGGGCTGAGGATGTCACACTAATGGCACCCACGGCTGACGCCGTGGGCTAATCTCTTTCGCCGCTGCCGCGGCTGGGGTGCAACATCGTGGCACTCGCGGTTTGCGCGTGGATAGTTGTCTTTCGTCGCTGCCGCGGCGGGGATCGGTGCGGTCATAGCGACGATGACTTGTATTCATTCCTCGCGGTTCCGCGCGGGCGCCGACTCTGGGTTTGTGATGTGTACTTGTCGTTAAGTCGGTCGATCGCGATCAGTTGGATGATGTGTCTGTGTTCGATTTCTGATCGGCCTTGGACTTTTTCACATAGATCCCATCGAAATAGGGCTTCCACGTCTTTCCGTTGTCGTCGGAGTGTTCGATGAAGTGGCGGACTTTGCCGTCTTTCTGGGGGGTTAGGGTGCCGCGGGCGAGGGCGGGTTTGCCGCGCTGCGGGGTATGGGTGCCGGTGAAGTGCATGGCGCCGTCTTTGATTTCGCCGTCGTAGCGGACGACGGAGCCGCTGCCGTCGACCCAGACTTGCTTCCACTTGCGGTCGTCCGGGTCGATGAAGTTGCTGCTCTGGCCTGTGTTACCCTGCATGTTGGACCAGTGTTCGAGGATGAGGCAGCCGTTCTCGACCTTTTCGATGCGGTTTGTTCCGAGCTGGTTGCCCTGGGGGTCGAAGACGTCCCAGTCGCCGACCCAGAAATCGAATTCGGTGACGAGGCTGGCGATGGGGTTGGCGCGGCGCTTGAGCGGTTCGAATCGATCATCGGAGCGAAGGGACTTGAGATCGGCGTCGCTTTCGAGCTGGCTGGCGTCGCTGAATCCGGCTTCGACGGCCTCGCCGAGTGCCTTGAAGGCGGCATCCTTGTCGCCTTTCAGCGCGAGGGCGCATCCGAGGTTGTAGAGGCCGACGGGGCGGAAGCGGGGGAATTCCGCGGTCTTTTTGTGGACTGGAATCGCCTTATCGTATTCGCCGAGATTGTGGTAGGCGAAGCCGAGCCGGTACCAGGCCATGCCGTTCTTCGGTTCCGACTTCGTGATCAATTCGTAACCCTCGGCGGCCCCCTTCCAGTCCTGTTTGCGGAAAGCCTCGTCGGCGGCCTTGGCGCTTTGCCCGGCCGATTTAGAGTCGCCGGGCTCAAGGGCCTGGGCCGGCCTTGAGATGCCGGGGGCGACGACTGTAAATGCGATGAGGGTTCGAAGGACTCCGGTCCTGATGGAAGAAAACATGAGATGTCTCCTGCGTGATTGGGAATTCGCGGATAACAGTTGTTTTCAGGTTGGCGTCAGCCGGGGTTCAGAGGGCGACGTCATGATTAACGAAGGAGATGGACACTTGTCACGCAGGGACGACGTTCATGGCGGGTTTAATTCGCAAAGGTGGTTCACTGGACTTGCATGGGGGCGAGCCGTTCTGGCTGGCGCGGGACGGCCTCGGGCTGGTGGTGCCGGCGCTGGAGACGGACCTCTCTTGTGATGTCGTGATCCTGGGCGGCGGCGTGGACGGGAGCGCTCGTGGCGGATTCGCTCTCGCAGGCAGGGCTGAATGTCGTGCTGCTGGATCGTCGGCATCTCGGGCGGGGATCGACGGCCGCGAGCACGGCATTGCTTCAATACGACATTGATACGCCGCTTCATCAGCTGCGCGAGACATTCGGAAAGGCGAAGGCTGACCGGGCTTATCAACTGGGAATCGAAGCGATCGAGGCTATTGAGCAGATCAGCCGGGGGACGAGCAATGGATTTCACAGGCGGCCTTCGCTGTACGTTGCCCGGGATGAAGCGGCGGCGGTGTCACTCAAGGAGGAGTTTGACGCGCGGCGCGATGCGGGACTGGCGGTGGAGTGGCTGGCGGCCGAAGCGGTGCGGGAAGAGTACGGATTTGACGTCTGTGCGGCGATTCGATCGGCCGTCGCGGGTGAAGTGGATCCGTTCCGGCTGACTCAGACGCTGCTCTCCCGATCGATGGAGCGGGGTGTACAGATCTTCGACCGGACGGAGGTCGCGGAGATCGATGAATCGGACGGGGTTGTCACCGTTCGCTGCGAGAGCGGACATTTTGTGCGGGCCCGGTGGATTGTTCATGCGACGGGTTATGAGGCGGTTGAGACGCTGCCGCGGCGGATCGTGTCGCTGCATTCGACGTTTGCGATGATCAGCGAGCCGATTCGGTCGAGCGTGCTGACGTGGTGGGACCAGGCGCTGGTGTGGGAGTATGCGGATCCCTACCACTACGCGCGGTGGGTGGACGATCGCATTGTTTATGGCGGCGGGGATGTTTCGTTTCGCAACGCGGCGGCGCGGGACCGGCTGATCGAGAAAAAGACAGCGGAGCTTCAGGCGGCGTTTGGAATCATTTCTGTCCCGAAGGTTCATTTCTAGCCGGCGTTCAGCTGGCTGGGACGTTTGGTGGTGTTGACGAACACGGCCTGGCATATCGCCGCGTCGCCGGAGCGGCCGCGATCGCTGTATGCGCTGGGTTTCGGCGGGAACGGGATTACGTACAGCGCGATCGCGCGGCGGATTTTGACGAATCAGATTCTGGGGCGGCGCGATCTGGATGCGGAGTTGTTTGCGTTTGGAAGGTAGGGGCGATTGCGGCTGGAATGCAGGAATGGACTATAAACGGATGATATGGGGCATCAGTTTTACCGGTAATTCCAGATCACCCATCCCGCGACGTTTCGCAAGATGCCATAGCACGGTCATATCCAGTGACAGCCACAAGTCGAGTCGATGATGGTTTCGAACAGACTCACCGTGAGTTTGCAGGAAGGCCTGCATGCCTTTTGTCGTCGCGGCGACATCGCCGGAGAAAACCGCGTCGGCGATGGACAAAAGCTTTCGAGGACGGGCCTTTCGGCTCTTCTCGATGATGCCGCGCTGCTGTTGTATCTGATGATCAGCGGCAGCGCGGAGCTTCATCGCAAGCCAGATTTGGCAGGCATTTTCGCCAAGGGAGCTGTTGTCGACGCCCTCGTCGAAGCAAAGGTCGGCATCGGGCCAGGTGGCCAGTTGGTCGAATGATTCCCATCGGTTGAGGGCCGCACACATATGGCGAGCGTGGCGCAGGTTGTCCATCCAGGGGGAGGGCATGGCGAACCGGCTCGCCTTTGAAGAGTTGCGAGATGCAAGCGGGGTTCAGGCGCCAATCGCCGAAAAAGTATGCCATACCGGCGGCAGCGATGCGCTCGGCGGCGATTCGATTGTCGTCGAGCGGCGGCGCGAGCCCCGGGTATCCCGCTTGATTGATCGCCATGGCGGCCAGACTATTGCTCATTGTCGAAGAGACCCACAACTCCATCTCATCGGACTGTTCCGGCGGGACGTGGCTTTGCGAGGCCGCGTAATCATTCAGATTTTTGCAGGCATCGGCGAGATCATCATCATTGAGGCCGACTCGCTTCCAGGGCGGCGCGTCGGCATCGGAATCGGGGCGATTTATCGACTGGGAAGCGAGGAGGCTCTTGAGCAGCGCATTATTTGATTCGATTCTGCTTTGCTTTTCTCTTGTTGGATCGACAAGTTCGGCGAGGCGTTTTTCCCAGTTCGGCGTTCGCTTTTCGGCGGGTGGTGGAGTCTCATCACCGAAATTACCGCTTCCCAGCTGAATCGGTGATCCCATCGGCCTCATTCCCGAGCGGAATTCGGGCGGATTTGAAGCTGCGTACAGCTTGAATTCCGATGCATCGTAGCAGGGCAAATTGAAGCGGCTCATGATGGAAACGATGCGGTTCATTTCGCGTTCGGCGTCGCCGGAGAATTCGAAGCGGAAATGGTGGGTTCCATTGGATGGTGAAATGGCCGTCGTCGTCGGCTTCAGATTGGACGGAGGAATGGTCTTCTGAATGAGGTTGAGGTCGGGGTATTCGGAAACAAGCGTTTCGAGGATGGCGTCGACCGGCAGAGGTTCTATCTCTTCAGGAGTCATGCCAGATTGAATGCCTTCGTAGATTATCCTTGCACTTCTCCTGGAGTCGGGGCGGATGTTGAAGAAACAGAGGTGGCCTGTAGGAATGTTCATTTGGCAAACAGAAACTCAGATGGAATCGGCAACGATTGTTCGCCGCCCCGTTCGGAGGCCGACTGGATCGATTTCGCTTCAATGGTTATGGCCGCATCTTGAGATTCGGCCGATCGCTCCGGGCTATGGGTCATGATATCAGGAATGGCGATTGGAGGCGATATTGGCAGCGAAGTCCCGGTAAAAAAACTTCTGGTGTGAGGGAATGCGGACGGGATTTGATTCGAATTCGAATGCGTCCGAATAGTATGATTAGGTTGCTCCTGCATCGGTATGAACTTTGAGAAGGTTTCCGGGAATGGACCTCGAACAGCGGCTCGTTTCACTCTGCGGGCGAATCACTTCGCGGGCGGATGGTTTTGCGCCCGGCCGTGTTTGCATCGATCGAGTCGCTTTATCATCATCCCCCCCGTGCGTATCACAATCTTTCCCATGTTGAAAACCTGCTTTCGGTTTTTGATGAGGCGAGGCATGTGGCGGAGCATGCGGAGGCTGTCGAGTTTGCGATCTGGTTTCACGACTGTGTTTATGTACCTGGCCGACAGGATAATGAGGAACTGAGCGCCGGATGTGGCGGCGGTGATCGTGGGCGGGGATTGGGACTTGAAGAGGCGGTGGTGGAGTCAGTGCGGGGATGGTGCTGGCGACCAAGCACATCATACCGGCTGGTACGAATGACGCGCGACTGACGGCGGACATTGATCTGTCGGTGCTTGCGATTCCGCGGGCGGCCTATCGCGAAAACAGCGCGAAGATCCGAACGGAGTTCAGCTTCGCGGATGACGCCGCGTTCAATGCGGGGCGATTGCAGTTCATTGAGGCCTTTCTGGCCAAGCCTTCGATTTATCAAACGGATTACTTTCGCGAGCGGTGTGAAGCGGGGGCGCGGGAGAATCTGGAGGCGGAGCGCGAGCGGCTGGGGTGAGTTGTGACGATCTAATCTGAGGAGCGACATTTCATCGCGCGTATCATGCGCGGTTTCCACCTGAAAAACGCTCGCCATGAGACGCGCAGAATCTGCCGGGTGTCGTCACTGACGGCGGGATAATGCTGAGGTACGCGGATTGGAGGCGACTGTCTGGGGGACAGGTGCGGCTTATTCCAAGGTTCAAAGTGAGTTTCCCCTTCGGTGTCGATGTTTTCCATGTGGTAATCAAGGGGATTTCTTGCGGATGGCCTCCGTCTTCGTGGAACGCGCGATGGCGAAGGCGGCCGGTGGTGATTCCCTGTCGACCGGGAACGCGACATGAGACGACTCAGGCAGGACGCTTCATCAGTGGAATTGGCGAATCATGCGCCGATCCTCCTTCTCGAAACTCCGTTCATGTCGCAGACGGGCGGTGATGAGGTTCGGGCGTATGTCCAGTCGAAGTACAACCTCGCGCTGCTCGCGCTCGGTTCTTATTTGCGGGCGAAGAGTGAATTCGGCGTTCGGCTCATCAACATGGTGAAGGATCGGATCGGCGAAGAGGAGCTGATCGATCGACTCCGGGCCGCGCCGCCGCGGGTGGTGGGCGTTCCGCTGTATTCGTACAACCTGAGTGAATCGTGCCGGGTAATCGCGCGGATCAAGTCGGAGTTTCCGGAAGTGCATGTTTGCGTCGGCGGGCCGCATGTGGGCATGTTTCCGAATGAAACGATTCGGCTGCCTTATGTCGACTCGATGGTGCAGGGAGATGGGGAGGAGCCCTTCTTACAGATTTGCCGGCATGTGATGGAAGCGGGCCGGGCGGATGCGCTGGACGGGCTGGGTCTGGATGAGCTGCCGCCCGGGACGACGACGAAGCGATCGCTGGCGGCGGGCCATGTCGCGAAGCCCTGGGCGGCGGAAGATCTCGACGCATTGCCGATGCCGGAACTTTCGCTCCTGGGCGACTTCACGCGCTATCGCGATTTTCTTTCGAACAGGGTGATGGCGATTCTGACGACGTCCCGGGGATGCCCTTACAAGTGTCATTACTGCTCGTCAGAATCCTCGAAATACCGCAGTTTTTCGATTTCGCGCGTGATCGAGATCATGCAGAGGTACGTCGAACAGGGCGTGGAGTATATTGAGTTCTGGGATGAGACGTTTAATCCGAACAAGCGGCGGCTAGAGGAGTTCGCTGACGCGCTGCTGGCATCCGGGCTTCGCGTTCCCTGGGGCATTCGCGGGAGCGTGGTGCTGCATGTGACGGAGGCGACGCTGAGGAAATTGAAAAGGACGGGGCTGCGCATCATGCAGTTCGGTGTGGAGACGTTTCAGCCGCGGCTCATCAAGTACCTCAACAAGGCGACCGATCCCGCAACCATTCAGGCGGCGTTTGGGACATGCCGGCGCGTCGGCATTCGCAGCGTTGCAAACCTGATGGTCAACATTCCCAGTTCAACGCGCGACGAGATGATGGCGGATCTGGCATTTCTGGAACGAATCAAGCCGACCTACGTGAGCATCAGCGTCTATAACTGGGCGCCGGGGACTTCGCACTATCGTGACGCACTTCGAACGGGGCTGATCGATCATGACTACTGGCGATCGTATGCGGCCGATCCGAGGGGGGTGGAGCCGGTGCTGCATGCGCTGACTGAGATGCCGATCGAAGAGGTTTATCGCATCCGGGACGCGTGGGTCTGGCGGTACTACTTCAATCCGGCGAAGGTGATTGAGCACCTTCGATGCATGGACTTTCGGGAGCTCATTCGGGCGGGCGGCATCGCAGGGATCATGGTGCGGTCGCGCATTCGGGATTTCGTTGCTCAAAGGTGGAGGCGGCGTTCGGCGGCGGGCACAGACTCGACGCCGCAGGTCATCGGTCGATCGACGGAGGCGGCGGAATCCGTTGGAGGGGGAGAGATTCGGCGGCGGCTGGTGAACGGCATGCCGGATGTCTCGCTGGTGGTGCTTCCGAGCCAGACGAAGGCGGCAGGCGGGGCGTGCTGACGACGGCGGGTGCCGCGCAGCCGATTCCTTCGGACTCATATAACATCGACCGTGATCTCCGTCGGTGGATCGATCGGCGGCAGTGCGGGCGGTTTCATTCGATTCAGCAATTTTTCCTTGTTCCAACTGATCAAGCCTCCAGCGGTGAGGACACCGAATCCAGCAAGGACGAGGAGCGTGGCGTCGGGTCTCTCGCTCATGGATGTCCATTGGATCGTCGCGAAGCCTGCGAGCACGGTGCTGAGGACCAGCGAGACCGTTCGGTAGCGCGTCCATCTCCAGATCTGACCGACGATAAAGAGCAGGGTCAGCGTGGCGATCGTGTGGCCGATGATCTCCGGCTTGTATGGTGCGAAGTCCCGGCTCGCCCAGGGCGCGAGGATGAGAAAGAGGATGGGGAACAGGCGCCACGCGAGCGGCGGGCGACGGTCGAGGAGGTGGACGATTCCGAAGAAGGTCCAGCCGCCGAGCATCATCAGCACGAGCGCGTGTGACGGAAGTCTGGCATTCAAAAGGTAGAGTGCCGCCACGAACTGCGTCATCAATGCGGCGACGGCTTCCATCGGCTTCGATACATGATCGCCATCAGCGCGAGGTAGGTGGCAACGCCGAAGAATATGATCGGCTTCGCGAGTGGGCCGAAGTCGGCGAGGGAGAGGACTTCACCCTGCGTGACTCTGAGGATGGCGACGACGAATGCGCCGCCCAGATGGAGCAGGAGCCGGGAACGGTGTCGCCACATGGCGAACCACCAGGCGGCAGCTGCGAAGAGGGCGGGGGAAATGAGCGGGTCGCGCAGCACATTTGGGATGGCCTGCAAGGGAAATTCGGTTTCGAAATGGCCCAGACTCAGGAACATGGCGAAGGCCGGGAGCAGGGCGATCGATGCGAGTATGAGCGGGTGCGGTTTTGCGACCCATCGCAACGCATCGAAGGCGACGATGGCGAGGGCGATGATCAGCGGGGAGGCGTAGAAGGGCGCAGCGTGGCAGAAATAGCCGTAGTTGAGGCCTATGAGCTGGGTGGTTGTCGCGGCGAGCGTGACGAGTACGAAGAGGGCTTCTGCCATGGCTGAATGGGGGAACTGGGCGTCATCTGGCGCGGATGATTTGTCGCGGTTCTTGTGGGCATGAAGCGCGCCGAGGCAGCCCATCGCGAGAATCGCGAAGATCCACCATGCCGCATACAGGAAAATCTCGCTTTCACCCGTATTGCCCTCGGGTGTTCTCAGGAACGGAGCGACAGCTGCGATCAGTGTGACGCAGCCGACGCAGGTGAGCCGGCTCGCACGACTGATATTTACCTTGAGTGTGCGCAAGACGGCGTGCATCTCGCCGATGGCGATGATGAGTGCGCCGGCGGCCATGTAAATTCCGGCGGACGGCCTGTAGGCGATCATCTCGTTGACTGCGGCGATGGGGCCGGTCCAGAAGATAGCGAGGACCAGCAGCAGGGCGGGCCGATCTTCCGGCGAGCGGCGGGCGAGGTGGATGGTGATGAGAATTGCGCCGACCGCCCATTCGTAGAGTTGAAGAAGGGCGAGTGTCGCGAGGATGAGGGTGATGTCGCCGGCGGGATCCTCGGGGTGGACCAGGAGCAGCCTTGCGCCGACGGCGATGAGCGCGGCGCTGACGAGGTAGGCGGGATTGTGGCGAATGATCCAGGTGAGCATCCGGGGGAGAGGTGATTGGGTTGACATGGCGTGTTCCTCTGTGGCGGGCCTGTGTTTCCGGTGAGGGCACGAGCCAGGGCGGGGTTGTTCAGCCATTTGGGAACGAGCTGGTAATCAAAGCGCAACGCGCTTGGCACTCGTATTTTTCCTCGTGCGATGCTGCGGCGGGGCGGGCGCGTTGCGCACGGATTAATCGGGCGCGGATTGCGCGGTGTGGACCTTCCGCATGACTGTGATGTTGATTGGGATGCTGACCCGGCGGCGGGATGATGAAGCGGTATGAGGGCGATGGAATGAAGGCGTCGGGCCGGACCCCGTCACTGCATTGCACGCTATCAGGTATACGGATGCTGTGTCTGCAAAGTCAATCCGTGTTGATCTAAACGGTCCTCGGGACGGTCAATTCTTCAGGCTGAAAAACAGGGCCGGGAGGGGTAGTTGAATTCCGGCGGCCGCTCCGCCAAACTGTTCCACATGTTCAAGAAAATACTCATTGCGAATCGCGGCGAAATCGCCGTGCGGATCGCTCAGACGGTGCAGGAACTCGGGATCACCGCGGTCGGCGTTTTTTCGGAGCCGGATCGGCGGGCCGTGCATGTTTCATCCATGGATGAGGCGTACGCGCTGGAGGGTTCGACGTCGGCCGAATCGTACCTGCGGATCGAGAAGATCATCGACATCGCGCGGAAGCATGGCGTCGATGCGATCCATCCCGGGTTCGGCTTCCTTTCCGAGAACGAGGATTTCGCACAGGCATGCGCCGATGCGAGGATCACTTTCATCGGGCCGCGGCCGGACGTCATTCGCGACATGGGCGACAAGATCATCGCGAAGGAGAAGTTCAAAGCGGCCGGCGTGCCGGTGGTGCCGGGTTGGTCCGGTGAGGGGAACGTTTCGCTCGATGAATTGAAGAAGATCGCCGCGGGGGTGGGTTACCCTGTGCTGATCAAGGCGGCGGCAGGCGGCGGCGGCAAGGGCATGCGCGTCGTCAAGGCGGAGTCGGATTTGCAGGGGGCGCTGGAGGCGGCGCAGCGCGAGGCGAATGCGGCGTTCGGCGATGCGCGGGTCTTCATTGAAAAGTACATCACGCGGCCGCGACACATTGAGTTTCAGATCTTCGGCGATTCGCATGGGAATGTCGTGCATCTGTTTGAGCGCGAATGCTCGATTCAGCGGCGGCATCAGAAAATTGTGGAGGAGTCGCCTTCGACGGCACTGTCGGACGAGCTGCGCGCGAAAATGGGCGAGGCGGCCGTTCGTGCGGCGAAGGCGATCGGCTACACCAACGCGGGGACGGTGGAGTTTATCGTTGATGAGAGCGGGAGTTTTTACTTTCTTGAGGTGAACACGCGGCTTCAGGTCGAGCATCCTGTCACGGAGATGGTGGTGGGGCGCGATCTGGTCCGTGCGCAGATTGCGGTGGCGGCGGGGGAGAAGCTGCCGTTCGAGCAGGAACAACTTCGGCAGACGGGGCACGCACTGGAGGTTCGCATTTACGCGGAGGACGCCTCGCGGAACTTCATGCCGTCCACGGGGCGAATTGAGC
>JADJRI010000010.1 GCA_016712275.1 Planctomycetota bacterium
CCCCGAAGGCCGCCGGAGAACCCTCGTGCCCACTCTCCCCCCTCGACCCCTTGGACCCTTGAATCCTCGGCCCCTTTCTCATTTCTACGTTTCCCCCAACTCTACATTCGCCATTCTCCGCCTTCCCAGGCTGAATTTGAGTGAAGGTTTGCGCAGCTCCAAAATGGCCTGTCGCGCAATCGCCCATCAACCGAACATCTTACTAACACACGACTTACAAAACAAAGCAACTCAGAATTTCACCCGAAATTCAGCCTGAATGAAAAACTGAATGGGCACCCGCCATTCACTCCATCTCACCGCCGTTTCGGCGTTTTGACGTTTTGGCGTTTCCTTTCATTTGCCAAATCGCCCGATCGCCAAATCGCCAAATCATCACCCCCCATATCCATAAATATCCCCCGCCCGCCCCCATTCCATATGGTCCCCCCGTCTCAAGCCTGCTACAATTGCATTAACGAGACATCTTATCCAAGGGTACGAGCCGCACGCGCGTGCTCGCAGGCTACCGGGAATGGTCGGGCCGCCATTTCGAGCGCTCGCTCTTCGAGCCTTCGAAAGGTGCGGCCACATGAACAGTCCCGATATCCATTCCGAAAAAAGTGACCCAAATCAGATTACCAGTTTGCGCGTGCTCTTCGCCCGCCTCACCTGGGTCATTGCCGGCCCCATTGTTCTCCTACTGGTGACGATGGGAATCGCCTCGGGCGGCGAAGGCTGGACCACCGGGCTCGATTTGACGTTCGCGGCCGTCGTCGCGGTCATGATTGCCGGCCGATGGGTGGAGCACAAATCCGGCGAAGGAACGACCTTTCGTGGCACGGCGCAAACGAACGATCATGTCCGCCGATACGCGCTCGGCCTGACCCTTTGCGGCCGGCGGCATCTGGGTGGCGGCCAACGTGCTGGGCAATCAGCATTTTGTTGTGATCGTCGCCATCGGCGGTAAGCCCCATGTTCCGGCCGATTAACGCAGCGATGATTCGCCGCGGGATTCGTGCTTCGCCGGCTTCCTCACCGGCGGTTGACGCACCACCGGCGCGCGCCGACAATCATTCATTCGCCGATGAATGGCATCGACGCCGTTTTGTCGCTGCTGAGGGAGGATATGCGCCATGAAGTCGTTCTTGCGCCGAATACTCGCGATAGCCCTGTTTTTCCCGATCGCTTTGTCATCCGCAAATGCCCAGAATCCGCCGCCGGCCAAAACCGAAGTCCAAAAGGAAGTCGACGCGCTCCGGGCCTACATGACCAGCCGCTTGAATTTCGTCAAGGAGCACTATGCCCTCGATGCCGCCAAGACAGCCCAAATTGAAGGCTGGATGGATTCGCTCATTTCGCAGCAGAAGGCCTACGACGATTTGCATGCGTTGACGCTGCGACGCCGCGAGCGCGTTTTGTCCTCGATGCTGTCGCAGTTGTCCGGCGCGTCGGAACAAACGAAATCGCAGATCGGCTCCCGCATGCAGGCCCAGATTTATGCAATCCACACGGCCGCGCCCCTGAGCCTTGCGAATTTCGCGAGGCAGTCTGAGAGCATTCTCACGCCCGACATGGTCGACCTCGGACGCAAGCTGATCATCAGCAAGTATCCGCAGGTTTTTCCCACCGGCGTGTTCAATGTCGACTTGCTGGAAAAAATAATCACTCCGCCGATCGAACTCGGCAGCGGTACCGACCCACTCGCATCCCGCTCGGTTCCGCAGCCGCCGAATCCCGCCAAGGCCAAGGCAATCGAAGAGGCCCGCTCTTCGGGCGCTGAAGCCATGCCGCCCGACAAGTCGTTCAATCGCGATATTCGATCCGCCGCGGCGGAATCATCGGTGGCGACAAAGCCGCAACCGGAGCGCCGTCGCCGCCGCCCGCGATCATTCCACCGACACCCCCCAAACCACTGATGCCCGCCCCGCCGATCGACGAATGGACAAATCAGGTGCAATCGAGGATGGACAACTACGGCTTTACAGATTCCCAGCGCCAAACCGCCACCACCATTCTGACAAGCTGCACGACGCGCGCGCGTGCCCATCTCGATTCGGTAAAATCCGACATCGATAATGCCAACAACATGACCGATGAAGCGGCCAAGGCCCGCACCTTGCGTTCGCTGACCAAGGAAGTCGACAAACTCTACGGCGAATTGACCGGCCGCATCGAATCCGTCGCGACCATCGAACAGCGACAAAAAACCGCGACAAGCCAGAATTAGGTAAGCACACAGCCCGCCGATTCAAGGAGCGTTTCTTGCGAAAACCTGCCGTTCTGATCACAGGTGCAAGCGGTGAAGTGGGATTCGGCCTGATCGACCGCTTCGCCCAGACCGATCACACCCGCGTGATTGCCCTCGATATCAAGCCCCTTCCGGAAGAGTTGCAGGCGCGATGCTCCGCGTCCATCGTCGGCGACATTCTCGACGAAAATTTGCTTCAGCGCTTAATCAGCGAATTCGAGATTCACGCCATTTATCATCTCGCCGCGCTGCTCAGTACGCGCGCCGAATATACGCCCGACACGGCGCACCGCGTCAACGTCGAAGGCACCCTCAATCTTCTCAAACTCGCCCACGAACAAACCCGCTGGCACGGCCACCCGGTGACTTTTGTCTTTCCGAGTTCCATTGCCGTGTACGGCCTGCCCAATGTCGCCGCCAAGGAAAAGGCCGGCCGCATCAGGGAAACCGATTGGAATTTCCCGACGACCATGTACGGCTGCAACAAGGCCTACTGCGAAATGCTCGGCCGATATTATTCGCTTCACTATCGGCAGCTCGCCGCCGAGTCCGACATCAGGCGCATCGACTTTCGCTCGCTGCGTTTTCCCGGTCTGATCAGTGCCACCACGATGCCCACGGGCGGCACCAGCGACTATGCCGCTGAAATGATTCACGCCGCCGCGCAGGGCGTGCCTTATGCCTGCTTCGTTCCGCCGACGGCACGGCTGCCGTTCATGGTCATGCCAGATGCGATTCGCTCGCTCGTACAACTGGCAGAGGCTCCGGCCGAAAAACTGTCGCAGCGGGTGTACAACGTGTCGGCCTTCAGCCTGAGCGCCGCCCAACTGCGCGATCGCGTGCTTTCGGCATTTCCAAAAGCGCAAATCACTTTCGATCCGCAAATCCCGCGTGCGAACATCGTCGACACCTGGCCGGCGGATGTGGATGATTCGCCGGCGCGCTCCGACTGGGGATGGCGTCCCGAATACGAAGTCGGCCGTGCGTTTGATGAGTACCTTATTCCGGCGATAACAAAACGATATCGATAGTGACTAGCGCATGACACAAAATACATCAATCTATGTCCGTAACTCGAAACTCGCGACTCGAAACTAGGAACTCTTTCCATGCACGTCTGGCAATCCATCGACGCCGAACTCGACATACTCCGCAAGGCCGGCCAGTACAAGCAGCTTAAGACGCTTACAAAGCCGATGGGGCCGACCTCGGTCATCGAAGGCATCGGCGACGTTGTGGTCATGTGCTCGAATGACTACCTCGGGCTCGCCAGCGATCCCGAAGTTGTGGCCGCCGGCATCGAGGCGCAGAAAACGTGGGGCGCGGGCACCGGCTCGGTTCGTTTCATCTGCGGCACTTTTGATTACCACCGGACGCTCGAAAAGAAAATTGCCGCCCTCTCCGGCACCGAGGATTCGACAACATACGTTTCCTGCTGGAATGCGAACGAAGCCGTTCTGCCGACGCTTATGGTGGCCGGCGGCGATTCTGTCATTGTCATCAGCGACGAACTCAATCACGCGTCGATCATCGATGCCGTCCGCCTTGGCCGCCAAATCAACAAGGCGTCGCAATCGAAGGTCTACAAACATTCCGACATGGCCGGCCTCGAAGCGCAATTGAAGGAACATTCGGCGATTAAGAACAAGATCGTCGTCACCGACGGTGTTTTCAGCATGGAAGGCGATATTGCCAAGCTCGATGTGATTCATCGGCTGTGCAAAGAGCACGGGCGATGCTTGTCGTCGATGACTCGCACGGTGTTGGCGTGTGCGGACCGACGGGCAAGGGCGTGGCCGAGCATTATGGCCTCCATGGCAAAATCGATGTCATGACCGGGACACTGGGTAAGGCGCTTGGCGGCGCGGCAGGTGGCTATATCGGGTCGCGAAAGAATCTTATTGATCTCATGGTTCAAAAATCCAGGCCGCAGCTCTTCTCGAATGCGGTGCCACCGGGAACGGCCGGCGCCGCCGCAAAGGCGATCGAAATACTCATGCGCGACACGACGCGCGTCGAAAAGCTGCGCGGCAATGTGCGATACATTCGGGACGGCCTCAAGAAACTCGGCTTCGAAGCGATGGAAGGCCCCAGCGCCATCACGCCGATCATCCTCGGTGAAACGTCGAAGGCCATAGCGGCCAGCAAGCGGCTTCTCGAACTCGGAGTGTTTGTCATCGGCTTCGGCTATCCGGTCGTGCCGGAGGAACGGCGCGGCTTCGCGTCCAGATTTCCGCCGCACACACGCACGAACATCTCGATCGCGCACTGGGAGCGTTTGCAAAACTCTGATGCAATTTGGAAGTATCAACTGAAACACCGTGGGCGGTGTTCAAATTCTTGAAACTCGTAACTCGAAACTCGAAACTAAAATAAATGCCAAGCAAGAACAAACCGCTCATTTTCCCCGGCTCCGGCTCGCGAACTTTCACTGAGGCGATTTGCAAACATCTCCGCGTTCCGCCGGGAAAGTGCGAGGCCAAGCATTTTTCCGAGGGAAACACGTTTGTCCGCGTGCTCGAAAATGTACGGGGCCGCGACATCTTTTTTGTCCAGTCGCTTTCCTATCCGGTGAACGATCATTTCACCGAGATTCTCTTTTATGCCGATGCATTTCGCCGCCAGTGCCAAGAGTGTGACTGCCGTTATTCCGTATTTAGTTATGGCAAGGGTGATAAAAAGGATGAGCCGCGTTTCCATCCGCGCGCGCGTCGTGGCCGATTGCCTTGAGGCGGCCGGCATCGACCGCATTGTCACGATGGACCTTCATGCGCCGCAAATTCAGGGTTTCTTCCGCGTGCCGGTGGATCACCTTTTTGCGCTCCCGGTTATCGCGGCACACTTCCGAAAGAAAGTAACCAAGGAATGGGTGGTCGTCGCGCCGGATGTCGGCGCGGCGCAGATGGCCAATGCCTATGCAAAGGCACTCGGGGCGAAGACTGTCATCGCCGAAAAGACGCGGGAAAACCACAATGAAAAGGCCATCGTCAAACGCATCATCGGCCACGTCACCGGCCGTAACGCGCTGATCGTGGACGACTTCACCATCACCGGCGGCACGCTCATCGCGACGGCGATCAAGCAAGGAAGAAAAAGCCGGCGACGTGTACGCGGCGGTCGCCCACGGCGTGCTGACCGCCGGCAGCGCCGCCCGCATCGACGCCAGCCCCATTAAAGAAATGATCGTGACGGACACGATCGAGTACCGCTTCGAACCCGCGCCGAAGAAACTGCGTGTTGTCTCGACAGCGAAGCTTTTCGCGCAGGCGATCAACAACATTCACCAGCAGACCAGTGTGTCGAAGTTGTTCGAGTCTTGATGCCTTACAGATCGCATCGATTCTGCTCGTGTCGGACCATTGGTTAGTTCGCGCTTCCTTACTCAACTCAGCCCAAACCTAGTGTGAATTCGCTTTTCGACCCGCGCAAAGACCAGCCGATCCGCCATCATTCCGATTATGACCATGATGACCATAACAGCCACAACTTGCGCGACATCCGAAAACTCGCGTCCCACATTCAATAGAAAACCAAGGCCGTGGTTTGGCAACATGAGTTCGCCGCCCATCAGCGAGCCGCCATGCGAATGAGAATCCCTGCCGTAAACTGCTTGCGGCCGCCGGCATGGCCGCTGGCAATAAGACGTGATAATACAATTTGAATCGTCGCGCTCCCAGCATTAGCGCTGCCCGCCTGTAAATCGGCGGCGTTTGTCGAAGGCCATCGCGCAGCGCAATTGCGATCGCGAAAAAACTCCCCATGATCAACACAAACACAATGCTCGACTCGTTGATTCCGAACGTCAGCACCGCCAGCGGCACCCAGCACACGCTCGGCAATGTTTGAAGCCCCAGAAAACCGGGCCCAATAGACGATCCACGAAATGAAACCGCCACATCGCCAATCCCAGGGCGCTGCCGAGCAACAAGCTAAAGCCAAATCCGGCGAGCAATCGCGCGCCGCTCGTTACCAAGGCATGCGGCAACGGCGCGCTCATGGCACTCTTCGTCTCGTCAGTCCCCAATGACTTCGACGCCTTCATGGGCCATCCGCTTGCAATGGGCTCTCCGAAATAAGTCTCCGCACCAAGCAACCCCAGTGTCGCGTCGAGCACGTGGCTCGGCGCGGGGAAGAGCCATGCCTTCCAGCCGATCGTGCGGTAGCTTGCCTCCCAGCCCGCCATGAGCAGCAGCCAGAGCAGAAGCGGACTAGGCCGCCGAAGCATCTTGAGCCATTTGTGCGTTGACACGATTGACTTCTTCCTCAATTTCACGGCGAATCACGCCGACCACTTCGCTGATGTCCGGGCTGTCGAAATCGCGCGGATGCGCGATGGGCACGCGAACCTCACGGCGAATGCGACCGGGCTGGCTGGCGAGAATAATGACACGATCCGCCAGCCGAACCGCCTCGCCGACGGAATGGGTGATGAACAAAACGGTTTTCTTCGTGCGGCACCAGATATCCTGCAACTCCGCGTGCAGAAGCGTGCGCGTGTGGGCATCGAGCGCTGAAAACGGCTCGTCCATTAGCAGCACGGGCGGGTCCATGACGAGCGCGCGGGCGATTGAAATGCGCTGTCGCATGCCGCCGGACAGTTGATGAATGAGTTTTTCGCCGGCGCTGGTGAGATGAACCATTTTGAGGGCGGCCTGCACGCGATCCTGCCGCTCACTTTTGGAAATGCCCTTCAGCTTCAAACCCAATTCAACATTTTGATAGGCCGTAAGCCAGGGGAACAGGCCGTGCTCTTGAAACACAATCGTGCGCGATGGTCCGGGTGCCGTGATGCGGACACCATCCAGCCGCACTTCGCCGGATGACGGCGCGAGCAGACCTGCCGCGATGTTGAGCAGCGTGCTTTTGCCGCAGCCGCTCGGTCCGACGACCACAACAAACTCGCCTGCTTCACAGGTGAGATTGATGTTGTCGATGGCGGGAAAGCAGCTATCCGTGAACGACTTGGAGAGGTTCACCAGTTCCAGGCGGCCGAATGATGAACGCCTTGCCGAATTTGACTGACTTAATGTCATCGTCTTGTCACCCACATACACTTCTTCGTGAACGACTTCTCCCTTGAAGGCTGTTTGAGAACCGCGCGCGGTAATGCCGGGGCGCGTCTTCCCACCACTTCCGTGGTGGGTTCTGAATCAGCTTTTTACATGCGCGTCATTCCTTCACAAGCGAATTCAAAATCCCTGTTTCGAACAAATTCTTCACATCCACATTCTGCCGGCTGAATCCCACATCGCGCAACCACGTCGCATAATTGCGGAACGTGCCTTCCAACGGCCAGTTCGTGTATTTCGTTCGCGACATCGCCGCCTTCAACAGCTCCACCGACATCGACTTGCCGCTTTCGGCTTTCATGGCCTCGATGAACATCGCCGCGCAGGCCTCGGGCTCGGCGTTAAGCCGCCGTGTCATCTCGATGTGTGCGGCTAAAAACTGCCGCACCGCTTGCGGATGCTGCTTCAAGAACTCCGGTGTCGTCACAATCACCGCCAGCGAAAATTCCTTCTCCGGCCAAAGATCCTTCTCTTCCGCAATGATCTTCGCGCCGGCTTCCTTCACCAACCGAGCGCCCCACGGCTCCGGCACCCAGGCCGCGTCGATCTCGCCGCGCACCATCAAACCCGATTGTTCCGCATTTGGAATCGGAATCACATTGTCAACATCGGCCTGACCCAACTCGCGAAGTAAATAATGCCGCGCCGAAATATCCTGGGTATTTCCCAACTGAGGCGTCGCCAGCCGCCGCCCCTTCAGATCCGACAACTTCTGGATGCCGGAACCCGGCCGCGCGACGATGACCACGCCATTCGATGCGCCGGCCGCAATGACCCGAATCCCCTCGCCGCGCGATTTCACAAACGCATTGATCACCGGCCCCGGCCCGACGTAGCCGATGTCCAACTCGCCGGCGAACAGCGCCTCGATAAGCAAAGGCCCCGCATTGAACACGCGATGCGTCAGCCTGACCGGCGCGATCGCTTTCTCGAATTCATGCGTATGAACGCCAAGCATTGCCTGGGCGTGCGAAATATTCGCGAAGTACCCGAGCCGAAGCTCCTCCAGTTTCTTGGACCCTTCCGCTGATGTTCCACTCCTATCGCAAGACGCGGCAAAGCAACAAACCGACAGGGCAACAATGTGGAAAAGCGGGAAGAAGGATGATTCGCGTGACTTAAAGGAACCCATCCGCATGAAATTGTACCTGACGTGAATCGAGAAAATGCAGCCGCTGCCGGCACGTGGGGCCATGCACTTGCTGTCTTAGCTGGTAGTCTATATCATCCTCCGCATTGCTTCGACCGGCCACGGGCGATAACCGTGGTGCGATGCGACTTTCTTCAGAATTTCGGACGAAACTGACGATCTTCGACGTATCGACCGGCGTAAGATAGTCAGGACAGTTCACAAGAACGCGTTGGCAAACAATGATCGCTTTCATCCAACAACAGGTGCAACAATAGGCTGAGCGAACCTCGGCCCACACGTCGTATTGCACCTGTGCCACGCGTAATTCAATCAATCGAACCCACCGCAAGAATCTAGAAACACTGTTGGATTGTTCGATTATTAAAGCCAAATCTGAATTCCACGCGTAAGCCCAAGTGCAACCCGACCCGATGAGCCGTTCGCTCGTTCGCGGAGGATTTTCGTCCGCAGTGCGAATCGAAACTCGAAAGGCGCGTAGCTCAATGGAAGAGCATCGGACTTTGACTCCGAGGGTTGCACGTTCGAACCGTGCCGTGCCTGTTCGGTTTGGCGTATCGCGATGCGCGCGGCCAGCGCCGTCGGCCACGGATTATTCCCAGTGGCCGACGGCGTCGACTCTTGTTTTAATGACGCCGCGCACGTCCCGACGGCCGAAATCTCGCTGTTTGGAGCCTGCGCGATCCGGAATGTCGCTGAAGGTCAGCGCGGCGGATCCCGGCTGTTTTGCTTCTAGTCGAGGGAGACCAATTCCATGAGAGCTGAATCCGCACGCGATCGTGCAGTGTCCGCCGCAATTTCCTGGCGGGAACACAAATCCAAAGTCGCAACGCCCCATGAACGAATCGACACCTACTTCGGTTGCGATGTCTTCAGCCAGCGCACGATGCAAAAGCGTCTCCCGAAGGCGATCTTTCGCAAGCTCGACAAGACCATCAAGCTCGGCGAGGCGCTCGACCCGGATGTGGCCGACGTGGTGGCCGCGACGATGAAGGACTGGGCCATCGAAAATGGCGCCACGCACTTTACGCACTGGTTCCAGCCGCTGACAGGCCTTACCGCCGAGAAGCACGACTCGCTCATTCAGCCGGATGGCGAGGGTGGCGTGATCTATGCGCTCTCGGGCACGGACCTCTGTCAGGGCGAGCCGGATGCTTCGAGCTTTCCATCGGGCGGGCTTCGTGCCACGTTTGAGGCACGCGGCTACACGGCGTGGGATGCCTCCAGTCCGGCATTCCTGATGCGCAGCGACAACTGCGTGACACTCTGCATCCCCACCGCTTTCGTATCATGGACCGGCGAATCGCTCGACCAGAAGACGCCGCTGCTGCGAAGCATGGAGGCGCTCTCCAAACAGGCCATGCGCATTCTCAAGTTCTTCGGCAAGGACAAGGGCGTCAACCGGGTTTTGACGACCGTCGGCCCTGAGCAGGAATATTTTCTCATCGACGAGCATCTCTTCTACGCACGGCCCGATCTCGTGCTCTGCGACCGGACGCTTTTTGGCAGCAAGCCGCCGAAGGGACAGCAGCTCGAAGACCATTACTTCGGCTCCATCCCGCCGCGCGTACTCGCCTACATGGCCGAGGCGGAACGGGAGCTTTATCGCATGGGCATTCCGGTGAAGACGCGGCACAACGAAGTGGCGCCCGGCCAGTTCGAGATCGCGCCGGTGTTTGAGACGTCGAACATCGCCTGCGACCATCAGATGCTCATGATGGAAACGCTCAAGCGCGTCGCGCCGCGTTTCGGCCTCGTGTGCATTCTGCATGAGAAGCCGTTCGCGGGAATCAACGGCAGCGGCAAGCACAACAACTGGTCGATGATGACCGACACCGGCTCGAACCTGCTCGACCCGCAGGAGGAAACACATACTAATATGCAGTTCCTTGTGTTCCTTTGTGCGGTGATTCGAGCCGTCGACATGCACGCGGACCTGCTTCGTGCTTCCATTGCATCGGCCGCGAATGACCATCGGCTGGGTGCGAACGAAGCGCCGCCGGCCATCATTTCGATCTTCCTCGGCGATATGCTTTCGGACATCATCGAGCAGATCGAGAAGGGCAAGACCAACCGCACGATCAAGGAGGCGTGCTCGACCTTGGTGCCACGACGCTGCCACAGATTCCGCGCCACTCGGGTGACCGCAACCGCACCTCCCCGTTCGCCTTCACCGGCAACAAGTTCGAGTTTCGGGCTGTTGGCGCATCGGCCACTTCGGCATGGCCGAACACGGTGCTGAACACGATCGCCGCCGAGTCGCTCGACCATGTCGCCTCGCGACTGGAAGAGGCCGCCGGAAAAAACCCGACGGAGGCGAAGGTTGAGGCGGCGGTCAAATCGGTCCTCAAGGAAATTGTCAAAGAGCACGGACGCATCGTTTTCAACGGTGACAACTATTCGGCATCGTGGCACAAGGAGGCCGAAAAACGCGGCCTGCCGAACTTGAAGAACACGGTCGAGGCGATTCCGGTTCTTAACGCCAAGTCGACCGTCGATCTCTTCAAGCGATACAAGGTGCTGAACCCGGCGGAAGTCGAAAGCCGGTACAACGCCTTTGTGCATCGGTACAACGAGCAAATGCTGATCGAATCCGAGCAGATGGTGGTGATGGCGCAGACGATGATTTTGCCGGCGGCGCTGCAGCACCAGAAGCGCATGGCCGACGCCGTGACGGCGGCGGCTTCGGCCGGGGTGAAGTCCGAGGAGCAGACGTCGCGGCTGGAGGGTTTTGTCAAACTGGTGGATGAATTCACCGACGCGGCCGAGGCACTGGCCGAGGCGGATGACCATCGGGATGATGACTCGTATGCCCACGCGAAGCACATGAAAGAGACGGTGGTTCCGCTGATGCAGAAGTTGCGGACGCTGGGCGACCAGTTGGAGACGATGGTGGCGTCGGACATTTGGCCGCTGCCGACCTATCGGGATTTGCTGTTTATCAAGTAGGCCGCGCAGCCGACGGCCATTCCCGCACATTCAACGAGAAAGCCCCCGATCGGCGATCGGGGCTTTCTCTTGCGCGGAAATTGGGCATAGGCTTCCCTTCTTCGCCCGGAGGGCGCACGGTGGCAAGCCCACCCCTTTTTCTTCGACCGGTTGGGCGCGCGCTGGTTGCCAGGGGATTTCAATCCCTGGACGCCATTGCCCCCCCCCTTTTCTTCGCCCGGTAGGGCGCGCGGTGGTTGCCAGGGACTTCAGTCCCTGACGCCATTGCCCTCCCCCCCTTTTTCTTCGCCCGGAGGGCGCGCGTTGGTTGCCAGTGATTTCAATCCCTGGACGCCAAGCCCACCCCTTTTTTTCCCGTCCGGAGGACGGACGCGCTTCTCATCTCGCACGCCTCGTCCGCCCTACCGGGCGGAAGAGGATTGGGGAGGTCGCTACCCAGGGGCTCGAAGCCCCTGGCTACCCACGCGCGCCCTACCGGGCGAAGAGGGGTGCGAAGACTCGCCCGTTTGGGCGCGCGGGGTGCATGGGCGTCTCGCCCGTTCGGGTGCGGGGAGCATGGGCGCCTCGCCCGTGCGAATCAAACAGGGCCGCGACCGTCATACAGTTCGCGAATGAACAGAGCCGCGACCGTCAGGAAGCGGTCGGCGTGCCACGCAGCCGCCCACGGACACCCTTCGCGGTTTTCAATACTGCGAACGCAACTCCGCGCAAAGGCTGCACGTCCAAGTAGACTTTGACCAAACATTTTCGTGGACGCGCAGGAGCGCCGCGTCCACGCGCAGCTCCCCTCCGTCCACGCGCCGGAGCGCCGCGTCCACGCGCGGCTCCTCTCCATCCCCGCGCCAGAGCTGCGCTGCCACGCGGCTGGCTGGCGCAGGCCGCCGCCACTACCCCGCAAAGGCCCGAAAACTGGACTACACATCGCGAAGCGCGTAAACTACAACGCGTTCCGGGCGCGCGGGTCGGCATTCGCAGGGCTGAGGCATGCTGCGATATGGTGGGTCAAGAAGCCGACCCACCCTACCTATCTACCCAACTACCCAACAAAAGAATGAAAAAAGCAAGGAATCGAAATTCGAAAATCTTGAAAAAAAAATCCGACGGAAAAGCCAGAAGATCAAGTCGAGAGACTAATCAATCGTGCAAAAAGGCATCCGTTGCTTTCACGCGTAATCGTAATCGGTATCTTGATTATGGCCTTAGCCGGAGCCTTCGAGGGAATTCAGCGGATCACCGCAGGCTTCGGCTGGTTGACCGAAGCGCTGACCGCGCGCGAAGTGCGAGCTGGGTCCGACCAGTGGAGGCGTACCAAGGTCGCTGATTCCATCAGAGCAGTAACGAAAAGCCACGAACCTGTAACAGAGTTGCAGGTCGAGTGGTTTGACCTTTTGGGATCCAAGGAAGGCCTTGAGTTTTTTGCTCATTTTAACCAGGCAAATGAAACGTATGGATGCCTTTGCTCACTACGTGGTGGATCGCTAAACACGTTGTTTCTCGAATCCGGTTTCGACGGCGAATTCGAACATGCCACCTTTGAGGGGAGACAATATGCGCTGATTGCTCGAAAAGCGGGTAGCGGAGGCTACTTAGAGTTGACCATTGCGAGTTGGGACGGAATTGGAGAATTGAAGTCAGAAGTACTGATAAGTGAAGATTCGCCTACTCTTCCTGTACATTGGGGAAACTTACTTAAGGTACAAGATAGGATCTTCATAGTTGGCAATGGCCAGAAACTTGAATTGGTTCTCCGCGATTCTTTCTTCATTATGGAACGATATCTTGACCACCCAAAATATCCACACCTCGGAAAGCAAATTCACATTGTTCGTCTTTGCAAGGAAGCAGATAGCCTTCAGTTCTTTTTTGACGATCAACGGATCGAGTTTTACAAGAACGGTGATGTACTCCTAAACAAAACACCGATCGAAATAGGACTCAATGAAACGGTGCTCATCGACGACAATATTGAGTCAAGACGCGTGATTCGAACGTTCGGTGAAGCGGATATGCTATCGTGGGAAAGTGGTCTCTATTCTAAGTTCACGGCCAACAAAGTTGGAGTTTTTTCGGTACGCATCGATGATAGTTACGGAAATTGGTGTGAATTGACTTTTCACGCGGTTCGTCGAGTGGAAAGAGAGTAGTTTCGTAGTGTGGGTTGGCAGTTTGACCCACCAATTTGCGGAGAGGTTCGTAGGGTGGGTCGGCCTTATGACCCACCACTCGCGGAGAGAACTGTTGACGCTGCACGGTGTTCGCGTTTTCGTACCGTTTATGCCGGAATACCGCCGAGCACATTCGCCGGGTGGCACATTGTCGACGGGGACGATTGGAGCCGCCCGATTTCAGCGAGATTCAAGAGCGGATCGGCGAACCGTGACGAGGGAAACGGTCGGTGTTCGAGGGGTTTTCTCCGCGAAATGGTGGGTGAAAAGGCCCACCACTCGCGGAGTGAACTGTTGACGCCGCACGGTGTTCGCGTTTTCGTACCGTTCATGCCGGAATATCGCCGTGCACATTCGCCGGCTGGCACATTGTCGACGGGGACGATTGCAGCCGCCCGATTTCAGCGAGATTCAAGAACGGATCGGTGAACCTTGACGATTGAAACGGTCGGTGTTCGAGGGGTTTTCTCCGCGAAATGGTGGGTGAAAAGGCCCACCCACCCTACAAAACTCAGTTTGTGCCGTCAGCAGAACGCCGTTATTTCTGTGCCTCAAACGTATCGCGGAAGTTCATGGCGACATCGCTGATTTCCTGAATGGTCTTGTCGGGCCATAAGGACTTCTGCCACTCGGTGTAGTCAAACGATTCGCGTTGGATGAGTGCGATAAATCGCTCGGCCTCGACATCACCCAGCGCTTCGACCAGCGCTTGAACACCGGCCGCCTTAATTTCGTTGTCTGGACGCATGCTGGCAACACCAATAACGTATGATTTATTACACTTCTGCCTGAACGGACAGGCCAAATAGTCGCGGCTCTTGGCCACGGTCTATCGCGACACGAAGTTTCGATTCGTAATCCGGCGGATAAGGATAAAACCGATGAAATTGTTCAAAAGCCTCAACACTCCGTCGCAGCTCAAGCGTGTCCATCACCCGCGCGGTAATCAACCCACCAAAATTCTGCAAAGGGTCGACGTAATCCATCATTGCCAATTTGTATTGTTCACCAAACTGGCTCAGCAGATCTTCCTTGGAAATGCTGGCAACGCCCATCGCATTAAGAAAAAGCACAACGCTGTAATTATTCTTGACATTCATCCCCAGCGTAAGGAGCACAGCCAAGCCGTCCTCCACGGGCCCGGTGGCCCGCACTGTCACACGATTGGGAAAGACTTTGCATCCAACGCTACGCATGCTGCGACAAAAACCCCACGCTCGTCTGAAACAGCCGGTCGCTCAATTCCGGGTTCATCACCCGCTCGCTCTCGGCCGAAAGGTCTTCGACATTCGCCTTGCACATGAGGCACTGAATCGTGTCGAGGTGAAACACCGTGTACGAATGCCACGGCTCCTCCAGAACGCCGAGCAGGTGCGAGCCGATGGTGCCGCGCTTGAGGCATGAGAGGCGGCGGCGCCAGACGCGGGCGATGGTGGCTTCGCTCGACAGCGTGTCCGTGTCGATCAGCTCGCGCTCGCGGACGGCTAGCTCCTCGAAGAATTCGCGGAGGCGGCCAAGGGCGCGGAACTTTACGCCGGCGACGGCTTTTTCGTCGCGGCCGAGGCGCTCGCCGGCCTCTTTGTTGCGCAGGCCGACGTAGAAGAGCAGCTCCACGACTTGCAGATCATCGAGCCGGGATTTGTCGCGCAATTCCTCGATGAGACGTCTCAGGATGCGGGCGAGAACCTCCTCCTGCTGGCGCTCGCGCTCGATGGCCAGCGCGGCGCTCGACGGCGTTTCCCGAACGGCCGGATCGACCCCGCCGCCGCGCGAATCGTCATCGATATCGAACCCGGAAGTCAATTCGGCCGCGCGCTGCTTCTTCGACAGCACCTCGCCGATTTTGTATCGCAGGATCGCAAAGAGGTATGTTTCGAGCGAACGGCTCTCATCGAAGTGCGGCAGGCTGGTGACAAAGCCGAGAAAGGTCTCCTGAAGGGCGTCCTCCGCCTCGCCGGGGTTGCGAAGCCGGCTGCGCGCGAAGGCCAGCAGGCGGCCTTGATACCGCTCGATGAGCTGGTGCCATGCCCGCTGATCGCCCTTGCGAATGGCGACGACCAGAAATTTGTCCGCATCTTCTGTCTGGCTCAATCGCGCCGTCCCGACCCGCGCCGTATTGTCACCATCTCAATTCAATGCGGCACAAGCATATGGCCTGTGTTCTCACCACCGGCGGGACGCCGGTGCCACAAGAGTATTGAGACAAGCTCCTACAGCCCCTGCGACGTAAGCGGACCCATTCTCCAGAGAACAGCGCAAAGCCCGATGAACGCCGCCGCGCTGCCCGCGCGGATGAGCAGAGTATATCGGCCGCGCCGACCCGCGTCGAGAAACACATAGGTCAGCGAAACCAGCGCCGCCAATGCGGCGATCGAATAGAGCCCGCCCGATCCCTTCCATCGCGGGCCTTTCTCTTTCTTGACGGGCGCGGTCGCCTGCGCGGGAGGAGCTGCCACGCGCGACGCGGAAATTTCGACATGCTCCACGCGCGTGTCGCGCCCATCCGTCGAGGTCGCGACAACGCTCGCCTGCGGACCGCTCGCCGCATAATGCCCACGGGAGGCGGGTCGAAGCAGAATGACAAATACCACGCCGATGCCGACCGCCAATCCGATGGCAATCTTGCGGGCGCGCGAGGCTCCATTCTTTCGCGGCCCAAAGATCGCAAAGACCGCAACGGCAAGACAAGCCAGCATGATTGAAATGTTCGGTACATTCATACCTGAATCTCCCGGCCCAGCGCAGAGCCGCTGCCTTCGAGCATATTTTGCAGCTCATCCATTTCCTCGTTCAGCTTAAGCAGCATGGTTCGATCCGGGCTGTTGAATCGCGAATCGACATCGAGCTGGCAGGTGGTGCGATAGCCGCCCTGCCCATCCTCGTAGGCGACGATATTCAATTCTGTTTTCCATTCCCGCACGTCGCTTTGCCAGAATTGGGCCGTCCAGTCGCCGCGCAGAAATCGCCACAGCAATTCCCCGTGGCTGTCCATTCGATAACCCTTCAAGAACGCATACTGCTCCAGCATGCGCCGCAAATGCGTCACCGACTCAACCCGCAACGATCGCTTGAGTGGCAATTCCACGGCCGGCTTCTTTTCCTTTCGCCTGGCCCGCCCTGTCGCGAGGCTGCCGAAGAACAGGGCCGCGCCCGTTACGCCGAGTGGCACCATCGTCGCCGGAAAAACTTCGTCCCAATCCCGTTCCGGAACGGAAATCAGCAGAATGGGAATCAGTAGAATCGCCAGCCCCCATAAGCACAGGCCGACCGTTCGCATGATTCGCGATTTCTTCGCGCGTTCGGCCGACTCGGCATCGGTCGGGTTTGACGCCGCCTCCTTCATAAACCTCGGCATGGGCACCGGAATAATCCAAACCAGAACAGCCGTCACCACACCCAGAAGTATCAGCGTAAGCGCGGCAAAAAGTTCTTCACGTTGCGGATTGAACTGCCCAATGTAAATGCCGGAGCCCGATGTAATCGCCAATCCCGCAAAAAAGATGCCCTTGCGGAAGATGCCACGCCACAGCCCCCTTCTGAAGGCGCGGCGCGGCGCACGATAGGGCAAAAATTGTAAAATGCGACAGCGCGACTCCACCGATGAGCGTGCCGACCCATTCATCACTTGGCATGTTCATCACGCCGAGAGCGATATAGCAAAGCACCGACGCCAGCCCCAATATGCCGGCCGCGATAAACCAGATCGACCGGACCACCGAACTCCGCTGCGGCAAGGAAGTGCGCTCCGCGCCATGCATGGGCGAATTTCCGTTTGCAGCAAAGCGATTCTGGGCCATCCGGTTGTTGAGTCCGTCGCGCGATACGGCCACGGTGGCGGCATAACCCTGATTCTGACCGCCGGCAAACGCCGAGGCATCCCCGTCATTCCCATGATTCTTTTTCTTGCCGCTCTTGGGACCGACCTGCATCGGCCAGAGGCCGCCCAATGACTGCACACCCAGCGACGCGCCGGCCAGAATCGCCATGACCGCAACTTCATCCGCATCCGCAATCTTGGCCGCAATATAGCCGAAGATCGCCAGCCACATGGCCGACCCCAGCGATACCACGCCGCGCCGGCCGTCGTCCAGCCGGCCGCGCCAATCGCAAATCACCAGTGCGGCAATCAGCGGTGCGACAAGGTCCGAAGCCGCCGCATGAACAAGCCCCAGGTCGAATGTAAAATTATTCACCAGTGCAACGGTCACGCCGGCAATAACGATAAACGCAAGCGTGGCCGTCCACTCTTCTCGTGCTTTGCCGCCGCGAATCGTCCAAATCTGCCAGAGGAACATGGACTGGACAATGCAAATGCTGTGCAAGAATATCGCCAGCCAATACGGAAAATCTCCATGGCCGATGACCGTCGCCGCGCCGGCCGTCGCCGCGCAGGAAATGAGTGCCTTGCCGATGGCATGCATGGGCCACTTCGTGCCGAGCCAGTTCGCCATCTCCTTGGGAGCGGCCGCTTCGGCCCGCCGGCCCATGAATTCGTCAGAGCCGCCAGGCGCCGGGCGCCGCCCTGATCATTTCTCCCGGCGCCGATTCGATTCCCGCCGGCAGGCCCGATCACCGGAGGCAATGGACCCTGAAAATGACCGACATTGCTGCTGCCCGTGCCGATCGCCGCAACGGTGGCATGACAACCCGCGCCGATGTTCTTCGCCGCATTGGCCGCGAGCAGCGTGATACTGGCCGGCTCAAAAGCCGCGACCGACCTGTCAAGGTCTTCGACCTCGAACAGATCCGCGATCATCTCGTTCACGGTCTGGTACCGATCGCGCGGATCCTTTGCAAGTGCCTTGCGTATGACATTTGGAAACGGCGCCGGCAGCTCGTCCACTTTGGGCGAGGCGGTCAGATGCTTCATCAGCACCTCGCCCATCGACGCCCCCGAAAACGGCACGCGGCCGAGAACCATCTCATACAAGATCACGCCGAGGGCGTAGATGTCGATCGTGCGATCGTAATTCCCGCTGCCCACTTCCGGGGCCATGTAATGAACCGTGCCGACGCTGACCGTCTGGCCGGAGTGCTGGCTGGCGGCCATCATCTTGGAGAGGCCGTAGTCGCCGATCTTCACATAACCGTCTTCGTAGAAAATGTTGCCCGGTTTGAGGTCGCGGTGCACGATGCCGCGATCGTGCAGATAAGCCAGGCCTTTTGCGATTTCCCGCGCGAAATAGGCGGCCTTTTGCACGCCGAGGCCCCGCGGCGCCTCGTTCATCAGGTCGCGCAGTGACACGCCATTGACATATTCCATGATGACGAAGAACTCGCCGGCCGCGCTTTGCTTGATGTCGTGCAGCGCGATGAGATAGGGGCTCTTCAGGTTCAGGCAGTGCGTCGCCCCGCGCAGCTCGACCTGCGGATTTTCGCGAAGGTACTTGAGCGCGACTTCCTTGCCGCCGTCGCTCAGCGAATAATAAACCTCGCCGAACCCGCCGCGCCCCACGCCGCGCTGGATCGTGTAACCCGGCAAGGGCCTGTCACCTTGATTAAACCGGAAGCTCATGATCCTGCCTCTCACACTGTCGCCGGCCATTGCACGGCGTGCATCGCTGCATTCCCATCAACCCAAAGACGCCAGCACCTTGGCCGCCGTTCGCCGCCGAAAATCCGCCTCAAACATGCAACCCGCGAACAAAATCGCCGCGAATCCCAAAGCAACCGGCCGGATGTCATAGGCCGACGATGCGACGCGGATTGTCCTCGGCTCTTCTTCGCGAACCGTTGAGCGCGAACGTTGCCGCTCATATGGCATCTCCCGGTCGTCCACCTGAACGGTTTGCGGACTCACATCGGGGTTGTGCCAAACATACTTTTCCTTGTGCCAACTGAACCAGACCAATGCCGCGCATCCCACCACCGCCACGCCGAAGAAAATAAACAGCCGCATCAGCGTTCGGTTCCAGTATCCATCTTCCGGCCGCAGGATCAATCCGTTCCCGCGCAAAATCCAGAAGATCAGAAACGCGACACCCATCGCGCCCGCCAGAACAATCAGCGGAAACTGTGCAGCAAACGGCGCGATCCTGCCTTCCACCACCAGCGCGGCCATGGCCGACGCCCCGGTGAGTGCCATCAGCACCGGCCGAATCGTCGCACGCCAAATGCCGAATCCGCCCCGATGCGCGGCCTTCCATAATCCAAACGCACTCACGCCCGCGGCGTAACACGCTCCGACCCACAGCCAGTGGAATTTATTGAAATGAATTTCACCGGCGCTGGTGCTGAAGTAGGCATATTCCGCATCCGCCACCGAGCCCGCAATGGCCAGACCGATCGCGAGCTTCGCCTGAACCACGCCGATCAATCCCCAAAACACGCGAATCACCACATTGCGATGCGTCGGATCGTATCGGCCGCGTTCGAGAAGCGGCCGACCCGCCGCATCTTGAAAATCGGTGTTCATGAGGATCACCACACCTTCAATGATGCCCCACAACGCGCCGACGCCCGTGAAGCTCGTCACCAGAATCTGATAGACGCCGATCGCATAATGGCCCGTGTAAAAGCGATGAATGCCGAACCACCCCAGAAAAATGCCCAGGAGGCCGGTGGTCACGCGCGACCGCTGCGGAAACGTCGGCTCATCCGTTATTCCGTCGTCAACACCACTGTTCCGGCCGGCCCACGCATCCATCGGGTTCTTTTCGACGCCTTTGATGCGATTGCGACGGCGTCTGCGGCGGCTCTCTTCGACCGGCGGTGGCGGCACCACAGGCACGCCCGATCCCAGCGGCGGCACATGGCTGCTGCCCCGGCCGCGACCGACGCCCACGGCTTCGCCGACTTTTACCTTGCGAGCAACGGCCGCCGCCATGCGGGTCAGATTCAGGGAATCCATCGAGGAGACCGACTGACTCAGTTCATCCACCGCAAACAGATCGGAGATCATTTCATTGACGGTCTGGTACCGGTCGCGCGGGTCCTTGGCCAGTGCCTTTCGAATGACACGGGGAAACGGCTCCGGCAGTTCGTCCACTTCCGGCGATGCCGTCAGGTGCTTCATCAGCACCTCACCCATGCTGGCGCCGGAAAACGGCACCCGCCCCAGCAGCATTTCGTAAAGCATGACGCCGAGAGCGTAAATATCGATCGTGCGATCGTAATTCCCGCTGCCGACCTCCGGCGCCATGTAATGCACCGTGCCGACGCTCATTGTCTGCCCCGAATGCTGGCTCGCCGCCATCATTTTTGAAAGGCCGTAGTCGCCGATCTTTACATAGCCGTCTTCATAGAAAATGTTCCCAGGCTTCAAATCGCGATGAACGATGCCGCGGTCATGCAAATACGAAAGGCCCTTGCCGATTTCGCGAACAAAATACGCGGCTTTCTGAGCCCCAAGCCCGCGCGGCTCTTCGTTCAACAGATCGCGCAACGACGAGCCATTGACAAATTCCATGATGACGAAGAATTCGCCGTCCACACTTTGCTTGATATCCTGAATGCCGACGAGGTAGGGACTTTTCAGATTGAGGCAATGCGTGGCCCCGCGCAATTCGACCTGCGGATTCTCGCGAAGATACTTGAGCGCGACCTCCTTGCCGCCGTCGCTCACTGCGTAATAGACCTCGCCGAATCCGCCGCGGCCAACCCCGCGCTGGATCGTGTAGCCCGGCAACGGCCTGTCACCCTGATTAAAGCGAAAACTCATAATCCTTGCCTCGCGCTGCTGTGCCGTCTTTCAGGCGTAGGGTGGGTCAGCCGTATCGACCCACCGATTGGGGAGATCCAACACTGCATTCTGGTGGGTCACGAAGGCCGACCCACCTGAATTAACATTCCGCGTAGTCGGTCGCAATCTTGCCAGCGGTGTGGCACCGGCTAATAGCCGGTGCCACACCGCTGGCGACGTCCAATTTCCGTCGCTCGCCATTTCAACTCAACCAACCACGCGCCCGACACCCGCCGAATTACCCATGGCTGTGGCCGTAAACCGCAGATCGCCCGCCGCCGTCTGAATGCCGAATTCGACCGGCCGCGCTGTCCCGCGGGACCCATTTCCTTGACATACAATCGCCCGCCGCGCTCCATCAAAACGAACTCGCCGCGTCCCTGAAGGGCCGGGATGTGACACTCGCGAGTTCCGCCGATCAGCACCGGTCCGCTCCACAGAATCACTTTTCGGCAATCCGTTTCCATCCGTACGCCTTCGCCCAACTCAAGGAGCGCCGTGCTGCTCTTCAAGCTCGGCCGCAGAAACTTCAACCGCACGCGCTTGCCCAGTCGAATCCGATCCGCATTCTGCAACAGGGCATGATCGATATTCGCGCCGGCCAGTTCCACGCCGCTCTGCGAGACGACGAAATAATCCTCGCCCGCCCGCACGATCTCCGCCTGCTTCTCGGAGAGATCGCTCACGAGCTGCACATCGGCCGTCGCACCCGGACCGGCCCGCCCGATGCTCACCCGGTCGCCGCGCACCAGGAGAAAACTGCCCACGCCGTCGATGCGAATCATCACGCGCCGCGGCAGACCGGGCGTTGCCGGCGGGGGCGGCGGCGCGAATCCCGGCGCGTCGGCTTTCATGGCCCGCGCGATGGGCGGTGCCTTGACATGCGCGGCCGCCAGGGCGGGCAGGGTGTCGCCCAAGCCGCCGCCGGCCTGCTTTTCATCGGCCGGGTGCTTTGCCCCGTGATTCTGATGCGCCAGCAGCCCAAGCGGACCTTCAAGAACCGATTCGGATGCCACCTCGATGGCATCTAACTGTTTTCTCGCCTCGACGATCCATTCCGCACGCGGATTCATCTTGGCCAGACGTCCAAGGAGCAGCGCCGTTTGTGCATAGTCATGTGCGGCAAAAGCGTTGGCCGCTTCAACCGCCTGCCGAACCTGCACTTCAATTTCCATGCGATCGGCCTGTCGGCATTCCAATTCCGCCAGCAACGCCAGATCCTGCTTCGCCCGATCCAGTCTCCCTGCCTCGAAGCTGCCGGCCGCACGCCTAACCGCGCTTCGCACCAATTGATCTTCCGCCTTGGAAAGTCCATCCAATTTCGTATGCAGTTTTTTTGCCATGCGAATCTGACTCGATGCCGTATGCAAATCATCCCGATCGAGCGCCGCAACCGCCGCCGCAAGTGCATCCGCCGCGCGACGGGCCTGCCGCTCGATCGCCTCGGCCATCGCCCCGCGCTCCGGATCATGCACCGGTGAATTCGCCAGTGCTTCGGCCGCGCCGATAATGCTCCCGGCCTCGGCCCGGCGTCGAGCTTCGCCAGCGCCGCCTGGCGCTCCGCCGACGCCAAATGTTCGACGCCCTGCGCCGCTTCCGCGCGCTTTCGCCATTCCCGCACTTTGTCTGGCTGATGGCCGCATCGCCCGGCACGGTCGAAATCGGCCAGCGCCTCGACAAATTGCCGGGCCAGCAGGCGCTCCTGCCCCCGCACCAGATACGCCGACCCCAGCCCCTCGCGCACCCGGACGATCCGCTCATGTTTCGCCAGATCGTCGGCAATGGCGATTTCATACGCCTCGTCCAGTCGGCCGGCCCCCAACGCCTCTTCGGCATTCCTGATCCGTATGGTCGCGAGTCGCCCGAACATCATTGGCTCCCTGATGTCATACCGTCGCAAACGTTGCGAACAGACTCTAATTCTCGTCATTATAACAACTTATGCAAAAAACTAACACCGGCACGGCGAGCCATCGGTCCCATTCCACCCCGCCGTGTCCCCTTCTTATTCTGATCTGTAACTCTTTTATTTTGGGGAAGGTGCCGAATCGGCACTTTTTTCGCACCCTGCCCTCTAACCTTGCGCGTTGACCTCTGTCTAACCAGGCACGGGAAACGGGTGGCGCAGTCGGAAAACCACCCCGATCACGAAATTCTGAAATCATCGGAACGCGAGTTAAAGGCCGCCAGGGTGGCTGCCTCATCAGTTCATTCGCGCCAACAAGTAACTGCCGCTTGTCGGCCAGAAACGGGAGTCCTCATCATGTTCGCTCGAATTCGAAGCCAATTCAAAATGATGGCAACGATTGCATTGGTCGCCATGTCGGCGGCGGTCGGCTGCAACGGTGATTACGAAATCGACGTGGACCGCGGCGATTTCGGCTTCGGCTTTCTCCCGGTCTTCGGCGGCGGCGGTGGTTATTACGAAGACTGGTACTACGAGGAAGGCTACTACGACGATGGAGGCTGGTTCGACGGCGGCTGGTTCGATGATGGCTACTACGATGAAGAATACTACGAAGAATGGGGCGATGGCTATTACGACGACGGTTTCGAAGACTGGGGCGATGATTATTACGACGATTGGGGCGACGACTACTACGATGACGGCTGGGACGACTGGGGCGACAGCGACGGCTTCGACGATTGGGGCGGCGATTATTACGACGACGACTATTACGATGATGATTATTATGATGACGATTGGTTCGACGACGGCTGGTAACAAACGCGAACTTATGCTCCTCGCACAAAGATGAACGGGTTGCCGAATGATCGCTGCAACCCCTCGGGCCCGCGAGTGTAAGAGAAGAAAAGCCGTCGGCCCCCCCCTTCCTTCCCCGAACCGCCGCTTCCCGCGGCATTCCGACAACCGATGGCTTCCGCGATCACCGTGTTCACGCGATGGACACGGTGATTGTGTTTTTACCTGCAAGCGAAGTCGCCATATTGCGTTGTCACATGGGCTCGATTCCCGTCAAAGTTCTGCACCAATTCCAGAGACTCTCATTTACCGATGTTCGCGCCGCGTCTTGCGAATTCACCATTTTTCTAATATCCTGCCCTCTTTAGGAGCATCGATTCGTGACGCTCATTTCCCTCCCCCAATCATCCGCCTCCCACGACGAACGCATCAAGGAACACTGTGGCCTCTTCGGCATCTTCGGCCGGCCCGATGCCGCCGAAATCACATACCTCGGCATTTACGCCCAGCAGCATCGCGGTCAGGAAGCGGCCGGCATTTGCAGCGTTCGCGACGGTTCGCTTCATCGCAGCGCCGGCCTCGGTCTCGTCACGCAGGCATTCACCCCGGCCACGCTCGAAAGCGTGCGCGGTACGGCCTCCATCGGGCACGTTCGCTATTCCACCACCGGCTCGTGCAGCGAAATCAACTGCCAGCCGCTGCTGGTGAATTACGCGCGGGGCCAAGTCGCCGTCGCCCACAACGGAAATCTCGTCAATGCCTTCGAGCTTCGCAATGCATACGAAGCTCGCGGGGCGATTTTTCAGACTTCGAGCGACACCGAAGTCATTCTTCACCTGCTTGCCAGCCCCTCGTTCGATGATGCACCCGATCCGCTTGGCGCAGTGCTCAACGAACTTCGCGGCGCATACTCGCTTCTCTTCGTTTTCCCAGACAGAATCGAAGCCGCCCGCGATCCGCAGGGCCTTCGCCCCCTCTGCATCGGCCGCCTCGATGATGGAACCTACTGCGTCGCCAGCGAAACCTGCGCGCTCGACATGGTCGATGCCGAGTACATTCGCGATGTTGCACCCGGTGAAATCGTCACCCTCTCGCACAGCGGCCTCGCCAGCCGCATCTTTGCCCCGGCCCGCGACATCCAACCGGCCCACTGCATTTTTGAGCACGTTTATTTCGCCGATCCGTCCAGCAACATCTTCAACCAGAATGTCCATGCCTACCGCGTGGCATCCGGTCGGCAGCTCGCCCGCGAAGCCCCCGCCGATGCCGATCTGGTCATTCCCGTGCCCAATGCCGCCCGCTGCGCCGCGATGGGCTACAGCGAACAGAGCGGCGTCCCCCCCGGCCGTGGCTTCACCACCAATCACTACATGGGTCGCAGTTTCATCATGCCAACGCAGCGGCAGCGCGATCTGGCCGTGCGCATGAAGCTCAATGTCATTCGCGAAGCAGTCCGCGGCAAGCGGCTTATCGTCGTGGAGGATTCCGTCGTCCGCGGCACGACCACGCGCGGCAAAATGGGCGCGCTACGCAAGGCCGGCGCAAAGGAAATTCACCTGCGCGTCGCCAGTTCGCCGATTCGCCATCCGTGCTATTACGGCATCGACTTTCCGGATCAGAAGGAATTGATCGCCACCGGACGCAGCGTCGAGGAAATCCGCGAGTTTCTCGAAGTGGATTCGCTCGCTTATCTTTCGCTTGAGGGCATGCTGAGCTGTGCCAAAGAGTCGGCATCAGACTACTGCACGGCCTGTTTCTCCGGGAAATATCCGGTAAAAATCGACGCCCCCGTCACAAAGCTCGGCCTCGAAAAGCATCCGGTTGCCAAATGAGCAACCCGCCAGTTGCACCGGCTTACAGAAGAAGTGTCGCCCATCGGCCGATGGAATGCATCTACTGCGGCAACGTGCCCGGATCGGCCCATGTCGAATAGTCCGTGCCCCGGCAATAGCGCGGATCAACCACCGTATACCCGGCATGCCCATCATAAAACCCGAGCGCAAACTTGTTCGGCCGGCCATGAAACCCCGCAGCCACGCGCGGATTGACCGACCCGCCCACCGCCGGATCGACCATGTCGTAGGCCCAGCGGTTGAACGCCGTCTCAGAAAAAAGCACAAACCGCGAACCGCTGCCGCCGACCTTGTGCCGAAGCAGCGATTTTCCCTGCCGAGTCATGGTGTCGATGGGTATGTAACCGTTGCCGTTCCAGGGCGGCCCTTCAACCCAATACCAACTCAGCGCATAACTGTTGCCGTTCACCTGCCATGATGCATAGATGGGTGGGCTTTCCGCCGCAGGCGGGCCGCCGACCGAGGGTGTGGCCTCGAATTTGTCAGAGGGGCAGATGTAGTTCTTCAGAGCTGTCCCTCGGCCGGTGATGCCGGGAGCGATGTACCTGTTGAACGGCCGCCACTCCGTCCGAAACTTGTAAACGTCGCCGCCGGGATACAGCGGATGATCGATCGTTGTCTGAAACCCGCCGAAGACGTACTCGGAGGCAAATGTGGAACTGACGCCGTTGTAGCTAAACCCGAGATGCCACGGCAGAACCAGTTCGCTCTCGTGGTCATCAACATACATCGGCACGACCGACGTCATCGTTCGCAGGTTGTTCAGGCAGAATGCCAGATTGGCATTCTCCTTGGCCTTGCTCAGCGCCGGCAGCAGAATGGAAATGAGCAGTGCGATAATCGCAATAACAACCAGCAACTCGATCAGCGTGAATGCACTTTTGGCGTGTCGACGAAAACCGGAACGAGCGATCGAGCCCCACATACTCCATCCTCCCTTTCGCCGCGATTAGATGCGCGATTCAAAATGCCCGGTCGGAAACGCATCGAGACCCTGTCAAGCATAACCCCCTGAACGGGCAACCACCAGCTTTTTTGCGCCCATTGACCAACACTTCTTTGCAGGTGCTCTTATGTTTGAATCATCCGATAGCCCGCTCTGCGGCATTGGCCTGATTCTCAAAGAACCGCTTCATCGACGCCCGAATCTCCGCCCACGCAGCATCGCGTGAGGCCCAGCCGCGCGCTTCAACCGCTGCGCCCTCAAGCTGCTTGTAGGTCGAAAAGAAGTGCTCCACCTCCCGCACGAAGTTCTTGGGCACATCCTCCAACTCGCGATATTCGTCAAAAAACGGATCCGTGTTCGGCACGCCCAGTACCTTGTAGTCATTGACGCCGCGATCACTCATCTGGAAAACGCCGAGCACCCGCGTCTCAATCAGGCAGCCGGCAAAGGTCGGCTCATTCACCATCACCAGAATATCCAGCGCATCGCCGTCATCCGCCAGCGATTGCGGGATGAAGCCATAGTCGCCCGGATAGACGCTTGAGGAATACAGGTACCGATCCAACTTGATGAGGCCGGTTCGCTTGTCCAACTCAAACTTGTTCCGTCGCCCCTTCGTGATCTCAATGATGGTATTCACCACCGATGGCAGATTGGTCCCCGCCGGGATGTCTTCAAAACGCTGTCGCATGTTCGCGCTTTCAGGTCCGCTCCGTGTGTCAACGCAACCGGCACCATTCTAGCCCCATCCCGATTGAGGAAGTAGCGTAAGCCCCGTCAAGCATTTTGCCTGTGCACGTCGGTCCGTTCATGCAAGGCTCCCTTCGACGCCGGCCCCAATTTGACCCAACTTCCCCTCCCCTCTAGCATGGCCGTTTTGGACCGCGCTACGGAGGTTGTCCGGCATGCTCAGCAAGGAACTGCTCGAAATCCTCGCCTGCCCCAGTTGCAAGAACCCCGTCGAATGGCACGATCCCGAGCCCGAGACGACGTGCAGGGCCGGCTTGTTTGCACCGGCTGCGGCCTGCGCTACGCCGTCAAGGACGATATACCGAATTTCCTCATTGACGAAGCCGCGCCGCCCAGGAAATAGTTGCCCGTCTCGACCGAATTCACACGGGAGTATCGATCGCCGCAGTTTGACGAAGCATGTTTGCCATTATCTCCGACATCCACTCGAACCTCGAAGCGCTCAAGACCGTGCTGCTCGACATCCAGCGCCGAGGCGTCAAGAAGATCTATTGCCTGGGCGACATTGTCGGCTACGGGCCTGATCCCGGACCCTGCCTCGATCTCGTCGCCCAACATGCAGAACTCAGCCTCTGCGGCAATCACGACCATGCCGTCTTCTACGAGCCGACAAATTTCAACGTCAGCGCCGAGCGCGCCGCTTTCTGGACGCGCACCAGCCTCGAGGAAGAGGCCGATGCCGAACGCCGCAACAGGCGCTGGCGGTTTCTCGGCGCCCTTAACCCGCGCGAGGAGTTGAACGGTTTTCTCTTCGTCCACGGCTCGCCGCGAAAGCCCATCAATGAATACCTCTTTCCGGATGACGTCTATACGGCACCCCACAAGCTTCTCGCCAATTTCGAACGAATGGAGCAGCTCACCTGCTTTTGCGGCCATACCCATGTGCCCGGCGTGTTCGTCGATGATCCCTATTTCGAAACGCCTGATGAAATGGGCGATTCCCATCGATACACAATCGGAGAGGAAAAGGTCATTATCAACGTCGGCTCCGTCGGCCAGCCGCGCGATCGCGACCCGCGCGCGGCCTACGTCGTCGTCGACGACAACGAGGTCGAGTTCATTCGCCTCGAATACAACATCGACGTGACCGCGAAGCGTATCCGCGACAACCCGTTTCTCGACGATTTCCTCGGACAGCGCCTCTATGAAGGAAAATAATCCCATCATGGCCGCACACGCGCCCGGCCCAACCAACCAACAGGGAACCTGAACGCTTATGGATGCTCAAACAAAGAGGACGCTGGCCGCGACGGCCCTTTGCATGCTGCTCCTCTTCGGCTGGATGAAGATTCAGTCGATCTACAACCCGCCGCCCCCCGTAGCCGAAACGCAATCCGCACAGGATTCCGGCTCAACTGACACGTCGCCCCCACCCGTCGTCGATGGCCAACCCGCCAACGGCGGCAATGCCGTCATCGGCGCCGGCGCCGCAACCGTCACTCCGTCCGGCGATGCAATCTCGGTGGTCGGCGGAGAATCCACCGACATGATCACGCTCGGCGATGATCGACAGACCAATCCGCGGCAGAGCGTCGTCAATCCATACAAATTCGCCGTCGCCGTGTCGCCGGTCGGCGCATCGGTTGATACGGTCCATCTCACCGACCATCGCTCCCATGTCGCCAAAAGCCGGAAGAACCCGGACCACGCTCCTTATGAACTGCTTCGCCCGGTCAATGATCCATTTGGCGATCGCGTCTATCGCTCCTTCGTCACCGAGCGAATCTGGCTGGACGAATACGAAAAGCACATCGATCTCAGTCGTGTCGCGTGGTCGGCGCGGAAAGAGACGGACGCCAAATCCGAATCCGCCGTGTTCACCGCGACCATTCGTCTGGCCAATCAACCCCTGCTGCGCCTAACCAAGACGTATCGAATCACGGCCGACTCGCCGCTGATCGACATTTCATACGACATCGAAAACCTCTCCATCAAACCCGTAAAAATTCGCCTGACGGAGTCCGGGCCCACCGGCTTCAAAAAGGAAGATCAGCGATACGACCACGCCCGCGCCGTCTCCGCGGTCATCAACGGCGATGGCCGCATTAAGCTCGGCGAGCATGCGGTCCGAAGCGATGTGCGCAAAACGCCGGAACGCGAGCGCGATTTCACCGCACCCGAAGGCGCGCACATTCTCTGGAGTGCCGTCTCCAACAAGTACTTCGCCTGCATTGTCGCCCCCCAGCCGGAAGATTCCGCCAAGGGCAAAATCCCGCAGTACTTCACCAAGGTCTACGCCAAATCGCGCATCGACAGCGACGAGGTCGAGCCCGATCTCACCGTAGTTCAAGTCTATTCGCCCACCCGTGCCATCGAGCCCGGCGAAAATCGTACACTCAAGGTCGAAGCCTATTGCGGCCCCAAGAGCGATCGCGTCTTCGATGCCCTGCCGCTGGCGACCGATCTGCATTTCACAGTGGCCATGGCCCCCGACCGATCCGGCTGCACCTTCGATATCATCAGCAACGGCATGCTCTGGCTGCTCGCTTTCATTCATGGAATCGTCGGCAACTATGGCCTGTCGATCATCTTCCTCGTGATTGCCGTCCGCGCCCTGCTCCATCCCATCAGCAAAAAGGGCCAGATCAACATGATGCGCATGCAGAAAAACATGTCGCGCATCAAGCCCAAGATCGAATCGATCCAGGAGCAATACAAAAACGACAAGCAGAAGCTCAACGAAGAAACCATGAAGCTTTACCGCGAGGAGGGCATTAACCCGGCCGGCCAGATGATGGGCTGCCTGCCGATGTTCCTGCAAATGCCCATCTGGGTCGCCCTGTACACCACACTCAACACAAACGTCGACTTGCGCCACGCCCCCTTCTTCGGCTACATCCGCGACCTCTCCGCGCCCGACGCCCTGATTCACTTCAGCGGCGAGTTTCACATTCCGCTAATCTCCTCAATGATGGGCGGCGCCATCACCTCGTTCAACCTGCTGCCGATCATCATGACCCTTCTCATGTACGGCCAGCAGAAGCTCACGCAAAAACTCACCAAGCCCGACAAGCCGCCGGAGCCCAAGAAAGACAAGGACGGCAACCCATTGCCGGATCAGATGGCCCAGCAACAGAAAATCATGAATTTCATGATGATCTTCATGGGCTTCATCTTCTACAACATGCCCAGCGGCCTCTGTCTCTACATTTTATGCAGCAGCTTCATCGGCATGTGTGAGCAGTGGTACATCCGCAAGCATGTGAAGGAGCGCGAAATTCGCGGCGATTTCGACAAGCCCGCGCAGGCCGCCGGCGTCGAAAACGGCAAGCCCAAGGGCGGCGGCTGGCTGCAGCGCAAATTCGCCGAAATGCAGAAAATCGCCGAAGAGCAGCGCATCGCCCAAAATCAGGGCCGCGGCGCCAACCCCGGCGCCAAGCGCAAGAAAAACAGGTTCTAGTCACAAAGCGGCGACGGAGTGATGTAACTGTAGGGTGGGCTCCGCCCACCTTTCCGATCGCGAGCTCAACGCACAGACAACGAAGCGCGGGCTGGACTTGTCGCGCAACCCTGCCGCCACGACGGCACTCGACCGACGCGAAAAACCCTCCACGCGCCTACGCACGGGCGAAGCCCATTTCACTATCTTCTACGCCAACGGCGTTCCGCCCCATAGCCCAGGGTCGCCGCGCAGCGGCCACCCTGGGTAACCCGCGCGCCCCGCAATTACCAACCCCAAAGGGGTTGCGCCGAAATACCGCACGCATGGCATGTCAGAAATCGAATACGCGCGTCTCGCCTTTATGTGCTTGAGGCGCTCCGGTTCTACCAGACCGACCGCAATCCGCGCTCCGGACTCCAGACTCCGGACTCCAGACTCCGAACTCCAGTCTCAATTCGGCCCGGAGGGCCCTCGACCGTTGCCAGAGGTTTCAACCTCTGGATAGCGCCACTTTACGTCTTCCTCGTCCGGTGGACGAACGAGTCATTACACACGTATGACTCCAGGCCGCTTCATTGCCCTTCGCCCAGCGCGCTTTCAGCGCCATCACCCGTTCGCCCGAATCTCATGAATCCAAACCATCATTAGTGTGACACATGTGTGGCATCTATGTCGCTGCTATTAGGTTTCGTTACACGCTTCCTGTTCAGGATTCTTGCTTGATTTTGTATTACCCATCACCAATTCACGTTCACGAACACCATCGGCATCGGTGCGAAGCAGCCGAATTCCGGCCCCTGACCATTTGAATTGGATACAGGCAGGCGAGTCCCCATACGATCAAACCCATGAATGATTGGCCAATGGCGACTGAAACGAAAAAAGCGGCGATGCTGCCAACGCCGACGGTTACATTCAAAATGCCGTCGGCCTTTGCTGATGAACCCGCTTGCGCATGCCCGCAAGCATCGCAGCGCCGCGCAGATCGAAATCGCAGAAGATGTGACTCGACGGCTCCCCAATCGACTCTGAGTTTATGTTCTCGACATGCCGGACAGTCCATTTTGTTGGCTCCTGTCGATCCCGATTGAAGTCCTGTCACTTATGCGTAACTCATGATACACGAGTAGGCCATTGTTTCGAAAGAGCCAAGCCTGCCCTGAAAAGTCACACAAATGGCACTCCCCTTAATCAACCCCAGCCCACGCGGGCCCGGTCACTAGTTTCTCACTTCACTGCCAAACGCAATACCCGTTTGTTTCCAATCTCATGCACTCCTCCAGCTAAAATCACTGAATTCGGTTAACTCTAAGCTTTCTGCCCGCGCTTACTGACCGTCGAAACCGTTCTTAACGCCAACGGCGTCGCGCCTCATAGCCCAGGGTCGCCGCGCAGCGGCCACCCTGGGTCAATCGCCACCTCGCGCCCTCCAACCCCAAAGGGGGTTACGCCATTCCCGCCGCCATGCCCCGCTCACGGCACACATGAATTCAGTGCATTCTCAGTCTCCCGTGAAATCGGAAATGTGAGCTTTCCCGGCCTGTCCGCTTGCGATTGACTGCCAAATTCTTCTGACACCTTTTCCTCTCCTCTGCCAAATTCTTCCTGACACCTTTTCCTCTCCTGACACCTTTTCCTCTCCCGGGACCACCATCGTTCGGGAGGAAAAAAAGGTGTCAGGAAGAAATTACAATGTTGGAAAAATCATCCTGACACTTTATGACACGGATGAATCGTGATCCCGGTTGGCGACGACGGAGGCACATCCGCCGCCTGAGCCGCCGCGACGGCCGCCTCGACCGCACGGTATTCAATCGCATCATGACTTGCCTGGGCAATATTCTCTGCACCGAAGAACATCACCGGCAACAGGAAAGGCTGATCGTCGAATGCCAGTTGCGCTTCAGATGCGCGCGGCGGCCCTCGCCGTTCCGAAAACGGAGCAAGGCCAGCGGCAGCAATAGCACACGCGTGCTCATCGATACGACTCCAAAGACCAATCAGCCGGACCATGCCGGGGTCAGATGCAATTTGCAATTCCGATGTCAATTCACACATGCACAGTGTGGATTCCATGGTTTGCAAGGATCTTACGCACATCATTCGCGTACTGAATGAACCGCGATTCTTTATCGTATAGGTACATCAGATTAAGAGGCGCGTGGAAAAATAGTCTCCCCCCGCTCAATTCATGCAAATGGACATTGAATGCTCGAAGATCGGCTACTATTGCATCTCGCTTACTATTGGAATGAGCCCAATGGCCGGAAGTTAGAAGATTCCCCCAGAAGACGCCACGCACAACTTCTCGAGAATGATGTCGCGACACTTCCCAAAGACGCACGTTTTCTTCCTCGGCATCACTTAAATGAGGAGAGTATGGTGCATCATCAAAATAAAGCGTCGGATACTGATTAGCTCGCATACAGTGAACCAAGCCTTGTGAAATGCCAAGCACTCCATTAATGTGATCGAAGACACTTCGACATATACCAGATAATTCTTGCATATGCAATTGGTTGTCTAATTTGACATGCATCACGAAAACCCCTTTGCAAGGCTTTTCCTCAGTCATTCTCACTGCAATGATTAATGGAGCATACATAAAATGCGAATCAGTATCTAAGCCATAAATGTCTACCTCACAACAATCTGCGTCCAAGAGCGCTTGACCCAGTTGATTGATGCTATGTTTACCTATTTTCATAGCAGGTTTAATTTTATGGTGTCCGACTGTTGCAACCTGGATGTGTGTGGGTTGAACCCCGGCAATCGTTGTAATATCGCAAATCGAACGCCATACTTCCGGCCAGTTGAGCGGGCCCTCAATGTCCGGATAGCCTACTATACATAGCAAAGGTGTCTCTGGGTGCATCTCAGTCCTTTGGCACTTCGCCGATGTTTAAAATCTTGTACTTCCTGAGCCTGTTTCCAAGTATCGCTTTGTATTGCAAGCCCTTTCTTACTAACTCGGGACGTGTCTGACTTGGACTCAAAACTTCGAAAATATCGAAGCTATTGTCCATATTCTTGAATACATTGTCTGGGCGCAGTCTGGAAGCAAATTCTCCTTCGGTTGCGGTAGTTATAGCGCGGTTTGTGTAGGCTGATTGAATGTCACCAAGTGCAACTCGCCTCTCGACACTCTGTACCATGGTATCCCAGTGACCAGGGATACCATGAGGCTTGCTCCAAAGGGGGCAAAAGGGGGTCAGGTTGGTTTTTCCACAGCCTTCCGCGACCGGCCACAAGGCATTCTTCCGCACATACAGTGGGAAGCTCATTCTGACGTTGCGTCCCCTGCCAAAAGCCTTTCATTCTTCATTCTCCATTCTCAATTATACACTCCTCCCATTTCTGCGGAGCCTTGAGCAAGATTCACAATATGAAAGGCACGCCCATGCCCGCTTTCCTCCCTCGACCCTCGGACCCTCGGACCCTTGGCCCCTTTTTCTTTCGCCGTTTCCCCCAACTCTACATTCTCCATTCTCAACTCTACATTTCCCCCCAAAATCCATAACCCATTCATTCACAACCACATAAACTCCTTGCGGAGCGCTGAGCAAGATTTACAAGATGAAAGGACAACCCATGCCCACCTTCCTCCACTCGCCCCCTCAACCCCTTGATCCCTCAGCCCCTTTCCCGTCTCGGCGTTCGCTCCTTTCGCGATTCGCTCTTCTCCATTCGCTGTTCAGGGAATTTCAGCAATGTTCAGCCCTGGAGTTTTTTTTTTTGAAGGAAATGGCCCCGAGGGCAGATGTCTCGGCACCGAACACTTTATGAACACACGACTTACAAAATCGAAGCAAGCTGAGTTTCAGCCGAAAATGAAACAGAATCAGCCATCGCCAACGCCCCCCCATGTTCACTCCAAAACCGCATTTCGCGCCGATGCCCGCCCCCGGAACCCATCCCCTTATTTCATTTTCCCTTTTACATTTTGCACTTCCCCCTTCCCCGCATTCCCTCGCCCACTCAGCCCCATGACCCCGAAGCCCCCGACAATCTCGCCCGATATCCACCAATGCCCGAAAAACAGCCCAAACGGGCCGCGGAGTCCGTCGGCCGCGCCGCCCGCTTCATTGACTTCAGGCCGTTTTCTGTGTTAAATAATGTGGTAACAGAGTCTTGGAATCATGCCTTCCCCGGGGAGCGGACCTGCTTCCGCCTGCTGTGCGCGCCCTGCGCCGCATCCGTAATTTGAGGAGTCTTACCTTGGCCACGCAAACGAATCTTGGTGTGGGTGGAATTATTGGCGGCGCTGTCGGTCTCGTCATCGTCGGCGCGCTCGTCGCTTCCCCCTTGTACCTCGGCGCCCTTCAAAGGGAGAGCCGGCAACTCGATGCCTCGACGGCCGATCCGATCGAGCGCGTCCGCCGGGCGATCCTCAATCTCGACGAGAGCCTCGCGTCAATCGCCGATGCCCAGTCGACCGCGCTGGCCGGCCTCAAGCTGGAGTCGTCGCGCATCGCCGAGTTGTCCAAGATCAAAGGCCTTGTCTCGCCCGATCTCACCAAGAGCATGGACGATTCCGCCGCGCTGCGCGATCTGGAGACAAAAGACGAAGAGCGCGGCACAAAGATCGAAGGCGGCAAAGTGGCCACGGGAGCCCTGCCGTTTGGTTCCGCGCCGAACGAAATGAAGTCAAAGTACATCGGCGCCCATAAGAAACTGCTGGCCGATGCCGACAAGGCGATGCAGGCCCTGAACAATGCAAACCATCTCGGCAGCACGCGAATTCGAGCCATTCTCGAATATTCGAGGGGCCGCATCGAGCGAAACCGGGCCTCATTTGAAGCATGGGAGGCCGATGTCTATCGCCGGCAGGCGGTGAGTCTGGTGGAGTCGGTTTCGTTTCTGCAGCGCAGCGCCCGAGCGCTGATTGCCGAATCGCCCGATGAAGTCATCAAAAAACTGACCAGGCAGATTGCCGATGAAGAAGTTGAGATCGACGGCCTGAAGAACGCCGTCACCGCCATTTCGCAGGCCGTGGCCGAGGCGGAGGGCAAAATCGGCGAACTGGAAGAGCGTGCATCGGCCGCGCGTCGGCGCATGGTCGAATTGGAGTCGCAGGATGCGGCCATTCACGATGAAAACGGCGAATATGCGAAGCTGTCGCGCGAGGCTCGCGAGGCCGAGGCGGCCGCGGATTCGATGCGCAACGGCACGCTCTCCGATGCCAACCGCATTGCACCTCAGCCGGGCGGCGACATGATCGAAACCGCTTATGAGGGCGGATCCCAGCAGCTGGGCATTCGCGATTTGAAGGATCGCCTCGAACAGCGGCAGGAGCAATTGGCCGGCCGCGAAAAAATGCAGGCGGCGCTCGCGTCGCGCAAAGCCGATTTGATCAAGCAGAACGACGAGCTGAAAGCCAAGGCCAAAGCCGCGTCGAACCTCGCCGATGAACAGCTCGCATTGATCGACGAGCTACTGCAAAAAGCCGAGAGCCACCACAAGGCGGCCGATCAGGCGGCGGTCAATGCGGTAAAAGCGCTGACCGAGGCCGTGAACAAAGCCACATCGGCATCGAGGGCCGCCGCGACGCGCCAGCAGGAGTTGCTGGTCCCCGATCAGGATGCAAACGAACTCGACACCGAACGCAACACCCTCATCCGGGGCGACAAGGACAGCAAGGCCGCCATCGATTGCATTGCCGCGGAAAGCAATTATCTGATCGCCCTGACCCAGGCCGATCAGATGGATTGGATTCGCTCGAATTATGAAACTTTGAAGGACATTGCCGCACGGACCGGCCGCGACGGCCCCGGCGACATCGCCTCCGAGCTTGATGCCCTTCGAACCAAAGCGACCGCGAAAGCAGGCGAATCCCGCAAGAAGTACGAAGAAATCGCCAAGGCCATCGCTCAGTCCGCCGCAGCGCCCGGTTCCACGGTGTCCGGCAAGGACATGGTCTGGCAGGTGCAAATGGGAGAAGCCTCGGCCCGGCTGATGCTGGCGGCCTTGGCCACTTCGGACGACGAGCGCCGCACCGAGCAGAATGCGGCCTACGATTTGCTGAAATCGATTATCGAGAAACGGAGCAAAGCCCGGCTGTGGATGCGGCGATTCAATCGTTCCTGCTGCTTCAGGAAACAGCACAGTAAGAGAAAGACAATGGACCGATGGCCGATTTGATCGACCACCGGCCCGTTTCTGATTTGCTTCGGTTGACTTGCTTACTGCCCTACGCCGTGAACTTTCACTGGGCGGACATCGGGAAAAATACCATGTCCGAGGGAATCTTGCCCGCCTGAACTTTGCGGCCGGCATCGTCGATCATCGCCCCGTCGCCGCCGTCATCGACGCCGTTTCGCCAGATGCTGTAGAGCATCGCGCCGCGTTCGCCGTCGACCCGGTATCGAAGTTCGCCATTTCCGTGCACATCCATTGGTGCCGTCATAATGTCACCTAGCGCCGCCGGCCAGACGCCATACTCCGAATGGTGCTTCGCCAGCACCGCCGACGCGCGCGTCGCCGCGTTGTCCATGGCGCATTCGCGAATCAGCTGATCCGCGTAATTGAGGCTCGGCAGCATCAAGGTGACGAGCCGCATACTTCCGGCCTTCGTCGCTGTCGGCCAGTTGAGCAACGCGCTGCTCGCCAAGCGCGCGATTGGGATCATGAAGCGGCAAGTTGCGATACCGCGCCAGCTCATTCCATAATTCCTCATACTTGGCCAGCGTGTCCCGCCGATCGGCATGACGCGCGGCCGTCGCGATCAGTCCGGCCTCCACGCCGAAGCCATCATTGGCAGATTCATCCGCCGTCCCCATCGCCTGTAGCTTGGCAAATTGCGATGGAATGAGCCGGCCGTTGCCGCCGCCATCGTCGGTGAAGACATACTGCACCGCGTCCTGAAACATGAGCCGTTCGCCATCAAGATGCGGCACGAGCAGTGCGTCCTGCATCGTGAAGAGATGGCTTTGCACGATGGTCGCGTACATCTCCGGCGGCAGCGCGTCGCCGTGTTCGCCAAGAATGCGGCGCATTTCGCCGCATGTCATGCGCATGACGGCCGCACCAACAAGCTGTTCGATCAGCGTCTTGCCTTCAAACAGCTTTGCGGCCAACCGATGGTCGAGATCGAGCGACGACCATGCATCGGCATATCGCCCGGCGGCGGCATGATCACGGGCGTCGTAGACGAGAAACCAAGCCACGGTGCGAACGTCGGCCAAATGCGGCAGAAGGAGAGAAATCAGGCGCGGGGCAAGCGGATCCGGCTCCGGCGCGGCGCGTGCCAGCAGGTCGGCATCACTGTTGGCCTCGGCAAGGCGGCGCATGAATTCGCCGGTGTCGCTGCCGCCATAGACGAAACCGTAATAGGGCTTCGACGCGGCGGCGGCGAGGGCGGGAATGAGCGGGCGATTCGTCTCGAGCCACGCCTGTACGGCCGTCCAATCGGCGCTGCCCGGCTTGACGTCGGCCGGGTTCAGCGCCGAAAGGGATTCGGGCATCGGCTTGAACTGCAACAGCGTATCGCGCAGCACCGGCCACGCCCTTTGTTCCTCCGCATGCTCGACGATCGATTCATTCAGCGTTTCAAGATAGTCGATGGACGGATTGGGTTTTGCGTAAGTGAGATAGGCGACATACGCCCCGCCGGCGCCGGCAGCGCCGAGCAGCGCGATCGAGGCGGAAATTGCGATTTTGACGATCATCGGTCTTCCTCGTTTCTTTCCACGGCGAATGAGCTTTGCCGTTAATTCCGGGTTTCCAAAACTATCGCACAAAACACGAATCGCTGCTTCCTCGGTAAGGCCTTCACCGGCCAGTTCTTCGAGGCCCTCGCGAAAGTGACTTTCCAATTCGGCGCGCACGTCCCGCTTTTCCGATCGCCACAGACGCGTTCCGCGGATGACACGCTCCGTGAGATTGGCCAGCGCCGACGGTAGTGCCGTATTGGAGACACTTTTCTGCATGGTTGCAGACGAATTCGTCATGAGAACAAAACGGCCATTCGGGATTGCAGCCCGCCCAATACGAGGCGGCCCATCCCGCGCACCAACTCATCCCATTGCAACAAATCGCGCTCAAGGCGCTTCGTGCCGGCGTCCGTCAGGCGATAGTACTTTCGCCCACGACCGCTTTTGGCCTCCTGCCACTCTGATTCGATGAGCCCCTGGGCTTCGAGGTTATATAAAAGTGGATAGAGTGTGCTTTGGCCGAGCTTCAGCACGCCATCGGACTTTTCTGAAACCTCTTTGACCAACTCGTATCCATACATGGCTCGCAGCCTTAATAGCTTCAAAACAGCCAGCGGCAGGACACCCTTGAGGAGTTCGCGTTCGAATTGCATGGTCATCTCCAATACTTTGTTATACATAGTATGTGCTGCATAATCTGCTTAGTCAAGTAATCTGTTGGTTTTTCTCGTAGTTTTTAAGATTTGCTTGCAGCATTCAGTATTCATGCTAATATCCGAATATATGGATATGCATGATGGCAAGTCGGTCGCGTTTCCCAAATTCGAACCCGGAGCGGTGTTTCACGCGCTCTCGGATGTGACGCGGCTGCGGCTTGTGCAACTGCTCTTGCTCGAAGAGCTGAATGTCACTGAATTGGTGGACATTCTTGGTTTGCCGCAGTCGAGCGTGTCACGGCAATTGAAAGTTCTTCGGGATGTCGGGTTGGTTCAGGATCGACGCGTCGGGGGCCACCTCACTTTATTCGGCGGTGCATTGTGCCATGGATGTTGCACCCGATGGATCGCTGACCCCCCTCTTGATGAACTGGCTGGGGCAACGGCCATTGCCGGCGGCCATGCGCGATCGGTTGCAGCGCGTCGTGAATCAGCGGGCCGGACAGGCACGGGGGTTCTTCAATCGAATCGGCCGGCGATGGGATGAGCTTCGCACCGAGGCGTTTGGTACGACGTTTGCGATGGAAGCGTTCATCGCCCTTCTGCCGCGCGAATGGACCGTGGCGGATATTGGAACGGGCACGGGGCACTTGCTTCCGGCGCTGTCGTCGCATTTTGCCAAGGTGATCGCAATCGAGCCGGCGGAGGTGATGTTGGAATGTGCCCGTCAGCGTGCGACCGGCGAGAGTTTGAGCAACGTCGAGCTACGCAACGGAGATTTGACCAAGCTGCCGGCCGATGATGAATGCGTTGATCTGGCGATTGCGGTGCTTGTGCTGCATCACGTCCCGAATCCGAATGAGGCATTGGCTGAGATGGCGCGCGTCGTGCGGCCGGGCGCGCGGGTGTTGATTGTCGAGCAGGAATCGCACGAGAACCAGGCGTTTTATGAACGGATGCAGGATCACTGGTGGGGATTTGATCCGAAGGATTTGGAGCGGCGGTTGGTCGGCACTGGCTTTGAACGTGTGAGCTGTCGGCGGCTGTTAACTGCGGCGTCGGATGAAGGTTCGCCGGATTCGCCTTCGTTGTTTGTCTTGACGGGTTTCAGAAACGGTTGCGATGAGACGTGATGCAATTCGCGATCGAGTGTGGAACAGGCTATTAGCCTGTTCCACACTCGATCGCGAAATGATGGTTAATGCCAGAGGAAAATACAAGATTCAACTTTTAATCAGGAGATTAGTGACATGTCGATGACGTTGGTTGCGAAGGATTACAAGGTGGCCGATCTGGGGTTGGCCGAATTCGGTCGAAAAGAGATTATTCTGGCCGAACATGAGATGCCGGGATTGATGGCGATTCGCAAGGAATATGCGGGAAGAAGCCGCTCAAGGCGCGAAGATCAGCGGATCGCTGCACATGACGATTCAGACGGCCGTCTTGATCGAGACGCTGGCCGATCTGGGCGCGGAAGTGCGCTGGGCGAGCTGCAACATTTTCTCGACGCAGGATCACGCGGCGGCGGCGGTCGTCGTCGGACCAAACGGCACGCCGCAGAATCCGAAGGGCATTCCGGTTTTCGCGTGGAAAGGCGAGACGCTCGACGAATATTGGTGGTGTACGCTTCAGATGATGACGTGGCCGGAAGGTGACGCGCCGAACATGATTCTCGACGATGGCGGCGATGCGACACTATTCGTTCACAAAGCGTCGGAATTCGAGAAGAGCGGCAAGATCCCGTCGTTCAATGCGGCGAGCGAGCCGGAAGAATGGGGGATCATTCTCAAGTTCATCAATTCGGAACTGAAGGAAAATCCCGGCAAGTGGACGCGCATCGCCGAAGGCATCAAGGGCGTCACCGAGGAGACGACGACTGGCGTGCATCGCCTTTATCAGATGCAAGAGAGCGGCAAGCTGCTGTTCCCGGCGATCAACGTCAACAACAGCGTCACCAAGAGCAAATTCGACAACATCTACGGCTGCCGGCATTCGCTGGTCGACGGCATCAACCGGGCGACCGACGTGATGATCGGCGGCAAGACAGCCGTCGTTCTTGGGTACGGCGACGTGGGCAAGGGCTGCGCCCAATCGCTTCGCGGACAGGGATGCCGCGTGATTGTCACCGAAATCGATCCGATCTGCGCGCTGCAGGCAGTGATGGAAGGATTCCAGGTCACCACGCTTGAGGACGCGCTTCCGATTGCCGACATCTATGTTACCACGACAGGCAACTGCGATGTCATTACTGCGGCACACATGAGCAAAATGAAGGCCGGGGCAATCGTCGGCAACATCGGCCACTTCGACAACGAGATCGACATGGCCGGTTTGAAAAAAGTCAGTGGCGTGAAGCGCGAGAACATCAAGCCGCAGGTGGACAAGTGGGTCTTCGCGGACGGGCGATGGATTCTCATTCTGGCGGAAGGCCGATTGCTGAACCTGGGCTGCGCGACGGGGCATCCGAGTTTTGTGATGAGCAGCAGCTTCACCAATCAGGTGATCGCGCAGATTGAGCTGTTCCAGAATTCGGACAACTACGAAAACAAGGTGTTCGTGCTGCCGAAGCATCTGGATGAAAAGGTCGCACGGCTGCATCTCGCACAACTCGGCGTCAAGCTGACGAAGCTGACGACGAAGCAGGCGGAGTACCTGGGACTGCCGATGGAAGGACCGTATAAGCCGGAACACTATCGGTATTGATCATCGAACGAATGCAGAATTGAGATCATGGGAAGCAGGCGGTTTGCAAGGGCCGCCTGCTTTTTTTGTTTGCTTCGTCCGGCCCGGGGGCCGGACACTACGACGCTGGAATCAGGTTCCCGAATTCACCGGTTGCGGGGTTGATCGTTGCTTCGTCGCATTGGGATGTGTCGCGAGGATGTCTTCGCAGAGCGCTCGCAGCGGTTCAGCCACGCTCCATGCCTGCCAGGGGCAGCCGCCGGGTGTGTGGGGTGACTGAGCGTCGGCGACCTCGCTGATGCTGCCGATGCCGGCCTCTTCGAGATGCAGCAGGAGGCCGTCGAGGAAGTGGCGGGCCTTGATGCGGGCTGTATCGAGGCCGTCAAAGGCGCGGATATATGCGGTGACAAAGGGACCGAGCAGCCAGGGCCATACGGTGCCCTGATGGTATGCGGCATCGCGTGCTTCGACCGCTCCCTGATAACGGGGGCAATAGGCCGGATCGTTGGGGGCCAGGGTTCGCACGCCGAGGGGTGTCCAGAGATCTCGCTCGCAAATGGCAACGACCGACCGGCGACGCGATTCTTCGAGAACCGGGTGCGTCAGGCTGATAGCGAGGAGCTGGTTCGGGCGAACGGACTTATCCACCGAACCCTGGTGGCCATCGACCTCGATGACATCGTAGAGGCAGCAGAGATCGGCCCGCCAGAAACGGTGGTTGAAGGAAGCATGGGCCAAATCGGCCGTGGCGCGCCATCGCTTGGCGCGGTCCCGATCCTTCATTTTCTCGGCATAGCCGCTGACGATTCGAAGGGCATTATACCAGAGGGCGCAGACTTCGACGGCCTTGCCGATGCGCGGCGTGATTGAACGATCGCCGACGCGTGCATCCATCCATGTCAGGGCATGGTCCGTGTCGCCGGAGAAGAGGAGGCCGTCATCGGCCTGCTTGATGCCGTGGCGGGTGCCCCTTTCGTGGCACTCGATGATGTTGACAAGGACCGGATAAATCTCTTTCTCGATGAAAGCCCAATCGCCGGTATAGGCTAGGTAGCGGTCGATCGCATTTACATACCAAAGCGTTCCGTCGACCGTGTTATAAACCGGCGGCTCGCCATAAGGCGGGAAGCGGTTGGGAATCATGCCCTGATCAACATGGGCGGCGAAGGCGCGAATGATATTCCGCGCCATGTCGAATCGGCCGGGCACGAGGCAGAGGCCGGGCAGTGAAATAAACGTATCGCGGCCCCAATCTTCAAACCAGGGATAGCCGTCGATGACTGTGTTCAGATCGTCGCGCCTGACGATGAAATCGTTGGTCGCGCGGGTCAGGGAACCGACCAGCGGATCGGCATCGGGGGTTCCGGCCAGATGGTCTTCGTCGCGGGCGGCCGCGGAGGAAAAAGCGGCGTCGTAATCACGCCACGAACGAATTTGCGTCGAAGCTGCAAAAATAAGCCCATTGTCATCGCCGCGATTCAGGGTGGCGGAGATGGGGCCGGGCATGTAGAGGTCTTGGGAGAAGTCGTAGCCGCGATCGCGCTCGATACTGAGTTCGAAGTTGTAGTACCAATCGTGTCGCGAGCGGAATTGGCCGTTGTGCGAGAGATGCATCGATGGGAGATCACCCGGCCATGAGAGGGTGACAACATCCTTGGTGTGCCGTACCTGCGGCGTTCCCGATTCGGCAGCTTTTTTCAGGTGGTGAAAATGGCGACTGGCACATTGGTCTGACGGTGAGCGTTACCGGCTTATCGCCCGAAACGAGGCGATAGCGAATGTAGGTCGTGTCTTCGCCATCGATCATGCAGAGCGACTGCTCGATGATCGCATCGCCGACACGCCATCGCCACGTGGGAAAAGGACGCAAGGCGAAGGATTCGAGAAGTCGATAGCCGTGGGGTGAGACTGTTTCGGGGAAATCATTGGTGGCCAATTCGTAGGTGAGGCCATCAACCATGGCGGTAGCTTCGAGCTTTGCGAGAAGCACATAGCGTTCGACGGGCGGCTTGACGGCGGCAACGAGCAGTCCGTGATAACGGCATGACATCTGGTTCACGCAGGCGGAGGCAAATCCACCCCGACCGTTGGCGACAAGCCACTCGAAATTTCTGGCGTTATTCAAATCACCCGTGCGATGCGCGTCGAGACGAAAATTCTGCGTGTTCAACGTGGTCCCCTTTGCATTCCAATTCAATAGTATATCGGCATCCTTGCCGCCGCCCCATTGTTGAGTTCATTGGAACCCGGCCGGGAGGCCGTTTTGCGTGAAATTCATGCCATCTTTCCCTTTGATTGAAACTTAATACGCGGGTTACGTCAAATCCGTTCGCCGGTCGGATTATGGAATTCAGTCCTTCTAAATCGCAAATGGGGCATTCGAACTATAAAAACGTTAACACCCATCCAAAGATATTACGCCCAGCGTGATTCCGGCGATGGCTGTTCCGCGGCCTGTTGCGAGGCTCCCCATTTTTTCGGGCGCCTCAGGGCTGCTACGCCAAGACCGACTGCCACGAGCCCCAGGCCCGGCACACAAAATGCGAGTAAGGACAACACCCCTACAGTTAGTGCGGCCGAAGCAAGACCATTGGCTTGCCCCGAGCTGAATTCGACGATTGCAGCGGCACCTTCCATGGTGAAGGGCATACCGCACGCGTCGCAGATGTTGGCATCGATCGAGGCACGGCGGCGGCAACGTGGGCACTCTATGGCTTGATCGCCGTTTTCGAGGCGAAATATTTTTGGCGCTTTGTCGCCGGCATTGGCGTAGGCGTGCATCGGCGTGGGAAGTTGGCCGTCACTGGCGACAACCGCCGGACCGATCGGCAGGCCGGTGCGTGAATCGACATCTGGAATAGTGAAGACGGCGCCACAAGTCGGGCATCGACCATTCTTACCGCAGAGGTGGCCGCGGGCTTCGAGAATTGAGCCACAGCGCTGGCAGGTGAATGTGAACCGAATTGCCTGGGTGGCTTGTGCAACATTTGAGGTTGGCGTAGCGACACCAATGGGCGGCGCGCCATGGCTTGGGATAATAAAGTGTTTTGCGCAATGCGGGCAACCCATGACCCGACCGATGAGCTCCGGCATTGCCGAGACGGACTTTCGGCAGGATGGGCAGTCTACGATGATTGACATCGCCTGTATTCTAACGGGAATTGCCAATCACCAAACGGCACCCGGAATTTGGCTGTTTGGGAAATGCAAAGGCAAGGGTCTTGCCAGCCGCTATTGGACATGCCTGTCTATGAAGTTTTGCTTATTCGAAGTGTTGGCGCGCCATCGGCGTGAACGACATTTGAATGCCGCCTTCGGGCATGGCTTTCGCCACATCATCGAAGTTGGCCTGCATGTCCGCCATGGAGCCCAACTCGACGGAAAAGGCATCGGCTGTCTGCTGAATGCGCCCGACGAGTCCATCAAGCAATTTGTTTACGAGTGAATCGGGGTCCTTGGACAGTGCTTCAATTTGCGTGAACAGCGCGCCGACCCGATCCATGTCTGAGCGCCCAGGGCGATTTCCGAAAGCGTCACGGCTGCAGCGACAATTCGTGGGAAACGCTCCGGCTTCTGGGGTGCCAATTCCCAAAGATCGAAATGATGGTGTTTTACGGCGGCGAGAATCTGAGATCCAGCCGCCAGCCTTCTAGTACCAACGACGCAACCTCGGCATGGTTGATTTCGAGAAGCCGCCGTTCGATGCGATGCAAGGGTTCGCCGCTGCGGGCAAAATGAGCGAGAACCGGCGTATAATCCTTCGGAACTCCAAATGCCAGCATGCCGATTCCGACGTCGCAGAGAAGACCGGCGGTGCAGGCGTCTTCCGCCTGAGCCGGTGCGATCTGTCGGCAAAGGTCTTTTGCGGCGACGCTGGTCGCGAGTGTGGACTGCCAGTACTTGTTGGCGTCGAACCCTTCCGGTTTCGTTTTTCCGAGTCCGTTGACAATGTGCTGATTGATGACTGCGGATCTCACGCGCTTCAGGCCGAGCCTGACGCAGGCCTCGAGCGGCGAGGAGGTGGCGGTTGAAAAGCCATATAGGGCGCTGTTTGACTGGCGAAGCAACTCGGCCGTCAGCCCCCCATCGCCCGCGATGACATCGGCGACCTTTTTGGCCGGACAATCGGGGTCATTGGTCAGTTCAAGAATTTTGAAAACGGTGTGCGACGGTGCGGGGATTTTCGGCGAGGCCTTGATTCGCTCAATGATGGATGGGTTTGAAGGCATGATTCAACAATATGACTGCATATGGAATGGCAAGATCTGAATCACGGACCGCACAGAAAATCGCATGAATCCCGCCTGTCCTAGCCCCTTACAATTTCGGTACAAATGTCACTCAGGCAGTTCGGCCTTGGCGATGTAGTTTCGCACGCCGGGTTGATCGGGGTCCAGCTTCAATGCATGTTTCCATGCATCAATCGCCATTTGCCGCCATGCCGGGCTTCGCTCGATATGAAACATCTTGATATAGCTTGTTCCGAGATTCACATAACACTGCGGATCGCCGGGGGAAATTCTCAGCACCTGCCTGTAGATACGAATCGCTTCGGTGGGGTCGCCGATTTGTTCATGGCACGCGCCAAGGTTAAACAGGGCCTCGACGGACGCGGGATTCACGTTGACTGCTTCCTCGAATGCGCCAAGGGCCAGCCCGAATTGTCGCTGTTCGACCCACTCCATGCCCTTTTCGAATGCAAATTTGAAGCGATCCGCCCGTTCGGCGGTGGTGAGCGTCGGCGTTTCGTTGATGACGTTTTCCTTTGAGACGGCTTGACGCACCTTGGGCGCGTTGCTTTCCGAGCAGCCGACAGTCAACAGCAGGAGCGAAAGAACCAGCGGATATCTTCGAGAATTCTGCATCATGCGTTTCATTTGAATAATATGAGCCATGTTCTCATCCGCTCCTTCTTCTTGCTGAAAAGCCGCTGCGCCCCCTTGTGTCGTCGACGAGAATCAGGCCCGTTGGTCGTCAGTCGCTTTCGTTGCCGCCCGTCGTCAGGGCGATCGGCCTTCCGTTTTCGTCGACACCAAACGCGGACGCCTTCACCAGTTTGCCGGTCGGCCGTTTGGCTTTCTTTTTCTTGTCGGCCTTTTTCCGTTGTGCTTTTTTCTGATCGAATGAATTCTGATCGCGTCGGTCGTTTTCCTTGCGGCCCTTGAGACCGGCGGCTTCGCGCTCGGCCAGCACGCGCTCCCGCGCGAGCTGGTCCTCATCGTGTTTCAACGGCTGATTCGTATCGCCGTTTTTTCGGGCGCGACGCTCGCGTACTTCGCGACTCCGGGCGAGATCGAAGCGTGTTTTTTCGATGTGTAATGGTCCATCATCCTCGATGGCGCCGGGCTCGCTCGAGCGGCGCGGACGATCGGTTGAATCAACTTTGTGTTTTGAATCCGTCTTATCCGAACTCGAGCCGGAACTCATGGATTCATCGGGCGTGATGATTTCCGAATCCATTGTTTCGTCACGGGGCGGATCACCGAACATGGGCTTCGGCGTGTCGTATTCCGAGGGCACCTCAAAGTGCAACTGCACGTCCTGTACTTTTTGAATCTGCTTGAAATGCGGCTCGTACATGGCCATGATTTCGCGGTCGCGTTCGGTGATGATATCTGCGCCTTCGCAGCGTGCAGTCAGGAAGCAAACGAGATCGACACGCTCGGAACGAGGCCGTTCCTGACGAAACAAAGCGCTTAGACCCCAGAGGTCGCCGAGGCCCGGCACTTTGCTGACCTGCCGTGTGTTTCGATCGGAAATGAGACCGCCCAGAGCGATCGTCTGACCATCATTCATCACGACGCGTGTGCTCAATTCGCGGGTTCGAATTCGGGCAACAGTCAGCCCGGTTGTTCCGACGACATCATCGCCAAGAGCACTGGTTTGCGGATGCACAAGGAGCGAAATGCGGCCGTCGATCATGATGGTCGGCATGACTTCAAGTTGAACGCCGATCGGGATATACGTGTCGAACGATTCGGTCACGGTGCCGAAGTCGGTGATGTTTGCGGTAAGAATGGGATAGCGCTCGCCGACAAGAATGCTGGCGCTGTGGTTGTTGTAGACGAGCAATCTCGGGTTGGCGAGAAGCCGAATTGCATTGTCGCTTTCATGAATCTGGAGCAGCGCGGTGACTTGTGACAAGTCGACCGTGCCCAAAGACATGCCGGCACTGGTGCGGGCCGCGCCGGAGGATGTTCGCGGCAAGGCGGAACCCGATGCGAAACCAGCCTCCCACTCCAGCGGCAGGCTATGGTTGAGAATCGGTCCATTGGCGAGGGCGTTGATGTCCCAGTCAATGCCGACCTGGCGCTGAAGATCCGTGCTCATTTCGACGATGCGCGCCTCGATCAGCACTTGAGGCGGCATTTGATCGAGATCGGCCACGAGATCGGCAATGCGACGAAGGTTTTCGGGCACATCTGTTACAACAAGGCGACGCGCGTTTCGGGCCGGACCCGCAGCGGTGGCTCCGGAGCCGCCCTGGAGCTGATTGGCATTAATGCCATTCTGATTGCCCTGACCATTTTGCAGGGTATTGGCCGTGGAATTGGAGCCTTCCAGGTCGCCGCCTAATTGGCCGAGTCGCTGTGTGTTGTAATCGTTGAGACTATTCTCGTTGAGGACCTTCATTTTGCCGTATTTGCTCAGGGCGAATTCCAAAGCATCGCGCACTCGCTCGGCATCCTGGCAGCGGAGCGTAAAGACCTGCACATCGAGCGGCGGAGTTGCCTGGCCGTCCCTGGACTCCGGCGGCTTGGAGACTGAAATAATGCCATTGCCAACCTTGTAGGTGTAGCCGTTGTCGACGGCAATGGATTGCAAGGCGCCATCAAGCGTCGCATCCGTCAAGAATACCGATACTTCGCCCTCGACACCGGGACCGATCGAGATGTTCAATCCACCCTGCTCGGCCACGAGGCGCAATGCCTCGCGTATGTCACCTTTCGGAACATTGAGGGTTATGCGGCGATCGGCGCCGGGAATTGTTTTTTCCGGGGGCTTTGAGTCGGCGTGCACTGCTGCAGCGCCGGCGCTTAGCGCCCAGAGGACCATTATTGCCGCAATGAAATGCTTCAGGGATTCACCTCCTGGCGAGGGCTGACAATGGCGCCGGTTTCCCCGGCCCGATAGGTGTAAGTCCAGCCCTCGAATTCGACAGTCAACGTGTGACGCGTGATTCGGATGATCTTCAGGTTCTGGGGCAGGCTATCGCCCACCCGGTAGATGTCGCCCTGAATGGCGGCAAGCCATTGATCTTGGCTTTTTGAGGTACCGACAAATTGAAGCTGCGGCGCCGGCGGTGCCTCCTGTGATGTGGTCTCGGGCACCGGTTCGGGCTTTTTGTTCTTCACCACCCAGGGCACATCCATGAACGGATTGCGTCCCCAGGGATGCTTGGCCGCTTCAGCCTGCTTTTTCAGCAAATCCGAAAACGCCGAATTGGCGGAGGACTGAGAGGCAGATGACATCACAGGTGCCGCAATGGTTACATCCACGGCTTCCGCGGTACTGGGCGCGTATTTTTCAAAGAGCGCGTAGCCCCGCCATGCCAGAATCACCGTGCCCAGCCCCAAGACCGTCAGTACTTTTTTCTGACGATTCGCCATTACGCCCCTGCTGCGATTCTTTGCCCGTCATCGATAAATGAAACGCCTCCACGACGATGTCAGCGCGTAATTCGTCACCGCTCGATTCTTCGCGCTCCTCGTCATACCGCTTCATTTCGAGCGCGATGACTCGAACCGGTACGCGCTGCGACTTGCACGATTCAAGATACGACGCGATCTGCTGATATTCGCCGCGCAGTACCACACGATAATTCGGAAACACGCCGGGCTTGCCGGTCACAGCCGAGACCTGCGCGGTCATGGGCTGAATTTCCAGCACCTGAAGGCCGGCATTGCGGGCCGCTTCGCTTAATTGCGACACAACGATGCCCGGTTTCTTCGAATCCGAAAAACGCTGTTCAAGCTCGATTCGTCTGACCGAAATTTGAGCAATTTCATCCTGTGTTTTTACATGGGTGCGAACATCCGAGGCCTTTGTGTCCAGTGCGACAGCCAATTCGTCCATGTTTCGAATGGAGTCCGACACCTCAACGGTTCTTGAGAGCGCGAAGACAACAGCCACCACGACGGTGCTTAGCGCCGCCGCCGCGGGAATCCACTCCTTGATGTTTACTCGCAGGCCTGTCAAAGCTGATCCTCCACAGGCGGCTTCGGCCTCAAATAGGCAAGCTCCAGATTGATCGACATCGCGCCGGTTTCGACATGCGATCCATCCGCGGGAAAGCGCGTCGAATTAATCAATTGGACTCGCGCGAGAAATGGGCTGCGATCGAGCGCGAGCAACGTTTGCTCCACGACCTCGTCAAAATCGCGGCCCGTCGGGGTTGTGTATACATTTGCGTCAATTCTGAGGTGTATGCCGTCGGCCTCCGAGGCCACCACGTATCGGGTCACGCGCAGCTCGCTGGCAAAAAGGCGCGACATTTCCTTGAAGAGCCCCTCCCAGGCGGGCGTGGTGAGCGCGAATGCGTCCAGCGTTCCCTTCAATTCACTGACGCGGAGCTCTTCGGCTTCCCATTTGGCATTGGCGTCCACCACCGTTTGGATGTTGCTGAGAGCTTGCTGTGCGCCCAGGGTGGATTTTGTGTAGTTGCGCACCTGATTAAACAGGAATGTGAATCCGAGGACGACCGTTGCAACGATCGGACTGATGATCGCCGTCGAACGTCGAATGCGACGAAGTCGCCATGACTTTTTTACTTCCTGCGGAACGAGGTCAGGCAACTGCCTGCGATGGCGGACCGCAGAGATTGCGGCCGCATAAAGATTGATCGACATCTCATTGGCCGCATTGCCCGTGGATGCGATGTCTTCAAGCCATTCCCATGAAGCCGTCTTTACATTGGCCCGCTGGCCGATGGCCTCGGCCAATCCCCGCATGCGCGAACCAAGACCGGTAATATTCAGGTTCACCACCTTTAGGCCGCCTTCAGTGGTTGCCGCAAAAGTGAGCCATTGGGTCAACTGCTGGGAAATCTTCTGCATGGTCGGCTCGAGCAACGGATAGAGCTTTCCGCCGGGAATTCCGAGGGAATCCACCATTTGCTCGGCATCGGGAATGCCGACCGTGTCGCGAAGGTCCGTTGCCTTTTAAGGTCCAACTGAATGACTTCGTCGCCGGAAATGATCGGGCGCATGGCGCCTTCGTGAAGTCATCCATTCCAATTTGCAGTTCACTCGTTACGACGGGCGATTTACCCCGCAATACGCTCAGCGTGCTGGTGCGTTCACCAAAATGGAGAACAGCCCGAAGTTCCTCGGACGCTTCGAGACGCACCGCTGCGAGCGCGGACAGGGCGGAAGCCGTCGATGTCAGCGCAACGATACGAAGGCCCAGCCGCGTTGTCGCATCGACTGCCGCCTGAGCGGCATCCTGCCGTACTGCCGTGACAGCGACTCGAATCTGATTGTGCGTCGCGGCTGTCGGCGACGCAATCGTCTTGATATCAATGACCGCTTCGGCGGCCGGGAAATGCAGTTGCTGGCCCAGCTTCAAGGTGACCGCCTGTCGAAGCGCGGGACCGCTGAGCACCGGCATGTCAAAGTACTGGCAGGATACCGCACCTCCACCCAGGATGCACACCACCTCCTTGCCGACCCAATTGCGATCGGATACCGCGACGGAGGCTTCATCCACCAGATTCTGGTCCTGAAGGGCCGTGCGGTCGTCGTGCTTTTCCTTGGTGATGAAAGAACAGGAATCAAGAATAAGGGTTTGTTCACCGGCGGGGCGCACGAGACTGAGGCGCAATTCGTCGGTACCGGCTTCGAGAATCAAAATGTCGCTTTTGTCTGGCATTCCAGTATTGCTGCAATGGGCTGACGTCCAAGCGTCAGTCCCCCCAAAAACCACTGTCAGGCATTACTCGATGCGCGCTTCAATCACGCGACGATACGTCGTCCAAGGCTGGCCGGTCACTTTCGGCCTTCCCGTCGCCCGATACAAAGGCGGCGACGTGCTGGTCTTCTCCACATAGAACGTCCCGGTTGCAATGGTGGGATCGTCCGCAGAGTTACCGTTATTCGATATCGTCCCGATGGTTCCGTCACTGTCGATATCGCTCGAAGGAGTTGCGTTTAGTTCTCGAAGCGCCATCTCCATTCCGCTCTCGGCTCCATAAAAAGCCCCCGTAGAGTACAAATGGCTCAATGAGCTGCGAGAAGTAGCGCCTGTAAGCTGAGACAGCCATAATGCAAACGAACCGATAACCAGCAGCATCACAACGAAGCCGACCACCGCCATCGCCGGTCGATGCGCTTTTCGGACGCAAGATTTCCCCCGATTTGGATCCATTGCATTACGGGGCATTCATCACCTCATTCATGAAATTGCGAAGAAAGATTGATGTGCGAAGTCGAACGGCCTCGCCGCCGGACGACATGTCGATTTGTATCAAAATGCGTCGTATGTCTTCGCGATTCGTGGCGGAAAGCGGGAGCGGCGCCAGTGTCGTCGATGTTCGATCAAAATAAGTGAATGTCAGGCCAGTGACGCCTTTGGCCAGGGTGTTCCACGTTGTTCCGGTATCCCGCGTGATCTGGATTTCGCCGGAGCTCAGGCGGATTCCGTAGATATCAAATCGAAGATCGGTCGCACTGGCGGTCGACACCTGTGCGTTGCCATTGAGGCAGGGCGTGCCCGCGCTCGGACATTCGTCCTGCGAGATTTCGCGGACATATCGGAGTATGCACTCCATGGCGGCAGAGCCCTGATCGATGAGTTCGCTTCGAGCGGAAACTTCTGCGCGCTGTTTGGCGGCCGACATGATCAGCACCGCGGCAATGCCGCTGATAATCGAGCCGACCACAATCGAGACGACCAGTTCGACAAGCGTAAAGCCGCGCCGATTACAACCCGGAATTTGAAAGCGCTTGCCCATGAAGTCTGGCCGTCCTAAGCTGCCTCTGATTGATTAATCCCCGTAAAATGAGAAGAATAAACCCCTGCAATTTGACATCAAAAATTCGCGAACACCCTTTCAACCACAACCGATTTGGCGCCGCTGTTCCACGAAACCGTGACCCTTACCAGTTTGTAACCCTGGTCCGAGCCGACGGATGCCAGCGAAGCGTTGACAAACGACACTGAAACGGTTCGGCTGAACCGCGCAAAATTCGTGATTGATGATTCGTTTGGAAAATTCGCCGTCGTGACGGCGGCGTATCCGTCCGTGGCCCGGTAGCGCCGCGCGACGATTTCCTCCATTCTCTCGGTCGCGAGGAAGGCCGCCGTCGCGGCATTGGCCGGATGAATCGTGTTGAGCGCCGACTGCGAAAACGCGCTCATCAGAGGCGGCACGGAAACCGCCAGAATGATGATCGCCATCACGATTTCGATAATCGTGGTCGCTCTGCGGCTGCGCGTCATGGCCATGTCCGATGCTCCACAAAGCCGCCAACCGGATGAACCCTGACGGCCAATCCGCTGGAGAGTATGACGATACCGGCAGACGTTAACGTGACCGCGTTGGAGTCCTTGGGCGTGCCGAAGTTGGCGAATTCGAGCTCGCTGGTTCCATTGAAGTTTGCGGAGGTAATCGTGACGCCGTTGTAAGGACTGGCAGTGAATTGAATGGCGGTCCTGGTCAGGTCCAGCGGATGAGCAAGGCCGACACGGCCTGCCTTGCCGGGGCTTGCCGCGTCCTCAATGTAAAGCGAATATCGCTCCGCGCTTGCATCCACAACGAGCCAGGTTCGCAGGCCGGAGGCCATGGCCGTTCTTTGAAGGTACCGCACATCCGAAGCAAGGCGCGTCGCCGCGGCACTGGCCCGCATTGAGGTGAGGTTCGACATGGCCGGCGCGCGGCGACCACGAGTGCGACCACCGCCATGATGACGATGACGGTGATCAGTTCGATCAGTGTAAATGCGTCGTGTCTGAATGTGTTCTTTTTGCTCGACATGGGATCCTGCGGCCTCTTGGGCGCGCCATCCGGAAACGACCGCGGCACGAGCAATGGCCCGTGCCGCGGATTGGCTGTCACACGTCCGTCATACGCAATTCGCGAGCATCGTCACGATTCGTACGGCAGACCATTGCGGATCGGGCTTGATTAAAAGTCCTTTTCGCCGGCCGTGTTTGTGTTGGGCCCAAACTTCGCCCGTCGAGGCCTTTGTAGGCCCAGCCGCCGGTGCCGCCTGCCACAAGCGTGCCCTTGGTCACGCCGACTTCGACGTTGTTTTTCGTCGCGTCCGTGTCATAGAGGTTATCGGGAATCGCACCGGCCATCACTGCATTCGCGGTCGTGAAAACGGCCAGCGTCGGATATGACGCGGTTCCGCCACCGACATCGGTCGCCGAATGTGCATAGTAGTTGGCGACAGCGGCTCGCAACGCGCCAAGGGCGCCCTTGCAGGCCGCCTTTCTGGCATCGGTGCGATAGTCGAGATACACCGGCAGGGCGACTGCCGACAGAATGCCGAGGATGACGATGACCGTAACCAATTCGATCAGCGTAAAACCCCGAACGACCCGATTTGACTTGTTCTTTCCATTCATATTCGTCAGCTCCTGTAAAGTTGACCTCCGCTTGGGCCTCTTCCCTTGAGGAGGAAACATACAATATGACACGGGGTTTGAATTAGGCCGTGCCGACAATCTTCAATAATTTCCACATCGGTAAAAAGATGGCCAGCGCAAAGAAAAGAACGACTGCCGCGAGGCCGGTCACCATTATCGGTTCTATCAAAGTCGAAAGCAGCTTGATGCCGCGCTGGGTCTGCTGGCTGTAGTATTTGCGGAGGTAATCGAATATTTGATCGGTGCGACCGGACTCTTCGCCAATCGCAAGCATTCGCTTGACAAGCGGCGTTACACAGGTTGTGTCCGAGAATGCCTCGGTCAACGATCTGCCACCCTCGACCGAGCGCAAGACACCCCGCACATCGTTCTTCAGCACTTCATTGGTCATGCTGTCGGCCGTCACACGGAGCGAGGTTGTAATGGGCAGCGCGGCACGCATCAGAAGATCGAGCAACTCAATAAAACGCACCATGTAGATGCCCAATAACAAGCTGCCAAAGACCGGAAACCGCAGAACATAATGGTCCAGAAACTCGCGCACTTTTCTGAAGCTCAGTAGGTATCGAAAGAACATGTACACGCCAAAGACACCGCCGATAACGAGGACATAGTGATTGGTCAGCGCGCCGCTGACGGCCAGAAGAATTTTGGTCGGCAAGGGCAACTCGCTTTCGAACTGCCGGAAGAGTTCGGTGAACTGCGGGACCACAAAAATCAGCAGTACCACCGTGGCCAGAACGAGCGAGATGACTACGAGCATGGGATACATCAGTGCCGAGCGTATCTGAGCACGCGTTTCCTGCTCCTGCTCCATGTATCGTGACAGCGCGTTCAGGACTTCGGGCACCTGACCCGCCGATTCACCGGCCGCGATGGTTCGGGAATATAGTTCGCTGAATGTGTCCTGCTCGGCATCGATTGCATCCGCAAGCGTGCGACCTCCCTCAATTCGGCTGACCATTCTTGCAATTGCGGCGCGAAGCTGGGGATTGCCGGTTTGTTCGCCAACGGCCTTCAGCCCGGCGATGATCGGAATGCCGCTTTCGGCCACTGCGGCCAACTGGTATGTAAAATCGAGCACCGCGCGACGAATGGCCTTGCCACCCTTTACCCGGCGCACACGTGTGGCGCCGCCGCCCTTTGCCGCTGTATCGGCACTGGCAAGCTGAACACTGATCGGCGTTCGACCGCTGCCCTCAATCTGGGCAAGCGCGGCGCGCTCCGAAAGGGCATCGAGGGTTTCCTTGCCCATCTTGCCGTTGGGACTTGCAAATTGAACGATGAATTTCGGCATTTTGGCCAATTCCTGGGTTAGCTTGCACTTCGGCTCGTCTATTTGCCGGTGGCGACAATTGCCCGACACGGCACAGCGGCGCTGATGCCGCCCTATCTGCTACGCTCTCAGCAGCGCCCCGCAATTCGCACAACTTCCTCCATCGTCGTCGCACCGGCGCGAATTTTGTCGATGCCGTCGTCCACGAGAAATCGCATGCCCTCGGCTTTTGCGGCGATACGAATCGATTCCGACGGCTCGTTCCTCACAATCATCTGCGAGGACCGATCGTTAATCTCAAAGAGTTCATAAACACCGACGCGCCCGACGTAGCCGGTGCCGATGCAGCGCCTGCAACCCTTGCCCTTCATGGGCTCGAAATCAACTTTGGAGGGATCGAGGCCCAGGGCCTCGAACATGTGCTTGGGCGGCGAATCAGGGCTTTTGCAATCCGGACACACGCGCCGACACAATCGCTGCGCCAATACGGCAAGAAAAGATGCGGAGATGAGGTACTCCGGCACGCCGAGATCTCGAAAACGAGAAATCGCACTGATGGAATCATTCGTGTGAACGGTGCTGAGAACGAGATGTCCGGTCAGGGCGGCCTGCACTGCAATCTGTGCGGTCTCAGTATCACGAATTTCACCGACCATGATGACATCCGGGTCCTGCCGCAGCACGGAGCGCAGGCCGGATGCAAATGTCAGGTTGGCGTCTTTGTTGACCTGCACCTGCCGAATAATGCTAGTGCGGTATTCGACAGGGTCCTCGATGGCGATGATATTTTTCTGCGGACATGCGACGCATTTCATCGCGGCATAGAGCGTGGTCGATTTTCCCGAGCCGGTCGGGCCGGACACGAGGATCATTCCATGGGCATTTTGAATGACACCCTGGAATCGTTTCAGAATATTGCTGGTCATTCCCAGTTCATTGAGTGTGATGGACTCCGACTCGTTGCGAAGAATTCTCAGCACGGCCGCTTCGCCCCAGATGGACGGCAGCATCGAAACGCGCAGAACGACCTCGATTTCGTTGTGCTTATGGTCGAAAGCGCCATCCTGAGGGGAACGCGTCAGTGAAATATCGAGCTTCGCGAGAATCTTGATGCGCGAAACCAGCGCGCGGTGCAGGGCGAGCGGCGGCGCCGCAATTTCGCGCAGCACACCGTCGACACGAATTCGAATGCGAAGTTCTTTTTCGCCCGGCTCGATGTGAATGTCCGAGGCCCCCTGGCGAACGGCCTCGTTGATGAGGTCCCGAACCAGTCGAATGACCGGCTGCGAATCGTCGCTGGTGGATTCGACTTCCACCTTTTTCAGCGAATCGCTGACCGAGAATTCTTCGAGGTACTTGCTCGAACCGTAAGCGCGTTCGATGAGACCAAGGATGTCACCCTTGGCGCCCAGGCAGATTTCGACTTCGCGCTTCGACGTGCGCCGCACCTGATCGATGCCGGCCAAATCGCTGGGATTGTCCATCACCAATGTGATGACATTGTCGAGATCGAACAGTGGAAACATGACATGCCGGCGTGCCAGTTCCTCGGTCACGAGCTCCGAATTCTGCATGCGTGGAATGAAGTCCGACAAATCGGCAAATGGGACATTTAATCTCTGGGCGCGAAGTGCGTGCAATTGTGAGTCGGTAAAGACCTTTTTTTTTCGCAGCACCGTCTCGAAATCGCACGACTTCTCGGCAGCCTCCAACTCGGCCTTGGCGACTTCGGTGGCGGAAAGAAGCCCGGACGAAAGCAGTTGATCACGCAGCTCGTGAGAGGCGTCAAGCACGACGTCCCTCCCCCGCCGCAACGGTCTGCAACTGAGGTTCCTTCGGTGCCGACTGGGCCGCGGCGCGCCGCTGCTGTTCAACGGACTGAATCAAAATGGACTCATCCGGACCTGTGGGATCCAGAAATTGAAGCCCGATTTGAAAGGTGGGCTTATGGTCGAGTTGGATGCAACGCCGGACAATCGCGCGAACGGCAATGATTCTGGAAGCAATGCCGTCGCCCGTTTTGACATCTGAAATATGCAGAATGATTCGAAGGTTTTTCGGAACAAATGTGCCGCAACGAATGCCAAGACCGCCGGCGCTGACGTCGATCACATCCAACCCAGACAGCGCATCGGGAAAGCTCAGGCGAAACTGCGGCGCATGGTCCGGGTGCGGCTCAATGCGGGCCTGAAAATCAGTCTCATGGCGCTTGTGCTGGCGCGCCAATTCATCCATTGAGAAAGTAGCCATTGCATCGGCTTATCGGTGATCGGACGAAGCCGATTCAGCGCAATCGACGCCGGGCAGTGATTTGCGGACCCATCACTCGAAAAAGACTTATCGGTCCGCGACAACGCGGTTGCCCAGGCGGCCGATGCCTTCAATTTCAACTGAGAATTCGTCGCCGGAACCGAGGAAAACCGGCGGATTTCGTGCCGATCCGACACCGGCGGGAGTGCCGGTAAGGATGACTGTTCCGGGAAGAAGCGTGAATTGGTGTGAAACGTAGCTGACCAGTTGCGCGACGGAGAAAATCATGTCGCCGGTGTTGCCATCCTGCATGAGCTTGCCGTTCAAGTAAGACCGGACGGCGAGGTTATTCGGCGAAAGCTCATCGGCGGTGACAATGTGCGGACCGAGTGGGCAAAAAGTGTCGAAGCTTTTGCCGCGCGCCCACTGTTTATCGCGCCGCTTCTGGCAATCTCGCGCCGAGACGTCATTTGCGCATGTGTATCCGAAAACAAACGACAATGCTTCGCGCTCGGTTACGTTTTTTGCGATGCGGCCGATGACCACGGCCAATTCGGCCTCGAAGTCGACTTCATCGGGTGCGGAGCGGGGTAGAATAATCGAGTCTTCGGGACCGACGACACTGGACGTCGCTTTCAAAAATATAAGCGGTTCTTCAGGCGGCGATTCGGCCTTCATTTCCTTTGCATGGTCGGCGTAGTTGCGGCCGATGGCGATGATGTTTGGCGGATCGACCGGTGCGAGACGCCGGCCGATTGGAACGGGCGTCTCGGATAACGTGTGATCGCCGAAGAGTTCTCCCCGAATAGGCAGCGCGTGGGCATCATCGACCCATTTGCCGCACATCGGCTTGCCATGCATGTCTTTCCATCGAACGATCTTCATGATAACGGCTCATCTTTCAGGTTTTGATACACACGCCAAAGGGGCAGCCATGCCCGCAAGAAAACGAATATCCTTCGTAGGTCTCGCATGGCCTTACGAGCCTGTCTCAAGGATCCGTGATCACCGCCTATTTGACGGTGCCGCTCGGGTCTCTGAGACAGCTTCAAGTTTCCAATTCGATTCGGCATCGAAACCACGGCGGCTCCGTTCAACCACCGACGGATTCCAACTGCGGTTCGAGAATCTCCCTTGTCGTGCGATTGACGACACGCACTTCGCTCTTGCCGAAAATCCATCGACCGAGCTTGACGCGCGCGCCGATGAAGAGCGACAGCATGGCCGGGACAACAAACAAAGTGAAGAATGTCGAGCATGCCAGTCCGCCGAGAACCACGGCGCCGACGCCGCGGTACATCTCCGCGCCGGAACCGGGGCGAATCACCAGCATCATCTGGCCGACGAGCGTCGTGAGAACGGTCATCATGATCGGCCTGAGGCGCGACCTGACGGACTCGACAATCGCCTTGTCCGGCGGCATTCCTTCACGCATGAAATTCAGCGCCTGATGAACAATGAGGATGCCGTTGTTGACGACGATGCCCAGCAAAATAACAAAGCCCAGAATGGTGAGCACATCCAGTTTCTGCACCGGCATTTCCGGATTGGCCATGGTCCAGTTGTGAACCAGCCACAGCCCGACGAAACCGCCGACCACCGCGAGCGGAACGGTGGTGATGATGATGAATGGATAGGTAAACGATTCAAAAAGCCCGGCCATGATGAGATAGCAAACGAGCAGCGACAGGGCAAGAAGCCACTTTAGAGAGTCCCATGTGGATGCCAGCTTGTCGGCATTTCCTGCAAAGGCAACGGCGACGGAGGGGTCCAGCTTTGCATTCATGGGGCCAAAACCATCGCCCCGCATGGGCGTGATGATATTTGACTGAATTTCATCAATCACCTGTTGAAGCGACAAACCCTCGGGCGGAGTCACGGTCAACTTCACGGCTGGTTGCGTTTCAATGTGTCGAATTTCCTCGGCAGCCAATGTACTTCTCATTCGACAGACGGAATCCAATGGAACAATCATGCCGGTGGGCGTGAAGATTGGAACGGTGCTGATCATTGCGGTGGCGCTGTGGCCGCCGATCGCGTCTTCCGTGCCCGCGACTTTGATCGTCAAATCGAGGCTGCGGCCTTCATCGCGATACTGGCCGACGATGCGACCGTCGCCGCAGGCCCGAATGATTGAACCGATTTCAGCGGTATTGAGGCCGAGGTCGCCGGCCTTCACCCGATCGGGAATGAGCTGATCCTCGCGTCGGCCCTGCGCGAAGTTCCTCGGATTCGGCTCGACGCGGCCAAAGCGCTGGCGACAGGCCATCATGATGCTGGTTGCGGCCGGGACGACCTTGTTTAAATCCTCCGCCCGGATCTCAATGTCAACGGACTGCCCGGCATCGCCTTTGAATATGCCCGGTTGGAAGAAGAAAGCGAAAGAGTCGGTGATGCCGAACTGACTGGATGACAGCACGTTGACGAGCGGTTTCACGAGTTCGGGATTCGTACTGGAACACCCCATGAAGCAGCCGCCATTGAACGAGACGAAGAAGAAATCTTCGATGAGAGGCGGCGTCAATTTCCATTCGGCAATTTCGCGTTTCAATTCCGTAATGCGCCGTTCGGCATCCGACTTTACTTTTTGCGTTGCATCCGATTTGGCGATTGTGGCCTTCAAGCCCGCGATTTGCGCTTCCTTGGGCTTGATGGCATTGGCCGACGCGATTTCGGCCCAGCGCTTGAGCAATGCCTCATGCTCTGGGGTGCCCGGCTTGGTTTCCCAGAAAGGGCGAATGCCGATCAAACCTCGGGAGGGATCGCCGTTTTCGAGGAGCAGGCCGATTTTTGCAAACTCGGGCGTGTTGTATCCGGGGGGCGTGATCAGGAATCCGAAGATGAGATTCTTGTTGCCCGAGGGAAGGTAATCCAAATCGGGACTGAGTGTTTTGCTGAAATAATAGGAACCCCCCGCCGCTCCAGCGACCAGAGCGAGTTTTACAGCGACGTTTCGATTTACAACTGCAACGACTTTCGCAAGCCCATCTGCCAAACGGCTGCGGTCGAGTTCGCTGGCCATTTTGACTTTGCCGAGCATGCGCGAGCACATCACCGGCACCACCGAAATGGCAACCAGCATGGAGAGGCCGACGGCGCCGGAGATGGCAATTGCAATATCGCGGAACAACTGGCCGGCTTCGCCCTGCACGAAAATGATGGGCAGGAAGACGACCATCGTGGTCAGCGTGCTGGCCAGCACCGCGCCCCAGACTTCCGTCGCGCCGTCGCTGGCGGCCTGCAGCGGCGATTTGCCCATTTCACGATGACGATAGATGTTCTCAAGAACGACAATGGCATTATCGACGACCATGCCGGTCGCAAAGGCCAACCCTGCCAGAAGAACGACGTTGATCGACCGTCCGGTCATTGGAATGATGAGGAAGGTGCCTATGACGCAAATGGGAATGGAGACGGCGATGATCAACGTCGCGCGGCTGCTTCGCAGGAAAAGGATAAGCACGATGATGGAGAGCGCGCTACCCCAGTAAATATTTGTTCGCACCATGTCTATCGAGGCGTTAATGTAGGTGGTCTCGTCATAGACTTGCGTCATTTCGAGTTTCAGGCCGCGCGGGGCGAGAATCGTGTCATTGGCCAGCTGGATCTTTTTTTTCAACCCGTTCATTGCTTCAATGACGTTAGAGCCGGTGCGGCGATATGCCGGAATGGCGAGGACATAACGGCCGTTGCTGCGCACGAAGCTGTATTGCTTTTTGAATCCATCCTTGATTTCGGCGACGTGGCCGACGCGAATGGGGCCGCCCGGTCCGGTGCGAATAACGGTCTGGCGAATGTCCTCCAGTGAGGCAAATCGGCCCATCGTCCTGAGAACAATATCGCGCTTTCCCTGCGCGCTGTTGCCGGCTGCGACGTTTGTGTTTTGCGTGACAAGCGCGGTCTCGAGTTCACCAAAGGTCACGCCTGCGCGGGCGAGCTTGTGTGCGTCGACGATGACCTGAATTTCCCTTTCCTTGCCGCCCAAGACGCCGACCGACGCAATGCCGTCGACGCGCTCGAGCATGGGCTTCACATCTTCTTCGACAAAGATCTGATAATCCGGCACATGGATGTCATCCCGATCGCTGGAGAGGATGATCCATGCGATGGCTTCTTCACCAAATTCGCGGCCGCTGACAACGGTGGGGTTGTCGAATTCGTCCTGAGGAATCTGATACTTGACGCGACGCAGGGCATCGGAGACGTCCTGTTTGGCGATGTCCTGATCGGTGCCGACTTCAAATTCCAGTTCGACCGAGCCCTGTCCCTGCCGTGCGGTGCCGGTCATTTTCTTCAAGTTGCGGATGCTCTTGAGCATGTCCTCCTGCTTATCGAGGATTTCGTGCTCGACTTCCTCAGGACTGGCGCCTTCCCACAGGGTTGTGACCGTCACCACGGGTTCGTCGATCGTCGGTGTAAGCTGAACCGGAGCGCGGATGGGCGACGGCGCGATGGAAGGGGGAATAATCGCCAAAAGCCCGAAGAGCACCAGCAACAGCACACAGACCCAGACCTTGACGGGGTTTTGAATAAAGTGATCGACAAATCGCATGAGTAGAGCCTATTCTGACTTCCCGTTTCCAGTTTTCGCCTGCGCGGACTGCGGCATTGTTTTTCCGGCTGATTCGCCTGCGACGGGCTGCGACGCAGGCATCGATTCGGACTTTTCGGGCTGGGGCGATCCCCCGGACATGATGATCACCGGACCCGGCGAGAACATCATTTCGTTGCCTCGAATGACGACATCATCGCCGGCTTGTAATCCGGGGACATCGACCGCCACGCGATCGAGCACTTCTGAAATGATGCGAACCGGTTTCATGTCCGCCACCGCGCCATCACCGGCTTTCTTGACTGTAAACAGAAATGTCATGGGTCCGCGTGTCACAATGGCGTCTTTGGGAACCACCAACTGTTTTCCAATTGGACCCGATGCGAGGCTTCCGCGAACAAACATTCCGGCCTTAAGGGACCCATCGGAATTGGGAATGTCGATATCGACCGGAAAGGTCCGTGCCTGCTGATCAGCATCGGGAAGCACACGGGCCACTCGACCCAGAAATTCTTGATTGAGCGCGTCAACAAAAACCGGCGATTCCACACCGACCGGATTGAAGCCGATGTACGCCTCAGGCACGTTCAATCGCACGCGGGCCGTCGCAAGATCAATCATGGAAACAACCGCGCCGCCCTGCTCAACCCAGGAGCCGACCTCGGTCATCTTGCTCACGACATGGCCGTCAAACGGCGCGAGAACTTCTGTACGCTGGAGCGAATCCCGTAAACGCTCGCGAACAGCCTCTGCTGACTTGAGCGATGCCTCCGCCTGACTGACTCGCGCCCGCGCGGCCTCCAGATTGGCTGCGGCATCCACTTTTTCCTTTTCAGCCGCATCTGTAAAGGAATTGATACGATCCTCCTCGAATTTTGCCTTGGTCAGGTCGGCCACGGCTACGCGAACGGCGGCCTGAAGATCGTCCACCCGCGCCTTGGCTTCCTCCAGATTATATCGATGCTGAGTGTCGCGAAGTTTGCAAAGCAGATCGCCCTTTCGAACCGAATCCCCAATTTCGACAGGCAAATCCGTGACAAATCCCCAAACCTCCGCAGCCACGGTCGTCCGCTTTTGGGGGTGGACTGTTCCGACCAAGCGGATGGTGGGCGCCAGGGACTCTTCGACCACTTTTGAGATTTCGACGCGCGCTGGCCCCCATTGGCCGAATGCCGTGCCGGCGGACATCAGCAAGATCATTCCAGAAACGGTGTAGTGCCGGGACGGCTGAAACATTTGACAACTTTCAAATTAGGGTGAAAGCCCGGCCGAACCGCAGACGGGATGTCATACCTGAGTATGGTAAGTGTTATGGGGCAGTTTCTCAACCTGCTTATCCCCCTGTTCCAGACGTCCCAGGGCTTCACTCTTCGATTTTTGCTGGACTTATGAGCAGGTCGGGGAATAAAATAAATGGCCAGTGTTTTGGCGTAGAATGCCGTGACCGCTGCGCGGTCGGGTCGTTCGCTGTTCCTAGATGGCAGATTTCGATTCAGTGGGGTCTGGGGACCAGCCTGTCCCGAATTCGGACCCTCGCGCGAGTCAATCGGTAGTGATTGGGGGTCCGGGGCCTTTGATTTGGACCCGGTTTCTGTCGACATGCCTGAAAATTGGGACGAAAAAAACCTGAGCCATTCGAATGAATTCCCGAAGCCGGGTTCCTTACCAGCATCGGCCAGGGAGCACTCGATCACTTCGCGCGGTATTCCGTTTGGCAGCGGCCTTGGAAAATACAGAATTCTGGATCGGGTTCGCACCGCCCATCATGCCATTGTTTACAATGCACGCGACGCCATGCTGGATCGGCTTGTCGTGATCAAGCAATTGAATCCGGCCTTCTCGACGACCCATTGGCCTGCGGCGACTTCAAGCGAGAGGCGCAACTTCTGGCACGCGTGCCGAAGGATGCGCGCAATGTCATCGGAATTCACGAACTGATCGGGGACGATCAGGGCCTTTTCATCGTCGAAGAATTTGTCAACGGCGACTGGCTTGAAACACTGATCACCAAGAGGAAGGTGGGCCAGGCGGACGCATTGCGCCTGCTAAAGTATGGCTGTCTCGGAATGCGGGCCCTGCATTCGAAGAAAATCGTCCATCGCGACATGCAGCCTTCGAGTCTTCTCATTTCGCCGAATGGCCAGGTTCGCATCGGAAATTTTGCATGCGCCGTTCATGAGGGAGACCATACCCCCCCGCCGATTATTCAAACGAAGTATGCCGCTCCGGAATTACAATTGGGAATGCCGCATGATGATCGCGTGGATATCTACTCGCTTGGCGATGACCGCATACGAAGTTTCGGTCGGTCGTCGCGCACTTCATGCCCATTTTTCCGTTATCACATCTGATGCCGAGTCGGCCGGTGAACGATGGCGTCAGTGGCATGGCGACATGAGCCTGATGCTCCCGAATGCGCGCGTATTGAATCCGGCGATTCCACCGGCATTGGCCTTCATTCTCCAGAAAATGACCTCCAAGGACGTGGACGAGCGATATGCCAGTGCGGATGAAGTTCTGCAAGACATTATTCGAAAGTTCACCGCACCGCGCGCCAATGTCGCACCGTCGTTGACGCGTGCCGCTTCGCCTCAATTGGTGGCTGAATCGCCGGCCTCGATGCCCGATGGCCCGGTTCTGCCAAAATCACATGCCCCTGTCGCGAAGCCGCCATCGCTTTTGCACCTTGTCAAGGCCGAAAAGTCCACGACGACGCATACCGTCCAAGTGGATCCGCAAGGCATTGTCGCTCGTGAGACAAAGAGTACAGACGAAGAACAAACGGCGAGACCAAGATCCGCCGGCCCGAGACCTACACATCCACATAGGCAATCTCCGCCATCGAATGGCCCTGCCCGCGCCGTCGCGTCGGTTAGAACTCGCAGTGTCTCTGCTTCAGTTCGTCCGAAAGGTCCGCCAAAAGTCGTCCCGACTCCGGCGCCGGTTGCCGAGCTCCCCAAGAAACAACGCACCATTCTACTTCCCACCGCCGCAGCTCTCCTATTTGTGGCATCGCTGGTGGTGGGCTTTTCGTACGCATGGCCGAAGTATTTTGTACGCCCCGCCCAGAAAACGGTGCAATCGATCATCGAAGAGGGCATGTCGCAATATCGCGCGGAATCCTATCAGGAAGCACGAGCGACATTTCTCAAGGCCAGCGTCATGAGCGATGGCAATCCGCAACTGACGGCTGAAGCCAATCAGGCCGACACGATGCGGCTGCTTGTCGACGGTCAGCTTGCATTGCGAAGAGATGAATTCGCCAAGGTCGAGCAATCGCTATCAGAGGCGAGCGTACGTGGAGCCGATGTTGCAGCGTTGTCGAATTTGCGAAATCGGTTCCAGGCGAAACGTGACGCGTTGCGGCTTTCGGCCGAAGGTGTCAAGGCCGTTGAGGCGGGACGGTTCATCGATGCAGAGGCCAAAGTTACCGACTACGAAGAAAGCGCCAAAATGGCGGGCCTTGATCCCGAATCGCTCAAGAACAAGCTTTATCAGGAACGTGAAAACCGCGAATATGAGCAGGCGCTGGACCGGGCACGAGAGGCGCTCGCTGATAATAACTTCGATTCCGCTACGCTCGCGCTTCGCGATGCCCAGGTGATTCGAAATACGACAGCCACCCGACAACTCCGACAGGATATTTTGGATGCCAAGTCGCGACATGATTGGATGGTTCGCGGTGACAAGGCCATGAAAGAGCGTGACTTCGCCGCAGCAGAATCGGCCTATCAATCTGCCAACGCGGTGGACCCGACCGACGAAATCGAGCAGAAACTGAAAGTGGCGTCATCGATGCGCCTGCTCAACGAAGCCCGTGACGAAGTCCGATCGGGCAATCTGCTTAATGCAAAAAAGAAGCTGGAAAACTCGCTCTGGAAATGGAACATGAACAAGTCCGCCCGGGCCAAACTCGTCGGTTTGACCAAGGCATTCGAAGCTGCGCAACTTGTCGAAAGTGGCGACCAGGAGTTTGTTCGGGGCAATTACGACGAGGCCATACGCTTGTACGAAAAAGCCATACCCGATCTGGTTGCGCCGGCTGACGAATTCGCAAAAGCCAAACTTCAGGAAGCCAGACAGGGAAAATCGCGGGCTTCCAAAAACTGATTTCCGCCAATCTATCTGCTCAGCAGGAATGCCAGCACGTCGTACATGGTGTGGCAACCCACCGCCAATCCGAACCCACGCAATACAAATACCGCCGCCAGATAAGCGCCTGCAGCCGTTCGAAAGGCGAATTCACTGGCCGACCACGAGGAGTCCGAGCCAATGGGCGGATAGTGGTGCAGCGCAAAGAGCAGCGATGAAGCAATGACCGCGGCCGCCACGCCCGCAATCTGCTTCATTCCGCAAATGTCAATAAGCAACAAGTTGAGCAGGCCAATGATGATCAGACGAAAGACCAGCTCTTCATAAATGCCGGCGCCGATGCTCAGAAGCAAATCTTCCTGCCAGGGTGACGATCCGCCGCCGGTTCCGTGCCCCGTGTCGAACAGAGCATGAAGGTTTGTAAGACGGCCGTGTAGAAACAGCAATGGAATCGCGAGAAGAACGCTCTCGCCCGCCATGCCCAGGAGCGGCTGCCCGGGGACGCGCCACGGATTGCGCGTCGCAATGTGCCACACCAACAGCACTGCAACGAGCACCGCGCCCGGCAGATAAGCACCGGTACCGCCAAACAAGCTGAAAAACCAATTCATGAGCTCTTCCGCGGCCAGGGAAGGTCTCATTTCGACCGGCGTATTCCGATAGAAAAAGCCCATGCCCAGTTCATAGGCAATGACCATGGGCAACAGGAAGACCAGACACTGCAACGGTCGATGGGTGACATCCCAGTAGGCTTCAGACAGCACCGGACGGGCGCGGCGCGAGCGTCTTTTCTGGGTTTTGGGAGGCTGCCTGTTTTTTGCGCGTCGTACCATCTTGATCCGTCAAGCGTTGCGGCCGGGAACATCCATGCGCCGTCAGTTCATTGCGGGTAAGATTCTCATTTATTCAATGGCACGACGCAACAAGCAAATCCGCAATACCATAAACGCAAGGCCAAGAGCCAAAATCCGCCGGGAATTGCAGGCGATTTACGATGCTCTACTACGGGCCTATGGGCCGCGAAACTGGTGGCCCGGCGAGAGCAAGACTGAGGTCGTCATCGGCGCGATTCTGACGCAAAACACGAATTGGAAAAATGTCGAAAAAGCGATGGAAAGACTGCGACATGGGAATCTCATCGACTGGAGCCGATTGCGGGACATCCCCAATGAAGAATTGGCGGTGGTCATCAAACCCGCGGGCTATCAAAACCTGAAGGCGCGACGATTAAAGAACTTTGTGACATGGCTGTGGCAGCACCACGGCGGCTGCCTCGATCCATTGAAGGATGTGCCGCTTGATGAGATTCGGAAATCGCTTCTCTCGATCAACGGCATCGGGCCGGAGACCGCCGATTCAATCCTGCTTTATGCATTGGAGCGTCCGAGCTTTGTGGTGGACACATTTACGGGGCGACTCGCACGGCGACACGGACTGATTCACCCCGCACACACATATGCGGAGCTGAAGCAATTATTCGAACTGCATCTCGCGCCGGATGTTGCCGGATACAATGAATATCACGCGCTGATCGTTGAAGTTGGAAAAAGGAATTGCGGCCCAACGCCTCGATGCGCCGGATGTCCGCTCGAACGATTCAAGCACTCAAGCTGCGATTAGGTAACTAGTCGCGCGGTGCGCGGCCTAAGCACCAGTTCGGAAATATGAATCGAGCCTTCGCCACAAGAGCGTCGCCCAAACCAAATCGTCCGATCTGCCATCACGACATCGTCTTGTTCTTGTATACCTTATAAGCAATCAAGACGACTGGAATGCAAATCAGGCCGACCCAACTATACCATTCCATGACAAACACGCTGGGAGCCGGCTCATTTGCGGCATCTTGTGCAAGCATGAGTGCGTTCATGAGCATATGACCGAACCTCCAAAGGCTGATTCAAGCGAACATTTCGTGCAATGCATCAACACCGGCACATGCCGGACGGATGCAGTCTTTGCTTCCTGTGTCAGAACCATCGCTGACACACATTTACCGCATTCTTATAAGCCTGCCACGCCGCCTCTGTCAAGACCGTGAGACAAGTCGAATGCGGTCAAATCCCCAACAATTCGCTGTCCCATTCGGTGGTGTGAATTCTACGGGGCCTAAGCTTGGGCGGACGATACGAATCAGCAGGAAGGATCTAACGGAATCAAGCGAAGGGACGAGAAAATTACCCACAACGTTTCGGCGGATTGCTGTTCTGAATCTATCAACATCAAAAGTCGGACAGCTTTCGGCATGATCGGCCCGATTCGACCCATGTGGCGAAGGGCCTGCAAACATCTATACTTGGTGCGTCATGAACCCGTCAAACTCAAATTCAAGCCCATCCGTTGCGGCCAGGATTGTTCTTGGCGACACCCGATTGACTTTCGATCAACTCGATCCAACATTGCATTGGCCCCTTACTGTCGAGATCTCCGGGGACGCCCTGGCGCGCGTTCGTGCTTCGCGATCCGCCGTTGAACAGCACCTGGCCACCGACAAGGCCATTTACGGTGTCAACACCGGTTTCGGCAAGCTTTGCAATGTGCGTATCCGCCGGACCAGCTTGCCAAGCTTCAAGTGAATCTCCTCTTGTCGCACGCGGTCGGCGTCGGGGCGTTTGCTCCGCCCGAAATCGTACGGTGGATGCTTCTCTTCAAGGTCAACGCCCTTTTGGCCGGGGCAAGCGGCGTGCAGCCGGACTGTATTCGTTAGCCTCGTCGACCGCTTAAATCGACTGCTGCTCCTTAGGGTGCCACCACGCGGTTCGCTGGGGGCGAGCGGCGATTTGGCGCCGCTCGCGCATCTTGTACTTCCGCTGCTTGGTCGCGGAGATGTTCTATACAACGGCCGCATCACTTCGGCCGCGGAAGCGATGCGGGCGTGTGGCATTCAAACGGTTGAACTGGGTGCGAAGGACGGGCTTGCCCTCATCAATGGCACGCAATTCATGCTTGCTTATGCGGCGGCCATCGTGATTCGCGCCCGGCGGCTTGCGAAACATGCCGACATCATCGCCACTCTGACGCTTGAAGCCGCCCGCGGAAGCCTCACGCCTTTCAGTGAAGAATTGGTCAATCTTCGGCCGCATCCCGGCATTCGCGAGACCTCGGAGAATATCCGGCGACTGATGGCGGAAAGCGAAATTCTGATTTCTCACGCAAACTGCGACAAGGTGCAGGACCCGTATAGCCTTCGATGCGTGCCTGCCGTGCATGGCGCCCTGTCAGGATGTCCGCTATTCCATGGAGAACCGTTGGCCTTTGCGCTGGATCACCTTGCCATGGCACTGACCGAGTGGGCAAACATTTCGGAGCGCAGAACCTACATGCTCACGCACGGGCCGGACGGACTTCCGCCATTGCTCATGAAAGATACCGGCCTGAACAGCGGATTCATGATTCCGCAATACACGTCTGCGGCCTTGCTCAATGAATGCAAGGTATTATGTACGCCGGCGAGTGTCGATTCGATTCCGAGCAGTCTGGGACAGGAAGACCACGTCAGCATGGGTGCCACGAGTGCGGTTAAATGTTGGCAGGTTATGGAAAACGTGGAAACGGTGCTGGCGATTGAAATGATGTGCGCCGCACAGGGCCTCGATTATCGATTGCCGATTCAGCCCGGTGTCGGGCCCCGTATTGCCTTGGAGACCCTGCGACAGTCGATTCCGCATGCCGAGGAGGACCGGGAGTTTCGCGTCGATATCGCTGCATCCCTGGCGGCGCTGCGAAATTTGAAGGTGCTCCACGCGGTTGAAGGGAAAATCGGTGCTTTAAGATGACATTGCACGTTTGGATTCGTGTTTCGTACCCGCCGATTTGATATAATCCACTGGTTGTTTGAGAGGACATTTTTTCAGCAGGAGTATTTCCATGTCCAACGCCGAAGGCGGAATTTGTTTCGTGCTCAACCTGTTTCTCGCAACGCCCCAGCGCGTCTTTGATTTCTTCACGGGTTGGCTTTTCGATCTCATCCATCGAGCCAGCCCCAATTTCTTCCTGCGATCGGCGATGTGTTCGCATGCGGCTTCTGATCTGCCCGCTGCTCGAACAATGGCAGGCGTCGCTGCTACACCGGATCGGCGTCGTTATTGCTGACGCGATCCTGGTGGTTCCACGCCCGGTCTTGGCCGGCAAATTCAAGCGGCCTGAAGCGAATCGTCGATCTTACGGTCGGAGGCGCCCATGACCGTTTTTTGTACGTTGATCTCGCTGTTCTTTGGCCTTCCGCAGGCGGCCTACGACTTCTTCTTCGGCCTTGTCGGCGTCGATCCGCCGGACTTGACATTTGGGATCGGTTCACTGTTTGGCTGCAACGTTTGAGCGGCGGCGTAGCGTTTGAGAAGCGTCCACATCGACGCCGCAATAGTCGCACCCCATTTTTTGCCGATATTTTGAAAGACACACGGTGTGCGGCTGTACTTCCGGGTGTCGTTAATTTATCCTGTGAATTGTCAGATGCGCGAACGCATCGCGATGACTCACACGAAATAGACGGAGTTTTGCATGAATTTCCTTTGCACCCTGATCGACTGGTTCTTCGGACTGGCACAGTTTCTGGCCAACAACATTTATGGGTTCTTCGGCGCGACCATTCCCGATGTCAGCGCGACGTTCGACGCCATATTTGGCTGTGTGGCCTAATAGATTCGGCATGTGCGTCCGAACCAAATGAATATTCGCAGCCCGCCATTTGGTTACAGCGCGGGTATCGGGAGGCATATTTACATTCTTCAAGGACTCCTGGAGCCGTTCTCGCAATTTGACGTAATTCCTCGGCGCGGACGATTCGCGGGTTAATTGTATCATGGCCGAACTTGTACCCGCGCCATTCGCTGATCTCATTCATCGCACGGTTCACGAGCTCAAGCTCGAAGACGCGGTTTTTCACCTTCCACGACGAAAATGGTGGATTCCCAACCCGCAGGGCCCCAACCTATCCGTTCGATTTCACGACCGGCTTGCGGGAACGCCCGTCGGACCGGCCGCGGGACCGCACACGCAGATGGCGCAGAATCTGGTGTTGAGCTGGCTGGCCGGCTCGCGCATTCTTGAGTTGAAGACCATTCAAATCAACGACCGGCTCAGGATTTCGCGACCCTGCATCGATGCAACCAACATCGGCTACAACATCGAATGGTCGCAGGAACTGCGAATCAACGAGGCGCTTCGCGAGTATGTCGCGGGATGGATGCTGATTCATATTCTAATTCACGGCGGCATTCTCGGCGAATCGCCGATCGTCACGAGGGCCACGGAGACTCTTTTTGACATCAGCGTCGGTTACGATCTGGCCGGCATTCGATCGGCGCCTGTCACGGAATTCATTCGCAATCTGCAAGACGCCACCCGATTGGTTGAATCGCTTCGCAACGAGATCCCACGCCAATATCCGCAATTTCGAGATATCGACTTTCCGAACGAGATTTCGAGAAGTATCACGTTGTCGACTTTTCATGGGTGTCCGGCCGGAGAAATCGAACGGATCTGCGAATATCTAATTGGCGATCTTGACTGCGACGTGGTGATAAAGATGAACCCGCCGATGCTCGGAAAAGCCCGTTTGGAGCACCTGCTGCACGAGGTCATGGGTTATACCGAAATCACCGTCCCCGATCACGCCTATTCCAACGGCTTGCAATTCGATGAGTCGCTGGAGATTTGCGACCGTTTGTCGAAGCTGGCGGTATCTCGCGGCCGCAAGCTGGGGGCAAAGCTCTCGAATACACTGGAGGTGCACAACCATCGGGAATTTTTCACGCCGGAGAACAAGACGCAGTATTTGTCGGGGCAGCCGCTTCATGTCATTACTCTGACACTGGCGGACGAATTTCGAAAAGCCGTCGGCCCGAATTTCCCGCTGACATTCAGCGCGGGCGTCGACCGTCAGAATTTTTCCGGCCTCGTCGCCGCCGGCTTCCGGCCGATCACCGTCTGCACAGACCTGCTCAGGCCGGGCGGGTACGGACGCCTGCCCCCATACCTTGCGGATCTTTCATCTGCGATGAAACGGATTGAAGCAGATACGATCGATCAGTTCATACAGAAATCTCCCGAAGACTTGTCGGCGCTCGCGGCCGCGACGCGGGAAGACCCGCGTTACCGCGCGGATGCCAATCGCAAGACACCGAAGCGAATCGGCACGCATTTGCAGACTTTTGACTGCGTGAACTGCGACAAGTGCCTGCCGGTGTGCCCCAACGCGGCCAACTTTATTTATTCGGCGGATATTCAAGCGATCGAATTCTTCGATTATGTGGTGGATGGCAATGACCTGCGCCAAGGCGAGAAGCGACGGGTGGCGGTTGAAAAGGCGGATCAGATTGCCAACTTTGCGGACTTTTGCAACGACTGCGGCAATTGCGACACGTTTTGCCCGGAGTATGACGGACCATTTATCAAGAAGCCGAATTTCTTCGGCAGCTTTGAATCGTGGAAATCGTTCTAAGGACGCGACGGATTCTTTGTGGAGTCCCGTGGATCTGACGCAAGCATCCTCGGCAGAATAAAGGGCCGGTCATACCGATTGGAGAAAGAGCCTTCCTGGAACGGAATTCGTTTCGACGATGGCAAAGTCTGTCTTTATATAGATGTCCAATCGCACGCCGTCGAACGCTGGTTCGCCTATGGACCAGCGGATGCAACCGGTCATGTGGTGGACATGACCGCGTTTCATACAATGCGAATTCTGCTTGATTCGCTTCTAAAAGGCGATCGCGCCCATCAGGTTATTACGCATCGGTTCACGATGAATCATGCGAAATGAGCCTGTGTTGACAGGGCAACGACGCCGATTTCTAATGGGGGTTTGCCTTACGGCGTAATGCCGGACGAGCAAACAATTTATCCCGGGGCCGTAGCTCATTTGGGAGAGCGCTTGCATGGCATGCAAGAGGTAGAGGGTTCGATCCCCTTCGGCTCCATTCAACACAAGACTTGACCGTCAATTCTCGATTCTCAATCATGCACAATTCTCTCACCATCCATTAAGGTTGCGTGTTGTATTATTTCATTGAGATCAGTTGCGTTCGCGCCACCCCAGCGTATGGGGCACGGCGTGGTCAATCGTGTTCTCAAAAAAAAAGGAGACAAGCCATGTTGAAACAGGGAAGAACTATCGCCATGGGTGGCCTCGTCTGTGCCATGCTCGGCGCTGTGGTTGCCGTGGCTCAATCGGGCGACACGGAACGGCGCGTCAAGGAAAACGAAGTTCCGGCGGCCGCGATGGCCGCTCTGAAAAAGCTGGCGGGCGGTGCGACCATCCACGAGTTCGAAGAAGAGACCATCAACGGCAAGAAATTCTACGAGGGCGAATGGAAGGGGCCGGACAGTCACATGGAGGCCAAGGTCACAGAAAACGGCGATGTTCTCGAGATTGAAGAATCGATCTCGGCGGACCAGGTGCCGGCCGCCGTACGCACCGAAGCCGAAAAGATGTCTGACAAAGGCGGCAAAATAAAATATGAGAAGATCACGCTCTTTGTTTACGAAGCTGAATTCCGCAAGGATGGCAAGGGCCACGAGATCATCCTGACACCTGACGGTCGCCGCTTTAAGCAGATTGAAGACGAAGATGAGGAAGGCGACGAGGATTTGGACGATGATGGTGATGATGATGATGATGACAACGATGACTGATACTGCTCAGCGACTCAAAGTTGTCTCTCCAAGTCGATCGGACACAGCGGAGCTTCAACGACGATTACATAAAACAGGATCGACGCCGTGAAGCTCCTGCTTATCGAGGATGATGAACTCCTGGGCTCATCGCCGCGCAGAGGACTCGCTAGGCAGTTTATGCGGTCGATTGGTCCGAGGAGCTGATGAAAACACTGGACGCGTCGCGCAAATTTTCTTGAGGCGCTCTCGGGTTATCGCGACGGCGCGCGATTCGATATCGCAACCGATCGCGCGTCGACCCAAGCCCATGGCGGCCACCAAAGTCGTGCCGCTGCCGCAAAAAAAATCTGCGATGAGATCGCCCTCGCGGGAGCTGGACCGAATGATCCGCTCCAGCAAAGCGACCGGCTTCTGCGTCGGCCAATCGACCCGTTCCAGAGAGACCGTCGAAAGGAATGGCATGTCCCAAACATCGCTGAGTGCCGGCCCGGCGGCATTAAAGTAGAGCCGCCCTTTTTTGGTGTTCTTGTATGGCCGACCGTCTTCGTCGTAATTCAATCCGTCGGTTCGAAACGTGCCTTCCCGCTGCACTTGAAAAGAATGCGATCCGGCTTTTTTGGCATAAACCAGAATCGTATCGTGCTTTCGGGCAAACCACTTCGTGGAGAGCCCTCCGGTGCGATAATGCCAGATAACTTCGTTGAGAAAATTCCTCTCGCCGAAGATTGTATCGAGCAGGACACGAACATAGTGGGCAGCCCGCCAATCGAGATGCACATAGAGCGTCCCTCGTTCGGAAAGCAGCCGATGGCATTCGCTCAGCCGCGGATGCAGAAATGCGAGGAACTGCTTGAGTCCGCCCGACCAGCGGTCATCATACTTGGCGCCGGACGCACGATGCGTGCGTTTTCTTTGCGTGACAAAGGGAGGGTCGATATAGATCAAATCGCATACGCCGTCGTCGAGCGATTTCATGAATTCAATATTGTCTGCACACTGCACGGCATCAAATGGGGAAGTACGAACTATTCGTCGCGCCACTATTTTGCATTGGGATCGATGCCCAGCGCCTCCATGCGACGATAAAGCCGGCGCGATATTCCCATCAGGTCCGCTGCCTTGTTGCGCTGCCAGCCGGCCGCCGCCAATGCCTTAAGTATCGCACGTCGCTCGACATCTTCAAGGTGCTTGTCCAATAGCATCGATGGTTCATGGGTTGCCGCGAAACTTGAATCTTGGGATGCTGCCGCAGACTCCGCATCCTTTGCGCCAAGCGCCGGATCTTCGGTCACTGGAACCGCGTGTTTCAAATCTTCGGCAGACAACTCTCGAATGACTCCCAGAACGAATTGGACATTTCCTTGCGCGTCTTTGAGCGCTGTGTAAAACGTATCGACCCACGATTTTCGTCCATCGCGCCTTGCGAATTCCATTCGTTGTCTTTTTGCGTCGCATGTTCCTTCAAACAAAGCTCGTGTAGGACATAAGACGCCTGTCAGTGCGCGACCATGCTTGTCGCGCCAGACAACGACATCCCCGTATGTACATTGAGCGCCCAGGATTTCATCCGACGAATATCCCGTTATTCGCTCACATCCGGCATTGAAAAAAACATAGGTGCGTCGACGATTGATAAGAAACAAGCCGTCATGACAAATTGAAAGTACATTGGCGATCGAATTTGCATCATTACCGACGTGTATGGACATGTGTCACCTCGAACAGAAAACCACTGTTTCCTTGGTCGACTGGTGGACTCAGACAACGTACGGAATAAATATGGAGCATGCGTTGATTAGCTCGCATAATTCTAGCAATGCCATCGGCAATGGAATAGGGAATTCCCCAATTAATTTGAGGGAAGACCGAATAAACATGCAAGTCTCTGAGAATCAGCCATTTAAGGGGATCGTAGGGCTTCGCCGCAAATCAAGTTGGAATCGGTTCAACGAGAATCTCCATGGAGATTAGTAGTTTTCGGGACCGCGCGTCACCCTGGGGATGGCCGTGCCGGGTGGAAGGCACGAAGGAGAAACATCATCAGCGCTGCCGAGACCGAATTGTTCTCGTAAGGAGGCCAATTTCGCAACTTCCTCAGGCGGGAGCGATTTGATACGGCCGAGTTGTTGCGCCATGTATATGACATGTGCGCCGTGTTCGAGCTTTTCCAGCTTATGAAGGGCATCATAAAGCGTTTTACCGACGGTAAAGGAGCCATGACGATCGAGAACCAATGCATCGAACCGGCCCACCCACTCTTTAACAACCGTGGCGCCCTCCACGGTTGCCGGTGTGGCATAGGCGGTAACAGGCACGCGGCCGAAGGCGATAATCACTTCCGGTAAGGCACATGGATCAATCGCCACACCCGCAAGCGTCATGGCTATTACCGTGGGTGGATGCGCGTGAATGGCCGCCAAAATATCCGGTCGACTTTCATAGGCACATAAGTGCATCCAGCGCTCGCTGGAGGGTTTGGTCGAACCGGCCATGGCGTCTCCGCGGAAATTGATTGCGGAAATCGCCGCGGGATCGAGCATTCCCAGACACGATCCGCTTGGTGTTATGAGTATTCGATCCGGCCCGACACGCGCGGAAATATTGCCATCCGTCCCGGCCACCAAGCCGGATCGGTGCATGCGTCGACCCACGTCGCAGATTTCACGACGTATTTGCCACTCGCCTCCGTTCATATTCGAAAGAGGATATCGCATGTCGCCTTGCGCGGGTAGATGAAGATAACGTGTCGTTTCTTGCCGCTCCATACCCGGCAGGCTAGCATTCCACCACAGAAGCAGTGCTCAAATTGAAATCGTGACTTCTTGGGGAGACGCACCATGACGCACAAAACGCGCGATCGCGCCTGTATCCTGTCGCTGGGCCTTTGCATTGTGACGACACTTGCGCATGCCGAAGACTGGCCGAATTGGCGGGGTCCGAGGTATGACGGCTCTTCAAATGAAACCAACTTCAAGAAAAGCTGGACAGATGACTTAAAGAAGCTCTGGGATTTGCCGATCGGATCGGCCTATAGCGGAATTAGTGTTGTTGGCAACCGTGCCTATACCTGTGGAATCGAAAAAGACAAGCAAACACTCTTTTGCATCGACGTGAACAACGGCAAGATCATCTGGAAATCACCGATTGAGGATAATTTCAAAAATGAGTGGGGAAATGGCTCGCGAGGCACGCCAACAGTCAACGACAGCCGTGTGTACATCATGGGGGCAAACGGCACCGTATGTTGTTTTGAAGCGGCGGACGGCAAGAAAGTCTGGTCGCGAGAATTCAGCAACCGTCCGATGTGGGGTTATTCGTCATCCGTGCTGATCCATGACGATCTTGCGATCATCACGCCGGGCGGCAAGGATGGCGCGGTCCGGGCGCTGAAGAAGTCGACCGGTCGCGAAGCATGGCACTGCGGCGACGACGACTCGCCGGGATACTCGACACCCTATCCATTCAGTTTCGATGGCCGTGACTATGTCGTTTCTTTTCTAGGAACCGGCGCGATTATCGCCGACATCAAGACCGGAAAGGAAGTCGCTCGCATTCCCTGGAAAACCGACTGGAATGTCAATGCTGCGACACCCATTTATCACAAGGGCTATCTATGGCTCGGATCGGGGTACCGCACCGGCTGCGGCGTGTTCAAACTCAGCAAGGCCGGCGACCAGATTGATGCCGAAGAAGTTTGGAAAAGCTCCGTCATGCTCAACAAGTTTCAGACGCCCGTTCTTCACGATGGCAAGCTCTACGCCTTTGATGAGCGTGCGTTCAAATGCGTTGATTTCAAGACAGGGAAACTCGAGTGGCGCGAGCGCGGCGAGAATGGCACAATCATTCTTGCCGACGGCCAGCTCATCACTTTGACGGAAAAAGGCCGGCTTCGAATTGGAAAGGCGCCGGAATCGGGATTCACTCCGACCGGGGAAGCCGACATTTTGGACGATCGCTGTTGGACCGTGCCGACGCTTTCAAATGGCAAGCTCTATGCCCGCAATTTGGAGCGAGTTGTCTGTTACGATCTGTCCGAATGAGGCCGGAGCTTTCGCTTAGTTTCGCTTTACCACAACAAGCGTAACATCGTCCGCGGGGTCGCGCGGGGCGCAATGCTGGCGCGCCTGACGCGCCAATCCCTGGGCCACCTCATGGGCCGAATGCCGGACGAGTTTCTTCAGCTCCATGCTCATCCCCTGCATTCCGAATTCTTCGTGATCGGCGTTTGAGCATTCGGTCATGCCATCGCTGGACAGTACCATGACACTGTCGTTGTCCAACCGGCGCGATACAACACATTCTTCCCATTCGGGCATGATTCCCAGGGGAATGCCCACTTTGTCGGGAAACTCCTCGACGTCTCCGTTTCGCAAGAGCCATAAGGGTGCATGGTGGCCGGCGTTCTCAATTTCCACGCAATCGCCTTCCACCGAAAAACGAACACAATCATCGTCGCGAAACAATCCGGCGGAATGCTCGAATTCAAAGCCGCGTTTACACCGTTGATGATGGCCGCCAACGCCTCATGTTCGCGCACCGATTGGCGAAACGAACTCTGCAAGATCGCGGTTACAAAAGCAGCCGGTACACCCTTGCCGGAAACATCCGCAATACTGACCAGAAGCCGTCCCTTGGCGTCGAAACGAACATCGTAGATGTCGCCGCTCATCTGGTCCGCCGGATGATTCAGCGCGGCCACCTCCCCCCAGGCAGGTTGCGGGATCGGCGAAGGCATGAGCATTTTCTGCATTTCGCGGCCGACATCGATGCGCCCTTTGAGCCGGGAAAGCTCGCGGGTCTTGGCTTGAAGTTCATCGACGCTGACGGCCCCCGCCGCCAGGTCGACAGCAGCCATCGCAAAATCAAGATCACCGGGTTGAAACGGCATGCGCATCAAATCGCGATCGGCATACAGCACGGCCCGTGCCTGTCCATCCACCATGACCGGTACGCAAATGACCGACCCCGATCGAGAATCGACAAGGCTTCGCGCATCGGCATACCGCTCGTCCTGCAAAACCTGTTGAATCAGCATGGCCTTGCCCGACGCCACAGTGTCACGCAGCACCGACTGGCTGATGCCCAATGGCTGTCAATGTCGGCTGTCCGTGCTCCGGGGAGCAAGCCGAAACAGCCCGCCCTTTTCCCTCAACGCCGACCACCACACCGGTCAGCCGCCAGACAACGCTGGAGGGCTGCATGCATGATCTGCCAGAACGAACCATTGTCTTTCCTCGCCAAGATCAACCGTGCCATGGCGTACAGGTCTTCCAGCCGTTGCTGAATGACGGAACCCGCGTCCTGTGAATCGCGAACATATGTGGGTACCACGCCGGTAAAGCTGAGATGAATTGACCGGTCCGATGCCGCCGTCTGCCCTTCGGCGCGATCATCGAGATAGTTCATGGAGAATGGGCGAATATCGATGACATCGCCCGGTACAAGGGTGGCCTCCGTGATTTTTCTACCATTGACCCGAAGGCCGCGCGAACCGTTCTGATCGATCAACCGCCAGCCTTCGCCACATCGTTCCAGAACAGCATGCAATTGGGAGATTTCGTCGTCTTCCAAACGGACATCGCAGTCAATCGAGCGGCCTATCGTGCGGCGATCGCCTGAAAGCCGGACATCGCCGAGAAGATGCAGCTCCCGGCGAATCATGAGCCGAAATTGAGGGGTGGATTCTGTTGACGGCATACCCGTTACATCTCACACAAGGAAACCCGATCGTTGCGATCGCCATCTCGGATGAAAATTTTCGCGCGAAGCCATGCCGGCTCCGGATGTCGAGGCTGCGGACCGACCTGGCCCGGCTCGCGAAAAGGCTTCGTCATTTTCTGCGCAGGTCGGGTTGAATCACATGGATTCTATCCTATTTTCAGACCCTGTGGTGATCGGCGTTATCAGACGATTGGCGGCGTACTGATTGGGGGCCGAAATATGAGCCGCCCCGACGCCTTTTCTTGAAGCAAACCTCACAGACTCATATACTTGAAGGTCGCGGGGGATCGGTTTGCCCAACGCAAACCTATCCGAATGTCATTTGTCATACCAAGCCTCACCGACCGATGATACGGTTGTACCGTCTGTTTTTGCCAACGGAATCACAAAAACCCATGAAATCTCGCCGAATCGGAGCCTGCCTGATACTTGTGTTCGTTGCCTCCGTGACATTTGCGCAAACGGCACGCGCGGCCGAGGCGATTGCGGTTGATTTCGGCGGAACGCTATACGATCTTAATGTACTGACCGGCGCGGCCACCAACCCGCGTCCCACCGGAATCTCGACATTGAGTGGAATCGCCTGGTCCCACCGGCGTGCTCTACGGACTCGACTCGGCCACCAATTATCTGCACCGAATCAATCGATTGACGGGCGAATCGACGCCCGTCGGGTTCATGGGAGTCGATGTTGTAGAGGGCGACATTGCCTTCAATCCCATCGACGGGTTGCTCTACGGCACGCAGTCCAATGGTGGAGACCGGCTCTATACAATCAACACGCAAACCGGCCATGCAACCATCATTGGCACCATCATTCAGAATGGCGACATTTCCGGAATGGCATTTGGACCGGATGGTACGCTCTATTGCTTCGACACCCAAAACGCTCAGGTTTACACGGTCGATCCGACCAGCGGTCAAATTCTGACTTCGATCTCGCTGGTGGGTGACATTCTCCCGACGAGTAACATATCAACGGCCGGACTTTCGGTTGATCCGGACACCGGGCGGCTGTACATGGTCTCGGATTTTTTCCTTCCGACCGGCGTAAATCCGCTCTACTGGATCACGACATCCAATGGTTTTCTGCGATCAGTGGGTAATCAGGGTACCGGGCTTCCGCAAGGCACTCAGCTTTCGGGGCTGGCATTTGTGCCCGAACCATCGTCACTTGCGCTGATCTGCGTTGGCTCTATTACTTTACTGACCCGCCGTCGGCGACGCTGACTTTCAACGAATGAGAATCAGCTAAAGCCAACCTCTACATCATGGTCAGCGGCGCATTCTTCCGAGCAAAGTGCATTTCTATTTCTTTCTTGCTTTCGACTTCTTGGCGGCTTTCTTAGTCGATTTTGCCTTCGATTTTCGAACTGGTTTCTTGCCGGCCTTTTTCTTTACGGACGCCTTCTTGACAGTCTTGCGTTCTGACTTTCTTGACGGCTTCGTCGATTTCTTGCGGGCCGGTGTTTTTTTCTTTTTAGAGCGCGGGCTTTTCTTCTTTGCCGCCTTTTTTCCGTTCTTTTTCTTGTCGACACGTTTTGCAGTTCTTGCAGGCTTGGGTTTCCGGGCGGACACACGGGGTGGCGGATCGGACGCCAATGGTTCGGGATCAATTTCAACTGGCGTCACACTTACCTCAACCACAGGTGTCTCAAGCGGCGACCGAGGACTCATTCGCGAAGCAAGTTCCTGAACGGCCGCCGAAATCACAGCGTCCCCGCCTCGGCAGACCATGCAGCGATAATCGCGTCATCCACCTGCGCCGCGTCCGCGACTAGTGTTGCCAGCACTCTGGCATCATGATTGCCTGTCGCCCAGAGACTGGACGCCAGAATGTGATCCGTTCCGATTCGATCTCGGATGCTTAGCATAGTCGAGCCGGGGGCAGGCGGTCGACTAAATTCGCCTACGTCATCGAGATAGCCCAAGGGGGAACCGCAAATTCGATGGAATCGGCGGCAAGGCCTTGAATTCCACCCGATTCGGCAGACGATACCTAATGAACACACCTGTTTCAAAAGTGGCCGTCATCGGTGCGGGCGTCGTGGGTCTCTCCACGGCCATTCGCCTTCGGGAACAAGGCCTATCGGCAACGATCTTTGCCGAAAACCGAACGCCAAATGTGACTTCCGACCGAGCCGGCGCGATTTTTTCGCCCTTTCGAATCGAAGGGCACGACGAGGCCATACGCTGGACCCGCGACTCGTTGACGGCCTTTTCCGCACTGGCCACCGAGCGATCAGCCGAAAGCGGGGTTTCAATGGGCAGGATGCACGAGTACTTTTCACCCCCCTTGCTGGCGATCCGTGGTGGTCGTCTCTGATGCCCGATTTTGAACGAATCGAGCCGGTACGCCATCCGTACTCCGATTGCGTGCGAGCCGTAATGCCGAAAATGGACATGCGGCGTTACGTGCCGTGGCTCGAGTCACGTTATGTTCAAGAGCTGGGCGGTGCGATTGAACCGATGTGCGTGAATTCGTGCGACGAGGTATTCGCGATGGGCTATGAATCCGTCGTCAATTGTACGGGCATTGGCGCCGGAAAACTGGCCAATGACAGATCAGTGACACCATACCGGGGACAAATCCTGCGCGTTCGGAACCTCATCGGTCTCAAGGAGTGCCTGCTGGAGGAGAGCCGGGAGGAAATCGGCAGCTATGTTTTCGGCTTCGACGATTACCTGGTTCTTGGCGGCACCTTCGAACGAGGGCAGACCAACCTGATTCCTGAGCCAACGGCCATCGAAGCAATCGTTTCACGATGTCAGGCGCTGCTTGTGGCAGGCGGCGTGACGCAAGTGGAAAAGCTGGCGGATGAGCGCATCGCCGCGCTCGCGGGACTGCGACCGTGCCGCGATATCGGCCCACTTCACGAGGCCGTGCGCCTTGAGCAGGAGCATCGCAGCGACGGCAAGACACTGGTTCACAACTATGGCCATGGCCGTGCCGGCGTGACGCTATCGTGGGGCTGTGCGAATCAAGTGGTGGAATTGCTTGAAGCAGCAGGGATTCGTTCCCTCTGACTTGTTCTTGGATTCCGCGGTCCGGAGAGCGCGAGCGCCCGTGCCGCCAACGACAAAGGCGCAATTCGTGAAGGGAATTTCTACGCGAATACCGACGTTCGTGTGCGATCGGTCTCTAATCTTCGCCGCGAAGGGAGTAAGTGTCGCTCTCATCTGCGCCTTCGTCGCCCGGTTCCATGACGGCGACGACTTTCTCCGCAAGGCGCTGATAGGCCGTCACGATGTCGGTGCAAATCAGGTCCACACGCTTTCGCAGTTCACGTCGGTCCTTGACCAGACGCGACGATAATTTGCGCAGCCGCTTTGCGCGGACGGCCTCCTGACGACCCACTCGATGCTCCCGCACGATGCGCCGAAGACAATGGGTCAGGTAGTCGTAATCCACTGGAATCGGCACTACATCGGCCGCGCCGTGCCGCAATGCCGACACCAGCCGCGACGAGACCATTTCGTCCTCGACAAGAATCACGGGCACATCAATCGGAACCGGCGCCCGCAGCAACTCGACGCCCATGCCGTCCGGCAGGCGCTGCATCGCCACCACCGCGTCATAGTCGTTGGTCGTTGCCGCGTCGCGCGCTTCGGCCAGCGTACCGACATGCCCGATCTCGGCATCGATGTTCAATACGATATTGGCAATAAGTTCGGCCGCCTCCGGACCGTCTTTTGCCACAATGAGAATCCGCATGGTTTTGTGTGTCATAATGCGAGCTTCCTTCTCAGAAACTCCGATTCGACATCCTGTCTGTCACAAACACAAGAGCTAACGGCCGGCTTTGGATGGGTATTCTGCGTACCGCGCATTTGTCGCCGCCGCAGGACTGAATCGAGCTGTCAACCTGTCGCGATTGCGTTTGGGTTGCCGCCCGTCATGTCAGACCCATCCATGGGCCGTCGGATTCACGTTGTGAATCCCCCCAGTGTCACTACTCCGTCATCCACCTGCCGCAGGCAGCCGAAGCTCGACAATCGTTCCCTTGCCGGGTTGACTGTCGAGTTGAATCCGGCCGCCGCCTTCGTGCAGCCATCGCCGCACGCGGGCAAGTCCCAGGCCGCGGCCGCGCCCGGCCGGGCGCTCGGAGAAAAACGGCTCCATCGCCCGATCCAGCACATTCGCGCTCATCCCTAGACCGTTGTCGATCACGTGAATGACGACTCCATCTTCGGTCGATTGTGTCGCCTGCTTGACGCACAATCGACGACTCGCGGCGTCAGTTGCGTCGATCGCATTTCGAAGGATTTCGCGAAAGACTCCCTCCAGATGCGCGGGGTCAAACAGCACTTTTGCGCTATCGGACGCAACCTCATTGCTGAGCTGGTCCTCTTCCAATAATCCACTGCCCGTCAATTCTGATGCGACGCGGTCGATGCAGGCCCGCAGTTCCACCGCATCCGGCCGAGGCTCCGGCGTTCGAGCGAATTCCATCAGTTCCGTCACGATTGCGCTGCAACCGTGCGCCTGACGGGCGATAATCTCCAAGCCTTCTCGGACATCAGGCCGGTCTTCACGCCTGATAAGCATCTGGGCGCGTCCGGCGATCACAGCCAGCGGGTTGTTTAGCTCGTGGGCCGCACCGGCAGCAAGGCTTACCACCGTTTCCAGATTTCTGGCGGCCAATAGCTCGCTTTCGACCGCACCGAGTTTTCGATTCACTTCAGCAAGCTCATCACTCAAGCTCACAGCAGCCGCCCTGGCCTGCACCTGCTCGATCGCCAGACCCATGGCCGCGCTGAGCGCCTCCAGTTCACCGGTCTCCGATCGGAGTGCGGCGACCCGCGCGGGCGATTCGGCAAGAATGGCCCCGCCGACCCAATGTTGCTCACGCACGATGGGAAAAAGCCACAATGGCCCGCTGCCCAGCATGCCGCGCAGCCGTTCGGCCCACTTTGCCAGCGAGCCAACCGGCGGCGCCCAGCCAAACGCCCCGCGCGTCATTTCGACGGCTGCGACGGTGTCGATCGAATCAAATCGGGCTTCTGCTGGGCATTCTTCGATGCCGGTCCGAACGATTGCGTCGGCGCTACCCCACTCGACCCAGCGTCCATCCGCGGTTGCAACATTCACATGGATCTGATGTGTACGGAGCACATCCTGCAAGACTGACGCCGCGATGCCACAGACTTCGCGAACGCCGGCGCGTGGCGTGATCTCTCGATTCAGACGCTGCAGCGCTGAAAAGTATTCCCGCTCGCGCTGTAATCGCAGACTGCGGTCGGACAACTCGGCATTTGCGGACGTGAGTTCCTCGGTGGTCTGCATCAGGGCTCGCAGGTAAACCTCGCGCGAGTTCAGTGCTTCCGCGCCGATCCACGCCGCCCGTTTTTCAATCTCCTCAACCAGCGATGCCGCAATTTCCTGCCGCGCCGCTTCAGAAAGACCGATGCGCGCCGCCAGCGTGCGCGATCCGACAACATTGCGATGATTGCCGCTGTAGCCGATCCGCTGTTCGCGGGCCATCGCATCAGCCAGTTGCACTATTTGAACGTGCCCGCCGGCGGCGATCGATGCCGGCAGCCCTTCAGGATGCTGATGATGCAACCAGATGCATTCGCTGAGTTTGGCCGGAAGATTCCACCGCTCCGCGAGACGATGCCCCACCACTGCATGATCAACGCCGATCATTTCGCGCTCGATGTCGGCGATGTCGGCGCGCTGCCGGTCGGCAATTTGCACAATTCGGTCAAACGTCTTGGGCATGGCCGTTTCAAGGGCGATCTTGCCGATGTCGTGCAGGAGGCCGTGAACGAACGCCTCGTCCGGCGAACCGAATCGGACCAGCTTAGACGCGATGCCGCGCGCCGCGCAGGCCACGGCGAGACAGTGTTTCCAAAACTCGGAGCGGTCGAAGCCGCCTCCCGCTGAATCTGCGTCGCGCGATGGACCAAATGTCTCCATCACCTTGAGGGCCAGTGTGATTTGCCGGATCGCACTGAAACCCAGCATTTTCACGGCGTTTTCAATGCTGATGCTCTGCGATCGCAGTCCGTGTTCCGCGCGTCCGAGAATCGACAACATCCGCGCGGCCAATGCGGGGTCGGCACCGACCAATTCAACAATTTGCTTTGCATTCGATTTGGAATCGTCCGTCAGCGCAAGAATTCGCGCCGCGATGGGAGCCAACGGCGGCAAAGTATCCAACTGTGCCAGCACCAACTCCGCCTTTTGCGGGTCCGAGCTGTTCGGAGCCATCGTCGTCATGGCGAATCCGTTTCCCCCTCGCCTGACCGAAACCTCAGGCCCCTATGCCGTCAACAACTCCGCCATTCGACGAATCAGTTGATCGATATCGAACGGCTTCTTGATAAAGTCATCCGCCCCTGCGGCCTTCAGACTTTCGATCTCGGCCGGATCGACCGCGCCGGAAACGATGATGATACGTGTCTCGGCAAGCTGTGGATCGCTACGAACACGACTGCAAACAATGTTGCCGTTGATATCGGGCAGCATGTAATCCAGCAGCAGAATGTCCGGTTGGAATTCCTTGGTCAGCGCACCGGCATCGAACCCGTTCGACGCGGATTTCACTTCGAAGCGACCATCGCGCGTCAGGATATCGACAAGCATGTCCACAATGTCCTTGTCATCGTCGACCACAAGAACCTTGCGTTTTCCGGTGTTAAGGTTTTCGAGCGGAATGGAATGTTCGCGCATGAACTCCAACAAAGATTCACGGGGGATGCGCCGAAACTTCGAACCCGGCACGCGAAAACCATTCAGCTTGCCGCTGTCGAAACACCGAATCACCGTCTGCTGACTGATCCGGCAAATGCCCGCGACTTCGCCGGTGGTAAAGATTGATTTCGTGCGCCAATCGAGTTGGTCTGTCGAATTCAGTGCATCCACAACAGCTTCCTCGTCACGTCTGATAATTCGACTGCTCATCTTACCCATACTCCCCAAATTAACAAGGCATAAGCGGATATCGAGCCGCAGACCTGTAAACTTGCGGGACTTATCTGAAAGGGATGCAGGATCGTAGCTATTTCAGGCTTTTGTGTTCGATAATTCGATGATTCTGACGTCCGGTACGGTGAATTGAGGATGAATCACCCTTGTGCGCCTCTTCGCCGGCTCGCATCGAGATGCAAAGCCAGCACCGCGATGTCGGCCGGGCAGACGCCGCTGATCCGCTGTGCCTGGCCGATGTTGCGTGGGCCGACGCGGGTGAGCTTTTCGCGGGCTTCGAAGCGAAGCTGCGAGATGGACGCATAGTCGAAATCGTGGGGGATTGAGCGGCACTCCATTTTTTTGAATCGCTCGACTTCGCGCTCCTGACGGCGAATGTAGCCGCCATATTTGATTTCAATCGACAGGGCCTGCAGGGCCTCGGCCAGCGATTCGTCTGTCAAGGCCGCGATCGCCGGCGGCAGGCCTCGCCGCAGATCGGACCAGTCGAGTGTTTGTGCCATCTCGCTGTCAGTTCGCGCCAGCCAGTCCCAGTAGGTTGTTCCATTGTGTCGGGTCGACTTCGCCCATGACTCGATGGTCGTCATGGCCGCGCGCTTCTCTTCGAAGCGCTGCCATCGCGTGTCGTCCACGAGGCCGATGTCCCGCCCCAGCCGCGTCAACCGTGCGTCCGCGTTGTCGCGCAAAGCAATCGATACTCGGCCCGCGACGTAAACATGCGATAGGGCTCGATTGTCCCCCTCCTGAACATGCCGCGCCGCATTGATTCCCGCCATAAGACCCTGACCGGCCGCCTCTTCGTAACCGCTGGTGCCATTGATCTGGCCCGCCAGATACAACCCCTCGATGAGTTTTGTCTCCAGAGTTGACTGCGTCTGATGCGGCGGCACATAGTCATATTCCACCGCATAGCCATGCTGCAGGATTCTCGCGTTTTCGAGGCCTTCGATCGAACGAACAAACGGCTCTTGCACGTCGATCGGCAGCGACGTGCTGATGCCGTTGCAATAGAGCCGATCGCTGTCGTAGCCTTCGGGCTCGAGAAAAATCTGATGGCGGTCTTTTTCGGCAAAGCGGACAACCTTGTCCTCGATGCTCGGACAGTAACGCGGGCCGGTGCTTTGGATCTGGCCGGAATACATCGGGGCGCGGTCGAGATTCGCCCGAATCAACTCATGCGTGCGCTCATTGGTGTAAGTGATCCAGCATTCGATCTGCCTTTGCCGGATGGCATCGTTCATAAACGAAAACGGCGCCGGCTTTGCATCACCCGGCTGCACCTCAAGCCGGTCATACGCCACGCCATCGCGGGCAATGCGCGGCGGCGTGCCCGTCTTCAGCCGGCCCAGCTCGAAACCGAGGCCGCGCAGCGTGTCGCTCAATGTCACCGCGCTGCTTTCCCCGATTCGGCCGCCCTCGGTCTTTTTTTCGCCCATGTGCATGAGCGCGCGAAGGAAGGTGCCTGTCGTGATGACAACGCAGCGGCATGCGAATGACTGACCGTCGGCCAGTTTGATGCCGGTGATTCCGGGAATGGGTTTGGGGATTCGTGCAATCGGCTCGAACGCCCGATTTGTCCGGCACAGCGGCCTCGATCAGCAATTCATCGACGGTGCCGCCGGAGATCGTCAGATTCGGTGTTGACGCGAGCAATTCCTGCACCGCGTTCGAATACAACACGCGGTCGCATTGTGCCCGCGGCGACCAGACCGACGGCCCCTTACGCAGATTCAGCATGCGAAACTGGATTCCGCCGACATCGGTGGCCAATCCCATCAGGCCACCGAGCGCATCCACCTCGCGGACCATTTGCCCTTTGCCGATGCCGCCGATCGCAGGGTTGCAGCTCATCCGGCCGGTGGCGGCCGGGTCCATCGTGACCAGCAGCGTCGGCACGCCCATGCGCGCGGCCGCCCATGCCGCCTCGGTGCCGGCATGTCCGCCCCCCACCACGATGATGTCATATTTCCGGTTCATTCGCTGGCTATCATAGGCGGAATTTCACGCCATGAAAAAGGACAGGGCGGTTCGACGCATGTCGTCGAACCGCCCTGGGTTGTTACTCAATCATATAGCGCGCTTGCTACGACTGTCGCCAAGACTTCCCTTAAGGAGCCGTGGGCGCGTTGAGGCCGAAGCTGTTACCGTAGATCAGGTAGGCTTCGCCGGACGATTGTCGCCGCTCTTCCGGAGCGATGATGTTGATAAAGTCGGCTTCCGGCGCACCGAGGATAATGTCGATGAAGCCATCGCCATCGACATCGCCCAATCCTGCCACGCTCGTAATCGGGGCTTCATCGGGCGACGTATCATTCGGGCCGCTGTCCTTCTCATAGCCGGACACAAACACAATGCCCTTCAGCACGCGCTTGCCGGAACTGTTTCGTCGATTCAGATCCTGCGGCAGAACAAACGTCTTGTTGGTGAGCAGGGTCGGATCGCCAAAGACCAGGTAAGATACACCCTGACGGGTCATTTCTGTGGTCTTGACATTGGCGGTTGACGACGTCACCCAGCCGCTGCTCGGCGTGTAGCTGCGTCGCAGCATGTTGATCGTCGGCGTGTCGGGAAGCGGCGCCGGGAACTGATTCTGCGACTGAAGTGAACTGACGCCGAGCGTTTCCGCCGAGATAATGTTCATCGCATCGAGCAGCGCCCGCTGAGCGGTCAATGCATCTGTCGCAGCGATCTTCACGCTGATTCGGCCGGAGGATATGGCGTTGTTGGTGTCAAACTCGAACTGAAGGCCGTTGATTGAAACGAAGTCGCCGTCGGCCACCGCGCCGAGGAATTCGATCTTTGCCGCCGGCCAGGTCTGGCCCGGAGCGGCAATCAGCAGGTCTTCCAAACCGTCGAGGTTGAAGTCGCCGGCGCTGGATACGCCATATTGACCGCGTTGGCCGGAGCTGAAGACCGAGGCATCCGCATCAATGGACTTATTACCGCCGCCCAACTTTGCACCTTGAATACCACCGACAAATTTCACTCCAGGAAAATTCGGCGTACCGATTTGTTCGCAGCGAATCGAACGTGTGGCATTACCGTAGGTTCTTCCAAAAAGTACACCGACAAAACCGACGTCCACACCAAAATTTCCGATGTCGGCCTTACCGTCGTTATTAAAGTCATCACCCAGTGCGTCATATCCTTCAGCGTCCAACAAATACATCCGGGTTACTGTCGCCATCCATGTCACCGGCATTGCCTTGAACACGGCCGAACTGATCGTCATTGTGTGTTCCGCGTATCTCAAATCGTTCGGGAAGATCGCAGGGGCGACCTGAACCTAGCGTCGGCGTGCCATAAATGACATAGGTCTTGCCGTTATTGGTAAGCGGATTCGCTTCGTTACCACAGAACAGGTCCGGAGTGAATGGATTATTGTCGCTGCCAGGCGCACCAACGGCAAAGTCGTTGACACCGTCCAAATTGAGGTCGCCCGCGTGATAACCAAACCCGAATCCGTCGAGACTTCGCTCACCAAGAATATTGGCTAATTCACTGTGATAACAAGGAACTCTAGATTGGCTCGGTTCATGGCATCCGTATGAAGGCCACGACATGGGGCGCGTTTCAGCACTCTCTGTATCTGCATCGGGTGCAACGCGATCCCCTTCTTCGACAAAAGTGCAACGGTTGTTTTCCAAGGCAGTGCATTCAGAACAAGTGTAATCGTCGCCGTTTAGCATGACGAGGTAACCCGTCTTAGTCAAAGCCACGACGTTCAGCGTTGCTGTGTCGATTTGCACGCTGCTTGGCGAAATGCTGCAGTCATCCAAGATTTCCAACGCAATGGCCCCGATGCCCGGTCGCATCAATGGCAATGCAGCCCGCGGTAATTCTGCCGAAATCGCAAAATTGACAACGTCGCCATAAAGCTCGTCATATTCGATGGTGGGAGGAGTGTCTTCTTCGGCGGGCGCGCCTGCACCGCCCCACAATAAGATATCCCTGCTGCGATTGAGCGAGCCGACGTTACTAAGTGGGCGGCCGCTTCCATCATCGATACCGACTCGAAATACCGGTACATTCCTAGCGGTTCCGGTGATGAACACGGTTGCAGAAACGACATTTGTAAAATCTACACCGTAATTGAATGCGGAAGAAGCAAATGTACGACTATTGGGATTCGCCCCATTATGATCATACAAGCCCTGCAAATCAGCCGTCATGTCAAGCAATGGCAGATTAGCCAGCGTACCGCCGTCTGGTGCCGAAATCAGCACTTCGGAAACAGTACTTCCCAACCCAAAAGTGTCCATGTCCGGCATGACGTCGATCGAATGACCGAATCGCGAGAATGGATCGTAAACTCCTTGTGGCTGATACCACGCACCGCGGAACCGGGCTCCCTTAATACCCAGCCCACCTTGGGCGACATAGGGTGGTTGGCCAAAGAATCGTTGAAGCGCCACACGATACCCATCACCCAAATGGAAGCCAAATGGTCCAGTTTCGGGTATACCGTCACCGTTGGTATCGACACCATCCCCAATCGTCATCACTAGGCCATCGCTGCCCTCAACAAATACCAAACCAGTATCATAGAATTCACCGGTCAACCCGTCATTCGCAATTCCGCTGCCACCAATCAATGCATTCGTAATCTGTTGACTATCGCAACGATGGCCGTCGAAATTGCCAAAACCGCCTGAACCTTGCGTTCGATTTTGTGGTGGACAAACCGGCCTGAAGTCTTCAATAGCAAGCGGATTGATAGCGCGAGGGTTTAAAGCATCGCAACCCGGTGCATCTGAAAACGGACTTGGGAAACCATCAAAATAGGTCAATCGTATGGGATGTTCCGTGACGGTTGTGGTCATTTGACCGCTTATTCGTACCTGAACAGTATCAAAATCAACGCCGACAGAGGGTCGCGCAAATAGCAGGAATTGACCGTCATAAACAGATGGTGGAATTCCTTCGCCTTCGGCAACCGGAAAATTCGGGTCGACTTCGAATTCAACAGTTACATCAAAGGCGCCGTCAGCATCGGGAACGATGGTGATTGTCTCGGTCGGACCATTCTCATTTTCAAGGAGCACATCTACCGTGAAGGCGACTGGCTGTTGGTCCGCTCGCTCGCCGGTCAATTGAACGACAAAGCGAGTCATCGTTATCAATCGCCCATCAGTCGCGTCGATATCAACATTTCAGGGAACAACGGCGAAAGCCCAACGGGATCGACCGGTGCCCACTGACCGGCATTCACCATCTCAATTTCCTCGGCTTCACCAACGAGCGCGGTCGAGCCGGACCGCAAAACAATATCACTTAGGCAAGGGAATGGTGCGCGAATAGCATCGTCAAATGTGCAACTATCACACGGGTCAACGTCTTCTTGATCAAACACACTTGAAGTCGATGCCAAACCAACCATGAAATCGGGGCGTCCGTCACCAGTGCTGTCCGGCATTCCGACAATTGAAGAAACACCAGAACCGAATCCGAGCGACGCCTCCTGTGGGATGATGGTGCCTCGTATATTGAAGTATCGCTGAAAACGCGGGTCTGTTGACGGAAATGGTACATAAGAGCCTACCGTATTAAGCGCATTAACACCTGCATATCGTCCCGATCCATACCCGAGAATTGCGGCGAAGTCTGAAGGAATGCGCCTTTGCCGACCGTAAATCAAATAAACTTCACCAACACCCGACTGGTTAAATGGACTGGCCGTTTCTGCGCCGATTAGAAAATCATCGAACCCATCGCCATCGATATCACCTGGCGAAGCAAAAACGCTTCCTGCGCGACTACCACCGGCCGGATTGACCGGGTTGCCGTCGAAGCCCTGCCAGGTTGCGCCGGCTACCGTGCTGCCGGTGTTGATTAGGTCCACAACATCAGACGGAGCGCGCAGCAACCGAATCGCGCCGACGGCATACTTGTTTATGACATGCCCCTGTCCGTCATCGATTTGCACCCGCACAAAGTAAGGCAGCGGCCGACGACCTTCGTCGGTTTCAAGTCGAATCGGAAGAACGTTCAGGTCAATCGTGATGTCATTCTGAATCAGCCCAATGGCGCCCGGAGCAATCGTGCCCGGCGCCAGAGTCTGCGTCGCCACTTCGAGCGGCACATCGGTTGCATCGTTTGAGGTGCTTCGATCGCGATCGAAAAGCACGCGGACAACCAGCGTGTCGGTATCGGAATCGGCATCGCTGACGTTGTAGCGCACAGTCAGAACATCGTCGTTGCTGAGCCCGGCATCGGTTGCCGGAAGGTCGATCGTCAAAACAGGCGCCGCGTTCTCGTCACCAATGCCCTCGGGCACGATTAAGACCGGATCGGCCCATGTCGAAACGACCGGCCGATTGCCGGTGTTGTCATTGGCATTGAACGAGCCATCATTGATTTCAGCAAAGAGGAAATAAGAACCGGGTGTCACATTGTTGGTGCGCCAGAAGGCCGTGCCGGAACCTTCGCCGGGGCCGACCGGAAAGCTGGTGAGAATCGGAATCTCATCCGCGGCGGTTGGATTGTCTGAAGCCGAGGCAAACACGCGAACATTGGCGCGATCCTCGGTGTCCTGCGCGGTGAACTTGATGGTGACCAGTTCGCCCTGCTCGGCCGAGCCATCGCCCTTCGGCGTGGTCACGTCCGTAATCTGGACGCGCGGCGCGCGGTTGCCCGTGGCAATCGGAGGATTGAGCGGCGCGTCTTCGTCGGGCGGGCACTGCATGCCGACCGTGGCCGAGATGGCAAGTAAGGCAACACACAGCGCTGCCGCTGAACGGCGAACAAAAAAGAGACGATTCATCGGTAAATTACCTCCGACGCAGGGTCATTCGGTGGGACGGTTAAGCGGGCGTCTCGTTGGCGTGCAGAATGAGAATCCCCCTTGCCATCATCGTATCCAACTTCAGGGGCAAGGGTCAAGCCCACGTTTTGCACAACTCCGGCGATTACAGCGATTTGGAGGGCTTCATGACGCGTGTGAACGTCCTGAAACCTCTTCGCCAAAATCACCGCGTCATCCCGCATGGCACCCGTTTAATAAGGGTCCAGCGGACGCAACTGCGATTAACCGGGCCATCCACGGACTCGCACGAGGCCGTGTGGTTGCTCCATTCTAAGACCTCACTATGTGTCTGAGAATACATGTCGGGTTATGTGACCCACCGCCCCAAAAACTGAAAACGGCGCATCCGGCCCGGCGGCCCCGCAAGATATCCTCGCGAATCCGTGAAAAGTGCGGTACGCTGGTCGGGTTACAGGATTTCAACCCGTTTCGACAGGCTGTCATTGATGAATTCGCAGCTCAAAACCAGGATCAGCGAAGAATTGCTCCCCTATGTGAAGGAACCGGGGCAATACATCGGTGGCGAATGGAATCAGCTCGTCAAACCGGGCGACTGGCACGCTGCCGAGGTCCGCGTGGCCGTCGCGTTTCCGGATGCCTATACGATCGGCATGTCCCATCTGGGCTGCCAGATCATCTATTGGATTTGCAATCACACGCCCGGCGTTTGTGCGGAACGTGTGTATTGTCCGTGGATTGACGCCGAAGCGGTGATGCGGCGGAAGAACATTCCGCTCTTTACATGGGATACGCGGCAACCGGTCGGCACCTCGGACATTCTCGCGATTTCACTTCAATATGAGATGGGGTTTACGAGCATGCTCAACATGCTCCATCTCGCGGGCATTCCACTTCGATCGGCCGATCGCGACGATTCGCATCCGCTGGTGATCGTCGGCGGACCTCAGGCCGACAACCCGGAGCCAGTGGCGGATTTTGTCGATCTCGTCGTCATCGGCGATGGCGAAGTGTCGGTCGCGGCGATTCTCGATTTATACGCCAGTCTAAAAAAGGAGGGCGTTCGCCGGCGCGACATGGTTGAGATCATGGCGCGGCGGTTTCCGTGGATTTATGCGCCGAATCTGTACGATTTCACCTACCACGCCGACAACACGATCGCAGGTGTTTTTCCGCGTATTTCCGGCCTTCCGGATCAAATCGAACGGTGCCAGACCCTTGACTTCGAGAACGCGCCGTTTCCCGTTCGTCCGCTCGTGCCCTTTGTGGTGGCGGTACACGATCGCATGGCGGTCGAGGTGATGCGGGGCTGTCCGCAGCGGTGCCGGTTCTGCCATGCCGGTTACACCAAGCGCCCGGTCGGCGTGCGATCGGTTGAAAAGATTCTGGAGATTGCCGAACAGCAATATGCCGCGACCGGCCACGATGAGTTGGGATTGCTGAGCCTTTCGACGGCGGATTATCCGAATTTGAAGGAACTTGCGACGCGCGTGAACGAGCGATTCGAATCACGCCACGTCAATATTTCCATGCCGTCGCTTCGTGTCGATAAGATGCTGCAGAATATTCCATGGATGGCCAACAGCGTTCGAAAGAGCGGACTGACCATCGCCGTGGAAGCCGCCCGCGACAAAATGCGGGCCGCCATTCGCAAAAAAGTAACCGACGGAAATCTGATCGACGGGTTGATGGAGGCATACAAGGCCGGCTGGCAGCGGATCAAATGCTACTTCATGGCCGGTTTTCCGGGGGAGGTGGAGGACGATATTCGGGGGATTTACGAAATCACGGTCGACATGTCGAATGCCCGCCGCAAGCTGGGCAAGGCCCCGGCTCGCGTCAATTCGAGCGTGAGCTGGCTGGTGCCCAAGCCCTACACCCCGTTTCAGTGGGCCGCTCAGCCACGGCAGGCTTATTTCCAGGAGGCCCGCCGCATGCTCGCGGACGAATCGCGACGCGGCCGAAATCGGGCCATTTCCGTGAAGTCCCACGATCCGGAGCGGTCGGTTTTGGAGGCCGTGCTGGCGCGGGGCGATCGACGGTTGGGCGCGGTCATTCAGAGGGCCTGGGAAATTGGAGCCCGGTTCGATGGATGGGATGAGTGTTTCAAGCTGAGCATTTGGACGCAGGCCTTTCACGATTGCGGCATCGATCCTGATTGGTATGCCCATCGCGAACGTTCTTATGACGAAGTGCTGCCATGGGATCACATTCGAAGCGGACCCAAGCGGGAATACTTGGAGGGTCAGTATTCGGACGTGTTTTCCAAGACGGAGCAATCCGCTCCTCGAATCGGCATCTTGCCGCTACCGGTGGTCTCCTAAGTCGATTGTAGAGCTTTCCGCGCGGCAGCCGGCGTCTGTCAAACGGAAAACTGACCCGCTCCCCAAGTCCTAGAAACATTCCTAAGGTTTTGTCATCACTGGCCTTCCCCGGCTAGGAAACCACGTGCTGCCCTGATATACTGGTAAGACTACACGCCAATGGGGTACGTTGTCGGACAGATAGTTACGTCATACCATGCAAGTAGCCCGATTGGGCGGCGAGCTTGTTTTTCGTGAGAGCGGGAGGCGATTCATAGCGGAAATCGGGGCGAATTCGAATCACCGTGCGCCGGTGTTTCGGCAAGCGTGCTTCTGGGGACGCCGTTTGCTGACTCTGAGACAAGGTCAGGTGATTGCAGAATTCAAAATTCCCCAAGCTTTCCGTGCTTAACTGGAAGCTCTCAAGACATGACCTCATGAATAGCGCGAGACGATGTGGTCGTTCACATTGTCATGTGCGACAACGCCACGACTGAAACCCTCCGGCCAATTTGCAAGAGCGGCACTCCTGCAACCGGCCGGTAAACGAAACGCAACCCGTTTCATGCACCGCAAAACCCACGCGGTTGATCCTTCGGAGGAATGAACATGATGTTCTCGGCACGTTTGTTTCCGGCGACCCGTAATCGATATTTCGCGACCGCCCTGCTTGGATTGCTCATCGCCGGAATAGCGACGGAGTCGTTCGCACAGGAGCGAAAGTTCATCGTCATGCTGGCCGCGCCGGTCAAATCGATGAACGAAGTGGATTTCGATCTGAATACGCTTCCGAATGTGGCGACCATCTATTCGGCTTATTTCGATCGCACCAATCCCACGGTGAATTCGTTCGCGGAGTATTGGAACGAAATCTCCTATGGCACTGTGAACGTCAGCGGCAACGTGTTCGGGTGGGCGGAAATCCCCTGGCCGGTGCTGCCGCTCGGCGATTATCAAATCGATTCGAATGCAACTTCGATCGCAGCGGAAATCATCCCATGGATCGACTTGACGGGCGGCGGCGACGACGGCGACGGCGGCGATGAAGACGATGAAGTTTATGATCAATTCGCCGGCGAAGATGTGAACGACGTCGAACAGATGATTTTGATTGACTACAACGGCGATTTGGCCGGCACCGCGACACCCGGGTTTCCACCCGCCGCCAATGTGCCGACTCCGGGCTTTGCTGATTTCTGGCCGGACGGCATGACGCCCTGTTGGACGCCAGGCGAGCGCTTTGCCGACATTGACGGCGACGGCCGCTACGACGCACTTTTGGAAGCAACGATGGATGGCTGGGCGGATGGCGGCGAGCAGCCGCCTCCTGTTTGCGCCCGCGACGGCATTATTCAGGAAGAAGAAGTCTGCGACGCGATTGCCAATCCGCCGCAATCCGGTGTTTTCGGCGACGGTGACGGCGCCTGGGACTATCCCGAGCCGTTTGAAGATTTCATCGTGATTTACATTTCCGGATGCAACGCAGCCGCGCGGACGCTGGGTGCGTCTCGACCCCAGCTGGAAGAATATGAATGACGGCGATCCGACCATGGTGGGTTCGCGTCAATGGGCTGTAGCCTACATCACCCGCAATTATCCCGGTGATGTCGGAATTCCCAATTTCCCGCAGGGAACGATGGGATCGGGCTGCATGGCCCGCTTTGGCAATGACAAGTATGACGGTCCCGACAAGTGGACTGAGCGCGGCAATGCCAAGCTGCAGATGCAGGGCGGCAATCAGATGTTGCGCGGCCTCGGCGGCATTCGATCGCCATCGCCTGCGTCGCCCGCCAATTCACCGGTCTATCCGGCCCAGTATCCCCGCTGGAATTACAACGCATGGTGGCAGGATTTCTGGTTCACCAAGCATTCGAATGCCATGGTTCCGGCACCTGCGGCGCCGGACGCGCCAGCATGGCCGCCCAGCAACCCGACCGCGGGCGGCGGCGGAACGCCCAATGTTCCGAACATGTTGCCTTTCAATCCGCAGCAGCCGTCAAACGGACTCCTGCCGAGGCCGTTTGACCTGCGCGATTTCAACCCCAATTGCGGCGGTACCAATGCCCGAAAAGGCATTGCCTGCGTGGAAGATCCAACAGTCGGTGGCGGCCCGCGCATTGTTGAGCGCGATCCACCGCGTGCAAAATGCTGCGTTCCCGAGCCGGGTTCGACGCCGCCGTTCACCTGCACCGATGACACGCGCGAGGCCTGCGACGAACAGGGCGGAACGTGGGACATCACGCTGCGCTGTCAAGGCAACACCAGTTGTCCGGCCGGCGGCCTGCCGAACACGATTTGCTATCAGGATGAGGCCGTCAGTGGAGGCGCGCCGTTTCCAGCGCCAGTTCTTCCCGATGACTTTTGTCCGACCCAGCCTTGGGTGATGCCTGCTGAAGGCGGCTTCGAACACGAAGGCACGATTACGGGCGACGCGAATTGCGATCAGTGCCACAATGAAATTCGGCTTTGCGTCGATCGCCCCACGGCCGGCAACGGCGAGGTTGATCCACGGGCCAGCAACGGCGTCGATCTGTTCAACACCGAAGTCCCGGTTCTTCCGGATCGTCTGAATACAAATGACGACGATGACTTCGACTACTACGACGGTCCCGCTGAGTTCGACGACCTTCCGTCCTCGATCTACCATGCCCGAAGCACTTCCGGCCTCGATTACGGCGGAGACATGGCATTCGGCGAAGTGACGTCAACGCGCAACACTTCTATTTATGGTGAGGACATTGGCTCGGGCAATCCCGCGCTGGCGGCGGCAGCGGCGATCAGGTTGTTCCTCCGGCCGGTCCGCTCTCGTTCAATAGCCACGGAGCGAATGGTTTTGACGGCGGCAACCAAGTGACCATCGAATGGCTCACGTGGTGCAAGGATGGTCAGGATACGACGCCGGTCGATGTTCTCAAACGCGACTTTAACCTTGACGGTCTTCTCGACCAGGGCGAGGTTCGCAAGCCGGGCACCGAGAATTATGCCATCGACTTAAACCGCGGCTCGCCCAACGACGGCGGCGGCGGCAGCGATTATCCGTTTAACCGAACGCGATTGGTGGAAGATACGATCGAGGCGCTCGACCTTTCAGTCGACTTCGACGACGCGGTCATGCGTGTGCGCCCCGTGTGCGCTTTATACGAGGGCCTGGCCGGCCTCGGTCTGCACCTCGGTGGAGATGGCGGAGAATTCCTCGCCTCCCAAGGCGCCCGCGCGAATTATGTGATCGGCGGGTTCGGCGGACAGTCGATCGGGCAGTTGAGCTTCAACTTTCCACCGAACAATACGACCAATCCACCGACGCCGCGCGTCATCAAGGGACTGGATGCCCAGACCAGCGACGATCTTTTCAGCGTGGTCGTTTTTGCAACGGACACGGTTCAGGACGTCCTGCTTAAGGCGATTGTGACTCAGGATGGCTGGGAACCCAGTGTGGTCGGTGCGCTCGTCGATTCCAACAACGTAGTGTTCGACAACGTGGATGGTCTCGCGTTCGACAAGAATAACAACATTCTTTATGGTTCGGACACAACCACCAACCAACTCATCAAGATTAACACCACCAACGGTCAGGTGACTGTCGTTGGTCCGTTTGGATGCGTTTCCCAGGGCGGTTGCGATCAGCCGGGTATCGGCTGCGATGTTCAGGGCCTTGCGTACGACTCGCACGACAACATTTTGTATGGTGTCGATTCGGCGTTTGGAATTCTCGTAACCATCAACACCAGCACCGGTGCAGCAACTCCTGTGAGCGGAGCGCCGATTGGGTTCAGTGAGATCAAGGGTCTCGGCTATGTGCCGCCCAATACAGCGAATCCGAACGACCCAAGCAGCGACACGCTTTGGGCCACCTCAACCGCCGGCAGTGGATCGCTCATTCAAATTGATACCACAACCGGCATCGGTTTGAGCAACCCGGCGACGGTTAATTTCCTGCACGCGACGACGTTTATTCCGCCGGGTCTTTACCAGGACGGTCTGGCGCCGGGCGGTCGCGGTTTGTTCCAATTACCGGCTCCTTCGATGGGAGAATTCATTCAGGTTCAAGAGGACTTTACTCCCATCTTCTTCTCCGACTTTACGACGGCACTTGATTCACAGGGAGAAAACGGCCAGAACGCGGCTTCAGAGGACTTCGCGGTCGGACTGATGGCCCACGAGTGGCTCCACGTCTGGGAAGGCTATCCCGACTTGTACGACTACGACGTTTACATTGGCGGCATCGAGAACTTCCCGATTGCCATCTGGGATATCATGGCCGGCGGATTGGTCCATCCGTCCCCATTCCTCAAGGAATTCGGTGAAGGTGACTGTCAACTCGGTACCGACCACGAACCCTGGATCGAGACGCACGATCTTCTCGATGTGATGACGCCCTTTGAGAATCTCACCGTGCCGTTGACCGATTTTGCGTTTGATGCGGCGAATGCCGTCTATTACTTCCAAAATCCGAATGTCGGCGGCGAGCGATTCTACTTCTGGCGACTGACGCGCGTTCAACCCACCCCGCCACGCATCAATTTCTCAAAGACCCTGCCCGGTGATGGTGTCATGATCATGCACACCGACTTCGGCCAGAATTTCGGCGGTTTCGGAGGCAACTTTGAAGGCTTCCCGCTTCAACAGCGCATTGGTACGCACTTTGCTTATCAAATCGTGCAAGCCGACGGGGAAATCGACTTTGCCGGTGGCGCAGGCGATCCATTCGGTAACTTGGGAAGCACGCTTTGGACCGAAGATGGTAATGGACTTAACCCCACACCGAACTCGCGATGGTACGGAGAGGTTCGCAGCGGCATCGAAATCCGCGATATCACCAATTTCCCGAACTTCTCGGAAGTCGTGTTCCACTGGAATCCGCGCGTGGTTCCCGAATTTGATTTCACCCGGCCGCCGGGCGGACAGGTCGTGGTCATCGGTGGCGTTCCCAATTACTTCATTGGTTACGAAGCGTGGGACAAGGATGGCGGAACTCGAATTGAATTCTTCTGGGACAACAACAATTCCGGCTATGAGACGGCAGGACGCCAAATCGGCGCACCGGCTGTCAAATTGCCCGGCTTTGTCGAACAGACCAAGGCGGTCCCGTTAAATATCCTTCCCGGCGACGGCACCTATTACTTCTTTGCCCGGCTCGTTCCCGGTGCAGGCGCGAATGGGAATACTGATCCGATGGCGTCAGCGCCGCGTGCAGCGCCTCGGAATCGCGGTCGCGGACACTTCCAGATCAATCCGGAAGGCGTCCCCGCTCCCGTCCCGGCCAGCAAGAATAAGCCGGTCATTGTGGACATTGCCAAATCGAAGCTTGAGCAATGGACGGCTCGGGTTGCCGACGATACGAATCCCGGCGCGGAAATCTGGGAAGTGGAAGGCTCGCTCTCCGGCGTTCAGTTGACGCCGTTGATCAAGGGACAGCTCTATACCAGCGACAACGGCGAGGTGAAGTTCCTGATCCAGTCGGATGCCATCGTCGGCGTCGGCGACCTCGTCGAAGTCGAGGGTCAGTTCCATCTCATCGATTGCAATGCAAACTTCGATGCCACGACATTCAAGCCGACCGACCGGGTGCGCATTGAGGTTGGTGGTATTTCACGATTCGAAGTCGTATCCCGTGTACCCGATCCGCATACGCTGGTGCTTGCCTCGACAAATCTGACGGCAACCAACAATGTCTCTTACCGAGTACACAGCTTCTTTGATGACAATGGCGGATCCAGATCGATTCACTGTCATCACGACCGGCAAAACGGCATACAGCGGTCCCATCGCCGTTCAGAATGGCACTGTTGTCTCGCAGCTCTTCCCGGTCATTCAAGTGACCCTATCCGGGCGACAGCGGCAATCCGCCGTCGAATCCGCACCATCGTGCTCCGCTCACGGTCCAATTCGACGCATCGCAGACACGCGATGAAAACGGAAATCTCGGCAATCCGAATCTCGACTTCGATTGGCAATTCGGGGATGGCGGCGTCGCCTCCGGTGCCCAGGTCAGCCATACCTACCTGACGCCATCACCGTGTCCCAACGGGTTCATCGTGACGGTCACGGCCACAAACCCGGGCGCGGGACCGACCGGTGAGGACATCACCGGCACATCGACAGTCGTGATTTGCGTCAATCCACCGGATTCCGATGGCGACGACGTTGACGACGTGGCGATTCCGATGGCGATGGTCTGCCCGACCTGTGCGACAATTGCCCAAGCGTTGCGAATCCAAGTCAGAACGACCTCGACGATGACGACATCGGCGATCTCTGCGACGTCTGTCCGGAGAACACCAGCGTCATCAACGAACCCGATTCCGACAGCGACGGCACGGGTGATGCTTGCGACAATTGCCCGAATGTTCCGAACGGCAATCAGGCCGATGCCGATGGCGACAACTTTGGCGATGCCTGCGACAACTGTCCAAATGATCCGGGCAAGACCGAGCCGGGCGTTTGCGGTTGCGGCACGGCCGACCAGGATCGCGACGGCGACGGCGTTCCGGATTGCGTGGTCTTCGGTCCGCGACCGCCGGATACGGACGGTGACGGCGTGGATGACACGCTCGACGAGTGTCCGTTCGACAGCAGCAAGACGACCGAGGGCATCTGCGGTTGCAACATCCCCGATGACGACCGCGACAACGACGGCGTGATCGATTGCATCGACAACTGTCCGGACGTGGCCAATGCCGGCCAGGAAGATTCGGACGGCAACAACATCGGCAATGCGTGCGATCCCAACAATGGAAACGGTAACACCGGCGGCCCCGGACCGAATCCATTCCCCGGCGATTGCGGAACGCAGGCCATGTGCCCGGCCGCACCGGCTGCTTCGATGGCGCCATTTGCCATGATCGGAATCGCGATGATGCGATCGCGCTTATCGCCGACGCCGCAGGTAAGGCACTGTGATCGGCATGGCCCGACGCGATAGAATCTGATAAATGCTCAACGCCCCGAATCGCGACATGCGATTCGGGGCGTTGCTATTTTTGGTGGGTCAGAAAAACAGGGTCGTTCTATTGGGTTGGGTGAAACAATCGCGGACAATATCCGAGTTCACTTCTCGCAGCTTTGACAAAATTCGGTGAATTGTGCGGCCAATAGAAGGAACTACTTTTTGCTTCGACTTTTGGGTTTTCTGGATTTGGGGCGGAGCCCGGCTCCGATTTTCTTCACCGGTCGACGCGCTTTTGGAATTTCGATCGTCATGTCGCCGGAAAGGTACTTACCGGTCAGCGATTGCTGGTTTGCCACAATTTCCGCATAACTGCCCGAGGCAACGATTTCTCCGCCTCGAACGCCGGGGCCGGGGCCGAAGTCCACGATGTAGTCCGCGGCCTGCATCGTCTCCTCGTCGTGCTCGACAACAATGACCGTGTTGCCCATGTCGCGCAAGCGTTCGAGACTCTCCAGTAATCGTTTGTTGTCGCGCGGATGGAGCCCGATCGACGGCTCGTCGAGCACATAGAGCACCCCCACCAGGCCCGAACCGATTTGTCCTGCCAAACGAATGCGCTGCAGCTCGCCGCCGCTGAGAGAGGGCGCGGTGCGGTCGAGCGCGAGATAATGCAGCCCCACATTCAGCAGGAACTCGAGCCGCGAACGCACTTCCTTGAGAACCTCGTCCGCGATGATTTTCTGAACGGGCGTCATCGATAGTTGGTCCAGCGCGTCCCTCGCTTCGGCCACGGACATTTTGCAGAGTTCCACCATGTTCGGTCCGCCGCCCTTCGCGCCGGTTAATGCCAAACGAACGGCACTTGCCTGCTTGTTGAGCCTCGATCCGCCGCAATCCGGGCAATCGCCCCGCCGCATGTACTTCTCGTAATACTGCCGGACGAAGCCGGCCTTGGCCTTGCGATATTTTTCGCGCAGTTCGGCGATGACGCCGGCAAATGTATCACCGTGCTTCCATACGCCGCCGGACCAGCGCCATTCGTAGGTGATGTGCCGGTCGCCGGTTCCATACAGCAGGGCATCACGCTTTTTTGGGCAGGTCCTTCCACGGCGTTTTCAGATCGAAACCGACCGCCCTGGCCACGCCCTCGTAAATGTGACGCCGCCATTTGCCCGGCGAGGACTTCATCGGCGCGATGGCCGGGGCCAGAAAGCTGAGCGTGGGGTCGGGCACGAGTAAATCCGAATCAAAATCATACCGCTCGCCAAGGCCGTCGCAGGTCAGACACATGCCCGCCGGCGAATTGAACGAGAAAAGCTGCGGTGATGGCGGCTCGAATGAGATGCCGCACTGGGTGCAGGCATACTTCGACGAATAGATGCGCTCTTCCGCCGTGTCTTTTGGCGCTCCTTTGCCTGATGCCGATTTCTTGTCATCTTCCATATGGGCGACAATCAGCGTCCCCTTCCCGACCATCAGAGCGCCCTGCACCGCCTCAGCCAGGCGCGACCGCCCTTCCGGCTTTACCGTCAGCCGGTCGATCACCACTTCGATGTCATGCCGCTGGTTTTTCTGCAGCGAGAGGTTTTCAGTCAGCGAGACAACTTCGCCATCGACCCGCGCCCGCACAAATCCGGCGCGAATGAGATCGTCGAACAGATCGCGAAACTCACCCTTCTGCCCCCGCGCCACCGGCGCGAGAATGAGAATGCGATTTTCAGAGCCGCCGAATTGAGCCAGAATGCTCCCCAGAATCTGCTCGGTAGTTTGCGCCGTAATCGGCTTGCCGCATTCGGCGCAATGCTGCACGCCCACCCGCGCGTAAAGCACCCGCAGAAAGTCATGAATGGCCGTCACCGTGCCGACGGTCGATCGCGGGTTCCAGCCGGTCGTCTTTTGTTGAATGGCGATCGAGGGCGAAAGGCCGGTGATCAGGTCGCAGTCGGGCTTTTGCATCTGCCCCATGAATTGCCGGGCATAGCTGGAGAGGGACTCGATGTAGCGTCGCTGCCCTTCCGCATAAAGCGTGTCGAACGCCAGCGAACTTTTGCCGCTGCCCGAAACGCCGGTGAAGCAAATGAGGGAATTGCGCGGCAGCGAAAGCGAAACGCTTTGCAGGTTGTGCTCGCGGGCGTTTTTGATTTCGATTGTGTCAGGTTCCATGCGTGTTTGGATTCTATTGGGGGAATGGCAAAATGTCGAAGCGGCAGATTTCGGCCGAAAGACCCGCAGGCATGCCTCAAATGTGGGGCTTATCGTCGAATGTCAGCGCGTAAATTCAGAACCGGCAGGACTGATCGTGATGGCTGCCATGCGAAGGTCCACGGATTTGCGATTCGGACAATCAATTCGACGGCGATTGCACGCGACCCATGAATAAAATCACGCCGCTCTTCGCATCGCGAATCAAAAAGATGAACGGCCGGTCGGCGTGGAATTTGGGATTGAAGGGAATCATTTCCACCGATGGTGCGGCCGCGCCGGCGAGCATCATAACGGCCGTGGCCGCTGCCGCTTCGGTGCCCTCCTCGTTCACATCAACCCAGGCCTTGTGGACAACTTCGCCGATGAAAAGCAGCTTTGTCGGATCGGGGCCTTTGGACATGCCGAAGAATTGCGCGCCGTCCGGACGTCCGGGGTTCGTGAACGCGCGCTTTATTCCCATCGCCTGAAGCATTTGCCCCAGCTTGTAATCGCCTTCGAGCTTAAAGCGAGGCATCTTGAGATCGACGGTGCGGGGCGAAAGGCGTTCAATCCACTTGTCTAGGTTTTCAGCCGACAGCTTTGCTTCCAATGCGGCAAGGCCGTCGGCCTTGCTCGGAAGGAGGAGGACCATGGACATCTCGCCGCCCTTGTAGGGTAGCGAGACAACTTGGAAGCCGTCGTCGCCGGGATAGGTCGCCGGCCTCCGAGATTCCTCGACGGGAACTTTGAGGGGCGTGTCGAAGAACGCTCCCTTGCCGTCAAATGCGGCATACGCAAGCGACTTTCGAAATGAATCCTGCATCATTTGAACGCGCGATTTTGCGCCATCGGCCTTGGTAAAATCCTCCTCGCGTGTTCGGTCGCGCTTGAAAGGCTCCGACCACTGGCCGAGAAAATAGACCGCGTTGGTAATGACGAGGGATGTGTCGGGCGTCAGCATTCCTCGTGCGATCAGATCCTTGATGCGGTTTGCGGTGTGGTCCTCGACCCAGCCGTTGATTTGCAATCGCGAGGATTCAGTCGCGCCGCGAATATCCAACGGCCTCACGAGTCCTGTGCCATAGTGGCGGTCGACTGTTTGCGTATAGGAGTCGAGCAGCGGAAAGGACTTTTCGACCCACAGGGCGTTGGCGACGCGCAGTTCGTAGCGGTCAACCGTGGCGAGCAGTGAATTGAGTTCGTCGGCAATTTTTCTCGCGCGATCGACCTCCTCGTTGGCCTCCTTGTATCGGCCGAGCTTGGATTGGAAATTGGCGCGAAGATTTGCCTCGTCGAGCTTATCGCGAAGGGTCTGGATTTGGGTGCGGGTTTTGGGGTCGGGATCGCCGGATGCCACCGCGAAGTGCTTGGCGAGCGCGGAATTGGCGGCATGAACTTTGGCAAGCTGTTCGAGTGTGGCCTTTGCGTCTGCTGTGGTCGCGGCAAAGCCGAGGACGTCGGCCATTTCGAGCAACGTTTGATCGCGGGCCCCCTCGGCAGCCATCGCCATCGCCACGGAAATCGAATACGGCGAAATAAAGAGATTGCCGCCTGCCGAATCTTGCGCGGCTTTGCGATAGAGGTTTACGCCGAACTTGTTCGATGCATTCACCGCCGTTTCTGCGTCGACGGGTTTGAAGGAGTCCTTCGGTGCAGGCTTGCCGGGCGAATCGCCTGCGTTGGCTTTCATGTCACATCCCGCAGTGGCCATGTAAAGTACGAGTATAAGAAGCAGGGAACGTGTTCGCATCATGGTAATTATTCTCCGAACATTGCTCGGCATTGTACACCACGCCGACCGCCATTGTGAATCGTCGGCATGCTCCGCGACCGGCCGCGCCTGCCTCGTTACCGTTCGTTAGACTGCGAAGGACTGATTTTGTTCCATGCCAAAATGATTCCTGCAAACGGCATTATTCGTGCATAAGATTGATAGCAAATGACCAGCGAATGCAAAAGCCAGGAAATCATAATATTGGAGGACGATCCGGATCGAGTGGCGCGATTTCGCCGAGTGGCCGCCACTTTGGGATTGTCGGCAAAGTCTGTTCGCGTGTGGGCCAATGCGTTCGAGATGGCCGAGTCCATTGGGGATTGGCTGGACCGAGCAACCCTTATCTCCCTCGACCACGATCTCTTTCTACCCGATGGAACATCGGACGCGTGGGGCGATGGAAAAGTGGTCGCCCGAATGCTCGCGGCACGCCGACCAATTGCGCCGGTCATCGTTCACACGAGCAATCGGGACGGTGCGCGGTCGATGATGGAGATTCTAGAAGACGGTGGCTGGAGTGTCTTTCGTGTGGCACCAATTGGGAGCGGTGGATTGAGGAGGATTGGGCATTGACAATACGTTCGCTATTGTCGAATCGCGGCTGATCAAGCTCCGATGGGTTGCACGCGGGCGGAAATGAGGTCAAGCATTTCGTGCTTGAGCGCGCGGATTTTCTCGTCTTTGTAGAGCCACTTCGGATACTGCCGCGCGGGGGCGTTGGCTTTTGTGGCTTGAGCGAGGATGAAGGCATTCCAGAACGGTTCAGAGAGCCCAAAGCCCTTGCGATAACCCGCGATTAGCCTTTTGAAGAGCCATCGCTTCCACCATCGCCAGTAGACCGGCGGATCGGGAACGATGGATGTCAGCGTATCGACCGTCCAGCCCGTGCCGCGCAGGAGTTCGTCGATCTCAGGCGGGGTGTAAAGCCGCCAATGCCCTTCCGGGGCGGGGTGGTGCAGGCATGGGCATGGGCCTGCCACGCAAAACCGAGTGCGTCATCTGGAAGCTGATGGCGTTGTCGGTGACAAGGCTCAGGCACCCGCCGGGGGCCGTGACGCGATTAATTTCATAAAGGCCGAATTCGGGATCGTGGCGCAGGTGTTCGAAACAGCCCCAGAAAACAATCAGCCCAAAGGCACTGTCGTCGAACGGAAGCGGGCCGGATTCGAGGTCGTGTTCGAGCAACGTAAACGAGAAGTTCTGATCCGCATTTGGGTGCTTTCGCGTCGTGCTATTGCCTGCGTCAATGTGTCGCGGGCGTCGTCGATTCGCGTCGCCATTCTCGAGAGACCGAATGTAACGGCTTTGATGCGCTTGAGCAGAAGTCGGAGAATTCGGGGCGCAAATGCAGGTGACATCCGTATAGCCGAGCCGGTCGATGAGGTATGGAACCTCCAACCCCCAGGAGCCGACAACGAGGCAACGGGAATTGGACGGACCACCGTTATTGTTTTCTTTCTTCACACGCGGCAAACGTGTCAGCGACTCGTGGAGCCTTTCAGCGTGGCAAAGCAGATACTGCGTTTCGCCTCGTGCCTCCAACGGACGGTCGAGCCAATGTGATTCGACCAGCCAATGGAGTGTTTGGCGGACGGCTTTCGAATAGTGTGTGGGAGGTTTGAGGGGCATGTTTAGGTGCAGCGACCGATCAGACAATGGCGACTATTCGCAGGTAGACTCATCGGCGGAGTCTGGGCGACGTGTTGAAGCAAGTGTGCGAAGCGCAGTTTTCGCGCGATGTAGGCTGCAGAAAACCATGGAATCCGCGAGACAATTCCAAATCTGCCCTGGCCGATCAGGACTTGGAATTCGACGGCGTTGTCTCTGCGGATGGTTTCAACATCGGCAATGACGGACACCACGCTGCGAAGGTCAGATACTTGGACCTCGTCGGCCACGTCCGTCGGGATGGCCGCTTCGACACCCATCCCCGTTTTGCGATCAAAACGCCGTTTGGCTCTGATTTCTGATCGATTGTTGAGATGAGCGACGTGTACCCGTTCATGTGAATTGAGCCTCCACCAGTGTCCAAAGCGGCCATGTTCGATCGCCTGTCGTCGAATTTCTTATCGGGCAGTACCCCAAGAGGAATTAGCGCGAATTGCAAAGCGACTCGAGGCTGGGACAATTCACCGCCATTTCCCGGACAGTCCTAAAATCATGCAACGATTGAGCGGTGGCGGCCCGCAAAATAGTCAAAAGATCGCTTGTTTTGACGGACATGAAAAACGGTTAATATGGGCGACTTGTGTTTGCGAGGGTCGAGCCACACCTGGCTCGACGGTCGGAGTCTTTCGCAAACGAATTCTCGGAGGAGTGAATGTGAGGAAAATCTACGGATCTCTGCTCGTCGCGCTCTGCGCTTCGGGCGCGATCCAAGCTCAGGAACGGCCGCGCGCGTTTGTCGGGGCCAAGCTAATCCCGATCGGCCAGGCGGAAATCGAGGGCGGGACGCTCGTGGTCCATCGGGGAAAGATCGTCGCAATCGGCCCGAAGGACGATGTGCAGATTCCCGAGAACGCCGAGCAGATCGATGTCTCCGACAAAGTAATCATGCCCGGCCTCATTTGCACGCATAGTCACTTAGGTGGCGGCTGGGGCGGCGATTCAAGCGCGCCGATCCACCCGGATTGCCGAATTCTCGATTCGATTAACGTGCGCGATTCCGGACTGCAAAAAGCGCAGGCAGGCGGACTCACCACCATCAATGTGATGCCGGGCTCAGGGCACTTGCTCAGCGGGCAGACGATTTATCTGAAGCTCAAGGACGGCCGCACGATCGAGGATCTCGCCATTCGGGATGATGCGGGAAATATTCTCGGCGGCATGAAAATGGCCAACGGAACCAATTCCCGTGGCAATGCGCCATTTCCAGGTACGCGCGCCAAGGCCGCCGCGCTGGTTCGGGCACAATTCATCAAAGCAATGGAATACCGCGAGAAACTCAAGAAAGCGGAATCGGATCCCGACAAGAAACCCGAACGCGATCTGGCCATGGAAGGACTGGTTGAAGTTCTTGATGGACGCCGCGTCGTTCACTTCCACACCCATCGGCATGACGACATTCTGACGGCCATCCGACTCTCCAAGGAATTCGGCTTCAAACTTGTTTTGCACCATTTGTCGGAGGGAGACATGGTGGCCGAGGAAATCGCAAAGGCCGGTGTTCCCTGCTCGATCATTCTGGTGGACAGCCCGGGCGGAAAACTCGAAGCGATGAACCTGATGTTTAACACGGGGGCGGCGCTGGAGCGCGCCGGCGCACTCACCGCATTCCATACGGATGACGGCATCACCGACTCACGATTGTTTCTGCGAATGGCGGCACTCGGCGTTCGCGGCGGAATGTCTCGCGAAAAGGCCCTGGAGGGGCTGACCCTCGCGCCGGCCAAAATGATCGAACTGGACAGCCGCATCGGCTCATTGGAAGTCGGGAAGGACGCAGATTTCATCGTGCTGACCGGCGATCCACTCAGCGTCTATACGAAAGTGCTGCTGACATATGTCGAAGGCAAGAGAGTTTTTGACCGAAGCAATCCAAAAGACAGGCTTTACGCCGTCGGTGGATATGGCGCCGGCGTCGATCACATCATGGTGACGTGTTGTGACGGCAGCGGACATGACGGGGAGGGGCATTGATGACACGCTGGATCGCCGTCCTCGCGGGTGCGGCTTCATGTTCAATCTTCTTTGCCGCACCGACTGCGACGCGTGCCGAATCGCTGGCGATTCGCGGGAAGACGGTTTACACAATGGCCGGTCCGCCGATCAAGGATGGCATTATCCTGATTCGCGACGGAAAAATTGAGAAGGTCGGCGTATCAGCCGACATTTTTCCCACAGACGGCTATCGCGTGCTGGAGGCCGAAGTGGTGACCCCCGGCCTGATTGACGCGCACAGCGTCGTCGGCCTGACGGGATATCTCAATCAGCGGCAGGATCAGGAGCAACTCGACCATTCCGAACCCATGCAACCGGAGTTGCGCGATCGACGCCTATGACCCGCAAGAGCGATTGGTCGAATGGCTGCGCAGCCTCGGCATTACGACGGTTCATACCGGCCACGCGCCGGGCGAAGTCATCAGCGGCCAGACATTGATCGCGAAAACGGCGGGCAAAACGGTGAATGAAGCCGTGATCGTGCCTTCCGCCATGATTGCAACGACGCTGGGCGATTGGGCGGTCAAGGGGGACGGGAAGGCGCCCGGAACGCGATCAAAAGCCGTCGCCATGCTGCGCGGCCAACTCATCAAGGCACAGAATTACATGCGAAAGCAGGAGAATGCGTCAAAGCCGCCTGCGGAACAATCGCCAGATGGCGCGACCAGCTCGCCGACTACGCAGCCGGCAGAAAACGGCGAGATCCCGGCAACGCAGCCCGCCGAAAAGGTCGACACCGCGACAACGGCGCCTGCGGATGCGAAGACCAAGGAGCCGCCGGATCGGGATCTGCAGATGGAGGCGCTGGTTCGGGTTTTGCGAAAGGAAATTCCGCTGCTGATCACGGTGCATCGGGCCAGTGACATTGTGACGGCACTTCGATTGGCCCGCGAGTTCGACATTCGCATCGTGCTCGATGGCGCCAGCGAAGCCTATCTCGTCAGGGACGAGATCAAGTCGGCAGGCGTGCCGGTCATCCTGCACCCGACCATGATGCGAAGCGGCCGGGGGCCGACGGAAAATGCGAGCATGGAGACGGCGTCGGTTCTGAAGAAAGCGGGCATTCGGTTTGCATTGCAGAGCGGGTTCGAAAGCTATGTGCCCAAGACGCGCGTCGTGCTCTTTGAAGCGGGCGTGGCGGCGTCGAACGGATTGCTTTTCGAAGACGCATTGGCTTCGATCACGATTGAAGCGGCACGCATTCTTGGCATTGAGAATCGCGTCGGCTCGATTGAAGTCGGAAAAGATGGCGACGTGGCGATGTTCGACGGCGACCCGTTCGAGTATTCATCGCACTGCGTGGGCGTCGTCATCGACGGTCATGTGGTCAGCGAGACGAAGCGATAAGACGCGATTTCCGGCTCGACGACCGGATTTTGGTGCTTCTTCCGGCGCTTGGCAACGATTCTATTATCCAACCAGTATTTGGATTCCCCTTACTTCCTGCGATTTCTTGCGGCGAATACAAAGAGTAGTGAAAGTGCCAGATAGGCGTTCGCGCCAGCCCCGCAAAGCCCATTGCCGCAGTCGATGAAGCAATCGATCGCCTGCGGGGCGGGTGATTCGTTGTTATTTTGATTTCCGTTCGTGTTGTCGATCACGTTTGCATTGCTATTGTTGTTCTCGTTGCCGGAGCTTTGGTTGTTGTTGCCGTTGTTGTTGCTATTGGTATTTGAATTCTCGTTGGCGTTCTGATTCTGGTTTTCGTTCGCGTTCCCGTTCGAGTTCATATTCTCGTTCGAGTTTTCATTGACATTTGAGTTGTCATTGCCGTTCGCGTTGGAATTCCCGTTTTCGTTTGTATTGGTGTTCGTGTTTTCGTTGCCGCCGGTATTGTCGTTCTGATTATCGTTTCCGTTGGCATTCTCGTTTGTATTCGTATTCTCGTTGGCGTTTTCGTTGCCGTTCGTGTTTTCGTTGTTGTTCGCGTTTTCATTGCCGCCGCCGCACGATCCCTCGCCAACTCCGCATCCGCACTCTCCAGCATCGATTTTGTTGGGGTCCTGCGGGCAACCATCGCAGAAATCGGCCGTCCCGTCGTTGTCGGCGTCCAGAAAATCGTCGCCGCCGGGACAGGCATCAAAGTCGTCGCTACGACCGTCGCCATCGGTGTCACTCAAAATCGAAATTGAGTCACTGGCGAAGGCCGGCGCGACGCCCACGCGCGAATGCCAGGTGCCCGTGACCGTCGTGTCTTGATTAATTGTAGTCAGTCGTGTGACGTGATACTCGCCGCCCGGTTGCAGATCAAAAAACGCGCCCACCAGCACATCGCCGTGCAGCGAGCTGACGAGCGTGTGGGTATCGAGAGCCAGTTCGCCGATGTTTTCAACGATGTAGCACACCCGAACCAGGGTTCCCGGAACAACAACAAGTTCATCCGAAGACTCTGCGCACTCATCAACACCCGCGTCGGCCTCGGCCGACACCGTCGAGCGAATGCCGACGGGGCCGAGATTGGCGCGCAGACACCACGAAATCAGCGTTCCGGAATTCTCCGACCGGACATCGTTTACACTGATGAGCCAGTTGCCTCCCAGATTCTCGCCATCGAAAGCGGCCAGCGATTGCGTGGGCACATAATTCGGAGGAGATGTTGGAAAACTCCCGGAACCCGTAGCGCTGCACTGATTCTCAAGCAGGCCGCCCTGACCTTCGTCGTCGAGAATGATGTCAAAGTTGTCCGCACCGCAGCCGGTCGACGTCGCCGGAGCGCCGGGCCGATCCACAAGTAGAACGCTCGTACCTGTTTCGATGTGTGTCATCCAAATGACCAGATCGCCGACCCACGTGTGGTCGATGTCCAGTCGAATGTCGAGATCGAGAATGGGTCCCGTCGTTGGAATGGTCACCAGATTCTGCACGGGATCGGGCCCGCCATCGGGAATGGCGCCCGGAAACTGCGCGTTGGAATAGCCGCAGACTTCGACAACCAGATCATTGGGCTGGGCCCGGACATAGCTCGCCAAAAAGGCCGTCGCTAGCACGCAGCACATCAATGAAAGCCGGATTCTCAAATGGCTGGATCCCATTCGTTCAGTTGCCCCCGAGTGATTGTCATTTTGTCGCAAACGACCGCGTGGCCGTCAATTATACTGGTCGCTATCGAGAAAACCAAGGAAATGAGAGCTTGTGGAGCGACCTGCGAACCTGTCGGTAAATCGGGCGTTTCCCGCGTTTGGGGCCGATTCGGCGATGGCTCCCAAATATGGAGCAGTTCGGGATTATCGGTTGCTACGCCTCCTCCACGACGGGAAAACCCGTCTGAGGCGGCTTGGGCGGCAGGTTGGAGCCCCGTGCCGCAAGGTAAATACCTGACAGAATCAATATCCCCCCAATGGCCTGACCGCCCCGGATCGACTCGCCGAGAAAACCGGCCGCAAGAATCGTCGCCCCGATCGGCTCTCCGAGAATACACACGGCAATCATCGTGGCGGTCATATATTTGAGCGCCCAATTGAAAATGCTGTGGCCGATGAGCTGGGGGATGAGGGCCAGCAGCAGGAAATAAATGTAGGTCGATGTTCGCAGGCCCGTGAGCGCGTGGCCCTGAATGAGTGCAGAGCCGAGCAACAGTGCCGCTGCGATGCCATACACCGGCAGGATGTAGTTGATCGTGTCGACGTCCCGCCTCACGCTGCGGCCGACGAGAAAGTAGCTCGAGGCCGTGATCGCGCCGCAAAGCGACATGATGTTGCCATAGACCGTGCCGGAGTCGTGCCCTGCATCGGCGAAGGCAATCGTCGCACCGCCCGCGACGGCCAGCGCGATGCCGATGAGCATGGCGCGGGTGATGGGTTCGCGAAAAAGAAAATAGGAGGCGATGCCGGTGAAGATGGGGTTCGTGGTGACGAGGACGACGGAGCTGACGACGCTGGTGTGGCGTAGCGAGGTGATCCAGAAGAAAAAGTGCGCGGCCAGAAACGAGCCGGCGAGGATCATGCGCAGCCAATGGCGGCGGGGGATGGGCTTGACGAGCGTGCCCTGTGTGACGACGGCAATGGGGACGAGTGCGATGGCGGAAATTGTAAGCCGCGCGGCGGCGATGACGATGGTGCGGCGTCGTCGGCCAGCTTAATGAAAATCGCGGCGGTGGCGATGGAAAGGACAGCGAGGGTGAGAAAGAGCGGGAGCGATGCGGGACGGGCTGGCGACATGGGGCGGAATATAGAGGGAACTGCAAAAATGCGGAATGCGGATTTCGGAATGCGAAATGGCAAATTCGGATTGCGGAATGGGGAATTCGGATTGAGGAATGGGGAATTCGGATTGAGGAATTCGGCGACTACTTGCCAAGCAGTGTGGTACCGGCTAATAGCCGGTGACACCCGCACCGAATTCTCTTTCATCTATTTCGTCTTGCGCTCAATCGCATCTCTGGCTATTCCATCATGTTTCTCCAAAAGCCGCTCCGCCGCCTGTCGCGATAATCCCTTCAGGTTCATCACGATAGCCGTCTTCGCCCTGCCGCGTGCTTCTCGCAAGAGTTTCGTCGCCTCATCGCGCGAAAGCCCGGTCACCGACATTACGACGCGCGTCGCGCGGTCGACGAGCTTGCGGCAGGCGTAGGTGTTTAGATCGACCATCAAGTTTCCATACACCTTGCCGAGTTGCACCATGCTGAGCGTCGTGATCATGTTGAGAACCAGCTTGGTGGCGGTGCCGGCCTTCAATCGCGTCGAGCCGGTGAGGACTTCCGGCCCGGTGATGACGCGAATGTCGACGTCGGCCTTTGCCTTCACCTGTGACTTCGGCACGCAGGCGAAGAAAATGGTTTTGGCCCCCCGCCGTTTCGCTTCGGCCAGCGCCGCATGCACATAGGTCGTCGTCCCCCCCGCCGCGATGCCCATGACGATGTCGTGCTTGCCAACCTTCATCCTGCGAACTTCCCGCTCGGCCGCCTTCGGATCATCCTCCGCCCCCTCGACGCTTCGCCATAGCGCTTTCTTACCGCCCGCGATGATGCCGCGGACCATCTTCGGATCGGAGCGAAACGTCGGCGGACACTCCGACGCATCGAGCACGCCCAGCCGGCCACTGGTACCCGCGCCGACATAGATCAGGCGGCCGCCGCACTGCCACGCCGCTGACACGATTTTGACCGCCATCACGATGTCGGACTTCGCAGCGGCAACGGCGCGGGGGATGGACTGGTCTTCCGCGTTCATGACGTCGAAGGCGTCAGCGATGGGAAGCGAATCGAGGGCGAGCGTTCGCTGGTTGCGCTGTTCGGTGAGGAGATGGCCGCGGTCTTGCAAACGAAATCCCTTTCGCTGAATTCATCGAGTTTAGCGGCGCGCCGTCACGGCAGCGGATTTCGCTTCCTCGACGCACTCCAGAATCCTTGATTTCAGATAGGTTGGCAAGGCAAGGATGAGCGGGATAAATGCAAGCTCGCCGATGACGCCGGGAATCGACGCAAGGAATGCAAATTCCATTCTTGAGATCAGGTAGTAACTGGCAAAGATTGCAAAGAGACACCAACTAATCAAGAATCCACGTAGATAAGTCTTCGCCTTTGATCGAGTAAAATGATCCTCGAATAGTCCTGCAACTTCACGACAATAATATCCAAAGGATGCAAACAGAATTCCACCCAGGAATCCAACTGGCGAAAAGCAGATCACGCACGTTGTCAGGATTTTTTTGTCACGAAACGGTTCGTGGAGTGATGCTAAACCCACGCACGCCACTATAGTAACAAGGCTAACGAAGCTCATGCGAACAATTTTGCGTGCCACAAGACAACTCTGCGAGAGTACACGAATACCGGGCGGCGCCGAAAATTTCCATAATCCGATCAGGGCGTATACGGTCACAACGGTCATGATGAAACCCATTGCGTATCCCGTTTCAAAGCCAAAAATCCAACTTGCAATCATGATAAGTCCAAATACGGAGAAAAGTGCGTTAATGTCGGCGCCAAAAACGGATGAGCCTTTTCGGAGCGATTCAACCCATTTTGGATCCAAAGAGGCCACGAGTTTTCTATCGAGCGATTTGCTTACAGGCACGCCACATTTCGGACACTTGGAACTGGATTCGAGGGTACGCAAATTGTATTGACAGGAAATGCAGAAAAGATCGCTGCCATCAAACGTCGGCTGCGGCAACTTACCACTGATGGGATGCTCAGAATTCATTATTAATCGCATTTTGCGCTTTCCAAAGGGATGCCGCATTCCGGGCAAATCCCGCTGACGTTGCCAATCAAGTTGTAGCCGCAACTCGAGCAAATAGGTTCTCGAACTTTTTGAGGGGTGCCATTACGCATGGAAAGAACAGCCGCAAATCGGCTTATCAGCGCACTCCGACGGCAATCGCTGCCAATACACCGATGTAAATCAAGTCATCGAATAATGTCGCGTGATCCGAAAATCCGCGCGGGCTTTCGAAGGTCAACGCATAAAAGCAGCCGACGATACCGCCATAAACTAAGAAGAGCATGGGACGGAAGCAACGGCGGCTAATGTAATATGTAGTAATCGGCGTGAGAAAAAGGAAAAGAAACGCCAATGGGCTTGAAGGCGTTCGACTCAATCCGTCGTCCACGGATACTATTAACAAAGCGATACCGACTCCACAGAGAGTACACATAACGACCGCGAAAGCGATGTCATTCGGGAACTCGTTCTGACGCGTGTGCATTTTTGTCATTTGTTGATTGCAATAATCTGCCCCAACACCACCCGCCTCTTCGCCCCCGTCACCTGCATCAAATTCGCCGGCACGCGATCCACGCACGCCGCCGCCAGCATGGCGAACGACACGCACTCCTTCGCCTGCGTCGAAATGCCGAATTCGTCCATCTGCCGGATCGCGATGTGCTCGCCGCGGTCGGCCGCGCGCAGGTAGCCGCGCACGAGTTCGATCATCGCCACATTTTTCGCCCCTCCGCCGCAGAGAATAATCTCGTCAATCGATAATATGTCGCGATTGTTCCGCAGGTAAAGCCAATAAGAGAGAAAGAGCGTCTGTGCGGTGAGGTGGGTGGCTGTTGCGATCCAATCTTCGGCGCGCGTCACCCGGCGCGAGTGACGGGCGAGCAGCGATTGTACGAACGGCTCGCCGAATTCCTCGCGCCCCAAACTTCGCGGCGGCGGCATCATCATGAAGGGATCGACGCGCGCGACCATGTCGGCGAACAGTTTGTTATCCGGCCGACCGCGCGACGCCAGCCGACCGCCCGTGTCGAACGATTTTTTGCCGCGCGAGAAGTGCTTCACCAGCGCGTCGATCACCATGTTGCCCGGGCCGCAGTCGAATGCGATCACATCTTTCTCGCTGCCCCTCGCCCGCAGCCAAGTCAAATTCGCAATCCCGCCGATGTTCTGAATCACCCGGCTCTTCTTCGCATTGCGAAAAAGCACGTAGTCCGTCCACGGCACCAGCGGCGCCCCCTGTCCCCCACCGCCATATCCGCATGCCGAAAATCCGACACGACCGGCGCGCCGACGGCCGTGGCAATCAACGTCGCATCCCCAATCTGCAACGTCCCCGTCTCATTCCGACCCCGGTGCCGCTGCCCTCAAGCAGTTCGAACGCAGAGTGACGCTGCCGACCCGCAATCCTCTCACCCCGCGCCCCTCGGCCCCTCGACCCCTCGGCCCCATTCCGAGGTGGCAAATGACAAATCGTCTGCCCATGCGACCCCACCAAGTCCACGCGGCGCAGCTCCAGCTTTCGCACCGCCTTCATCGCGGCCGACGCAAACACCCGGCCCACCGCCGAATGCAGCCGGCAAAGCTCCTGTGTCGTCGTCGCCGCCGGGGCCATGATCGCCATCAGCCGCGAACGTACGTCGGCCGGATATTTCGATTCGACATGGCCGATGACGCGGACCTTCATGCCCAGCCCATGTCCGAATATCTCGCAGGCCACGGCATCGACGCCGTCGGCGCTGGTGCCGCTGTTGAGTCCAAGAACGATCCGGGATTTGCGTCCGCGTTTGGCCATAGGTCCGTTTCGCGAAACCGGAGGATTCAGGCGCAAGGCCCTCATCAGCCGTGAAGGGGCCGATCATGCGACACTTGAGTCGGCATTCTGCGGGTTCACCGATTCGGACGCAATGCACGTTGCAAGTGGGCAACATGAAACGAATCGTATGATGAATGCATCGGGTCCCACCAGCCGAATTCTCAGTCCGCAACCGCTCGATCTGCCTTCAAGGTGCATGAGCGCACCGCCGATGATTTGGGCAATCCGACCGCGGCCGAGCGCCGCGTCCGGCAAGAGTGGGAAAGAAGCAATGTCGCCGAAAAACGCCGCAATACTGCAGGCCGCCAGCGCATTTCGCGCGCTCCCGCCCGACCGACCGCCCTGCTCGACACAGGGCGAATCGCACGGGCTTTCTCGCGGCCGTTCACCGATACATTGCGCGACCCCTATCCACTGGGCCGAAACAACTGGCTGCATTTCGACCGGTGCACGTCGCCTCAAATTGAAACGCTGATGGGCCTCATGGGCATGCTGCACGCCTATGACCCGCACACGTCTCAGCATTCGATGCAGGTTGAAAATCTCGCGGCTCGACTGTCAACGATTCTCGGCGTCGACGAAGAAGAGCAGCATGTCATTCGCGTGGCCGCGGTGCTGCACGACATTGGCAAAATAGCCGTGCCGATCAACATTTTGGCCAAACCGGCCCGGCTGACCTCGGAGGAATTCGAAATCGTAAAAAAACACCCGGTGGTCGGAGCCAAAATCATCGAGCCGATCGCTTTTCTTAGGCCGGTGGTGCCATTGGTCTTGCACCACCACGAATGGTTCAACGGCGCGGGCTATCAGGGCGGGCTCTCGGGCGAGGCCATTCCCTTCGGGGCACGGATCCTTCAGACTGCGGACTGCGTCGATGCGATGATGTCGCCACGCAGCTACAAGCAGGGATACTGCATCGAAAAGGTCGTATCCGAATTACAACTTGGCCGCGGAGTTCAGTTCGATCCGCAGGTGGCCGATGCAGCCATCAATCTTCTTCGCGAAATTCCCCAGCGTTGCATGTCGTAGGGAACTTGCTTAGCACTCCGAGTTACACAGGCTGGAAGTCCATAGTCCCCATACTTTGCTGGCAGCAAACATCGCTCCCGCCTTTACGTTTTCGCATTGCGACTAAAATGTCATTTAGTCGCAACTTCGAACCGTGCCAAAACAACGTTAATTCCTTCGAGCCGCCCGCCATGAAATTCTTCCTCGACACCGCAAACCTTGACGAAATCCGCGCCGGAGCTGCCATGGGCCTCGTCGATGGCATCACCACAAATCCCAGCCTCGTCGCCAAGGAGGGCAAGGATTTCAAGACTCTCGTCGGCCAGATTTGCGAAATCATCACCGGACCGGTTTCGGCGGAGGTCGTTTCGACTGAATGCAATGCGATGATGAAGGAAGCAAGGGAGTTAACCAAGATCGCCGACAACATCATCGTGAAACTCCCGACCATCGCCGAGGGCGTGAAGGCTTGCAAAATCTGCACCGAAGAGGGCATCCGAACCAACCTCACGCTCATTTTCCAGCCATTGCAGGCACTGGCCGTGGCGAAGTGCGGCGCATCATTTTGCTCGCCGTTTCTGGGCCGCCTCGACGACATCGGCCACGACGGCATGGACCTCATCGCCGACATCCGCACGATTTACGACAACTATCACTTCAGCACGGAAATCCTCGCGGCCAGCCTCCGCCATCCGCTGCACGTCGTGCAGGCGGCCAAGCTCGGTGCCGATGTGGGAACCATGCCGTTCAAGGTGTTCGAAATGATGCTGAAGCATCCCTTGACGGACATCGGGCTGGAAAAATTCCTGGCGGACTGGGGAAAAATGAAGAGTTGATCCCGACCCTTCCAGCCGGCCGGCCTCAACGCGATGGGACTGCAATGACCTATCGCGATTTGAATGATGAGTGCCGCCGCCTTTGAAGAGCGCATTTCGTTGCATTCTAGAATCTGTTCGCGCGTTCGCGTCTTGATCAAATTGTGCCAGCCCAATGACTCGCAAGATGATTCAAAAGGGAGAAAGACCGTGCGCGCAGCAATGTCATTGAAGCCGGTTTTTGAGAGTACGGACGCAAAAAAACCCCGGCTGCATGGCAACCGGGGCTGTGCCGATGGCACCCCCACGGGGAGTCGAACCCCGGTCTCCAGGATGAGAACCTGATATCCTAGGCCACTAGACGATGGGGGCCTGGTCTTGCCGGGGCATTTTGCAATGTGCCGACGAGACTTAAGGGGGACGCCCTATTAGAACATTCAATCGATAATTGACAAGGGGCTTGGCGACCAGAAACAGAATCGCAGCCGAATCACATCGCCAGGCGAATTGTTCGGCTTGCCAGTCCGCCCCGCGTTGTCACAAATTCAGCAGGAGGCTATACTGTCAGACAATCAGTATTCGGAGCAACGCACATGCCCATTCACGAATTTCATTGCCCCGATTGCGACCATGTTTTTGAAGAATTGGTCCGCGAATCGTCGTCGAAGACTGCCATTGTCTGCCCGACCTGTGGCGGCAAGAAGGTATCACGGCAATTCAGCGTTTTCGCCGCACGTTCCGGGTCTGCGACAAAGGAAAAGGCTCCGGTCGGTGGCTGCGGCCGATGCGGTGATCCGCAAGGCCCGTGTTCCCTTTAAGGACTTGAAAGGACTAGGCCGATCAGGCCTCCACCCAATTCGATATGGCCGACCACCGCCCTTCAAGCAAGGTTCATTCCATCACCCTCGGAGCGATTCTGGCCTGGCTGGTGCCGGGCTTGGGACACTGGTGGATTGGCGAGCGCCAACGCGCCGTGATCTTCTTCATTGTCATTTCAGTCACATTCTGGGGCGGCATTGCCGTGGGAGGCGTTCGGTCGGCGGTGACCGCCAAGGAAAACGGCCTCTGGATCGCCGCTCAACTTTGCACCGGACCCCAATCGCTCTTCGCCCTGTCTGTCAGCCGCAATCTCGAAGACGAGGCCAGGCGCGACCCATCCAAGCAATTCAAGGCGCATGGCCGGCCGGGGACATCGGCGTGGTCTATGCGGGCGTTGCCGGTCTGCTCAACTTGCTTGTCATTCTTGATGTCTTGTCCCGCACGGACGCCCTACGCAACGCCGTTGTTGCAACGACAAACCCGAGAAAGGCGGTGCGTTGACCCGATGATGCTGGCCAACATATTGCACGACCTTTTTATCGAGCCGAAGATCATCACCGGGCAGGGCCGCCTTCTTATGCTGCTTCCTTTGGCAATGAGCATCAGTATTGTTTACAAGACCATTCGATGTCAGAAATTGTCGGCCGTTCCATTGGCGAGCCTGAGTTTGTGCATCACCATCGTCGTGGGCATGCTGCTTGTCGGGGCTGCCCTTCTATTGACGTATGAGTTTCTCGCCTGAGTTGCCGATTGCATTATTCGGAGGAATCGCCATGTCGATGCAAATCAAAAAGGCCGTGCTTTGGAAGATCGATACGCCAAACACGCCGGGCGCATGGCATCGACGCTCGGTCCGCTGGCGGAAAGCGGAGTGAATCTTGATTTGGTCATGGGTTACGCCAATCCGGATAAGACCGTCGTTTCGATTGAAGTTTTTCCGATTGCGAATGCCCGTGCCCAAAAAGCGGCGCGGGCCGCGGGCCTTTCCAAGGCTGAATTTCCGTGCGTTGTGGTCAGCGGAAAAAACAAGGCTGGAATCGGCCGACAGATTTCTGCCTCGCTTGCGGACGCCGGCATAAATGTGAATTTCTTTGTCGCGCAGGCGCACGGAAAAGAATATGTCGGCCTGTTCAGCTTTGAGGCCCAGTCCGAAGCCGATTTGGCCATGAAAGTCCTGAAGAACTCACTCAATGGCCGAAACGGAAATGGAAAAAAAAAAACGAAGACCCGGCGAACGGCTTAAGAGCCGATTTCGCCCAATGAGGGGTGGAGACATGCGTTCTACATTGATTGGCATTTTGTTTGTATGGGGAATGATGTCCGGATGCGACAGCAAGCAAAACAACAATGGTCCTGCATCCGCCAACCAGTCTCCCTCAGGTTCCGCGCCGCAAACTTCGGTCCAGTCCGCTCCGGCGAATCCGACGACCGCACAGCCTGCGGCGCCGGCCGGGCCGAAATGGAGCATTCAGGAAGCATCACATGATTTCGGTAATGTATGGACAGGCCGAAGGATCATTCACCCTTTTGTCATTCGCAACGACGGCACAGCACCCTTGCGACTGACCAAGCCCAAGGCCTATTGCAGTTGCTCTCAGGCGTCCTCTTATCCGGAAGTCATTGAACCGGGAAAGACCGGGGAAATACAATTCACACTGAACCTGCAGAATAAATCGGGACCGGTCCACGAGACACTCGAATCGACAACGAATGATCCGCAAAACCCTTCCTTGAAAGTAACTTTGACGGGCATTGCGCGAACCGTGTGCGAACTGGAACTTGTCGAGGATCAGGGGCTGATGGATGGCACAACGCCTCCCGACAAGGCCAAGGAAATCGCCGCCTATCCGCCCAATTTCGACCGCATCACTTCGAACCAGAATTTGCGCCGCGTGATTCGAATGAAGAACACATCGGGCGAGCCGATCCACCTCGAAATGCTGCCGATTCGTTCGGCCGCCATTTGGGATGACAAGGGCCAAAGCAAGATGGTCGCGCCCATGTTCGACGCCATTCTAAATCCGCTTCAGGAAGGTGAAGTGTACGACTTGACGATTGTCGGCAAACCGCCGTTTGAGCCCGGCAACAACATCACTGCGATACAATTCAAAACAGTAATTGCCGAGTATCCGACCTACGAGGTGAAGGCAACGGCATTTTGTCCGCCGCGAATCGAAATGTCGCCCTACAAAATCGTGTTCAACCAGCAGGCTTCCAAGCGGCAGCGAATCGTTACTTTTCGTAATAATGGCACGACTCCCTTCAAGATCACCTCAATCGCCGTCAGCAATCCTGACATCAATGTGACACTGCTGCCGACCAATCCCAGCGATCCGAGTCTTTCGCAGGTTGAGGTTCTAATCCCGTCCGATCCGGCTTACCTGCCGCCGACGTACGGCGAGGTCATACGAATCGAGACCAATGACCCCGAAAAGGGAACAATCGATATTCAGATTCTTCCCCATATGTCCAATCCGGCAACGCCTCGACCCGCCGACAAGCCGCTGACTTTTACACCCGGCAAAATGCTTCAGTAGGCCGCGCCGGGTTGTGTCGTCAATGTTGATTCTTGCTTGATGTCCAATTCCCGAAATTGAAGCTTCATGGCCGGGCGCACACCCAGATCATCGTGCCGGTAATCCGCCGATGCGCCGCGCCGCGCCGAGACGCGCGCGTGCGACGCGGAATCGCGAAAGCCTCCGCCGCGAATCACACGGTATCCAGCCTCGCCCCGCCCGGAAAGACGGCGCCCGTCGTGCGGCGTCACGCCCAGCTCGTAACTGCCCAAAGCGTCAAAGGTCCACTCCGCAACATTACCAATGACGTCGTGAAGTCCGAACCCGTTCGGCCGATATCGACCGACCGGCGCGGTCACATCTGCAAACTTGTCAAAAACGATCAGGTCTTCGCCGAGATTGGCATTGGCAAGGATGGACTCGGGAGAATCGCCGGTCCACCATGGTGTCGAAGTACCGGCACGCGCAGCATATTCCCACTGGGCCTCCGTCGGAAGCGACAGCCCCGAACTCCACAAAACCTGTTCGCATTCGGTCCATGAGATTTGATCGATCGGCCGCTGCTTGTCCGCACGGGCATCACCCACTGTTCCGGCGGATGTGGAAACGGCGCGTGTGAGTCGTCGCCATTGCTCCACGGTCATTTCGAATTTGGAAATGAAGAAGGGATCGAGTAGCACAAAGTGGGCCGGCAGCTCATTTTTTTCCGCCGGCGGATTCATTCCCGTGTTCTCGGAACGTGTCGAGGCATCTATATGGCCCGATGAAGCGCCCATTTGAAAGCGTCCGCCGGGAAGCAGCACAAGTATGAGACCGGAGCCGTCGCCGATTTCGAGCTTTCCGTCCGCATCACGCACCGGAATGCTCCCGGATTGAATATGGCAGAATTCCCACAAGCCGCTCACGGGGTCACGCCCGACCGGAACGAGCCCAAGTTGCGGCTGGAGCCACGAATGGCCCGAACCGACGGATTCCTTGAGGATTGCAGTCGACTCACTGTATTGCGGGCAAACGGAAGGATCACCGATTGACGTCACAACATCGGCCCATTGCAACTTATGTCGAATCAGGGAATCGAGCTTGATCGTCTGCGAAAAATTCAGGCGTCGGCGAATGTTGGCGACAATGCCGATTTGCGGATTAAAAAAAGCCTGCAAGTCCTGTTCGAGCAGAATAAGGGCGTCATGCTGTAATCGATCGGCCGGATCTCGAAAAATACAAACATGGCCGGTGGAAACGACCTTGAGAAGGTGCCGCTCCTGCGCCTCCAAGTCTTCAATGTATGCCCTTTGCCGCGCCCGCTCGGCCGAAGGTTGGGTCGAGGTTTGCGCTAATATGGCCCGCTTCGCTTCCAAGTCCGAACGAAGCTCCCGCAGTTCGAGCACATTGCGCAACACACTTCGGTCAAAGTCGCGCTTTAGATTGAATTCAACAGATCGCTCGTGCAGCTTTTGCAATTCCTGGCGGCATTCCAGCATGCGGGGACGAAGCTGCTCGGCCTGTGAAAGCCACGCGGCCATCTTGCCGGAATTCTCAGGAACGGGAGGTCCCAGGTTCGCGGCTTCCTGTTGAAGCTGTTCCAGCATGGCCGCGCTGGCCAACATTCTGATTTGTTCAACTCGCTGGTGATACAGGTTCAGGCCCCAGGTGCTGGCAACGAGTGCCAGCAGCAAAACACTAAAAACGGTCGCCGTTGATATGACGAGGCCCTTGTTTCGACGCGTGAATTTTGAAAAGCGGTAAAACGCGCCCGGCGGCCGGGCACGAATCGGTTCATCGTTCAACAGCCGCCGCAAATCGGCCGCCATTTCGGCACAGGATCGGTATCGTCGTGCGGGGTCCTTTTCGAGCGCCTTGAGTATGATCGTTTCGACATCTCCGCGATAGCGACGATTGACCAGACTCAGTCGCGTCGGCTCATCCTCCTGAATGGCGCGAACCGCCTCGGGGATGGACTGTCCGCTGATATTGAAAGGATAACGGCCGGTGAGCATTCGGTAGCCGAGAACGCCCAGCGCATACACGTCCGAGCGGCGATCGACTGCATCAACATCGCCGCGCACCTGTTCGGGGCTCATGTAGGGCAATGTTCCGACGAGCTTGCGAGCCTCGGTGCGCATTGTGGCGGCCTGAATATCGACATCCGTCACCCGGGCCACGCCAAAATCCAGAACTTTGGGCTGACCCGCCGAATCGACCAGAATATTGCTGGGCTTGAGATCGCGATGGATGACGTTGTTCTGGTGGGCATGCTCGACGGCATCGCACACCTTCGCGAGCAATTCGAGCCGGCCTTCAGTCGTGAGGCTATTGGCCTCGCAGTAGTCCGTGAGCGACAGGCCGTCGACGAGTTCCATTGCGAAGAATGGTTGCAAGCCCAGATTGCTTTCGGCCATGCCGCCTTCATAGATATGGGCAATACCGATATGGTGCAGTCGGCCGAGGACAAGCGCCTCTTTCTCAAATCGTCGCAGCATGTCGACACTGACGATTCCGGATCGAAGGACCTTTAGAGCTACGATGCGCTGGGTATGCGGTTGCTCCGCCTTGTAAACAACGCCCATGCCGCCATGGCCCAGAATGCTCAGAATCTGATAGTCGCCAATTTGGGCCGGTTTAGCGGCAAGCCTTTCATCGGCCTCGTCGACCTGATGTCGCACCGCCTCGATGAGATCGCGGTCGACGGAGGAGATGGGCTCATTCGGTTTTCGCACCATGGCGCGCAACACTCAATGATAGTTTAGGAACTTCGAGTCCGAACCCAACTGCTGGCGGAGCCGGCCGACGGCGCGGATGCGCATCAAATGAACCGCTCCCGGTGTCTTGCCCAGTTTCGCAGCCACTTCGACGACGCCAAGGCCATCGAAGAAGACCCATCGAACGACGTTGCCCCAATCCCGGGGAAGCGCGTCGATTTCCGCTTCGAGCAATTGCCGCAGCTCCTTGTCCATCGCATGCCACGACGGCGTCGCCATACCGCCTGTAATCAGATCGTAGAGCCAGGCGAAGTCGTTTTCATTTTCTGGGGCCGAAATGCGATTGGATGGCTGCGGCCGTTTGTCACGCTCCAGGGACTGAATGGCGTCGCGAAGGTTGTTCTCGGCGATGCGTCGCAACCAGCCCGGAAACGAGCGGCCGTCGCCTTTGAAGTTGGATATCTGAAGAAAGGCCTCAAAATATGTGACCTGCATGATGTCACTGGGTTCGAGAACGGATTGCCACTTGGGATTGATCTCGAGACGTTCGCGAATGTGCGGCCCATGGCGCAGCAAGAGCTGCTCGAGGGCATCCCGATCGGCGGCCCGCGCGCGAAGCAGAAGTTGGTCATCGGAGGGGCCGGCCGAACTGTCTAACGGCAATTCCATTTTGCAGCCTGGATGCTAACAAACTAAACCAGTTCGGCGGGCCAAGTAGGGACTGCCTGCCCTGTCCCTATCTTACAGGGAAATTGTATTGGCATCAGATGGTTTTGCGGAATGTGGTGAATTATCAACCGACTGCGCAAATCTAAATCGATGCCATGCCGCCTTGGCCGGTTCGCCCATGGATCACCGCGTACTTTGGCATCGCCATGAGTATTTTATTCCCGTTCCGCACGGATCAGGATGACATCAACCACGGGCTCTTCGCCGTTCAGTTCGACGGCGGCAATCGCGTCCGCAACGGACATTCCCTCGATCACATTCGCAAATACGGTGAATCCGCCGTTCTGGTTGTCGAGATTGCCCGAATTGTCATTGAGGTTGACGAAGAACTGCGACGTGGCGGAATCCGGGTTGCCGCCGACCTTCGCCATGGCGACCGTGCTGCGGAGGTTGCTACGGCTGGGGCTGAACTCATTAACGATCGGATCGCGCAAGCCGTCGGGCTGCACCATTCCGGGCAGGAACCCGCCGCCCTGAACAACGAAATTCGGCACGACGCGGTGGAATATGGTTCCATCGTAAAATCCGTCTTCGACGTACTGGATGAAATTCGCAGTGGTGACGGGCGCATCATCGACCAATTCGAAGACCATTTCGCCAAGCGAGGTGACGAGCCTGACCTTGTTGGGCGTGACCACGCGAATGGCATCGTCGAGCGTCGCTGTGCCCGTGTCGGGATTGGTCACAATCAGGTTGTAATCCCCAAGAGCAGCGCCGCTAAGATCGAATTCCGCGTTAAGCTGATTGGGACCCCCAAATGAAACGGTTGATGCGTTGATTTGCGTGCCGCCGCGTTCGAGGCGAGCCGTCGCACCATCTGCAAAATTAAAACCGTCGATGTCGAAGGCAAAGTCCTCGGTATCGATCACGCCATACCGATCCGACACGGATGTCAGCGCAATGTCATTCGATGTAACCGTCACCACGCTCATGACAAAATCCGTGACGCCCTGATCGTCGAACACATCCAATCGGACGGTGTAGTCGCCCGGCGCGCTGTAGATGTGCTGCACGTCCCGGCCGCCGTTAATCGAAGTTTCGCCGTCACCGAAGTCCCAGTAATAACGAACGATTTCGCCATCGGGATCGTTGCTCCGGGCACCGCTGAATCGAACAAGCAGCGGATTCTCGTCATCGACCTCAAATCGAAAGCGCGATTCCGGAACGCCATTGACAAACAGCGTCCGCTCCGTGAAGGTCCGCGCGCCGCGATTGTCTTTCACAGATAGTCTGATCGTGTAGAGACCGGCCTTGGCATAGCCGTGCTCCGCCGTCGAACCCAGCGCTTGCCCCCCATCGCCAAAATCCCACCGGTGCTCGACGATCGAGCCATCCGGATCGCGGCTGCGGGTGCCGTCGAATTTCTTGGAGATGCCCACGGTCGTTTCAGAAGGCGGCACGTCCTCAAATGTAAAGGAAGCGATGGGTTCGACATTCGGCCCCAGCACATCGACCGGCAATGAACCGGTGGCGAGCAGCCGAGCAGGTTCATTCTTGACGATGTCGGGCGCGGAGAAGAGTCGCACCGTGACAGTAAACGTGCCGTTATCGTTATAGTTGTGTGAGACAGCCTTTCCGCGGGCAATCGTGAGATCGCGCATCGTGCCACCATCACCGAAGTCCCAATTGACTCGAGCTGCATCGGGATAGCTTCGAAGATCCACCTCAAACGTGCGCTGACCGGCATCCTCTCGTGGCGAGCTGGCCAGAATCGCCGGCTCGCCGCGCAGATTGATGAGCAAATCCAGATTGGCGCCCGGATCGCACGATTCGCCGCTCATTCCGAGCGATGCGATCAAACATGCCAGAATTGATAATGTCGTCATTCGCTTCATGACGGATTTGCCCCTTCCCCCGAATCATCTGAATCTGATTGCGGTCGAATGCCGACGGCCCCCTGCCATCGTTTTATGCGAGAACATCGTTCGAACGATTGTATTCCCACGCCAAGGGTCGAGTCAGCACGGCGTGGCGATAACACGTCCTCAAAATGAATGTGTCACTACCGCACATGAGTTGGGGAATAGTTACCACAGTGGGAAAGGGTTTGCGCGATGGAATTACCCAATCTCGTGTTGCTGGGTGTGCGACAATACACGGTCTCTTCCCTGTATCATCCATGCCAGCCTATAAGTCATTGCAAAAGCTAATCTTAAAGGCACAAGACAATTCACAACTCCTCGCCATTTGAATTGGCATGGACTTTGCCTATGTAGTGGGGTGTCAATGCGGCTCGACTGGACGTGAATTCGAAAGCGACCGTCAGCGGCTTTGAAGGTTTGGATCGACTACTACCCCCAAGCGACGAGTTGCGGTGACTTGTCCTTGGAAACGTCGTGCTGACCCAGAAATGGGTCGGTTGTGTGTGAGGGGTGGGCCAGAGTGCGAGGCTGGCCCACCCTGCTTTTTTACTTCCCTACTGCCACGATAGTAGCGAGAGCCGCAAGGATATTTCAAGACAATTTCATTCAAAACATGGTGCGGGTCAGAATCGCTGTTCCAAAAACTCGCTTAGAGATGCCTGACTGCTGATTTCACAGCCAAATCCCGAAGCTCTTTGCAAAAACGGACGTTGCCGTAAAGGGCCGCGGCAGTCGGCTCATTTTGAATCCAACAAAAGGCCCAAAAGTGCCGCACTGGATCGGGCTCCGGCTTCGAAATCGGAAACATGAAAGAACTCGTTCGGTGAATGAGCATTGCAATTCGGCTGGCAGTAACCCATCATCAAACTATCGGCGCCTAGGATTGATTTGAACATCGGGAGAATCGGCAGGCTGCCGCCTTCGCGCATGAGAATCGGCGCCATTCCGAAGCCGACTTCAATGGCCTTTCGCGCAATTCGCATGCCCTTTGACTCAGGATCCGCAAGGTAGGCATCGCATCGTGCATGGTCCAGAATCTCGAACGTCACCGTATCGGGCACGCGACTTCGCACCGCCTCGTCAAAACTCTTGCTGATGGCCTCTCCGCTTTGCGCGGCAACCAGCCGCATGGAGATCTTGGCACCCGCAAATGATGGAATGATCGTGCTCGAACCCTCCTTCATGTAGCCGCCATAGATCCCGTTGACATCGAGTGTCGGACGCGAGGACCGGCGCTGTAGATTCGAATAGCCCTTTTCGCCATAAGATTTGGGACTGCCGACATCCTCCAGGAAGGCGGCCTCATCGAAAGGCAGGCCCTTCATGTCGCGAAGCTCGTCCGGTGTCATCTCTTTGACATCATCGTAAAAACCCGGAATGGTGACGCGGGCATCGCCATCGTGGAATGAGGCGATCAGCTTGGCCAGTTCATTCGCGGGGTTGGCAATGCCGCCGCCGTAGGAGCCGCTGTGAAGGTCCTTCTTCGGACCCCGAATGATCACTTCCTTGTAAACGAGGCCGCGCGTGGCAATGGTCACGGCCGGCATGCCGATTCCGAACTGCGCGGTGTCATGAATGACAATGTAATCGCAGGCGAGGCGCTCGCGGTATTTTTCCACCAGGCCCTTCAAGTTCTTTGAGCCGACCTCCTCTTCGCCTTCAATACAGAACTTCACGTTGATGGGAAGCGAGCCGGCAGTCTTCATCCATGCCTCGACAGCCAGGATTGCACAAAACAACTGGCCCTTATCGTCGGCCGATCCTCGGCAAATAATCATGCCATCGCGCAGGGTGGGTTCAAACGGTCCGGTGTGCCAGAGCTTCAGATCGCCTTCCGGCTGGGTGTCGAAGTGGCCGTAGATCATGATGGTCGGCCTGCCGGGTTTTTGCTCGCCTTCTGCAATGACGGCCGGGTGGCCGGCAGTCTTGATGATTTCGGCCTTGAGTCCGGCGGCCATACAACGGTCGCGGGTCCATTCAGCGGCCTTGAGAATATCTGGAGCGTGTTCGGTTTGTGCCGAAATGCTGGGAATACGAAGAAAGTCCAGGAGTTCGTCCCGAAATCGATCCTTATGTTGGTCGAGGTATTGCAGGGCCTGTTCAATTTTGGGTGTTACGGACATGAAACAATCTCCGGAATCAGGGAGGTCGAATTGCAAGAATCACTTGCGTGAGTAACAGAGTGTCATCCGCACAATTAGGCACGGAATAGGTTATCCGAAGAACATGGATCTCGAAAGGCGCGACGATGCCCCATACAATGCCCTGAGATGAAAGCCGACGACGAGATCTGCTGCTGTTTTCATGTGTCGCTGCGAAAGCTGGTACACTTTGCCCGGCGTGAGCGTCCGGCGCGCGAATCGCAAATGTCGGATTGCCTGAATGCCGGGACCGGTTGCGGGTGGTGCATTCCGATTCTGAAGATGCTTCACCAGAAGGCAAACGAAGAAACGCTCAACCTCTCGGAAAATGCGGACATGGAAGGCTTGCCGGCAACACCGGAAGACTATGTTGCGGCCCGCAAGGACTACTTGCAATCGGATCGAAAAAACACATTTGAATGACCGCGCTTGTTCATTGATCGATATGCAGCCTTCGCACGTCGAACGGGAATTCGTTAACCATGTAGATATAGAGTGGATTGCCGCGATGCTGATAGATGGATCGTGGTTTTTCGTATGGCCCCATTTCGCCCTGGGTGCCCGTGCCGGTGTAGTATGCACTGCCCTGGCCGTCCGGATCGAATGACAGCATGGTCAAATCGGAGTCCTTATCGAGACGGCCGGTGATAAAAACGCGGCCCTTCGAATTGACAACGGCGCGATCCGCATCAACCAGCGCGGGCATTTCGATTTCGAGCCTCGGCTCCTTTTTGCTAATGTCATAAATGCGGCATCGCGTTCCATCCTTGTCGGTCACGCTGATGTGACCGGTCGAATAGGCAATCGCGAACGGTCGGCGAAATCGAAAATCCGGATCGAGCAACCCCTTCGATTCACCACGCGCATCAAGAATCTGAACCCGATGATTGTCACGATCGGCAACATACATGTTGCCGGCATCATCGATTGCAACATCAGCCGGTGCATTAAATTCGCCCGGACGATGCCCCGAACGGCCCGGCCAGTCGTATCGCTTCGGAATGACATCGATCAATTCGCTTTGATTCACATCGTAAATGGCAAGGACATGATTGACAGGATCGGTCACAACCAGTCGACCATCCGGTGCAAATGCAATTCCTTCAAATGCAGGCTTGTAGCCTTGGAATGCGTCGAGTTTCATCTGATGGGGTTGGGTGCCGGCGCGACCGTCCCAGAAGAGCATCTGCGATTGTCCATCTCCCCTTGCGGTCATAAACGCCTTATTCTTGTCCACCGCAAATCGAATCGCTTCTTTTGATAAGGCACATAACCGGGTTGCGAGAGGCCGCTTTCCTGACCGCTGGCATCAACAGTCGAAACCGCGAAAAAAGTATCGAGCGAGTAGGGACCGTCGTATTGGAATTCTGTGAAGTAACTCTCCTCACCATGTGGAAAGTTTCGGGCGGCAGGCGGCTTATGAACTGAAACGAGCGTCCATGGCTTGACCTGCTGGCCGGCAAACCCGGTGCGCTTATAGACGCGGAATTCCTCGATGTTCCTGGAATCCACATCCTTGGGAATAACCCATGTGAGCATGAGCGGCGGCTTGGCGGGTTTTCGATCCCACATTTCAATGGCGGCAAACGGCGGCGGCGGCAGCGATGCCGCCGGCGTGTTGAATCGCGTGGCAATTGGAAAAACAAACGCATCATTATTGCCGCGAAGGTATGCGACATTGCATTCGGCAAGTGAAAGAAAACTAAACTCCTCATTCCCAGATTTCGATCGAAGACGCAGAAGGAGCAGGCCGTTGGAACCATCCACGGCGATTTTGCCGAATGGATTGTTCTTAAGTTCGTAGCCCCCGGTGTCTTGTGGGCCGGTGTTTCAATGTTCACAAGTTCGGCGATGCCTTGTTCATTCGTCACCGCCGAGACAATCCGGATCGGTTGCGCCGATGCCAACGATGCGGCCCGCGCTCCGCCATCGGCCATCAATTGAAAAATATCGACCTGCACATCGCCCAACGGAAGACTGTTATTGGCTGTCACTCTCAATGAGATTTTTGCTGGAAGCTGATAATAATAGTCGCCGCTGAATCCACGCGGCCCGGCCGATGGTATGGTTGAGATAACCGACCTGCTCCTCGGTGAGGTGGAAGCCACCCGGCGTATGCATCAGCGAAGCGCCAGGGCGAAGATATTGCACCATGGCATATCGCTCGGTGATGTCATAAACGTAGCACTGTTCGATAGTCGTCTCAACCCTCTTTAGGTCGGCAAGCCCGATTTGTCGGCCGATGTCCTGCAGCGTGGCCCAATTCACCATCGCGGTTTCACGAATCCCGGATGCATTCGACGGCCACCTGCCGAATCGCGCGAGTGCCGCATATTCGACAGGCGCATCAGCCTTGCCATCGCGATGCAACGATGCAATCCACCCGTCTTCGCTATTCGCATCGAGAGGATCTTCGACGACGACAATTCGATCGCAATACAATCGTTCCTCCGCGCCGTGGGGCGCGGAAGGATAAACAGACGCAGCAAACAAAGCATTCAGCGTGCGAATATGATACTGCGCAAAATCCTCGAAGCAGTATGAATCAACCATGTTGGGCGTTGACTTAAACGCCTCGTATCGGTCGCGGGCGACAGCAAATGTGACGGCAAGCCCGCGGGTGAACTGCGTAAACGTGTTGTTCCATCGCAGCGCATCCGGCGCCTTCGCCTCCGGATCCAGCTCGATTTTTAGTTCGTGTTGGCCTTCCTGCCACGCCCATTTCACGTCAAAGACCGTTTCATCGCCTGGCTTTATCGCAGCGATGGAGACAGATTCGCCGATCGGCGCGCCATCCATCGAAACCCGGCATGGAACAGCGGCTGAATCGGCCGCTCCGGCGTTGAGAATGTGAACGCGAAATGTAACGGCATCGTCCGCCTTGGGATGACTTGAGTCTTCTTCCGCGAAATCCACCAGTTTGGGCAGTCCATTTTCCAACTTTACATGGCCATGCCATGAAGCATCGCGTGGAAGTCGCTCGATAAAGGCAATTGTAAGATCAGGCTTCGCAAAGACGGCGTTGTGACGTTCATTGCGACGAAGATCAAAGGACTCGACCGTGTTGAGCGCGCATTGCCGTACGCCGGCATTGGCGTCAAACACGAGAATTTCGTCAGCCCATTCCAGCACCTTTCCGCTTATTTTCTCGCCGGTGACGAGCGAAACGACGTCGCCGTAACCCCGCTCGGCCAGTTCGAAACGATAGTTGAACATCGGGCCGGGACCTTCGTCGCCGGCGACCGCCGTGACCGCGCTCATCGCAAGCGTAACGAGAAACACCAGTGTCAATGCGCGACTTCGGGCACGAAAGAAACCTGGCATGTCCATGCTCCCGGAAATGAGCTTTTCGATTCCATTGAAACGTGTATTACACATGCGACGCGGCAATCCTTCCATCAGGCCAGTTCCGCCATGATCTTCGTCCTCAATTCCTCGGCCCGTCCCTCGGCATATTTCCCCGCATTCCAGCGATAGCCCAGCCCATCGCTGTCGTTGCGGGGGATGAGATGAAAATGCAAATGAAAAACGGATTGTCCGGCGACGGCGCCGGTGTTTTGAAGGAAATTCAAACCCTGCGCTCCGGTGGCGCGCATAATGGCTGCGGCAAGTTTCGGAATTGGCGTCATAACCAACGCGAGTTCTTCGGGAGTAATCTTGCGAATATCCGAATAGTGTTCTTTGGGAACAATAAGAACATGCCCCTCGGCCAGAGGACCCACATCGAGAAACGCAAGCGCGGTATCGGATTCGAATACCTTGATCGCCGGTATTTGTCCCAGAACAATCTTGCAGAATATGCAGTTTGTATCTTGCATCGGAAAGCTCCGCCGCCTCCAAAATCCTGACCACAGCGCCGAGGCTTGCATTCGGCAGGATTAAACAAAAATGATACGGGCATTCGGCGCGACAAAAAAGCCCGAAGACATGAGTCTTCGGGCTTTTTGAAATTTCAATTACGACCAATTGTCGTTAATCGCAAATCAGGTGGCGTCAGCCGCCGAAGCCTCCAGCGCTTCGCGGCGGGCTGTTCCTTGCCGCTTCTCTTGCGCTTGACGCTGCGGCTTCTTGCCTTCGAGAATTCGAATGCGATCCTGTACTTTCTTGCGGCGCAGGCCGACAGTTTTCTTGACGCCCGTCGTCTCTTCGATCTTGCCATCCCGATCGATGCCGACGAGTTGAATGATCGCCAAATCAGCCGCATCGCCCACGCGCCGCTTCGAAAGCCGGATGATGCGCGTATATCCGCCCGGTCGGTCTTTATAGAGCGGGGCCACTTCCTTCATCAGCTTGTTGACGACCGTATCGGCGACAAACGAAAACTTGCCCTTGTCGTACGAGGCGGGCACTTTTCCGGCGCGATGGCGTCGACCCGAGCGGTTGATCATCACGCGTTTGCGATCGGCCATCGACATCGCGGAATATTTCTCTTCCTGCTCGCGATCGAGAATGGCGCGATCCGTCAACTGCGCAAGTACGCGCTGCCGGGCGGAAAGCGTGCCTTCACGGGCAATGGTGATGAGCTTCTCAACGAAATTCCTCATGGCCTTGGCCTTGATGAGCGTCGTCTCGATCTGACCATATTGAATCAGGCTTTGCGCCATGTTGCGGCGCATGGCCAGCAAGTGGGCGGGCGTTCGAGCCAGATGCCTTTTGGATGACTTGTGTCTCATGATGTCTAATCCTGCCGCCGGCCCTATCGTGTCCGGCAAAAAAACTGCACGTTATCGCGAACCAGTTCGTGTCATTCAATACTACTGCTGGTCGTGATCGCTGCCGCCACTGTGGGATGAATAATTCGGCATCGAATCCATCGAACCAGAATCCAACGGGGCAATGCCCGGTCGGCCCGCCGGCGCGCCGCCGAACTTGGAGGCCGGAGGAATATGATCGTCGAGGTCCTCATCTTCGTCATCGTCGATGTCGAGATTGACACCGGCCGAAGCGCGAAGGGTAAGGCCGAAATCGGTCAGTTTGCGCTTCACTTCGCGAAGCGATGTTTTACCGAAGCTCCGGAGTTTAAGAAGATCGATCTCTTCGCGCTGCATCAACTCGCCAATGGTCGAAATGTTTGCGGACGCGAGACAATTGCTCGCCCGCACCGACAAATCGAGCACGGAAATCGGCAACGACATCTTGCTTTCGTCGACGGCCTTGCCCGCCGAGCCCTGTCCGCCGGCCAGAATCTGGCCTTCAACCGCAAGGCCGTTGCCAAGCTCAAAATACTGAACGAACGGGTTGAGATGCTTGCGAAGAATCTTTGCCGCTTCAACCAGCGCCATTTCGGGGGTCACGGTGCCGTTGGTCCAGATTTCCATCACAAGGCGGTCGTAATTTGTCCGCTGGCCGACGCGCGTATCCTCAACGCGATATCGCACGCGCGATACGGGTGAAAAAACGCTGTCGACGGGAATATCGCCGATCACCTGTTCCTGATCGACGCCCTTGTTTTCCTCGGCGGTGACATAGCTGCGGCCGCGGGCAACGGTCATTTCGATTTCAATTTCGACATCGTCCGTCAGGGTGCAAATGAGATGATCATCGTTGATGATCTCAATGGCCGGATCGGCCTGAATATCCGACGCCTTGACCAGGGTGGTCTGCCCGGCTTTTCCGCGGACGACGACTTTCATTGACTTTGGCGTTTCCGTGGCAAGATGCACCACGATTGTCTTGATGTTCAGGATGATTTCGGTGACATCCTCCAAAATGCCCGGGATGGTCGTAAATTCATGATCAACGCCCTTGATTCGAGCGTGCGTAACGGCCGATCCTTCAAGACTGGAAAGAAGGATTCGTCTCAGACTGTTGCCGACCGTGGTGCCAAAGCCCCGCTCAAACGGCTCGACGATAAAGCGACCATAATTGCCCTGGCTGGCGGCATCGTCCCGCATGACCCGGGAAGGCAGTTCCAAACCTCGCCAACGAATTCTCATATTGTCAGACCTCCGTGAATGCCCGATGCCGTCCGCTTCGGCTTGGTACATTCCACTGGTTGTGGCCATTTCGCGATCGACATCGCGAGGGCCGATTTGTCGGGAAGCTGTTCGGAAATTCGATTCCGCGGTCCACTCGCATTTCCGCAGTCAACCCGACCTATTCTATTTTCGATGTCCACCCGCCGCGGCACGCCGCCCAGACGGATGCATATATTTCAGTTAATTGGGCACACGCGACCACCATTCCTGAAAACGGCGTCGACAAACCCAGATCGAATGCAGCGCTAAACGCGGCGCTTGCGACGGGGGCGACAGCCATTGTGCGGCAGGGGCGTGACATCTTCGATCGACTGGACTCGAAGCCCGCCGGATTGAAGGCCTGATACGGCGGACTCTCGTCCGCTGCCGGGTCCCTTGACCTTGACCTCGACTTCGCTGACGCCGAAGCGCCGCGCAGCCTGCGCAGCGTTTTCGCCGGCGCGCTGTGCGGCGAATGGCGTACTCTTGCGGGTGCCCTTGAACCCGGCCGTTCCAGCCGAAGCCCAGCAAAGGGTCTCGCCGTTAAAGTCGGTGATCGTCACCATGGTGTTGTTAAATGTAGACCGCACATGGGCCACCGCGCGAGTGACATGCCGTTTGACTTTTTTCTTCGCTACTTTTGCCACGTATCAAAAACCTCCGCTGATTGCCACATCGAACGCATCACACCCGCAAACGTCGCTAGCGCCGAACGCATCAAATGGGAAACCTTAGCTTCGCAATTCCTTGACGCCCTTCTTGCCGGCAACCGTCTTCTTCGGACCCTTGCGCGTTCGGGCATTTGTTCTGGTGCGCTGACCGCGTACAGGCAGACCCTTGCGGTGCCGCCAGCCGCAATAGCATTGAATATCCTTCAGCCGCGCGATGTTCTGCTGCACCTGACGCCGAAGCTGACCTTCGACCACGTAATTGCGATCGATGATGCTCGCAATGTGGCTGATCTGGTCTTCGGTCAGATTCTTCGCGCGCGTGTTTTCGTCGATGCCGGCCTCCTTGAGGATAGCGGCGGCAAAGGTCGGACCGATTCCATAAATGTATGCCAGCGACACGATAATTCGCTTGTCGGCTGGAATGTCTGTACCCGCAATACGTGGCATCCGATCAACTCCAAAATAAGTCTGCCGTTAAATTCCTTACGGCACGTGCTTCGATTCCGGGCGCTTGGGCGACCGGCTAGTATTCATTTCAGCCTTGGCGCTGCTTGTGGCGGGGATCCGTCGAGCAGATAACCCGGACGATTCCCCTTCGCTTGACAATTTTACAATTCTCGCAGATGCGGCGAACACTCGATCGAACTTTCATGATACGTCACTCCATACAAAAAACGCGAAGTGGCCATTGCCACCGCGTACAAATCCAATCCTTAACGACCATCCGTCAGCACATCAATTCCGGTCGGCGTGATGGCGACCGTATGCTCGAAATGTGCCGACAAGCTTCCGTCTTTTGTCACTTGGGGCCAGCCTGTCGAATCCCCCAGTTTAACATGTCTTGTCCCGGCGTTCACCATGGGTTCCACAGCGATTACCAGGCCCGGCTCCAGGACAAAATCCTGCTTTCTTTGCTCGCGATCAGTATAGTTCGGAACTTTCGGCTCCTCATGCATCTCCTGACCGATTCCGTGGCCGACAAACTCGCGGACGACCGAATAGCCCTGTGACTCAACATAGCGCTGCATCAGGCCGGCCACTTCGCTCCAAAGGCGGCCCGGCTTAATTTCCGACAAGGCCAATCCGAGCGTTGCCAGGGTCACGTCCAGCAGGCGACGGGCACCCGGTGTGATGCGACCAACCGGATAGGTGCGGGCAGCGTCGCCACAGTAGCCCTTCAGTCGTACGCCGCAATCGACACTGATAACATCACCTTCGCGAAGCACCCGCTCATTGGGTATGCCATGGACCACTTCGTCGTTCACGCTGGCACAAATGGCGGCAGGGAACGGGAATTTCGTATTCGCGGTCCGCACACCCTTGAACAGCGCGACTCCACCGAGCTCCGAAATAATGCGGTCTGCCTCGGCGCAAGTTCACGCACTCGAATCCCTGGGCGAACCATTTCAGCCATGCGCTCGTGAACCTTGAACACAATGCGGCCGGCAGCGCGCATCAATTCAATTTCACGCGGACTCTTGAGCACCGCGGCAGCTGGTTTGGCACGCTGGTCTCGCTGGTTATCCTGCCTCACAGAGTCTCTCATAAGCCAGGACATGCCTTCCGTATCGCCTCGCCAACCTCATCGACCGAACCGATGCCTCGCACCGGTCTTAGCAAACCCTCATCGCGATAATAGGCGACGAGCGGCTTGGTCAGTTCGTGGTAGGTTCGCAATCGCTCAGCCACCACGTCAGGCTCGTCGTCCTTGCGGCGCGACAGTGAGTGGCCACAATTATCGCAAACACCATTCTTTTTGGGCGGCGAAAACGCCTCATGAAAAATTCGGGCGCAATTCGCACAGGACCAACGTCCCGTCAACCTCTTCAAAACCACTTCGTCTTCGACTTCGATGCAGATAACTGCATCCAGTTTTTTGCCTTCGCGGGAAAGTCGGACATCGAGCCCCTGGGCTTGGGCCACGGTCCTTGGAAACCCGTCGAGCAAAAAGCCGCCGGTTGCTTCGGGCTTCGACATATGGTGCATCATCATCGTCAGGATCAGGTCGTCGGGCACCAGATTGCCCGCATCCATGAATTCCTGAGCCTTTTGTCCCAACTCGGTCTGGGCTCTCCGTTCTGCACGGAGAATGTCGCCACTCGAAAGGTGCAGGAGACCGGAGGCCTTTGCAAGGCGTGCGGCCTGTGTGCCCTTTCCGGCGCCCGGAGGACCGAGAAGGACGATGTTCACGTATAGGCTCCCTTAATTCGGCCTCCACCCTCGCTATCGAGGAACCCTGAGTAATTTCGCATGATCAAATTAGCCTCAATCCGCTGAACAAGATCGAGCCCGACGCTGACGACAATGAGCAATCCCGTGCCGCCGAGAAACGACGAGACGGCAAACGGAATATTCATCGCTGAAGCGACCAGCTGCGGAATGATGGCGATCAATGCCAAGAAGCCGGCACCCACATACGTAATACGCGTCATAACCATTTCGAGGTAATCCGCGGTTCGCTTACCCGGTCGCAAGCCGGGAATGAAGCTGCCGTTGTCTCGCAGTGAATTGGCCATTTCCTTCGGCTGAAACTGAACGGTCGTCCAGAAATAAGCGAAGAAATAGATCATGATGATATAGCTCAGGACGTACAGAAAACTGGAGCCGTTGAATTCCTGAGCCAGAATCGCGAAGAAGTTGCTGTTTTGAAACACATCGGCAAGCCAGCCGAAGAACAACCCCGGAAAAAATCAGAAGGCTGCTGGCAAAGATGATCGGCATGACGCCGCCGTGATTAACCCGAAGCGGAAGATAATTTCGTTCGCCGCCATACATGCGACGACCGCGCATCTGCTTGGCCTGCTGAATGGGAATGCGACGCTGACCCTGCGTAATCAAAATCGAGGCGGCAATGACGGCGACAAATGCCATGGCGAGAAACAGAATTTTCGCCGGACCCATTTGTGCCTCGCCGCTCACATCGATCGAAGCGTTGTTAATGACCCAGGTGACCGCCGTCGGCATACGGGCGAGAATGCCGGCCATGATGATGAGGCTGACGCCGTTGCCGATTCCATATTCGTCGATTTGCTCGCCAAGCCACTAAGGAAAACGGTGCCGGCGGTCATGCCGATGATGCCGATGAGCACAAATGACAATGAGGCAACAAAATTGTTGCTGAAATCATTGAACTCTTCTGGACAAGCTGCGAGCTGCAGATGTACTTCAACCAGAAACCGGCCTGGATAATGCAAATCAGGACGGTCGCATAGCGCGTGTATTCCTGAATTTTCTTGCGGCCGATCTCGCCTTCCTTGCGAAGCTTTTCGAGCGAAGGAACGACCGTGCCGAGCAACTGGAAGATAATTGAGGCGGAAATGTAGGGCATGATGCCCAGACCGAAGATCGTGCTCTGCTGCAGGTTTCCGCCAGTAAACATCGAGAAGTACTCGGTCAACTGCTCCATTCCGCTGGCGCCCGAATCAGAACTGCCGCTCTGAGCCTTCATGCTTTCGAAGTGCGAAGAGAGCTCTGACTGGTCGATGCCCGGCAACGGCACATAAAAGCCGATTCGATACACAGCCAGCAGTCCGAGCGTGAACAACACCTTGTTCCGCAGCTCGGGCACCTTAAAAATGTTCATAAACGCCGAAAACATAATGATAATCCCAATTGGCGCGCCTCAAACACACAAAGGCACAGCGGCAAAGCCACCGTGCCTCTCAGCCGGACGCGACTGAGTCTAATTCAAAAACTTCGCAAAGGCACCGATTCTTATTCGCCGCCTTCCTTCTTTTCGGTCTCAGTTTCGGCAGCAGCCTCCGCCTGGACCTTCTTGCCCTTCTTGCCGGCGGGCGCGACGGCTTCAACCGGCTTTCGTCGCTTAATGAACTTTTTCTTCGGCTTGGGTCCCAGCCAATTGACTTTTCCACCGGCCGATTCAATGCACTTCGAAGCCGAAATGCTGAATCGATGAGCATCGACGGTAAGCTTCTTCTTTAAGACTCCGTTGCCAAGAACCTTGATCGGTTGGGTTCGATCGCCGATCAATCCGGCTTCTTCGAGGGCAGCCGGTGTAATGTGCGCACCCGCTTCGAACCGGCTTTCCAAGTCCTCGACGTTGATGACCTGATAGTCTTTGCGAAAGAGAACATTGCTGAATCCGAACTTTGGAATGCGGCGAAAAAACGGAAACATGCCGCCTTCGTAGAGTTCGAATTTGCTGCAGCCGGACCGGGCGCCTGCGCCCTTGTGACCGCGGCCGGAGGTCTTGCCGCTGCCGCTGCCTTCGCCGCGACCCACCCGCCATCGACGGGGATTCGCGCCTGCCTTTTTGGTGACTTCCGTGATGTTCATGGTCGTCGCAATCTTCCTGGCTTAGCCGATGATCGAAACGCCGCGCAGCTTTTCGATGCTCTCGCGGTTGCGAAGCGTTTGCAACGCATTCAATGTCGCCTTGACGAGATTTTTCGGACTCGTCGAACCGTAAACTTTGGTCAAGCAATCCCCGATGCCGGCCAATTCAAGAACCGCGCGAACGCTCGAACCGGCGATCACACCCGTTCCCTGGGGAGCAGGAAGCAGCAAGACCTGGCTCGCGCCGTATTGGCCTTTCACCTGATGCGGAATGGTTGTTCCGGTGACGGAGACCGGCCGCAATTGGCGCGAGGCCTGCTTGCGGCCCTTGTCGACCGCATTGGGCACTTCATTGGCCTTGCCATAGCCCACGCCGACGCGACCCTTGCGATCGCCCACGACAACCAGTGCCGCAAAGCTGAACCGCCGGCCGCCCTTTACGACCTTCGAGCAGCGGTAGACCTTGACGACGTTGTCGTCGTAGCCCGGACCCTCGTCCGATTCCCGTGGACGCCTTGGATTACTTTTTGCCATCGATCACTCTATCCGTGGCCGACGCCTTGTTCGTGCCGAACCATTGGCACTCACCGGCGTCACGTCGCCTCAAAATTCCAATCCGGCCTTCGCGCTGCTTCGGCCAGCGCCTGATTCGGCCGTGATACCTCAAACCCGAGCGGTCAAACGCAATTTTGCGAATGCCCTGCATTCTTGCGCGCTCGGCCAACAACTGGCCGATCTGCGCCGCTGCGGCACAATTGCCGCCGTATTTCAGTTGCTTGGCCACATCCTCCTGCAGCGTGCTGGCGGCGCACAACGTGCGGCCGGCAATATCGTCGATGATTTGCGCGCTGATATTCTTGTGGCTTCGCGTGACGTTGAGCCGCGGTCGCTCCGGGGTGCCGAAAATGCTTCGGCGGACCCGCAGCTTGCGGCGTTCGCGTCGGACGATCTTCTTCTGTTGCTCTTTCATCTTTGCACCTGATGCACTCGAATGTCCTATCAACCGCCACCGGCGCCGGCGAAGGCCTTTCCGGCCTTGCGACGGATTTGCTCACCCGCGTATCGAACACCCTTGCCTTTATACGGTTCGGGCTGGCGGGCATCCTTGATGGCGCGACAAAAGCTACCAATGACCTGCTTATCAATGCCGTCCACCGTCAATTTCGCGGGCGTCTCATCGCCCTTCGCGGCCGGCACTTCGACAGCCACTTTTATTCCCGTTGGAATCGGAACCTTGATGGGGTGGGAATAGCCTACCTTCAGCTCGACATTTTGGCCGACCATCGCCACCGAATAGCCCGTGCCATAGACTTCCATTTTCTTCTGGTAGCCCGTCGTGACACCGACCACAATGTTATTCAACAAGGCGCGCGTCGTACCATGCAGTGCACGATGCTGGGCCGAATCGGAGTCACGTTCCACCTTGATCATGCTGGCGGCGGAGTCGTGAGTCACTTTCACGCCTTTGGCATGCGCCATGGAAAGCGTGCCCTTCGGGCCGGTGATGCTGATATTATTGCCACTAATCGCAACTTTGACGCCGCCCGGCAGATCAATCGGTTTTTTTCCGATACGAGACATTTTGCCAACCTCATTCAGTTCTTCGCCGAATCCTTAATTGGTCCGCCGCGGAACACCTCTAACGTCTTACTTAATAAACCGTGCAAATCAACTCACCGCCAAGACGCTCTTCACGGCAGCGACGATCGCTAAGAACGCCGCGACTGGTCGAAAGAATGGCGATTCCGAGGCCGTTGAGGACTTTAGGAATCTCATCCACGCCGACGTACTTTCGGCAACCCGACTTGCTTTCCCGCTTCAGGTTGTTGATGACATGCTCGCCGCGGGGTCCGTACTTCAGCTTGAGGCGAATCTGGCCTTGCGTGGCATCGTCTATCGACTCGACCTCGCTGACATAGCCCTCCTCCTGGAGAACTTTGCAGACAGCCTGCTTGAAGCCGCTGCGCGGGATCATCACCGTCGCGGCGCGATTTCGCGACGCATTGCGGATTCGGGTCAACATATCAGCGATGGGATCACTCCACATGTCGTGTCATCCTTCTACTGCCTTTTCCTGGCCGCCTACGAGCAGCCGATTCAACTTAAGACAACCGCGTTCATCACCAGCTTGACTTGCGAACGCCCGGAATTTTTCCTTCAAGGGCCAGCTTTCGGAAGCAGAGCCGGCACAGCTTGAACTTGCGATAGACGGCCCGCGAGCGACCGCAGACCAGACAGCGCGTGTAAGCCCGAACTGCAAACTTGGGCTTTTTCAGCGACTTGATCATCCAACTCTTTTTGGCCATGTTCCGCGTTGCTCCTCGCGTCCTGCTTCCAAACAAAAACTTATGCCGCCCTGCCGCTGCCATCAGCCTTGCGGAAGGGAAGACCCATGAGGGTCAACAATTTTCGTGCGTCTGCGTCCTTGGTTGCCGACGTCACGAATGTGATATTCATGCCCTGCTGGAACTGAACCTTGTCAGCCTCTACCTCGGGAAAAACGGTCTGCTCGTTCACGCCCATGTTGAAGTTGCCGCGGCCGTCGAAGCTCTTGGGGTCAAGGCCGCGAAAGTCGCGAACACGGGGAATCGCGACGGAAATCAACCGATCGAGAAACTCATACATACGCTTGCCGCGCAGCGTCACCTTTGCGCCGATTTCGTAATTCTCGCGAAGCTTGAAATTCGAAACGCTCTTCTTGGACTTGCAAATAAGCGGCTTTTGACCGGTGATTTGCGAGAGCTCCTTGGCGGCCGCGGCGATGCGCGTCTTCCCGCAATGGCCTTGCCCACGCCCATCGAGACCACGATCTTCTTGAGCCGCGGAATCGCAAGCGGATTGGTCGTGCCCATCTCGCCAGGCAAGCGACGGCAGTACTTCGTTCTTGTATTTTTCCATCAACCGAGCCATTTCAAACCTCAGCTCAATTCACGACGAATGCAGTTGTGCGTAACATCGCATTCGAATCGACGGCCTCTAGCTTGCCGTTGCTTTTACGTTTTCCAACACCGTGCCGCCTTTGGTCACGCGGCGCTTTGATACAACTTTGCCGGATCCATCGCGCTCCACTTCGAAGCGAATACGACTGCCCCGGCCCGTGCGAGGGTCGACCGGCAGCACGTTCGACATATGAATCGGCGCTTCCTTTTGAATCCGTCCGCCCTGGGGATTACGCCGGCTCGGACGCAAGTGGCGGTACACGAGGTTCACGCCTTCAATCCAGACGCGGCACAACTCGGGATTGACGCGAAGCACGCGGCCTTGCTGGCCCTTGTGCTCACCGCTCCGAACTTCAACTCGATCGCCTTTTCTAACTTTTGCCGCCATGGCCGTTCATCCCGTCTATTTTGCCGGAGGCGTCTTTACCGCGCCGCCGAATAGTCAATAAATCTCAAACCACTTCCGCCGCGAGCGAAACGATTTTCATGAAGCCCTTTTCGCGAAGCTCGCGGGCAACGGCTCCGAAAATGCGGGTGCCCTTTGGATTCTTCTCTTCGTCGATGATGACGGCGGCGTTCGAATCGAACTTCACGTAGCTGCCGTCAGGTCGGCGAACAGGCTTCTTCGCACGAACGACCACCGCCTTGATCTTGCGGCGGCTGGGATCGTTCCTTGCGGTTGTTACCGACATAATACTCGCTGTTGGGCAAGCGCTTTTTCACGGTGCAGACGATGATGTCGCCAACCGTGGCCGTTCGCCGCGTGTAATAGCCTCGGCCGGTCGAACCGCCCAAAACTCGGATCACCATGGCTCTCTTGGCCCCGGTGTTGTCCGTAATGTCAACCACAGTTTCCTGTTGGATCATTGCTGCACCAAATAGCTCTTAGCTGGCGGCGGATTCGCGAATCTTGCGCGCAACCCGCCATGACTTTGTCTTGCTGATCGGCCGGCATTCCGTGATTTCAACCACGTCGCCCGCCTTGCACACGTTCAACTCATCGTGAACGTGAATGTTCTTCTGCGTCTTCATGTATTTGCCGTACTTCGAATGCTTGACGAGCAGGTCAAGGCGAACTCGCACGGTCTTCTGCTTGGCATCCGCAATAACCACACCGACGCGCGACTTGCGGTGGCTTCTTGTTTTTGCCGTGTTTTCTGCTGCTGGTTGCATCATTGAACTTCGTCTCTCACTGATGCGGGGCACCATCACCCCGCCGGATTACAGATGGCCGACCGACTCCATGTGATACTGCTTTTGTTCGATGTTCTCTTCGCCCCGCTCATTCAGGACGGTCAGCACCCTGGCGATATCCCGTTTGGTCTTGCCGAGTTGCGATGAATCTTCCAGCTTCTCGGTCGTGGCCTGACTGCGCAGGTCGAACAAGTGGCGTCGGAGCTTGTCCAGCTCAATGTGAAGCTCATCGATCTTTAATTCGCGCATATCCGCGATCTTCATGGCAGCATCAACCTTTCGACCGGTTTCTTACAAACTGTGCCGTCTTGTCACAAAGCGGCATCGCATCGGCATCTTATGGGCCACGCGTGTCAGCGCGTCGCGGGCCACCTTTTCCTCGACATCTCCGATCTCGAAGATCACCGTGCCGGACTTGACGACGGCCACCCAATGATCGATTTCGCCCTTGCCCTTGCCCATTCGGGTTTCGAGGGGCTTGGCGGAAACGGACTTCTGGGGAAAGATGCGAATGAAGACGCGGCCCTGACGCTGAAGATAATGCGAAGCCGCCATGCGGCCCGCCTCGATCTGTCGCGCCGTGATCCATCCTTCGGTCAACACCTGCAGACCGAAGTCTCCATAAGAGACCTTGTTGCCGCGTGTCGCGACACCGCGGATTTTTCCGCGATGCATTTTGCGATACTTCACGCGTGCCGGCATCATTGACATTGCATTCACTCCCATCGGTGCCGCGATAAACCCGGCGGCCCCGCATCACAAACAATTTCATTAAACTTGGGCACGTCGTCCTGTTCGGCGAACCGGTTCGGTTTCTTCAACCTCTTCACCGTACATACCCTTGTAAATCCATACCCGAACGCCAATCGCGCCGTAGGTCGTGTAGGCCTCGGAAAAACCATAGTCCACATGGGCCTGGAGCGTCTGAGCCGGGACCGAGCCGCGCTTTTGCTGTTCAACGCGCGACATTTCCGCCCCGCCCAGGCGACCCTTGATAATGATCTTCACACCCAGGGCGCCGGCCGTCATGGCGGCATCGATATGCATCTTGACCGCACGGCGAAAACTCGTTCGACGCTTGAGCTGCGACGCGATATCAAGCGACATAAGCTGTGCGTTGAGATCGGGATTCTTGATTTCCTTGATGTTCACGCTGACTTTGCGGTCGATCATCTCCTCGATCTCTTCACGGAGCTTGTCGACCTCGGCGCCCTTCGGTCCGATGACCATGCCGGGACGGGCGGTGGACAAGAACACCTTGACCTCGTCGCGGGTGCGCTCGATTTCAATCTTGGCAACACCTGCGAAGGGCGGGGTGTCATTCAACCGTTTCTGAACCAGGCGTCGAATGCGAAAGTCTTCGATGAGAAATTCCGCGAACGCGGCCTTGGGCGCGAACCAGCGCGAGCGCCAGTCTTCCGTGACACCGATGCGAAAACCGATTGGATGTACTTTTTGTCCCATAGCGTTTTTACTTCTTCCTCGGTCCCTCGGCCACCGTCACAATGATGTGGCTCGTTCGCTTCAAAATCGGATGGGCGCGGCCGCGGTCCTTCGGTTGAAACCGCTTAATTCGGGGGCCTTCATCCACGCGGGCCTCGTGAACGAAAAGGTTGCGTACATCTGCTTCCTTTTCATCCGCATCGGCCATGGCCGCACGCAGCACCTTGTCGACCATGCTGCATGCGCGTTTTTTTGTATATTTCAGCAGCTCCAGCGCTTCATTGACATGGCGACCCGCAATGAGTCCCGTCACGAGCCGCGCCTTGAGCGGACTGATGCGCGCGTAGCGATGTTTACTTGTCCAAACCGAAACAGCCATGTCATTGGCTCCGTATCGTTACCGCTTAGGCGGCGTCCGACTTCTTCACGGACGTATGGCCCTTGGAAGGTTCGCGTCAGACTGAATTCGCCCAGCTTGTGACCGACCATGTCTTCGGTCACATACACCTTGGTTAAAATCTTGCCGTTGTGGACTTCAAAAGTTCGACCCACAAACTCAGGCGGAATCGTGCAGCGCGCGCCACGTCTTGATCATCTCGTGGCTGCCGCGATCGATGGCCTTCTGTACTTTCTTGTACAGCTTTGGATCGATGTACGGTCCCTTTTTTTGACTGCGTCCCATGGTTCTCTTTCGCTTTCGTCCATTGTGGCACCGGCCACTCGCCGGTGCGAACACGGGCGGGACGCCCGTGCCACTCGTCAGACATTACTTCCGATTCTTCAACTTCACTTCGCCGTAGCGGCGGCTCTTGCGCCGTCGCAGGATTCGACGATTCGAATTCTTCCGCGGCTTGCGAGTTCGGCCGCCCTTGGCCAGCTTGCCGGTCGGGCTGCATGGATGACGACCACCGCCGGAACGGCCTTCACCACCGCCCAATGGGTGGGCGATCGGATTCATGGAGGTGCCGCGATTGTGCGGCCTTCGGCCTTTGTGCCGCGTGCGGCCGGCCTTGCCCCAGACAATGTTCTTGTGCTCGACGTTGCCAAGCTGCCCAATAGTGGCGCGGCATTCGACGCGAACCTGTCGCATTTCACCAGAAGGAAGAATGACCGTCGCCCAGTCGCCTTCCTTCGCGGCCAGTCGTCCAACGCCGCCAGCCGAGCGAATGAGCTTTCCCCCCTGGCCGGGGTTCATTTCAATATTGTGAATGTCGTAACCGACCGGCACCTGCTTCAATTGCATGGCGTTGCCGACCTTGGGTTCAGCCTCAGGACCGCTCATGACCTTGTCGCCGACTTTCATGTTGTTCGGCGCGAGAATATAGCGAAGCTCGCCATCGGTGTATTTCACGAGTGCTATGAAGCAATTGCGATTCGGATCGTATTCGATCGCCTGAACCGCCGCTTCAATGCCATCTTTTTGTCGCTTGAAGTCGATGATGCGATAAAGCTTCTTATGGCCGCCTCCGCGAAACCGCGAGGTGGTAAAGCCCTGATTGTTTCGGCCGCCCGTTTTCGGCATGGGACGAACCAGCGCCTTGACCGGTCGCCGGCTGCGGGAGGTCAGTTCGGCGAAGTCGTTCACGCCCATGTTGCGTCGCGACGGCGTCGTCTTGTTGTAGATCTTGACTCCCATGATGCCTTACCTCATCTCGATCGAACCGCGCCATGCGGATAAACTCATCTCACAATCCAAAAGCAAATCAGAACAGGTCGATGTGAAACTCCGGCTTCAAAACAACAACCGCCTTCTTCCAATGCCGCATCAAGCCGGGCAGCCCGCGATATCGCCGGGACTTGCCGCGTCGCGTGCATGTTCGAACGGCTTCGACATGGACCTTGTAAATCTTTTCGATGGCATCGCGAATCTCGATCTTGCTGGCTTCGGGATGAACCTCGAATGAATACGATCCACCACGACCAGGCCGTGTCTTGCTCGCTTCGTGCGATGCCTTGCTCTGATGGGTGCCCTTTTCCGTAATGAGCGGGCGTCGAATAACGTGATAAATATCCATCGTTATGCCTCCACCGATCGGCCGAGATTGACCGGATCGCCGACGAGGGCCTTGAATGCTTCAGGCGTGAAGACCAGCTTCGCCGAGCGGAGGACGTCGTAAGCGTTGATGTCGTATAGTGATTTAAGAGTGAGAACTGGAATGTTGCGGCCGGACTTAACCAGATTTGAATCGGCACCAAGGTGAGTGAGCAGCGTGTTGTGTGCCGCATCGACCGATTTAATGGCCTTGGCCATCTTCTTGGTCGAGGGCGATTCAAATTTCAAACCGCTTACGATAATGGCCCGGCCGGACTTGGCTTTCGCAAGGATCGCCGAGTTTCGGGCCAATCGCCGCATTTTGCGATTCAACTTCTGATCGAAGTCAATGTTCTTCTTCGCGAAGGCATGTCCGCCGCCGACTCGAACAGGAGTCCGAAGGTTGCCGGCGCGGGCACGGCCTGTGCCCTTCTGGCGATACAGCTTGCGAGGAACCATGCACATCGGCCCGACTCTTCGTCTTGACCGTTCCCTGTCGACAGTTTGCCCGGTGCGCGACGACAGCCTGCTTGAGCAGGTCGTGCCGGACGCGACCGCCGAGAAGTTCGGGGTCGAGTTGCTCGCCGCCGATCTTTCTGCCGTCCGTATCCAGTACTGGTATTTCAATCATGGTCGTCAGGACCTAACAAGAAGGGCCGCAATGCCTCGACGGCTCGCGACCCTTGACCTTTGCTCCTATGCCTTCGTCTTCGCTCGTGACACAATCAAAAACCCGCCTTGCGGACCCGGAACCGCGCCCTTGACAAGCAAGAGACCGCGATCTTTATCAACGCCCACAAGAACGAGATTGCGAACTGTACATCGCTCATGACCCATATGGCCGGACATCTTGCGGCCGCGCTTGACCGCCATGCCGCCGCCGCGAGAGCCACCACCGCCGATGCTGCCCGGCGCTCGATGCTTGCGCTCGGTGCCGTGCGATGCTTCCTGACCGGCAAAATTCCAGCGCTTCATGACGCCCTGATATCCTTTGCCGATGGTCGTGCCGACGATGTCGACGAATTTGATCTGCTGTTCTTCGAACAGATCGACTTTCACTTCGTCGCCGACTTTGATATCCGACGGATCGGAAAGACGAACTTCGCGCACGAATTTGTTCGGCAAGCCGCCAGCCTTTTTGGCATGGCCGATTTCGGGTCGCGTGCATCGCGTTTTCTTTTTGTCCGCGAAGCCAAGCTGCACCGCTTCGTAGCCGTCCGTTTCCTTGGTCTTGACCTGAAGTACACGACAGGGACCGGCTTGAATCACCGTGACAGGCACCGTGATGCCACCTTCCCCGAAGATCCGGGTCATACCGACTTTAGTTCCAAGTATTGCTGCCTTCATGAGGCACTTCATCCCTCAAGGGTCGCGGAAAGCCGCGGACCCGTGACGCACGCGATGACACTCACGTGCTTTGACACGTAGTTCCAAAAGGGGGTTCAAAGAGACCAAGCAGAGGAACGGGCGGCACACGTTTCGCAGCCATTGGCTGTGTGGCACAGCCGCCATCGGCTGTGCGAAACGTCATCGCCAGTTCATGCCCTATGCCTTGATCTTTACGAACACGCCCGCCGGCACAACAAGCCGGTTCAAGGCTTCAACCGTTCTCGCCGTGGGATCGAAAATATCGATCACGCGACGATGGGTTCGCATTTCAAACTGCTCACGTGACTTCTTGTCCACGTGCGGGCTGCGGAGCACCGTGTATTTTTCAATCCGCGTGGGAAGCGGTATGGGGCCCCGGACGCGAGCGCTGGTGCGCTTCGCCTGCTCGACAATTTCGAGCGCCGAGACATCCAACGACCGATGGTCGTACGCTTCCATTCGGATTCGGATACGATCTAATGCCACGTTGCTACCTCAACCCTGACCACTTTTACTTCGCAAATTCATCCCGGATTCACATGCCGAAATCAATTCGCAGACGGGCAATACTACCAAGCCCCTTTGGGCTGTCAATATGCCCACGCTTCTTTTTTTGCAGATTGCCCAAACTTAAAAAAATCAGGGCTGAAAAGCTTGTTTATTGCTGCACCAGCACATTGTATGGCGACGACGTTGCCGTTGCGGCCGTCACTGTTCCGCATTCCGTGACCAGAAATCCAATCGTCTCGGCACTGGTGGGCACGAAACTAAGAGTTGCATTTTGAAGCGTCGGATTATTCGAGCTGGCGGCAAGTAGACTGCCCGTTGTCTGCGAAAATGCCAGAATCTGCGGCCGGCTATTCGTGGTCGGCCCCGCTGCTTCGGCAAATACGGTCTGACCCGCAGCAACATTGAAAGTTCGGAAAATGAATGCATCGGGTCCCGCGCCGCAAATGGCGCTCATGACCGAGGCCGGAACGCCCGCCTGCTGGAGGCTGGCAAGTGTTACATTTGCGCTCAAAGGTTCGGTGACGCTCAGAAGGGTCGTCGAGCAGGAGGCTCCCATCATGACCGGTCCGCCAACCAGGACCAGTGCGAGCATACCAAACTTGGAAAAGCGATGACCGTGGACATTGAAGTGATTCTGCATGATTCTTGTTACTCCGCATAAATTTAGGCCGAATGTATGATGCCCGGTGAATAGTACGCAATTCCCCGCACAACAACCATGGAGCGGCCGCACCGTTACTCAAACACACTTTGAAATATCAAATGACCCGAAGTAGTTCTGATAAGTGGAAATATTGCGTGTTATTGGCCGGTTGTCAATCGACGCGTTTATTCGATAGTTTGCCACCCTCGCCGAGATTATAGGACGACTCAACTCCCGATTGGTCAAAGTAGCATGTCATCGGCCCACGTCGTACAGGTGTTCGACTTGAATTACTCGTACCCGTATTTCTTGAGCAGCTCTTTTTGCAAGCCCGGCGGCATCGCGGCGTACATCAAGGGCTCCATGGACCACGATGAACGCCCCTGGGTCAACGTCCGGAGTTTTGTCGCATATTGAAACATCTCCGCCAAAGGTACATGTGCGTGAATGACACGATCGTGTCCGCGAAGTTCGGTGTCTTGAATAATGCCGCGTCGGGCGCTCAAGTCGCCGCTGACGGAGCCGAAGTAATCATCCGGCACTGTCACCTCCAATTTCATCAGGGGTTCAAGAAGCACAGGCCCTGCATTTTTCATCGCTTCTTCAAATGCCTTGCGCGCCGCATTTTCAAAGGCAAGTTCCGTGCTTTCCGACTGGCTTTGCTGCCCTCCAAGAAGTGTTGCGCGAACATTGAGAACTGGAAACCCACCCAACGTGCCGACTTGAAGCGTGTCCTCGATGCCACGCTTCGCCGCATCAATAAACTCGGAATTAAGTTGCCCGATCGGAACCGCATTCGCAAATTGGAATGTGGCTTCGCTGCCGGCTGTCGACGCCCCGCTCTCAACGCCCCCCAAGGCGGCGGCCAACGGCTCCACCCGAACCTTAACCACGGCGAACTGCGGCGCGGTGGCTGTCTTCAGGATGAAGCTGCCTTCAGCTTCCGCCGTGCGCGTGACGGTCTCTCGATAGGCCACAAGGGGCTTGCCGACACTGACCGGAACGCGGAAATCATGTTCCAACCGGTATGCAAGCACTTCAAGATGCAATTCTCCCATGCCGCTCAGAATGGTCTGGCCGGTTTCCTTGTTAATGCGATGTTGAAAGGTCGGATCCTGACGTGATAGTTTCTCAAGTGACTCAACCAGCGCGTCCTTGTCTTTGGTATTCTTCGGTTCGACCGAGACACTCATGACCGGCGTCGGAAATTCGATTTTTTCGAGCAAAATCGGCTTGTTGGCATCGCACAACGTGTGTCCGGTCAGCGCATCCTTCAATCCAACCCCGACGACAATGTCCCCCGCCACCGCAACATCGATCTGATCGCGCCGCTTCGCGAACATGCGATAGAGCTTGCTGAGATTCTCTTTCTTGCCGGTGTTGTTATTGAAGGCTCGCGCATTGCCTCGCAGCGTGCCGCTGTAGATTCGAAGGTAATACAAATCGAGCGGCTTCTCCGCGACGATCTTGAACACCAGCGCCGCAAATGGCTCGTCCTTGTCCGGTTTTCTGGAGACGATTGTCGTATCCTCACCGGATGTCATACCCGTGACAGGCGGCCGATCCAGCGGCGAAGGCAGGTAGTCGACAACCCCGTCAATTAGCTTCTGAACGCCGATGTGCTTGAGCGACGAACCGCAAAAAACGGGATGAGAGTTCCCCGATACGGTTGATTTGCGAAGCCCTTTGCGAATATCCGCGGGTGACAGCGCGTGCCCCTCAAGATACTTCTCCATCAGTGCGTCATCGGCTTCGGCGACGCGTTCTTCCAAATTGTGCCGCCAGAATGCAACCTCATCCTTCAATGAATCAGGAATATCCCGCTCATCGACCTTGCCGCCATCATCGCCGATGAAGTAATAGGCCTTCATCGCAATCAAATCGATCAATCCCTCAAACGTACTGTCAGCGCCGATGGGGATTTGCACGGGTACCGGATGGGCCGACAATCGCTTTTCTATCGACTTCAACGAGGCAAAGAAATCCGCACCAATCTTGTCCATCTTATTCAGGAAAAGAATGGCCGGCACTTTGTATTTCCGCGCCTGTCGCCACACTGTCTCAGATTGTGCCTCCACGCCCTCTTTTGCGTCAAAAACAACGATCGCACCATCCAGCACGCGCAGGCACCGCTCAACTTCCGCCGTAAAGTCCACATGCCCAGGCGTGTCGATCAAATTGATGATGTGGTCTTTCCACGGACATGTGACGGCGGCGCTGAATATGGTGATGCCGCGCTCCTGTTCCTGTTCGTCGAAGTCCGTGGTCGTCGTGCCGTCATCAACCTCGCCCATGCGATGGGTTTTGCCGGTGTAATATAGAATGCGCTCGGTGGTGGTTGTCTTTCCTGCATCGATATGCGCTGCGACGCCGATGTTGCGAACCTTGGCCAGCGGCGAATTGTTCGCCGTGCCATCTTCGTCGCTTGTCTCCGATTTCGTTGCTGTTTTCATGTGCAAACCTGTTCCTCGCCTTTCCGGAATTAACCACCGGGGAATTTCATAACATATTTGCATGATCGATATTTCGCAAACGGATCGTAATTTCGGATACTTGTACAGTTTGATTTGCCATAGCCGCCCCGGCTGTAGGTCTCATCTCACTTTATTAATGGCCAATTCCGGCAGCAGGTACATTCGAGATTCGATGTGAAGATTGCACCATTTGTTGAGAACAAGACCCATCCTTGATATGATAATCCAATCTGATCCAAGAGCGGAGGTCAAACCGATGCTGCACAAATTCCGCACGCCGATCGCGTTGTTTCGGTTACTCGCCTTGGTCGCTCCATTAACAGCCCACGCCGATCTGATCTACGACAACGGACAACCAGGGGGACCGCTGGGATATTGGGGAGCAGACGTCTGTCCTTCTCAGACCGTCGGCGTTCGAATCACCCCGCCCAACGATGTAACACTCGATCAGGTCGGCCTTTGGCTGATGAATAACGATTAGGCCGGGCGAAACGCATCCGTTGGTGGCGTGGCGATTCAAACGGATGAAAATGACCATGGATCGAACACGCCGAGCGGACTCGTACTGGACGGAAATTATTCGTAACCGTGACCACCGTCGGATGGTT
>JADJRI010000011.1 GCA_016712275.1 Planctomycetota bacterium
AAGCGGGATAATTCGTAGTCCGTCAAGTCAATAATCCCTTCATTTCGATCGTCGTGGGTATCTCCCCATATCTGGGAAACGCCCCGGTTTCATGTTTGCTGTAGATTCTCTGGCCGTTTACCACAACGTCGAAAACCCCTTTTTCTCCGACGATCGTTTCGACCGAAACCTGCTCTTTGCCAAACTTGGCCGTCAATTCAGCCGCCAGACCGGCGGCTTGTGGCGCGTAGTTTCACATTCCGCAATATGTAACTTGAACCTTCATCATAATCCTCCGCAAGATTTGCAGCCGCAGCAATACAAATTGGACGCGACTGCAATGTCGTCATGTCTTGCAAATTGTAATGCCAATCGTCAGTAAAATCCGGCAAGTGGAAGCGGGATTTGTAGATTGGCTTCGCGTATTGCCGATCGTGCAAATCAACGAACTCGCATGATGCGATCAGTAAAAAAGCAAGCCTGCTGCAAAACCTCTGCCGGGCCGTGGCGCGGATCGTTCCGGCAGGATTTTACAACAGGCTCCAGAGAGACGGCGGAACCTGCTTCCGTCGCAGATCGTCCGTGAAAGGTTCCGCCGTCGGCGCTGATCCACCCGCGCCAATATTTTGATGCTCTCTACGTCGGGTCGCTCTGGTCTTTAAGCGTTCGTGCCTTGGGCTGCGGCAAGGCATCGCCAATCCGTTCCCGCAATTCGGCGGGGCGTGCCGCACTTCCCCGACGGGAATTTGACTTCACGTTCAAGGCTCCCGGCAGCAAACCCCATGCCAGCATTTCGCTCCGCATCATTTCTTCAACCAGTTCCGTTGTCACAACCTTGAGTCCGCAGCAAAAAACATGTTCTTCGACACGGCCGGCGATGACCCGGGCTGCAGGCGCATCAATTTGATGCACTTGCTGTAATGATTGAACGATGCGGCTTTTGTCCCATTGTCGGTGAACATAGCTCCCATCTCTGGGACGGTAATGGGCAACTTTGACCCATCTTCGCAGTTTTTCGCGAACATGATGATGGTGTTTGATGGCCGCACTGGCAGCTGAATAGCCCGTTTGCGTAAGGACCAGCTCGACCAATTCGCCAAGGTGATCCGAGGGCACGGCCGAATTCGGCCGGCTCTTTCGCAAATAGGTCTGCACAGCCTCGGCCAATCCGCGCGATGTGGCCGAGTTTCGCTCATGCGGCTCTCCGCTGGAGGCGAAGCCGTTGCCGATGCATCCGTGCAACTTGGCCAGCAGAAAATCTTCAATTGCACCATCCCGTTTCAAAACGTTGATCGCGCCATCCATGGCTTTGCTCACTGTTCTTCCGTAAAGAGGGACTGCTGTCCTTCGACGTCGGACTTTTCATCCTCGAGCACCTCCTGCGCTTCCTGAATGAAATCGCCGACTTCCTGAAACTCATAATACAAACTTGCGAAACGAAGGTAAGCGATCTTATCCACTTTCCGCAACTTGTTCGAGATCGCTTTTCCGAGCGACACACTCGGCACCTCGCGATCGAACTTTCGAAAGACCTCCTCTTCTACGTCATCAACCAGCCCTTCGATCTGATCTTGATGAAGGGAAAGTTTCCAGCATGCACGTGTCACTCCGCCGAGCAATTTGTCTCTTTGATAGGGTTCGCGCGTTCCATTTTTCTTGATCACCTGCAGTTTATTTGCGGCCTCGACACGCTCGTATGTTGTAAAGCGACGGCTGCAACCAAGACACTGACGCCGACGACGAATCACGGTACCGTTTTCCGCGGCCCGTGAATCAATGACTTTGTCATCCTTTTCTTTGCAATATGGACATCGCATCCAAGCGCCGCATTCATTCGGGGACTGGCCCAAACCCCAACATATTGTGTGCGCAGGAACTTACGACCACATTATCAGGGTGTCAAGGAAAAAAACCGCCCCACGCTACATAGGATTTCTCGGATGCCTTACACTCCCCTCCCCCGATCGAAATCAATTTCGTCGAGCGTCGCGCCTGTGACTTGTTTCCTGGTGAGCCGTCGAACGGGGTTTGCCTTGACCATGAGCGACACACAAGGAAGGCGAATTCGTTGAGCAGCAGACTGATTGAACACTTACTGGGTGACCTCAGACTGCTGGGGTATAGCGTTGCCGGCGAAGAGAGCGTCGTAGCTTGTCCGGAACTGAATGTCTGCTTCGATGTGGGCAAGGCGCCATCGGAGATTCTGCCCATCGATTACGTGCTGCTCACCCACGGCCACATGGATCACGCCGCCGGAATTGCATATTACCTGAGCCAGAGAAACTTTGTGGGAAACGCACCCGGTTGCGTCGTTGCGCTCGCAGCCTGGTCGATCCGATCAAGGCCCTGCTGCAGGTTTGGGGGGCGGATTGAAGGCCGTGTCACGCCGGCGAAGATCATCGGACTTTCGCCAAATGAAGACTTCGAGCTTCGACGCGGATTAATTGCGCGAACGTTTGAAATCAATCACGGTGTGCCGTCGCTGGGATATGCCGTCGTCGATGTTCGTCACAAGCTGAAAGCGGAATTCGCCGAGAAGAGCGGGCCGGAACTCGTGGCGATCAAGAAACAGGGCGTCGAAATTCAACATCGCGTTGAGGTGCCGCTTGTCGCATATTGCGGCGACACAGCGGAAGGCGCCTGGATGGAAAACCCGGTCGTTCGCGATGCAAAAGTGCTGATCCTTGAGTGTACATTCTTCGAGCCCGACCATGTCAGCCGGGCGCGGGCAGGCTTTCATCTTCATGTGCGCGATGTGGCGCGAATTCTGTCAAAGATGAAAAACGAGCACATTGTATTGTCCCACGTTACGCGACGAACGGGCATTCGGGATGCCAAGCGCATGCTTTCAAAATTGCTGCCGGAGCAATCAATGGCGAGGGTTCGATTCCTTATGGACGCTCGCTTGGCGCGCACGGAGCGCGAGGCACGCGAAAATAACGCATCGACTGCCCGGCACGCTGAGCAAAACAGCTCAGGCCAATCAGAAGAAGTAAAAGAAGGTCATCGCAATAAATAACGGTATCAGCAACGCGCCGCTGTAGGCCATGTACCCAAAGAAGCTGGGCATCTTGATGCCTTCGTGTTCGGCAATGGCCTTCACCATGAAATTGGGGCCGTTGCCGATGTAGGTATTGGCCCCCATGAATACCGCTCCGATCGAAATGGCCGTGAGCTGGTCCATCCGAATGATGTGGCCGCTTAAGAGCCGAAGCGTTTCGCCATCGACATGATGGGTGGTCATGGCATTTGCGGTTTCGAAAAAGACGACATACGTGGGCGCGTTGTCGAGGACACTGCTGAGCAGCCCCGTGGCCCAGAAAAACTGCCAGGGTTCCTTGATACCGAGCGACGCGCCTTTGGCATTCAAAATTTCAATGGCCGGCTGCATGCAGATGAATATGCCGATGAAAAGGCAGGCGACTTCGAGAATCGCGGCATAATTGAAATTGTTCTCGGGGCGAATCGCCTTGGCCGTCAGACGAAGCGACAATCCGACCATCGCAAGTTGGACCAACTCGCGGCAAAATGGAAACGGAATCCATCCGCCTTCAATATTCAGGAATGGCTTGCCCGGCGTCAACGTACCGGTCGCAAGGACAACGCCCGCCAGCAGCAGGAAATTGACTTTTCCGACGATCGACAGCGGCATCACCAATGCTTCGTCAAGCCTGATATCCCGTGGCGTTTCACTTTTGTAACGGATCGAATCCCAAATGAAATAAACCAATAAAAGGACGACCAGCATCATGGCCCATTCCTTCCAAAGTGACAGCGTCCAGAGGAACGGAACGCCTTTGAGGTAGCCGAGAAAAAGCGGAGGATCGCCAATGGGCAGGAGCGTTCCACCGACATTGCTCACGATGAAAATGAAAAATATGACCGTATGCACGACATGCTTGCGCTCCGAATTTGTTTTAAGCACTGGTCGAATCAGGAGCATGGAAGCGCCGGTCGTGCCGATGAAACTGGCGAGCACGCCGCCTATGGCCAGGAACGCCGTGTTCGTAATCGGATGGGCGGGCATGTCGCCACGAACCGAAATGCCGCCCGCGATAACGTACAAGCTGAATAACAAAGAAATAAAAGGCAGATACTCCATGAGCGAATTGGCGAGCACACCAACGGCCGTGGCTTTGCCCGGCTCCGTGACGGCATGACCATCGTGGGAATGCGTTTGCAACCCGAGCGTTTTGAGAACAGTTTCAGAAAAAGGGTCATGAACGGTCGCGCCGAAATCGCGGGAGGCGTAATAGCCCAACGTGATGAGCGCCAGCACAACGGCAACCATCAGCTTGCTTGAATTCTTGTGCCACCAATGCTCGAACTTCGGAACGAGAGGCAAAACCGCGATTGAAAGCAGCAAAACGACAAACGGCGCGGTCCAAACGAGCAGTGGCGTTGGATGCACAACGGCCTGTGATGTTGTGTCTGCGAAAATCATGCGGGGCGTTTTAGCCTAAAACGTTCGGAATTGAAAATACCATCCAAAGATCGGATTGCGGTCCACTGCGGTAAAACCATACCATAATGCAGTGCGGGAGAGAAAACGCAAGCCCCGCATTGGAGTAAATGCGTTGTCTCGCCAATGATGCCGTGGGCGACAGCAAGTGTCGATTTCAGGTGAAGGGCAGCCATCAGCGAAGACGCCAAATCAATCGTTACGACGCTGTCGTCGCGTCCGGCCGACGGCCATGAAACGCGGCGGCAATGGCGGCCCTGTTGGTGAGGCCGGTTTTGGCAAGAATGCGATGAACATGATCTTTGATGGTTGCGAGTGAGAGAAACAGCCGTTTTGCGATCTGCTTGTTACTGAGACCCTCTGCCACGAGACCGCAGACTTCGAATTCCCGCTTTGAGAGGGCTCTCAAGCTCTCGGAAGGCAAAGCGGGGTTGGTCGCGTCCTCAGCAGGCATTCGCAGCACAACCAGCGGCTGGCCCAGCGTTTGAGACGCCTCGAAGTCGATGGTAAGGCCGGCCTTGAGTCGCACATTTTGCGCAAGCCTGACCAGATCGACGACCGGAACGGAGGGACCCCGTTTCTCGTGCAGCGACGTGATCAATTCGCGCAAGCGAATGAGTGTTTCCTGATCCAATGGCGTAATCGGTGGCACTGTCCGCCTCAATGCGATAAGGACCCAAGTTCAGCACATTGATTCTATATGAAAGGAACGACCCGATGCCAGTAAAACCCGAAGATCGACAAGTTGTGGACAAGGTATTTCAAGCCATGCACGCCCGCGCTCAGGGCGAAAAAGTGATGGCCACCTTGTTTGCGCCCAATGCCACGCTAAGCGAACCGTTCAGCGGCGAGCCGCGCACGCACAAGGGCAAAGACAGCATCATGGCCTGGTTTCGCCAGGCTGTTACTGAGATGCCGCCCGACATGACCATCAAAATGGATCGCATCGACATGGACGGCGATCGCGTGCGTGCGGATTGGACCTGCACTTCGAGTGTCTTCAGCACGCCGATGAAGGGAAGCGACTATTATCGGATTTCCGGCGGATTAATTGAACAGGCGGAATTTGTGGTCACCGAAATGCCGCCGATGGGATGACCGGCAAATCGGCATCAGAGTTTTCGATTCGACTCATGTGAATCCTGGATTCCACCCATGCAATTGGGGCGAATTAGAAATTAAGCGCCCATTGGGAGACTTATCATGAATATCCGTCGCAACCGGAAGTGGTTGTTGGTCAGCTCGATGCTTGTGGTCATCGCCCCGTTCAGCCTGTGGGCGCTGGGTCCGGATGATGAAACGTCCATGTCCGAGTTTTCCGTCAACGACTTGAAGTGGATGACGGGAACGTGGCACGGTGAAATCTTCGGCGGAACCATCGTGGAACGGTGGTTCGCGCCATCGGGCGGTGCAATGCTCGGCACATCGCAGATGGGAACCGACCGCAGCCGTACCACATACGAGCTGCTGTTGATTGAAGAAAAAGGCGGCGCGCCGACCATGTTCCTGCGACACTTCAAGCAATACTTGACGACTCAGGAAACAGCCGCGATGGAGTTTCGCCTGACGCAACTTGACGGCAAGAAAGCCGTATTCGAAACATCGGACACAAGCCACACCTTCACGCGCATCACGTATGAATTGGAGGGGAAAACACTGGTTGTCCTGCTGGAGGGACAAAAGGGCGAAAAGCCCCTGAAAATCGAAAGTCGCATGAATCGCAAACCATCAAAAAAGCGGTAACGTCACCCCAACTCTTGCGAACACAAGGGTTTGCAATTCCGCAAATCTCGGCTGTTTTGGGCCGGATTTTAAGTTGACAGGCGGGCCACGGTTTGGCTAATGTTTGGCTGTGAATGGTTGAGAGGCAATTCAAGGGTCGTATTCGAACATATCGCGGTTTTGCAGCGTGCGAAACTGCTGCCGTTAAATGGCGGTCCCGCCACTTTTTTTGGAAATCAGTTGAAAAGGAGAAACCATGTTGAAAAACAAGCATCTCGGAATGGCTTTGCGAACTCTGTTGGCCTGTAGTGTTCTCGTCGGCATTACGGCCCTGGTTGCCTCGCGCGTCGTTTCCGACGACACCAAGGGCCAGCCGGAAATGACCAAGGAACAGATGGAAGCCCAAAAGAAAATGGAAGAGGCGGGACGTCCCGGACCCCATCACAAGCACCTCGATGCCATCGTCGGTGAGTGGAATTGTGACAGCAAATTCTGGATGGGTCCCGGCGAGCCAATGACCGCCAAGGCCACGGCCTCCTACAAGTGGATTCTGGACGGTCGCTTCGTTCAGGAGGAATACAATTCGGAATTCGAAGGCAAGCCTTTCAAGGGAATCGGAACGTTCGGCTACGACAATACCACCAAGAAATATAGCTCGACGTGGATCGATAACATGAGCACCACGCTCTATGTGTCCTCGGGCACATGCGACGATTCCGGAAAGAGCTTTACCTTCAACGGCGAAAGCCCCTGCAGCATGACGGGCAAGATTCTCAAGGATCGTTCGGAATGGAAGATCATCAGCAAAGACAAGCATGTCTTCGAAATGTTCAAGGAAGGCGAAGACGGCAAAATGATGAAAGTCATGGAAATCACCTACAATCGCAAGGCCTGATTTCGCCCCACGAATGTAGCAATCCGCAAATGAAAGTCCCCGCGAAGACAGGTATCTTCGCGGGGACTTTCCACCTAAGAGTGGAGTGTCGAATTGCCGGCACTCGCCGGCTGTATCGCCCTACTGGCCGTCGCCATCGGGCTGCGTGGCGTTGTCGCTCTCGCCGCCGCTGTTGTCACCATGTCCATGGATCAAATTCGCGAAACCGGCCAGTGGAATTGTCATGACCGTTCCCCCCGTCGTGTAACGCGTGCGGTCGAGCAGCGTGGAATCGATGCCGTCGGGCAGCATTTCAAACCGAATCGATCCATCTTCCTGACCCACGTTGCGCAGTTCGAGCCATTGCACCCCCGTGCCGTCGGAATAGCGAATTTCAACAACCAGCCGGGCAAGCATGGCCTGCTCATCCGCATCGAGCGAGGCATCGCCATGATCGAAATTGCCGGCGATCAGGGAAAATTCACCGTTGCCGAGCGGATTGACCTGCACATTCTGGGCCGCCTGCTCCAGGTGAGACACCATGGCCTCCAATTCCTCGCTGGTCAGATCGCCGGCGAACAATCCGCGCAGAAAGTCCTCGACAACCTGAAAATTCGCACCACCCATGTCGAGATCAAGCCCATTGCCGCCACCTTCGGAGGGGTCGTTTCCGTCGCCGTTTTCATTTTCGGCCGATGAATGTCCCGCATGGCCCATCGCGAGAAGACTAAGATGTCCGCCATGCTGCGGCTCATTGCCATCGGCCGCCGGACCCGCGCCGCCATGCAATGAGAAGCCCAGCTTGAGCGTATGCGTGTCACCACCCTCGGCCGGTCCATTCGCATCGTCCCCGGATATGGCTTCAATTTGTGCCGTCGGCACGAGAGCGTGGTTCATCAACATGCCATTCAAATCGACGACCACGCCGTTTGCGGCCATCGGGGCAAGCATCGCGGCCAGCGGTTGGCTCGCCAATTCCTCGGGCAATTGGCTCATCTTGATATAAACCCATTCATTTCCCGTTTCAGCCGCCAGGGCGATGTCGGCGTTGATGCCGCCGATGTCCTCGACGCCTTCGTCGGCTTCCACATGCAAATCAAAATAAACCTGCCCGGGTTCGGCGGCTACGTCGCCAACGGCTTCAACCGGCAGCGCCACAAACATGCGGCCGTCGACATGAATGCCGTCCTGCTGGATGTTCGCCAGCCGGAGGGAAAAGGCGCGGGACATGGCCTCGCGCAGGCTCGCGAAGATCGCCGCAGCCTCCACGCGCTTCGGCCCGCCAAATTCACCAAACATCACGGCAAAGGTCACGCACGCCGCCAATAGCGAACCCGCGCCAACCATCGCGAACAAGCGCCCGCGTCGTCGTGGCTCCGCAACCAATCGCATGTTGGTGGATTCACTCAAAGCGCCATTCGTCCATCGCGCACGTTGCGCCGCCGACGGCTCATCCGGCATCGCAAGCGTCGCGCCGGCATTCAACAAATTTTCATGCAGATTCTGATCTTTCATATCCGTGTTCATCGCACAGACTCCCATTTTCAAAATTCCAAATGCTCCAGTGCGGCCTTCAATGATTGCCGCGCCCGATAGAGAGACGTCCCTCCACCGCCCGCTCCGAAAGGCCCCGTGTCGACGCCAGGGTTGCCTGCGGTCGGCCGTGAAAATAGTGCTCGATAATCAGCGATTGCTCTTCCGCCGGAAGCTGGGTGATCGCCAGCATGAGCTGATCCCGGTTTTCGCGCCGCGCGAGTTCTTCGATCGGCATGACGTCGCTCGTCATGCGACCCGCCAGTTCCGCAGCCAGCTTTGCATCGGCGATCGGCACATGATTTGGCCGCGTGCCGATGCGCCGCCAATGTTGACGAATGAGATTCGTGGCAATGCCGCGGAGGTAGAATTCGATTTCTCCCGAGGGCAGCTCGGCGCCGCGCGGATTGGCCTGCACCCAGAGTTGTTGCATCATGTCATCGGCGAGGTGCGAATCACCGCCGGCCCGAACGACGAAGAAGCGATACAACGCCGAGCCGCATCGATCGAACTCCGCTTCGAATCCGCGCGTCAAATTCGAATCAGCAGGCATTGCTTCGGTCCATCCGGTTGCGGCATGCGTTGCCGTCATTGAGAGATCCTCCAAGGACAAAAGCGCGGTTGGTTTCAACTTGCTACATATCTGTAAATGCGCATAACGGCCGCACCCCACGAATTCGCCCCGTTTAGTCCTTCGTTCATTGACCAAGAGCGGCCGACCGCTTCATAGTCCGGCCGATGCTGCTTGCGTGAATAATTCACATTCGTAGAATTCGCAGAGCCTTCCGGAGGTATCCCATGCGAAGCTCTTCCATGACACTTGTCCGGCAACAACGCCGGTCGGCCTTTACGCTCATCGAGTTGCTGGTGGTCATCGCCATTATCGCGGTTATTATCGCGATTCTGCTACCCGCTTTGTCCTCCGCCCGCGAAAAAAGCAGAAGCACCCTTTGTCTGACGAGGCTTCGCTCCCTTTCGCTTGGGTGGCACATGTATGCGGACGACAACAACGATATGGCCGTTCCCGGCCGCATGTTCAATGCCGCCGGAGGCACCGGCAATCCTGCGAATTACTACGACGTCGGCAATGGCGAAAAATATCGCCCGCGATGGACCGCCACGATGGGAAAGTATGTCGGCCTGTTCGCCTTTAATCCGCCCATTCCAGATGACGACCGACAGGATTACGACAGCCCGATCTACCAGTGCCCCACCGCTCCTGACCGGATGGATGCGCGCAACCATGCATTTGGCTACAACTACCAGTTTCTTGGAAATGCCCGACAGGTGGCAGGCGTGTATCGCAATTTTCCGGTGAGCCGATCGAGAATCAGCAGCTTTGCCAGTACGGTCATGGCGGCCGATTGCATGGGCACCCGCCGCAGGGGTCGCGATTGAAGCTCGCACGCCCTACGACAACAACGGAACCGATTTTAATTCCCTCGGCAACCACGGTTGGACGCTCGATCCGCCGAGGCTCCTCCCCGAATCCGACCACGGCAGCGGCGATCCCGGCAGCCCGCGCACCGCCGTCGACCCGCGCCACCTCGGAAAGGCAACCGTTGCGTTTTGCGATGGCCACGCTGATTCGGTCACACCTCAATTTCTCGGATATCGCCAATCAGCAGACGGCTCGATCATCGACGGCGGGCCGGCAGGCAACGGCCAGCCGACCAACAGTTGGTTTTCCGGAACGGGGCGCGATTCCGATCCGCCGACGGCCACGCCGCCTTGATACGTCAGCTAAATCATTGTTACAAAATAAAACGAGGCATTTAGGCAATACCCTCTCATCCAGTAGAAATGTGTTGGGAGAAGCTACATTGCTTGCAGTTGCAAAAAGTCAAGGCCTTCTAAGCAGGTCCCATGCGCCGCCCAATGCACGTATCGGTCGCTTATCAAAGTGTATTCTCATTGTCGCAATGTCGGGCATTATCCTTGGCTTGTCGATCTCAATCACATGGTTCGCACATCAATTTGATCTGGGCAAATCGTCGCAATACAGCACAAACTTGGATGATGAACTGTCCTTTACCATCGGCTTTTCATGCCTCCTTTGGGCACTAACGACTTTCTGGATTTTGAAAGTTCATCACCAATTGCGATTCCCTTGGGTTCCATTCAGCCTCTCAATTGTCTTGACCATGGCCGTTAGTTTTTTCACGCCTTTCTTATTGCAACAAGACATTTTGCTTCTAGGAGCGCTCTTAACGTCAGGTGGCATAATGATCCTGTTGTGGCTCCCCTCGATTTCTAAGTTGGTCTCAGCCACAGTCGAGAATCACGTTCAAATCATAGAGCCGAAATGTCCGGCGTGCGGCTATTGCATGAGGAGTTTGCATCAGGCACGATGTCCGAAATGTGGCGAAACGCACCTCATCGAAGAGCTCTTCACCTGTGCTTAAATAACGCAATGATCGATCTTCGAAGCAGACGAACGCGTCCAAGCCATCGCCGCCATATTTCATCCAGTCGCTTTTTGCTTGCTACATCAATTGCGATCTGCTGCATGGCTTTTCCTACAGCGATTGCTAAGGCCCATGACGTCAACCTCACCCACGTCGAAGCCTTGTTTCATGAAGAGGGGAAATTCGTCATCGACTTTCATTATGACGCCGATGCCTGGCTTGTCGGCGTTCGCCCTGAGCATCTGACGGCCGCCGACCGCAGCAACTACCTTGCCTTGCCGGTTGAACAACGGCGCAATCGTGAGGATGAACTGCGTGAGTTTGTCGCCCGTCGGGTGAAACTTCGATTTGACGAAACCGTCTCGAATTATGACGTATCACTGGCCCCCACCTCGCGCGCGCCGTCCGGCGAGTCCAACGAGGGAGTCGTCCCTGCGCATATGATCCGGCTGACCGGCACATTTCCAAGGGAGGCACGCGCTTTTTCGCTCTCATGCTCCAAGACCTTTGGCAACATCATTCTCTCTCAACGGTGCGGCAATGAGCCTGCGCAGTTTCAACGCATGGATGCCGGCGGTCGCAGCGATCCATTCGAGCTGAGATTCCAAAATGGCGCGGACAACAAGCCAAGCCGAACCGCGCAAGGCACGCTCGAAGTGAGTCGCCAATTCATCGTGCTTGGTTTCGAACATATCCTGCCGATGGGCCTCGACCACATCGCATTCGTCCTGAGCCTGTTTCTGCTCAGCACGAAACTCAAGCCCCTTATCTGGCAGGTGACGGCCTTTACCGTTGCCCACTCGATCACATTATCTCTCGCCGTTCTCGGAGTTGTGAGACTCTCAGACGAAACAAACGCAGGTCTTGTGGAGCCGTTGATCGCCCTGTCGATTGTCTATGTCGCGGTCGAAAATCTCTTCACCGCCAAACTGCATGCATGGCGGCCGATTGTCGTTTTTCTCTTCGGTCTGCTGCATGGTCTGGGCTTTGCCAGAATGCTGCTGGGACTCGGCATTCCGGAGGGGCGCTACATCAACGCGCTGGCCAGTTTCAACATCGGCGTCGAATTGGGACAGCTCGCTGTCATTGCCATGGCGTTGCTTGCCGTTGGCATGTTCCGTCAGAAGCAGTGGTATCGCCGGCGCGTGGTCATCCCAATGTCGTTGGCAATCTCAATCGTCGGCGCCTACTGGGCCGTCGAAAGATTCGCGGGGCTCTAAGTTCGGCTTTCGCACTTTTCTCGATTTCGGGAACCCAGGAATCGCGGCATATTCGGTGAATTCGAGTGGTTTTGAGCACGCGTAAGCGAGCCGTGGGGTTGCAGTAACAATTGGGCGAAGCCGACCGTCGCGAGCCGGATCGTGCCGATCCGGCGCCCGTGGTGACGAGGCTGGCGTTCCGCTTGCGAGTGAACTTGTTATTGGAATTCTCTGTATGGAATCTTCGCAAGATGGAGCGCCGGCTCTTGATGAACAGGCCCCGGACCGACACGGTCCGGCTCGCGATGAGGGCATCGCAGCCGCGATGAAAAAGTGCGAAAGTCGAATTACGTTTAGTTCACCGCTTCGAAATGGGCTGCACGTCCCGCGCCGGCACGCCGATGTAATCGCTGCCCGGCCGAATGATGCGGTTGTTCTCGTACTGCTCAATGATGTGCGCACACCAGCCGGTGATGCGTGAACAAACGAAAATCGGTGTATACAGCGGAATCGGAATGCCCATCTGGTAATAGGCATGCGCTGCCGGGTAATCCGTGTTCGGATGAATGTTCTTCTTATCGAGCATGATCTTTTGCAGCCTGTCGGCCATGTCGATCCAGTGCTTCTGGCCGGTCTCTTTTGAAAGTTGGAGCGACCAGTCGCGAAGAATGGCGGCCCGGTGATCGCCGTTCTTGTATACGCGATGACCAAATCCCATGATGAGCCGCTTGTTGGTTGGATTCGCCTTGTTGTGGGCCTCGAGTTCGTTGAACCAATTATCAACATTGTCCACTTTGCCAATGCTCAAAAATTGATGCATGGCTGCCTCGTTCGCCCCGCCGTGGAGCGGGCCCTTGAGAGCGCCGATCGCCCCAGTCACCGCAGAGTGCATGTCCGCCAGCGTGCTGGCGATCGTGCGCGCGGTGAACGTGCTTGCATTAAATTCGTGCTCGGCATACAGCACCAGCGTCCCATCCATCACGCGGCCGGCAAGTTCGCTTGGCTTTTTTCCGGTCATCATGGCGAGGAGATTGAAGCCGTGCGTCGCGTTCGGGTCCGGCTTTACTTCAGGCAGATTGCCCATGCGCCGGCACCAATAGCCCGTGGCGCAGGCAATTTGGCCCAAGAGCCGCTCGCTTTTTCCGAGGTTTGCCGACTTTGCGTTATTCTGGCCATCCGGATCGTAGTGCCCCAGGATCGACACCACCGTCCGCAACACATCCATCGGCGGCGTGCTTTTCGGCATGGCGTCGACGACATCCGTCACCTGCTTTGGCAGATTCATGGCAGCCTGTACGCGATGCCGGAAATCCTTGAGTTGCGATGCGTTGGGCAATTCGCAGTGAATCAGTAGGTGCGCGGTCTCTTCAAAGGTGGAATTGGCCGCCAGATCGGCAATCTCGTAGCCCCGATAGCGCAGGCTCGTCTGGGTCACTTCGCCGACAGCCGTCTGCCCGGCCACGACGCCGGCCAGGCCCGCCTCAAATTTCGCCTTGGTGTCGCTCATGGTCTCTGCTCCGATCCTGTCGCACTGATTCGCATGCTGGAAGAGAAAGCAACTATGTCGCGGTGCCGGGCGTCATAGAGTATGCAGGACTTACGGCACTGACAAATCGTCGGCTTCGTCCGCGATACCGCTTAATTCTACTTCTTTGTCGCGGCGGCATCGACTTTCGTCAGCCCATCATAATCGAGAAGCTCGTACAGTTCCGCCCGGGTTTGCATGCGATCGATCCACCCGTTTTGATCGCCGTCGCGCCGCAAATCCATCAACATGGTCGTGATGGCCTTGAATGCCACACGCAATGCAGTCTGCGGATAAATAACCATCCGATAGCCCATGTCTCGTAGTTCCGCAAGCGAAAGCAGCGGCGTTTTTCCGAATTCGGTCATATTGGCAAGCAGCGGAGCATTCACCCGTTCTGCAAATCGAGCCAGTTCATCACGGTTCTGCATCGCCTCGGGAAAAATCGCATCGGCGCCCGAATCGAGGTATCGCTTTGCCCGATCGACAGCATCGTCGAAACCGATCACACCGCGCGCGTCCGTTCGGGCAATGATGAGAAAATCCGGATCGGTCCGGGCGGCCGCCGCAGCCCGCAGCTTTTCGGCCATCGCTTCCGCGGAAACAAGCTCCTTACCGTCCAGATGTCCGCATCGCTTGGGAAGGATCTGATCTTCAAAGTGAATGCCGGAAACCCCCGACGCTTCCATCTCGCGTACCGTGCGCGCCGTGTTCATGGCTTCTCCGAATCCGGTGTCGCCATCAACGATGACCGGAATCGACACGGCGGCGGCAATGTTGTGGGCGTGGGCAACCGCTTCCGACATCGTGATCATGCCCACATCCGGCAAGCCATAAACGGCGTTCGAAAGGCCCGCGCCGGAGACATAAAGCGCGTCGAATCCCGTCTTCTCGATCGACCGGGCGGTCAGGGCGTTGAAGGCCCCCGGCATTTGCACAATTCCATTTTGAATAAGCTGTCGAAGACGGCGGTTGCGAGATGGGCTCATACTTGGCGATTATCGTAAAAAGCGGTGGATGCGGCAAACAAACACTATTGCTCACAAAAAGCCACAATGAGGGCATTCTTGACGCTGGAGAACCAGAGATTTCATCCATAAACAGCACTTTCTTTCGCCAAAATCGAAGGTTAAGTCCTATAAATAGGGAATTCCCTAACTTCCAATCGCACTAGGGGACCGATAATAATGATATGGATAGGGTGGTTTGGCTCGGACCTCGCATTTCCAAAAAAGAGCGAGGCCCCATCGCGGAGGTTGCTCGATGCTCAACCAAACTCCGGAATCGATGGACAACAGTGAACGCGTGACCCGCTGGTTCAATGAAGTTCCAGATTCGAAGCTCGCGGCCTATATGTTTCTCTTGGCCGTTGTCATCGCGACTTCGTTGTATCTGGTGGATACCAGCCTGTTCTAGTGCCGTGCGAATGACGCCAGCTTCAAAATAACGTCTGCGATAGTCCCAATGGCTTCGTCGATTTCGCATTCGGTCGTGAATCTGGACAAGCTGAATCGTATCGCACCTTTTGCCAGATCGGCAGGCACATTCATGGCTCGCAAGACATGCGACGGCTCCAGCGCCCCGCTGCTGCAGGCTGAGCCGCTCGAGGCACAAACGCCTCGCTGACTCAAACCGATCAAGATCGCCTCGGCTTCCAATTTCTCAAATGCAATGCACGTCGTATTGGCAATCCGCTGATTCCAATCGCCAATTATGACGGCACCGGATACGAGTTTCTGAACGCCGAACTCAAGTCGATCGCGCAGCGCCGCCACGTTTTTCATTTCTGAATCAAGTAATGATTGTGCCAGACGTGCCGCAACGCCAAAGCCGACGATGCCGGCGACATTTTCCGTGCCGGGACGCAGGTCGCGTTCCTGATGGCCACCCACCAGTTGCGAGCGCAGCCGGGTCTTGGAAGCGACATAGAGCGCGCCGGTCCCCTTGGGCCCATGGATCTTGTGTGCCGAAACTGCCATGGTTGAAACGGGATGGGCGGTTACATCGAGCGGCAATTTCCCCGCCGCCTGCACCGCGTCAATATGAAGAGGCACATTCCGGTCGGCTGCCATGCGCGACACCTCCGCGATCGGAAAAATGTTGCCGGTCTCATTGTTCACGTGCATAACGGCCGCTAAGGCTGTGTCGTCCGAAAGCTCGCGCTCAAATGCCGCAAGGTCCAGATGACCCATTGGGTTCACGGGAACAAAGGACACACGAAAACCGCGGGCGGCCAGGCGCTCGACAAGACTGTGAATCGCGACATGCTCGACGGCAGTGGCCACAAGGTGTCGCTTGGTGGGATGGGCATCCAACATGCCGAGTATTGCCAGATTATTCGCTTCCGTTCCGCCGCTGGTGAACACGATGTCACGCGGTTTCGCGTTGACGAGCCGCGCCACCTCCGCCCGCGCGGTTTCAACGGCGTGTCGAGCGGCCTGCCCCGCCAAATGCAAACTGGAGGGATTGCCGTAATGCTCAGTCCAAAACGGCATCATGGCTTCAATCACCGCCGGATCAGGCATCGTGGTCGCGTTGTTGTCGAGATAGATCATTCGTTTCTAATCCGGGACTTCGGAACGGTGAACGCCAGAGCGCTACGATTGGAATTCTACGTCAATACACACTGGAAAGCAGCTTTGAAGCAAATGCAGAATTCTTGACACATACGGTACTCGCATTCATAATTTCAATGGAGCAAAGCGGTTAAATGACTGCGGAAATCATCCCGATCGAGTCCGATGCAACCGACGCACCTGAAATCCGGCGCGCTGCCAAGGCGCTGGCAGACGGGGCCTTGGTCGCATTTCCCACAGAAACGGTCTATGGGCTGGCGGCCAATGCGGCCAATGGTTCGGCGGTGGATCGCCTACGGGCGGTCAAGGGTCGGGAAAGCAATCAGCCATTTACGGTTCACATCGGCCAGTCGGCGGATTGCGACGAATTCGTACCGCAAGTATCCCGCATTGGAAGACGCTTCATAAGAAAGGGCTGGCCGGGGCCTTTGACGCTTATTTTTAGAGTCGCCGATCCCCAGACCGCTGCCATTAAGCCTCGATTGAGCGATTCCGGCTTTGATGCGATTTACTCTCGCGGATCGGTGGGCCTGCGGTATCCCGATCACAATGCATGCATCGCATTTCTTCGGCACGCCGGAATTCCGGTTATCGCTTCCAGCGCGAATCGAACAGGAGAAGGCGCACCGCTGGCAGCCGATGACATTGCAACGTCGCTCGGCACACAAGTTGATATCATCCTCGACGCGGGAATAACGCGCTATCGCAAAAGCTCCACAATTGTTCAACTGAACGGCGACGGCTATCAGCTCATTCGCGAAGGCGTCTGGGATGAAAGAACGCTCAAACGCTTCGCAACGGTTAATGTGCTATTTGTCTGCACCGGCAACACCTGTCGTTCGCCCATGGCGGAGGGCATTTTCAGAAAGTTGCTGGCCGAAAAGCTGGGTTGTGATCAAGCCGATCTGCCGGCCATGGGCATCCATGTCATGTCGGCCGGTGTTTCTGCTCATGGCGGCAGTCGCGCAACGCAGGAGGCAGTCGAGGTTTGTCGCGGTCGCGGCGCCAATATTACGGGCCATGTGTCTCAAGGGCTCACAGCCGAATTATTGAACTCCGCGGATTACATCTTCGGCATGACCCACGGTCACGTGGAATCCATCCGCATGATCGCTCCCCGCGCGGCGTCGAAAGCCGTTTTGCTTGCCGACGGGGAAGACATCGATGATCCGGTGGGCGGTCCGATCGAAGAATACGAGCGCGCGGTAAACATGATTGAAACCGCGCTGCGCCGTCGTTTGGAAGAGGTGTCCCTATGAAAATCGCACTTGGTGCCGATCATCGTGGCTACGACGCGAAATCTCGAATTGTCGCGCTGCTGCAGGAAATGGGCCAGCAACCGAAGGATTTCGGAACGGATTCTTCAAAATCCATGGACTATCCCGATCCGGCCTACGCCGCCGCCAATGCGGTGCAATGCGGTGAATGCGAAATGGGCATTCTGTTTTGCGGCACCGGCATCGGAATGTCGATCACGGCCAACAAACTGCATGGGATTCGAGCCGCACTATGTCATGATGAATTAACCGCAGAAATGGCCCGTCGTCACAACAATGCAAATGTCCTGTGCCTGCCGGCCGACTTGATCGGCGATGCGCTGATGCGGCGAATCGTGGAGGTGTGGCTCAAGACGCAGTTCGAGGGCGGCCGACACGAAAAGCGAATCGACAAAATCAGGGAAATTGAAAACAAGCAGTGCAAGGGCTGAAGAGTTCAGAATTCAGACCATGAAAAAACGTTGTCCCGGCGCGGAATAATACGGAGAAAGCAGATGACTCGGGCCACAATTACTATTTTCTCAATCTACTTCCTGGCGGTAACTCCCGTTGCTTCGGCCGCGGATGGTCAGGCAACGATTCATGCTGTCGGTTCGTCCACCAAGTTGTTTGTACCCAATATTGTCCGCGCCAGGTGCCATATTTTTTCTGAGGGCGCAACCAGTGGATCGGCCATTAAGAAGCTCGTAGCCAGCCGCGCCCTGTTGGAGCGTCGATTCGCCGCCAAGGCGGGGCGCAATCGCACCCACACATTCGGACCAATCGTTGAACACAAGGAATCACAGGGGAGCTTTCAAGAAATACAAATGAAAGCCATGCAGAACATGATGGGTGGTGGAAACCAGCCCGACGACGATGCGGACAAGTTCATTCGTCTGAATTTCACGTTAACGCTCGAATGGACGCTCAAGGGAGATGCAGCGGAGGAACACATTCGCTACATGGATGAGATACGCGCCGAATTGGAATCGCTTGGCCTGAACAAATCCGAAAAAAAGATGTCCGGCGACGGAGAGGCCGATTCCGAAGACGATGATAGAGAAGATGACGAACCGACGACCGAGTCGGCAGAAGATTCCCAGGATCGTCTGAGCGGCGTCAAAGTGCGCATGACCAATGGACCGTTATTCTCTTACTTGCGCCGGCTTTCAGACCGGGAAATCGACGAAAGTGCCGCCGAGGCATTCAATGACGCAAAACGCCGCGCCGCGCGCTTCGCCTACGCAGCCGGCGCAAAACTTGGCAAGCTGGTGCAAATCGCCGGCGGCGGCATCAACCACACTGAGGTCCAAAAAAGCGAACTAATCCGCATGACTGAAATGTTCGGCGAAGCCCCCGCAAAATTCGAAGAGGACGGCTTGAGGCCGGACACCGAAATCGTCTCCGACACATTCAAACCCATACCCTATACATTCGACGTCAGCGTTACGTTTGGCGTCGAATGAACTGATTCAACCCACTGGGGAACTCATGAAGGAACTTACGCCGCGGCGCGTTGTTGAAGAATTGGACAAATACATCATCGGCCAGGCCGATGCCAAGCGCGCCGTTGCCATCGCAATTCGCAATCGCTGGCGGCGCATGCAGTTGCCTGACGCCATGCGCGAAGAGGTCGGCCCGAAGAACATTCTGATGATCGGCCCCACCGGTGTCGGAAAAACGGAAATCGCCCGCCGATTGGCCATGCTGGTCAACGCACCGTTCCTCAAGATCGAGGCGACCAAATTCACCGAAGTCGGCTACATGGGCCGCGATGTCGATTCGATGGTGCGCGATCTCCTTGAAATATCGATCGGCATGGTGAAGAAGGAGCAAACCGAAGTCGTGCGCGAAAATGCGGAGAGACAAACCGAGGAGCGCATACTCGACGAGCTTCTGCCGCGTCCCGGTTCGGAATATGAGTCAGAATCAAAGGACGAAGAGGCCGAGGGCCGGCGATCCAGAACGCGTGAAAAATTCCGCGACCAGCTTCGTGCCGGCGAGATCGAAGAGCGACTCATTGAGTTGCAAGTCGAACAAAAGCAGATGCCGGTCGGCATGTTGGCCACCACGATGGGTCCGGACCAGCTCGGCCCTGAATTGCAGGACTTGATGGATCGAATCATGCCCTCGCGGCAGAAGGACCGCAAAGTCACGATTCGCGAAGCCCGCAAGATTATCTTCAATGACGAATGCGAAAAATTGATCGATCGCGAGAAAACGATCGAAATGGCCATTCAACGCGTCGAGAACAGCGGAATTATTTTCCTCGACGAAATGGACAAACTCTGCACCCAGGGCGTTGGACACGGTCCCGATGTCAGCCGACAGGGCGTCCAAAGGGATCTGCTGCCGATTATCGAGGGTTCGACAATCACCACCCGACACGGCCCCGTGAAAACAGACCACGTGCTTTTCATCGCGGCCGGCGCATTCCATGTCTCAAAACCCAGCGATTTGATGCCGGAGTTGCAAGGCCGCCTGCCAATTCGGGTAGAATTGGAAGACTTGACCAAGGCCGATTTCGTTCGGATTTTGTCGGAGCCGCGTAACGCGCTGACCAAGCAGCAGGTCGCGCTGATGGCCACGGAAAGCGTCACGATTGAGTTCACGCGTGATGCGATCGATGCCATGGCCACCATCGCCGCCGATGTAAATAAGCGCACCGAGAACATCGGTGCAAGACGGCTGCAGACAATCATGGAGAAAGTGGTCGAAACCCTGTCGTTCGACGCCGACGAAATGGCCGGAAAACAGGTCACGATCGACGGAAAGTATGTTCAAGATCGACTCGGCGAAATCGTCAAAGACGTGGACTTGAGCAAGTTCATTCTTTGATCTTGTGGAATACGAAATCTGATGGTGGCCCAAAGCACTTTGGCCGGCGCATCGCGAATCCGATGCCGCATGCTTCGATAGTTTGATGCAAATGTCTCCGGAGGTACTTATGAATCCGAACAAAAATGTGCGACGACTGGGCCTTATCATGGCATTAACCTGCTTCGCGTCCATCCATCCCCGCGTTATGGCGGATCCCCAGTTGATGGGCGGCATGGTTCAAAAACCCAAGCCCGATTTCAAAGATCGCGTCGTGACATTCAATTCGCCGGACGGCGTGACGGTCGTAGGAGACTACTATCCTCTCAGGGTCGAATCGGGCCAGTTGTCTCCGGCGGTCATCCTCATTCACATGTACCCCAAGAATCGCGCAAGCTGGAAAGCGTTTGCAGGCCAGTTGCGTGACAAGGGCATGTCCGTGCTGGCCTACGACATTCGCGGAAACGGCGACAGTGTCAAACCGGAGTCGCTCAAGCTGGCCGAAGGTTACAAATCAAAAACGCCGGCGCATTTCCAGAATGCATCGCTTGATGTCATGGGGGCCCTCGATTTTCTACGCCAGTTGGAGTACATCGACATGTCGCGCGTCGCCCTTGTCGGCGCGAGCATCGGCTGCAGCATCTCGCTCGACGCGGCCACTCGAACGAATGACATTCGCGGTATCGTCTGCCTCTCGCCCGGCGTTGATTATTTTGGTGTCGATTCGCTGTCGCACATCAAAACGTGTGCGTCCTACACGCCCATTCTACTGCTCTCGCCGGAGGGCGAATTCGAGGCGGTTCAGAAGCTGGCGGAGGCCGGCGGTGCCAAAGTTGAAACCGGAAAATATGAAGGCGGCCGCGAATACCACGGTACGAACCTGCTAGATGCTCCCTATGGCAAGAAGGTCAACAAGCGTATCACCAAGTTTGTGAAGAAGGTCTTGTCCATCGCCGAACCGGCCAAAAAAGACGCCAAGGACAAGAAGGACGGAAAAACAAAGAAATCTGGCGGCAAGAAAAAATCGAAGGACGCCCATCCCTGAACTCCCGTTATTGAAATGGCCCCGTTGAGGCACTGAATGCAGGTATCATACGTTTGACCGGTGAGCGTGCCGACAAAATTCCGATGATCTCCAGGCAACTGACAATCGGAAACATCGCGCTGGATGCGCCCATGGTGCAGGCCGCGCTCTCCGGCTACAGCGATGTCGCCATGCGAATGCTCGCCCGCGAATATGGCTGCCCATACACGCTCAACGAAGTCGTTCTCGATCGCCTTGTCGGCCAGGGCGGCAAGCGCATGAAACGCATGCTCATCATCGACGATCGCGAGCACCCCGTCGGCGGACAACTCATGGGCAGCGAGCCGGATCAATTCGCCGAAGCGGCCGATGACATGGTGTGCCATGGATACGACGCCGTCGACATCAACTTCGGCTGCCCCGTCAAAAAAGTGCTCGGTCGCTGCCGCGGCGGCTTCCTGTTGTCCGACCCGCCGACGGCCAAGGCGATCATTCGCGCCGTTTACGACGCGGTCGCTGGGCGCGTGCCGGTCACCCTCAAAATGCGCCGTGGCATGGACGATACGCCCGAAAGCGAGCGGAATTTCTTCGAAATACTCGACGCCGCATTCGCCATGGGCTGCAGCGCCGTCACCGTGCATGGCCGTACGGTGCAGCAACGATATGTCGGCCCGAGCCGGTGGGCGTTTCTTGCCCGCGTAAAACAGCATGTCGGCGATCGCACGATCTTAGGCAGCGGCGATCTCTTCACCGCGATGGACTGCGTGCGCATGTTGAATGAAACCGGCATCGACGGCGTCTCCATCGCGCGCGGCGCCATCGGCAACCCTTTCATCTTTCGCGAAGTGCGCGCGCTGCTCGCCGGCCGGCCATTGCCCGATCCACCGACGCTCGAAAAGCAGCGTCAGGCAATTACACGGCACATCGAACTTCTTTCGAGTATACACGGCGAAGTCGGCGCGGTGCTGATGTTCCGCAAATTCGGCGTGAGGTACAGCGAGCTGCATCCGTTGAACAAGGAAGTCAAGACGGCGTTTCTCGCGATGAAAACGCCGGACGATCTTCGCGAGGTATTCAATGCATGGTACACGCAAGACAATGGACTTCCGCCCGTCATTCGCCGCTCCCGGCCCGAAGCCCTCATCGCCGCCGGCGCAAGCTGGGATTGCGAACAGTAGAGTGGGCTCGGCCCACCCTTCCCGCCGCGAATGAAGCTCCTTTGAATCGATCTTTGCGGAAAGGAATCTCGGGCCATGGAATTCATCTCTCGCGTATTCTTCGAAAGCCCCGTCTGGCTGGGCATTTTCTCATTCATCGCATTCGCCGTGGTCTTATTCTGGCGTCGGCGGCTCGAATCCCAGTCCGCAAGACGCCGTGCCATTCCCATGACGCTCGGCGCGATTGCCCTGCTCTTCCTCATCGAGATCGTCGTTGAGACCCAGCGCGAAAAAATCCTCGACCGCCTTGACCAATTCGTGACGGCCATCGTGAAGGAGCAATCCACGGACGCGGAGGAGATCATCAGCATCGCCTACAACAGCGAAGATGTCGGCAGGGATGCGTTTGTCGATAGCCTGCGAGACTGGTTTCGAACTCATTGACGTGCGCGATCCGCGTTATGCCCGGCGGGATGTCACGGTCGACGGCGACAGCGCGGTCATGATTCTCGGGGCCAGCGCGACGGTCAGCATCCGCAAGGAAACCGGCGCGACGCATTTTGCAGTCTGGCGAATAACCTGGCAGCGCGAATCCGACGGCTGGCGCATAACCGGCATCACGCCCCAATCGATCAACATGCAGCCGATCACGTCGCTGCGTCAACTTCGCGGCATTGCCGGCCGATAGAACAAGTGGCTGCGGTCTTAGCACTCTACAATTTGCAACTCTACGTGCTCTTCGGCCACTTCCAATCGCCCATCCGCTCCATCAGCCCGCGATCCGACAAGTCGAAATGCAGCGGCGTCACGCAGACGTAGCCCTCTCGAATGGCATGCCGATCGGTGCTCAATTCTTCGCCGATGTTCTTGAAATCGCCGGTCAGCCAGTAATACTCCCGACCGTAGGGGTCGCTCCGCCGTTCGATGCGTTCGTCCATGGCCGAGGTCGATTGACGTGCCACGCGAATGCCCAACGGAATTCCGGGTTTCAACTCGGGTATGTTGACGTTGTAGACCGTCCCCGCGCGGAAACCGTCCTCCGCAATTCGCTCGATCACGCGTCGCGCAATCCGCCCGGCCGCGACAAAATCCATGTCGCGATACAGCTCGAATGAAACGGCAACCGCCGGACAGCCCAGTATCGCGCCCTCGATCGCGGCCGCCACGGTGCCTGAGTAGAGTACATGAATGCCGGTGTTCAAACCGGCGTTAATGCCTGATACGACTAAATCGGGCTTGTGTGGCAGCAGTGCGTTGATCGCGAGCTTGACGCAATCCGCCGGCGTTCCCTCCACGCTCGTGCCGCGAAACCGGTCTCCCACGCGAACGCTTCGCCACAAAACCGGATGCCGAATGGTAATCGCATGAGAACCGCCGGATTGCACGGTCTCCGGCGCGACGACATCCACCTCGCCGAGGCCGTCGAGTGCGTCGTACATCGCGAGAATGCCGGGCGCGTAAATGCCGTCGTCGTTGCTGAGCAGAATTCGCATAGGAGGCGAATTGTAGGCAGCTTGGGGGCGACATACAATTAAGCGAGATGCTCAGGTCGCGGAGTTGGAGTGTAAGTCCCTTGTGCGAGGAAACGGCGTGAAACCGTCATCCACGATGATTTCCGTCTGTTTATGCATCGGCGTGATGCTTGCGACAGGCACCGTCTATCAACCCGTTCTCACCGCCGGCTTCGCCAACGAGACCGACAATTATTATCTCTACGAATCGGGTCGATCCTGGTCGCAAGACTTGAGCTGGCAAGATGTCTGCAATGCCTTCAAGCTCGACAAGGTGCATCGTCCATCGGGAACCGGCGGCTACTACCAGCCGATTACCGCACTGTCTTTTCAAGTGGATGACTACCTGTCGCGCCCCGACGGCTGGCTCACGCGAAAGACGCTCTCGGTTGACCGCGCCAACCCGGTCAATGCGTGGTTCTCAAGGGCTTTTCAATTTCACCTGACGAATCTGCTGCTGCATATTGCGAATACCGCGCTTGTTTTCATGCTTGTTCGCAAGTTGACAAAATCGCATGTGTGGCCGGTCTTGCTCTCGCTTTTCTTCTCGCTACATCCGGTTCAGGTGGAATCAGTGGCATGGATTTCGCAGCGAATGACTTTGCTCGGCGGTTTCTTTTCGCTGCTTTCGCTGACATGCTATCTTCAATCGCACAATTCGAAACGAAGCGGAATGTGGATAATTGCGACCACACTGGCGTTCGTCGCAGCGATCTTGTGCCGTCCGCTTTTCGCCGTGCTCCCCGTGATTATGCTCGTGCTGGATGTCTGGCCGCTTGGCCGCGTGGGGCTCAAGCCCTTGGTCGAAAAAATGCCGCTACTAGGGGTGATGGTGTTCAGCGCGCTTGTGCAATCATCGGCCTGGCGTGGTACGAATCTGGCCAAAACCAGCGGCGGGGCCGATGTCGAGCTGGTGTCACACACACTCGCATCGATGTTCACCCGACTCTTTTGGCCGCTCAACCTGACTCCTTACAATCCGGAATCGACCACTGTGGCGGCCAAGGCGCTGGGCCCATGGTTCGATTTGGCCATTCTTGCGTTACTCGTCGGCACGCTGTTTTTTTCCTTTAGGAAAAGTAAGCCGATCTTCGCGGCGTTGGCCGGCATTGTGTTGCTGATCCTCCCCGCGCTCGTCGATGTGCCGTTCGCCCCATTCCTGCTCAGCGATCAATACCTCTATGCCGCATGGATTGTTCCGATTCTCGTTTTCGCCGCATGGGTTTCGAAAAACAAACTGATGGTTCGACAACCCAGGGGACGTTGGACTGCCATCGGCATCACCGCGATGCTGGCCATCTTCGCAGTGCATTCCTATGCCCAGACCTGGGTCTGGCAAAGCAGCCGCGATTTGTACGAGCAGACCACGCGGCTCTATCCAAAATGGATGCACGCCCACATCGGCCTGATCGAATCGCTCATTCAGGAGAACGAGTTCGACCTGGCGTTGGCCGCCGCCAATCGTGCCGCACGGGAAAATCCCGATCATCCGTCGGTGGACTTCTATGTCGGAACCATTTTGCTGCTCAGTAACGACAGCCGTGCCGCCGACGCGTTGCCGCCGCTGAAAAGGGCGCTCGCCTCGAACCCCAACTGGATTGAATGCCTTCAGAATATTGGCGTGGCCTCGCCCGAAGCGGCCGCAGCGATGAGGCCATTGCGTATCTCGAACGCGCGCGCGATTTACAACCGCGTTCTTCGGGCATTCGACTCGGTCTTGGAAATGCGTACCTGAAGATCCAACGGTTTGCATCGGCCCGTCGGGAATTTCAGGAGGCCTTGCGGCACCACAACGATCCCATGGCCCATCTCGGGCTGGCAATCGCCTGGGCTGCAAATGATGAACCGCGATTCGCGCTACGTCATCTTGAAGCGGCCGTCGCGAAAGACCCAAGATTCGCGGAGCGCGCCGGACGTTCTCCCGAGCTCCGAAAGCTCATCGAATATCCCGGCTTTCAATCGCTTATCCACATTCCATTAGACCCGGTTTTGTCCGATGGCGGCGCGACCGAGTCGCCCGCGGCAAGGCGGGCCACGGGTCTTTGATGGGGCGTCACGTCCGATCGCGAACGATGGCATGAAATTGAACGAAACCAGCCACATTCCTCACCCGACGCACCAAACCAAGCTGGACAGTCGCGACGTGCTGATCGTTCTCGCTTTAATCGTGGCAACGATTGTGCTCTATAGGCCGTCACTCACCGCTGAGTTTGTGTCGCTCGATGATTACATGTACGTCGTTGATAACGAGTCCGTCCGCAATCCGAGCATGGAGTCCGTCAAGCGCTTTTTCGGCGAGGTGCTGCATCCCACGACCGTCGATGGCTACTATCAGCCGCTCGCCATGTTGTCGCTCATGTGCGATGCATGGCTGACCGGCGGCGATGGGCTCGATCCATTCTATTACCATTTGACCAACATTCTTCTGCACGGCATCGCGGGCGGACTGGTCTTTCTGCTCATGCGAACGCTCTTTGATTCCCGCATGGCAGCGGCGATTACAGCGATGCTCTTTCTTTTTCACCCGGTGCAGGTCGAGTCTGTCGCATGGATTTCGCAGCGGAAGAGCGTGCTGGCGACCTGTTTCGCCTTGGGCGGCGTGCTTGCTTATGTACGATTCTCCCGGGCCAAGAGTATCGCATGGCTCCTCACTAGTGCCGCACTCATGGCCCTTGGAAATCTGGCCAAGCCGATCGTCATGCCGCTGCCCATCGTGCTGATCCTGCTGGATTACTGGCCGCTCAAACGCCCCATTCTCAAATGCCTGCCGGAGAAACTGGTTTATGTTCCGATCGTTGCGGCCTCCGCCTACATCGCATGGGCCTCGCAGTCGTCGACCGCCATGCTTGGCGCGCCGAAGTTTGAGTCGTTCGAGATGGCGGCAAAATGGGTCGGTCTGCTCAGCTACAACTTCATGCTCTATTTGGGCAATCTTCTGTGGCCTGTTTTCTTTCACCCTATCGCACAATTCCCACGGACCTGTCGTGGACGAATCCCGCCATTGCATGCAGTATTGTTGCAACAGCAGCATTGGGTGCCATCACAATTGCATCTCTACGGCGCTCAACGGGGCTCTTTGTCGGCATGGTCGGTTTTGTCATTCTTTTGTCGCCCGGACTCGGCGGCGTGCACTTCGCCGCGACCTGCGTCGGCGACCGATTCTTGTATCTGCCGCTTGTCTTGCTGCTACTGCCTTTGACGGCCGCCTTGGTCACGAAACCGCCGAACGAATCCGCCGCCCCGGAATCGCCTCCGTCAACGCCCCATCGGTTTGCGAATCCGCGAATTGTTGCGGCATTTATCCTGTTGACCCTATGCACATGGATGACCGTCCGACAGCAGTCCGTCTGGGCCAATTCGCGAAACATGTGGTTTCATATCCAGGCCGCCGCGCCGGATTTCCCAAATGCCAACCACAATGTCGCTATTATTCTGCTTGACGAAAGAAAGCCGGAAGAAGCCATCGAATACGCCAGGCGTGCGGCACGCTCCAAACCGGATAACGCCGCCATGCGCCTCGCGCTCGGCCGCGCATACACGCTCACCGGCCGACCCGACGAGGGTGCCGCCCAGATAAAAGAGGCGATTCGACTCGGCCTCAATCGTCAGCAGGGTTACGGCTACATCGCGCTCGCCGAGGCGGCGATGGTGCAAGGTTACACGCAGTCGGCACGGAATTACATCGCAAAAGCCGACGAACTGGGCTGGAAGAATCCGCAGAGCATCATTCTGGTTGCCGACGCCGCGTTTGAATTCGCGTATGATTGCGATGCATCCATCGAGTTCTACCGGATGGCATTAAGCCGTGTGCCTGACAACGCAAACATGATTTACGGCCTCGCCAACCGACTGAGAAATTGCGGCCGATCGGAGGAAGCGCTGCTGGAATATGAACGGTTCGTCGGCATCGCCCGGCGACAGGGCGTTGATGTTTCGGGCGTTGAACGCGCCATGCAACATCTACGATCAACCTTGGACGCCACCCCTCCCGCCGATCAAGACTCCCAGATCACGCATCCAAATCCCTGAATTGCGGATTTCACAGGACAATGCCCTTTAAACGCGTTCTTAGTTTCGGATATCATTACTCTGCAATCTGTGTATCCACTTACATCCACGCGATTCGTGTGATAGCGTTACATCGATCCATTTTGGACATACAACCACAAAGATTGCGCCAGCCATTAATATTGCTGGACGATAATTCGACCAAAGACACTCGTATTGGCGTATATTCCTGATTATGATGAAGGAAAGTACTGAACTAGGGAGTTTACATTGAAACCGGTGGTCTCGCCAAAGGACTTGGCTCGTGCAATCGCCGTGAGCGAGTCGTCCATTAAGCGATGGGTCGATGAAGGTACGATCGCCGCCGTGAAAACGAGTGGCGGCCATCGCCGAATTGCCATCGAAGAAGTCATCCGCTTCACCCGACTCACGCAAACGCCGATTGTGCATCCTGAGATTCTCGGTTTGCCGGCCGAGGCCGCCGACACTGCGAAACCTACGAACGAGGCCGACGACGCCGAGCGGCTGCAACTTCATTTGCAGAACGGCGACGCCCCTAAGGCACGAGGGCTTTTGATATCCATGTATCTCAGGGGCGCAGCGTCGCTTCCATCTGTGATGGCCCCATCCATACCGCGATGGCCGCCATCGGCGAGATCTGGAAACATCGCAACGGCGACGGCATCTTCATCGAACATCGCGCATCCGATATCTGTATTCAGGCGGTCAGCCGCATTCGAGCCTTGTTTGAGCCGCCCGCACTCGCCCCAATTGCAATCGGCGGCGCGGCTCCGGGCGATTTGCATGTTCTATCCACGCTCGCCACATCCATCGTTCTCGAATCCGAGGGTTTTCGTGCCGTCAATCTCGGGCCCGACACGCCGATACATTCATTCATGACGGCCGTTCAAGTTCATCAGCCGCTTTTTGTCTGGGTGAGCATCAGCATGGTTCACAGCGCTCGTTCGCTCAGCTCGCAACTCGGCAAATTGGCCGCCGATTTGCAGCAGCTTGGTGTTCGCCTGGCCATGGGCGGGACGGCCGTCGATCAGATCAAGCCCACGGCCGACAGCGACGTCTTCGTCGGCACGACCATGATCGAGTTGATTGCATTCGCAAAGGGACTGGCGCTTTCACGCGGCGATATCGAGGTTGTCCAGAATCCACCGTCCACCACCTGATCAGGCCATTTTCACTCGAATACCATGAATACACGCAGAATCTCGTTGATCCTAATGATCTTTTTGCAATCAGGGTGCCAGCTTGGTTGCATCTCGCTGACTCCCTTTGAAACCATCCTTGACACGATTCCCGCCGACGAATTCGTACAAATCGATGGCCAATGCGTGCATATCGAACGCAAAGGCACAGGTGAGCCGCTAATTCTGCTTCATGGCTTCGGCGGTTCAACGTTCACCTTTAACAAAGTCATGGATGGCCTCGCCGATTCATTCGATGTCATCGCCATCGATCTGAACGCTTTCGGTTACACCGAACGCCCCACCGGCACCCTCCCCTATACGCCGCGCGGGCAAGCTCAACTCGTTACAGCCGTGATGGACAAACTCGACATCGAGAGCGCGCACATGCTGGGCCATTCCTACGGCGCAGGAATCGCCCTGCTCCTTGCTGCCGAGACTCCGGCGCGCGCTCGATCGCTCGTTCTCGTTGACGGAATTGCACCGCGCAGCAGCTCTTCAACAGTATCGCCTCTGCTTCTGCCCTTTGTCTCTGCTCTTGTTCAGGCCTTCATTGTCAACGAAAAGACCGTTCGCGACGCCTTAAGCGCCAGCGTGCATGATCCGGACACCATCACGGAGGAAATGGTTCACGGTTATTTCGATCGTATTCGCGTCGAAGGACTCAGCCGCGGAATCGAGGGACTCCTTGGAGCAGCCAACGGCGAGCCGATCAATTTTGACTATGCAAACGTATCGCAGCCTGCGTTGATCATCTGGGGCGAACATGACCAAGTCATCCCGATCACCATCGGCGAAGAAATGAACGCCGCTCTTCCCGATTCCATGCTCATTCGCTTCACCGACTCCGGCCACCTGCCGATGGACGAAGAACCTGAGAAGTTCATTCAAACCGTCGCCGATTTCTTAAGCGAATAACCTTCCATTTTCACAATCTTGCCATCTGGCGATCTCGCGATTTAGCAAGAATGAAAATGACGTACACCTTTTTCAAACGCACGAATTCACGCTCAATCGTCATATCCCCCGATTGCCCAATCACCAAATATTTGAATCTCAGACCATCCTCGTCAACAATAGGATGCCTCGACCCAACTGGAGCTTCGAATGGCATCTGCAATCAAAGGCATCGTGCTCGCGGGCGGCACCGGCTCGCGCCTCCTGCCGCTCACCAAAGTCACCAACAAGCACCTCCTCCCCGTCGGCCGCCAGCCGATGATCTATTACCCCATTGAGCAACTGCGCGGCGCGGGCATCGAGGAAATTCTCATCGTCACCGGCGTCGAGCACATGGGCGACGTCGTCGGCCTCCTCGGCTCCGGCAAGGACTTCGGCGTGCGCTTCACCTACAAAGTGCAGGACGAAGCCGGCGGCATCGCCCAGGCTCTCGGCCTCGCCGAAAATTTCGCCGGCGGCGATCGCATCTTCGTCATCCTCGGCGACAACATCACCGACGATTCGCTCCGCGACCAGGCCATGCAATACCTCGAACAGCCGGCCGGCGCCCGCGTGATTTTGAAGGAAGTTCCCGATCCCCACCGTTTCGGCGTCGCCGAGATCAAAGGCGATCGCATCATCGGCATCGAGGAAAAGCCCGAAAAGCCCAAGACGCCATACGCCGTCACCGGATATTACTTCTACGATGGTGGCGTCTTCGATGTCATCCGCACACTTCGCCCTTCCGGCCGCGGCGAGTTGGAAATCACCGACGTGAACAACGCCTACCTCAAGCGCGGCGAACTTTCTTACGGATTCATCAAGGGGTGGTGGAGCGACGCGGGCACGTTTGAATCGCTGGCCCGAGTGAATCAACTCATCGAGCGAGGCACAACCAAGTGAGCGACCAACGACGAGCCGCTTCTGAACGAGCCGGAAGCGTCAGCGCCCGGGCATCAGAACCCACCACGGGAGTGGTGGGAACGCCCTTCAAACCCAAATGCATCCTCGTCACTGGTGGTGCCGGCTTCATCGGCTCCAACTTCATTCGCCACCTGCTCGCCGCCGACAGGTCTGTCCGCATCGTCAACGCCGACTGCCTCACCTACGCCGGCAATCTCGAAAACCTCGCCGATGTCACCGCCGATGAACCTCGCTACACATTCGCCAAAGCCGACATCTGCGAAACCGCCACCATCGTCGCCCTGTGCCACGAGCACGGCATCGATTCCATCATCAACTTCGCCGCTGAAAGCCACGTCGATCGCAGCATCGAAGGCGCCGCCCCCTTCATCCGCACCAACGTGCAGGGCACCCTCAGCCTCCTCGAAGCCGCACGCGCCTGCGGCAACCTCCGCTTCCTGCAGGTCGGCACTGACGAAGTCTACGGCACCCTCGGCGACGAGGGCCTCTTCACCGAATCGACACCGCTAGACCCCCACTCGCCCTACAGTGCCAGCAAAGCGGCAGCAGACCACCTCGTCTCCGCCTTCGGCACCACCTACGGCCTCCCGGTCATCATCACCCGCTGCTCCAACAACTACGGCCCCTTCCAGTTCCCCGAAAAAATGATCCCCCTCATGATCAACAACGCCCGCCAGAATAAGCCGCTCCCCGTCTACGGCGACGGCAGCAACATCCGCGACTGGCTCCACGTCGAAGACCACTGTACTGCCATCCATGCGGCACTCTGCATCGGCAGGCCCGGCCGCGTCTACAACATCGGCGGCAACAGCGAACGCAAAAACATCGACGTGGTGAAAACAATTCTCAAATTCATGGGCAAGCCCGACTCCCTCATCACCTACGTCAAAGACCGCCCCGGCCACGACTTCCGCTACGCCATCGACGCCACCCGCGCCCGCGACGAACTCGGCTGGCTGCCCATGACAAAATTCGAAACTGGCATCGAGCAGACCATCAACTGGTACCTCAGCCACCAAAATTGGCTCGACCATGTCACATCAGGAACCTATCGCGAGTATTGCGAACAAATGTACGCAAAGCGATGACTGGACGCTGCTGCCCCGGAACCGCTTCATTCCGCATTCCGAAATCTCGAATTTAATCTGGAGAAACCAAATGCCATCAACCCGCCTCACCGAATTCCGCCAATTCCGCGAAAAAATGAACAAACGCATCTTCGAACTCGACAACCTCAACATCAACCGCTTCTTCACCCTCGACGGCAAGGCCTACGAGGATGCCGCACTCCCGACACTCACCAAGGAATTCGCCGGCCTCTCCGCCTCCCTCGTCCTCCGCTGCGACGACTGTATCGCCTACCACGTCATTCGCTGCAAGGAATGCGGCGCGACAAACGAACAAATCATCGAAATCTTCAACGTCGGCCTCATCGTCGGCGGCTCCATCGTCATCCCCCACCTCCGCCGGGCCGTCGCCCACCTCGACGAACTAAACGCAAATACCAGCCCCACCCAAAACGAGCCAAAAGCGTAAATGCTGGTGAACCAAGGAGCCGGAAGCGTAAGCGCCCGGTCCTCGCGCGAAATGCTTCAATTTCACTGAGATGCCACCTTTCGCACAATTTCTCGCACCCTCCCGCCACCCCGGCAGGGGGTGCAGGAATGTTGCCACGGGTGAAGCAAAGCGCAACCCGTGGAAATCGTGCATCCTCCCTTCCGCCCCGGCAGGGTCGGAGGAAGTGCCGATACCGCAGAAGGCTCAGCGACGAACGAAGTCCAAAGCACGATCATGTCATTCTCCCGAACCCCCGCCTCCCTGCCGGCGTACAATCCCCTCACCATGAAATACATCTCCCCCCATCTCGAACGATATATCTACCTCGCCTACGCCCTCGCCGGCATCTCCCTCGGCATCCTCAATCACGTCATCAGCCTCAACATCGCAAAACACGGCCTGCGCCCCGGCTACGTCACCGCCGCCAACGTCAACCTCATTCTCCCCATCCTCGCCGCCTCGCTCGCATTCTACTTTCCTCGACAACGCACCGCCTTCCTCGGCGCGCTCGCCTCCGGCATCGCCTTTCACCTCGGCATGCAGCTCGCAAATAATCCAAGCGTCTGGAATTGGCGGCCCCAAACCATTGCCTATGCCACCAGTCCCATTCTCTTCGTCGGAACAATCGCCTACGCCATCATCGCCCTAATCTCCGCCACTTTCGCGCGAAAATGGCGAACCGTCGGCCTCCCCGACGCCGACCAGCGCTGCGCCGAATGCGGCTACCTGCTCATCGCCGCCCCAGCCGCGCGTTGCCCCGAGTGCGGCAAAGTTCCCCTCAAAAACAAGTGATTCACCGAGTGTGAATCCATCGCCATTTTATAACCGCGCGCTCTTCACTTATGCGTTATACTTATCGCAATCGTCGGCGCGATCGGGTCGCGCCGCCGCAGGGCGAGGCAAGTCCATGACGCGGATTATCTACCTGTTCGTGACGCTTTTCGTCCTGACCGGAGCGGTAATTCTGATAAAGGCATTCGCCGCGAACCGCAAGAAGGTCGCGTCGAATAACGCAAAAGAATCCGAATCGGCCCAGCACAAGTGCAACAAGTGCGGCCACCTGAATTCACCCGACGGCGACTTCTGCGGCCGCTGCGGCCAATCGCTAAAAAACGAGCCCCAAGCGTTAGCGACGGGTGATGAGCGAGTCGGGCAAATGAACGAGCCGGAAGCGTAAGCGCCCGGTGATTTGCAAGAGAATCTCAACCGAGCAAGGAAACGTAAAATGCCGAATCCAAACGAACTCCTCTCCAAGCTGCCGAAAATTCCCAGAGGCGCGAAGTGGGCCGCGATCGGCCTCTTCGCGGCGGGCTTTGTGTTCGTTGCCCTCTTTATCATCTGGTTCATCATTCGCGTGGAAGTCGGCACCAACACGCTGCTGGTCTTCGTCAACAAAACCGGCAGCGTGCTCCCGAAAGAGCTTCACGATGAATACGGCGATCAGGTCGTTCTTTATCCCGAACTCGTCAAAGCCATCGCCGCCAAAACCGGCGAGAGCGAGGACGATGTCGCAACGGCTACAAGGGCATTCAATACGAAGTCCGAAAGGAAGGCCGCTATTTCCCGAACCCCTGGTCCTACGAAGCCCAAGTCATCGAAACCACAATCGTCGAGCAGGGCCAGGTCGGCGTTCTTATTCGCAAATTCGGCAGACCGTTGCCCTATCCGAAGACCGTCGCCACCGAATCCGACGAGCGCGGTCCCGTCGCCGAAATCCTTGGTCCCGGTCGCCATGATGTAAACCTCTTAGCCTACAACGTGCAGAAATTCCCCTCCATCCAAATCCCCGAAGGCCATGTCGGCGTCGTCACGCTGCTGTCGGGAAGCGAACCGAAGGTCAAGAACACCTACACCGTCGAGCCCGGCGAAAAAGGAGTTCAGCGCGAAACACTGCCGCCCGGTTTGGAATACATCAACCCTTATCTGAAGCGCATCGACATTGTCGACATCCGCAGCCACAAGTATGACACCGTCGGCAACGATGCCATTTACTTCCCATCCAGCGACAGCTTCAATGTCACGATCGAGGGCACGATCGAATGGGCCATTCGCCCCGACCGCGTCGCCGAAGTGACCGTCGCTTATGGCGATGTTGAGGACATTCTGAACAAAATCATTCTACCCAACGCCCGCAGCATCGCCCGCATCCAGGGTTCAAAACTCAAGGCTCGCGAATTCATCAGCGGAAAAACCCGTTCCGCCTTCCAAAATCGTCTTCTTACCGAGCTAAAGGAGGAGTGCTGGAAGCAGGGCATCGACATCCGCGCCGCCCTTGTCCGTGACATTCAACCCCCCTCCGAAATCGCCGCCCTCATCAGCCAGCGCGAACAGGCCGATCAGGAAATCGAACGCTCGACCAATCGAATGGAAGAGGCAAAGAGCGAGGCCCTTCTCGTCGAGCAGCAGGAAATGGCCGCGCGAAATTCGGCGATCGGAGATTCGCGTCGCCAGGTTGTCACTGTCACCAAGGAAGCCGAGCAGGAAAAGGGTGTAACCGTCACCGAGGCCAATCGTGCGCTCGAAGTCGCCAAACTTCAACTCGAGGCCGCCGAAAAGGAGGCCGCCGCGATCAAGTCGCGCGGCGAGGCCGATGCAAACGTCGTGCTCTTTAACTATCGAGCAAAAGCCGAGCCGCTTACCAAGGCGGTTGCCGCATTTGGCGACGGCACTGCTTATGCCCAGTATTTCTTCCTGCAGAAAACAGCGCCGGCCATTCAATCCATCGTTTCCAATACTGAAGGCCCATTTGCGGACATCTTCAAGGAATTTCAATCCTTCAAGGCGAAGACTGCCGGACAGGAGAAAAAGTAATGCGTCGAATCATCAGCATCCTCATCGGTCTGGCACTTGTCGGCTCGGGCATTCTTGGCCTCATTATCTGGTCCACGTTCCGTATCTACGTACCGGAGGGAATGTGCGCCGTTCTCGTGAAGAAAACGGGCGCCATGCTTCCATCGAATGAGTCCGTCGCCACAAGTTCGGACCAACGCGGTATTCAGGAGGAAGTCCTCGGCCCGGGCCGGCACTTTCGCGATCCATTCCGATGGAGTTGGAACCTCGTCGACCAGACGGTCATTCCCGCCGGCGATCCGACCAAATGGACCTTTCGCATGACACTGCCGTCCCAGCAGCCCAATGCGGTGAGGAACATGATGGATCAGATTGCCTTGCATCTTCCAAAGATCGGCGTCGTCACCCGAAAAGTCGGCAAGCGTCCGCCCGCCGGCCAACTCGTCGTCAAGCGATCTTCCGGCTATCAGGGCATTCTCGAAGAAGTACTGACACCGGGAACTTATAAGCTCAATCCCTACGTTTACTCGGTCGAGCAATATCCGGCCACCGTCGTGCCCACCGGTTTCGTTGGAGTCGTGACCAACATGATGCAATCGGGCCAAACCTCCGCCACGCCCGCCGCCGGCAACGCCGACTCACCGGCCGATGCCCAGCACCGAGTCTCCGACGAGACTGCCTCCAGCCATCCGGAACTCGACATGCATGTCCGACCATTGGCCGACCCCGGCCAACGCGGCACGCAGCGCGAAGTCCTCCAGCCCGGCATCTACTTCATCAATCCGAAAGTGCAAAAAGTCACGCTCGTCGAAATCGGTTTCAACGAATACTCGCAGCTCCAGTTGCAAGGCACCAAGGCCGAGCAAATCGCCTTTCCCTCCGACACCGGCTTTAACATCACCGTCGGCGTCACCGTCGTTTGGGGCATCGACCCCTCGCATGCCGCCGAAATCATCAACGAATTCGGCAACGTCGATGGCGTTCTTGACAAGGTCATCGTTCCCCAACTCCGCTCCATCTGCCGAAACATCGGCTCCACCTATGCCGCCCGCGATTTTATCCAGGGCGAAAAAGCGCGAACTGTTTCAGCAGGATCTCACCGCCGAATTGCAGCGCATCTGCCGCGCGAAAAACATCGAAGTCTTGCTGGCGCTCGTCCGCGAAATCGAAGTCCATGCCCCCGCCGGCGGCCAGACCGGCGGCGACGTGATGGAAGACCTGAAACGCACCATCCAGCAGAGCTTCATCGCCACTGAGAGCCAGATCACAAAAGACAAGCAGCGCGAAGCGGCCACGGTGAAGGCACGACTTGAAGAAGTCACCAAGAAAGTCGACATTGCCCGCGAAACAATCAACGCGGAAACGCGGGTCATGACCGCCGGCATTCTCGCCGAAGGCCAGAAAAAGGCCGCGGAAATCTCCTCGCAGGCTGAACTGGAAATCGCCACTATCCAGCAGCAGGTCGCACTGCGCGAAGCAAAGCGCACCGAAATCCGAGGCCAGGCCCGCGCCGAGGTGGAGCGTGTGAACAAGGATGCCGAGGCGCAAGGTTACAAAATGCGCGGCGACGCCTTCGGCTCCCCGCAGGCGTACAACCTCTACACCTTCGCGGAGAACTTTCAGCCTCAGCAGATTCGCCTCTTCTACGCCGGCGAAGGCACCTTCTGGACGGATCTCACCCGCTTCGAAGAACTCGGCGCGGCCAAAGTCCTCCAACAGTCCGTCCCTAAGCCCACCGAGCGCAAGAACGCTGGCACGCGCGGGATTAGAACAAATATGGACCACATGACCGTCGAATTATGGCTGGCATGAGCAAGCGTCCTTGTGCTTGCCTGTTCGAAATGCGAATGGACTCTAAACTGGTGAAGATTGCGCGTCACACGACGCGAAGCGGCGACATAACAGGGCCGCGCCCGTTAGGATGCGGTCGGCATTCGATTGCGAAGTGCTTAGTGAAATGTTTCACAGCGATCCAAATTATCTCGGCATGAAACTCGCCGGCAAAATCGCTTTGCTGGCCATCATCGCCCTCGCCATCACCGCATGGCCGCTCTTCAAATACTACGAAAAGGCCGCTCATATTCGTGGCTGGCACGAAACCTCCGCAATACTGAAAAGCGTCGAATTTTACAGAAGTCGATATGATAAGCGCACGGTCGTGGGCGGCTATCTCGCCTGCAAATACACATATGTAAATGACGGAAAAACTCACACCGGCCACCGGATCGCACTGTTCCCGCTCGGCGATAACGACAAGGAAATATGGGCCGTCACCCTCAAAAACGCCCACGACGGCCAAGTCTCCATCTCATGTTTCGTCAATCCCGACGACCCCACCGAAGCAGTGCTCACCACAGAGATCAGCCGCCTGAAATTCGGGCTATTCGGCCTTATCGCCGCCGCATCGTTGATCTATCTGATCTACTGGATTGTCTTCTGCAAGCCATGGAAATTTCAAGCCCTCGAAGCCGAGTGACATTTCAACGGCACCATGTAGACTTGTCTTCAAATTCTTGAAGTTTTGACTTCTTGACGTTTCGACTTTTCAACGTTTCTCTAATGCCCGAGCACCGTCAGCGACCGCGTATCCGGCTTGGCGAGTAAGTCATACTCGCGGCTGCCCGTCACCTTCACATTCACAAACTCACCGGGGTCATATTCCCCGCCATCCACGAACACGAGGCTGTCCACATCCGGCGCCTGCCCCTCATGCCGCGCCGCATAAACCCCGCGCTCGCCATAGCCGTCGATCATGACGCGCATTTTCTCGCCTTTGCGAGCCTTGGCCGCTTGAACGCAACCTCTTGTTGCGTCAGCATCAATTCTTCCACGCGGCTCCTGCACCGTCCCCGGCGGCAGATGCGTCTTCATCTTATGGCCCGGCGTCCCCGGCTCGTTGCTGTAGGGAAATACGCCCAGCATGTCGAACCCAAAGTCGCGAATAAAATCCCGCAGCTCCCGATGCTCGGCTTCCGTCTCCCCCGGAAAGCCCGCGATCATCGTCGTGCGAATCGAAACCCCCGGAATCCGCTTCCGCAGTTTCGCCAGCAGCGTCTCCGTCTGCTTCCGCGTCACCCGCCGATACATCGACTTCAGCACGCGATCATTGATATGTTGCAGCGGCATGTCGATATACTTCGCCACCTTTTCGTTCTCGGCGATCGCATCGATCATTACATCTGTAAAATCGCTCGGATACGCATACATGAGCCGTATCCATGACACCCCATCCAGTGTATTCAACTCGCGCAGCAGCCCCGACAACCCCGGACGATACCCAATGTCCAACCCATAGCTCGTCGTATCCTGCCCGAGCAAATTAATCTCCACCGCTCCGTCGTCGATCAGCTCCCGCGCCTCCGACAAAATCTCTTCAACATTCTTGCTGTGCATTGGCCCACGAATCGAAGGTATCGTGCAAAACGTGCATTTCTGGTTGCACCCCTCGCTCATTCGCAAATAGGCATAATGCGAAGGCGTCAGCCGCAGCCGCGCCGTGTCGCTCTTGTTCTCGTCGATCCACGAACTCGCATGATACTCGCCCAGAAACAGCATGCTCCCATTCCCGCCCTCAATCTTCTCCGCCGACGCACCCGCGAGTGCCTTCGTCTTGGCACCCTTCTTAATCTGGCTCGGCCGCCTCCCCGTCACCGCCCGCACGATGTCCCGCCGATTATGCACCCCCACCAGCGCATCGATCTGCGGCACATCCTCAATCAAGCCCTTCCCATCACGCTGGACCAGACAGCCCGCCACAACCAATCGCTTGATCTCCCCCCGCTCCTTCTGCGCCGCCGCCTCCCTCAAAATCCCGATCGCTTCATCCCGGGAAGCCGACAGGAATCCGCACGTGTTCACAATCATCACATCGCCCGATCCGCCATCTCCGCTGACGATTGGACACCCCGCCTCGGCCAGGAGCCCAAGCATCTTCTCGGAATCCACCAGGTTCTTGGGGCAACCCAGTGACACAAATGAAACAGAAGGCATTTCCACGCGAGAGATTCTCCAACAAACCGCCATCGGCCGGCGCCACCACGTCTGTGAATTGTAACGGAAACAAAAGAGGCCGTCGAAACGACGAATAGCGCGCTAGCCAAGTACACCGCGTGCTGTATTTCGCATTGAACAGTCCAGGCCGCTCCCCCATTTTGCAAAGGCAATTCGCACGAAAGCGGTATTTCTATAGATACTGGAATTCATATTTCGATCGTTGGGGCACGGAATTTCCTCAATTCATGAGTCGCGGTCTCATTGAGCAACCCCCGATGAATTCGACTCACCCATCACGAAACGGCCAATCCACCCGCTCCCTATCCAATTCCCGTGCCGCCCATAAAATGAAACTGGAATCGCAGTGTCTCGCTTTCGACCTTTCACCCGAATGACCCACTCACGTGCATGGCGACAATTCAGGGCGACCATGATCGCGGCCGATGCGATCACCGTCGCAGTCACCTATTTGGTTGCCGATCTATTGCGCTGTCATTTCTGGATGCGAACAGACTGGCCTGAGGAGATCGGCGGGCAAAGCACGGTCCGAATTCATATGACGGTGCTGGCGTTTCTGCCCTTCGTTTGGCCCCTGATTCTAAACTGGCTGGGATGGTATGCGCAAAAATGGCGCACGGTGCACTGGGTGTTTCGCACGGCGCTGGCGGGCGGTGGAGCACTGGCGTTGGCGATGTCGGCCATCGCGCTTCTATTCGCGCGGGAACTGTATCCCCGCGCCCAGATCGGGTTCGTTTCGATAATGCTGCCCGCGACCACCGTGGCGGCGCGCGGTATAACCGGCTGGCTCGGCCGATGGCTTGGATCGCGCCGGCAGCACCGTGTGCTTATCGTCGGAACGAGCCGTGAGGCCGTGCGGCTGAGGCGTCTTTTTAGCAACGTTGTACTAGGCCGGCCGGTTGTATTAGGGCATCTGAGAGGACCTTGGGAGAACCAAACCGACGAGGTCGAATCGCGATTTATTCTCGGTGGAATCGAGCAGCTAGGTCCGATATTAGACAGCGAAGTGGTCGATGAAGTTATTTTTTCGGCCCCTCTCGACCATGTTTCCGATTCGCTGCCCTATGTGCGATTGTGCGAAGAAGTGGGCGTAACGGCCCACGTTCAAGCGGAGTCAATGACGTGTCATTCAACGCCGGAAATGGTGGATTTTCATGGAGTGCCGTTGCTGGCCTACACTCCGGCGCGCCATTCTCCCGAGCTTCTGGCCGTCAAAAGACTCTTCGATCTTGTCCTTGCGATTGTCGGAATCGCACTGACGGGGCCGATAATGCTGATATGCGCGATTTTCATCAAACTCTGCTCGCCGGGACCGATCTTTTTTCGCCAGCGGCGAAGCGGCCTAAATGGGCGCGAATTCCTGATGTACAAGTTTCGCACAATGGACCCCAATGCCGAATCAAATCAGGCGAAAATTGCGCATCTAAACGAATCCTCCGGACCCGTCTTCAAAATCAAGAACGACCCGCGGGTGACAAAAATTGGAAAAATGCTTCGACGTTGGAGCCTCGACGAACTTCCGCAGCTCTTCAATGTGGTGAAAGGCGATATGGCTATCGTGGGCCCGCGGCCGCCGATTCCGGCCGAAGTCGCCAAGTACGATCGTTGGCAACGACGGCGACTGTCGATGCGGCCGGGACTTACGTGCATTTGGCAGATCAAGGGCCGGCATCACATCGGATTCGAAGAATGGATGCGGCTGGATTTGCTGTATATCGATCACTGGTCGCTCAGGCTGGATTTACTCATCCTGTTCAAGACTGTCGCCACGGTCGTATCCGGGTCCGGTGCATAAGGCGGGTCATGGAATCTCGGGCTGATTTTGAGTACGATGTCGGCCCACATACAGCCACGAAAGGCTGTGTCACCGGCTCGCTGTCGATTGGGACGCCGGGCGATTTTATTAAGAAACACACAACCGCAAAGAGGGGATCATGACCAGCATGTCGACCTGGCTGCTGTTACTTTTGACTGTAGCGACGGCACAAACGCCGCCGATTGGGGATGCAGCGCCCAACGACGAGCAAATCGTCGAAGAGCCCATTTCCAACGCAATTCGCGTATTGCTACGCTCCGATCGAACCATCATACCGGTCGGAAGCCCGCTTTTCGTTGAATTCGTCATACAAAATAAGACCGGTTCTCCCGTAACGCTTTCGGTACCCGGCGCATTGAAAGGCAAAGAAACCTCCGAACACGGTATGGGTCTGCCCTTGGAGCATGTGTTCTCAGGTCAGAACTTTCGTGGACTGGAGATCGCCGCGGAATCAAACCCCGACATGGGCGGGCGCGTGACCCGCAAACCTCAATACCCCGTGCCTGTGATAACGTTGGCGCCCTACGGGACCGTCGGCCTGAGATTCGATGTCGCTCGCTTTTATCCCGGCCTGCATCAAAGCGGCAAGTACGAATTGCGTTGGAAACCGTATGCCGGCGCGGTCGAAACAGCGCCGTTGCAAATCGAAGTCGTGGCCTATAAGCAGGCCCTGATCGAAACGAATTACGGCAGCATGGTCATGTCGCTCCTTTACGACAAAGCGCCCAAGCACGTCGAGAATTTCATCCAACTGGCTCAGGACCGGTTCTACAACGCCAAGACGTTTCACCTTGTGTATCAGAATCAGTTCATCCTAGGCGGCTGCCCCAATGGCGATGGCACGGGAAAGCGAACCGATGGACGCACATTCGCGCCGGAATTCAATGACACGCCCTTCGATCTTGGCACCGTTGGAATGGCTCTCATCCAAGGTGATGTGAATTCAGGCAGTTGTCAGTTTTTCATCTGCCTGGGTCGGCAGCCGAAGTGGGATGGTAATTACACCGCTTTCGGCCGCATTCAGGGGCCCGAATCGCTCGAAACACTGCGCAGGCTGGGCGAAACGCCCACAGACGACTTGCGCCACCCGAAAGAGCCGCTCAAGATCAAGAGCATTACGATCACCGATGTGCCCTTTGTACCGCGCGAATTGGAATAAAAGCGTGTTCGCGGCATGCGTATCCGGTGTGCCCCATTTGCACGCAGAATTTTGCAATTCGATCGGCGCTTTCCTGCGCCGATTACGTTGTCTATAATGTACACTTGCTTCGGGAAGTTCAGCCGGTACCGCGAGCATTTCGTGGCGCGGTTGCTGATGAGTGTGAAACAACTCTGCAGGAGATCGAACAATGATTCTGCCTAATCGTGTTACGTCCGTCATCGGGAAAATCTCGGACATCCAGGCGCGCGAGGCCGTTTCGCGGTTTCTGCGCGAATGGCAGCACAAGAATCATGTATTCACAACCGGAAGCCTCAAGGCGGCCCATCGGGTTCCGCCGCCGGTGAAGGTGGCGCTGAAACTGTCGCAGGTTCCCGGCGCGGACCTGGCAAGCTGGGCGGGCGATTCGTCCACGATGCTCGAATGGACAATCGAAGCCATCGCCAAAATGTACAAAAAGACGGGTCAGTTGAACCCCTCCATTCGCAAGCAGCTTGAAATCGTGATCGGCAAGTCCCGGTAAGGCTGATCGGCACTTGCCGATTCGTCTATTCTCGGCATTTCCTGCACGCGCCTATTTTGTGCGCGTGCTTTTTTGCGCGCTTGTGAAAACGATGACGCGGCGGTCCTTCCAAGCCATTTTGCTCGAAATCGGTCAACTGGTTAAAAGTCGCTCGGCTGCTACAATTTGCCTGGTCCGCGACCGATCGCGGGCAAAAACCTGTCGTTCAAGTCCGGCTCGGTCCCAAGCAACGTCCTGGCCGGGAAATCGGGTCAGGTGGGAAACCAAGCAGCCCAGCTTTGCCAGCCCGTGTGCCGTGGATCGCCGAGCCGGACTTGAACGACAGGGGAAATGAAAAATGTAGAATGTAAAATGGAAAAAAGAGGGACTCGAATCACGGTCGTGAAATCGTGTTCGCCTTTTTCATTTACATTCGGAATCTAAGCGCAATAGTCGATTTGGAAACGACGGCGAATTCATGTCATACACCGTATTAGCCCGAAAGTTCCGCAGCCAGACCTTCGACGAGGTCGTGGGGCAGCCCGCCGTTGTATCGACTCTGAACAACGCGATTGAGCAGGATCGTGTCCACCACGGCTACCTCTTTTGCGGGACGCGCGGCGTCGGCAAAACGTCCATGGCCCGTATTCTCGCAAAGGCGCTGAATTGCCACGCTGGCGACAAACCGACCTCCAAGCCCTGCGGCAAGTGCGATTCGTGTATTGGTATTTCCCGAGGCGACGACGTGGATGTGGTCGAAATCGATGCGGCCAGCAACACGGGCGTGGACAACATTCGCGAGCTTCGTAGCAATGCGGTCTATCGGCCGACGCGGTCGCGGTTCAAGATTTACATCATCGACGAAGTTCACATGCTCAGCACCGGCGCATTCAACGCCCTGCTCAAGACACTCGAAGAGCCGCCGAGCCATGTGAAGTTCATTTTCGCAACGACGGAAACACACAAAGTGCCGGCCACGATTCTCAGCCGGGTGCAGCGGTTCGAATTCAAGTCGATTTCGCCGGAGGAGATTGCCGGGCAGATTCAATCCATCTGCAAATCCGAAAAAGTCACCATCGAAGACGCCGCTGCCAAGCGCCTGGCACGGCTTGCGAATGGCTCGATGCGCGACGCGCTGAGCCTGCTCGACCAGGTGCTTTCGATGGCCGGCAAAAAAATCACCGGCGAAATCGTCGACGAGCTTTTCCCGGCCGCGCACGACGAACTGAACGCGGAACTCATCAATAAGCTGGGCGAAAACGACGCAGCCGGCGCGCTGGACGTGCTCGACCGCTGCCTTGGCGGCGGCGCGACGCCGGACAACTGGTGCAGCCTGCTGATCGCGCAGTTGCGGGATTTGATGGTGCTGCGCGTCGCGGGTGAAGAGACAAATCTGGTCGATGTGCCCGCCAGTTTGCGATCGAAGCTGGTCGAACAAAGCAGGCAGTTCGACGGCGGCGCTTATGTGTTCATGATTTCCGTGTTGGAAGAATTGCGGCGCTCGGTGAAGACCAGCGGCAGCGGACGTGCCTTGGTCGAGGCCGGGATCATTCGACTGGCCGAAGCGTCGAATTACTCATCCGTTGAATCGCTGCTGAATCATATCAACGGTGGTGCAACTTCAGGCGGTGGATCGGGCGCGGCACCGCCCCGCCCTGCTTCTGCTCCGACACGATCGTTCGCTCCGCCCGCCCGACCGGCCGCGGGCGAAAAAAAAAAAACGAGATAGCCGGTGATCCTTCGGCAGTCGAGATTGAATCGACCGACTTGTCCGCAAGGGCGAATACGCACGAATCGGTCCCGCCGCCCGCATCGCGTCGCCCTTTGCCCAAAACCGCGAAACCGGCTTCGAGATTCACGACGGAATCCAGCGGACCCTTATCGCCCGACAACATCGAGCCCAGTGAGGTCCGCGGATTGGAACAACCGGTCATTCCCGCAAAACCGCTGCCGCCCCTGCCGTTTCCCAGACGCACAACGCAGGAGGACATCAAGGTCGCGCAGGCCGACCCCCTTGTCCGTCAGGCGCTCGACCTGTTCGGCGGCAGCATTGTGGAAGTCAAGCCGCATCGTCAGATGCCTGCGGCCGGAATAGAATCCGATTCCGACGATATAGAGTCGACTACTCAGGAGTCTTGAATGTTTGGAAAACTCGGCGAAATCGGCAGCATGATGAAGCAGGTCGGCCAGATGAAGGCCAAGATGCAGGAGATGCGCGAGCAGGCCGCCAACATGCGGTTTGAGGCGGACAGCGGCGCGGGAATGGTGATGGCGACCGTCAACGGCGCGCTGGAGCTGGTATCGATCAAGATCAGCCCGGAGGCCATGAGCGGCGGCGATGTCGAAATGCTGGAAGACCTGATCAAAGCGGCGGTGGCCGCAGGGCAAAAGAAGGCGGCCGAGGGGATGAAGGCGGAGATGGCGAAACTGACGGGTGGGATGAATATTCCGGGGTTGGATTCAATGCTAGGCGGATGAGGCGGCGAAAAGTCGAAACGTCGAGAATTCGAATTCAAGACAATCGGCGAAGGGTGTGGCACCGGCTAATAGCCGGTGCCACACCCTTCGCGCGATAAGCCGCGACACGACGACTCGCATCAATCGAGAATGGCGGCAAGTCACCGAAACACCAGTTGGATGAATTATGGCCGATCAACTTCCACCATCACTAACCCGGCTCAAGGAAGAGTTCAATAAGCTGCCGGGCATCGGGCCGCGAAGTGCCGAACGGTTGGCATTTCATATTCTTAAGTCGAACAAGGAGGAGGCTCTCGCGCTCGCAGGGGCGATTCGGGAGGTGAAGGAGAATGTGCGGCATTGCCGCATCTGCTTCAATTTGACGGAGGCCGATCCCTGTCCGATTTGCATCGACCCCAAGCGTGACCCGTCGCAGGTGTATGTGGTCGAGCAGCCGAAGGATTTGATGCTGCTGGAGACGACGGGGCTGGTGCGCGGGGTTTATCATGTTTTGCTGGGGCATATCGCGCCGCTGGACGGCATCGAGCCGGGGGATTTAACGATCGACGCGCTGGTGAAGCGTGTGAAGGCCGGCGGGATCAAGGAAGTGATTCTCGCGACGAACCCGACGATGGAAGGCGAGGGGACGGGGCTGCACATCAAGAGCGTTCTGGCGAACAGCGGCGTGCAGATCACGCGGCTGGCGCGGGGGCTGCCGAGCGGATCGCAGATTGAGTATGCCAGCCGGGCGGTTTTGCAGGATGCGATTGAGGGTAGGCGGACATTCTAAGTTCGGCGATTAGTCTGTTAACAAAACATTGTGGAGGTAGCTCATGGGAACTCGTGATGCACGCATTGACGCCTATATCACCAAGTCCGCCGAATTCGCACAGCCTATCTTGACGAACCTTCGCGATTGGATTCACACCGCCTGTCCGGACGTCGAAGAGACGATGAAGTGGAGCGCGCCGTTCTTCATGTACAAGGGCATTCTCGTCAACATGGCCGCATTCAAGGAGCATTGTGCGGTCGGTTTCTGGAAATGGACGCCGGAGCAGATATTCGGCAAAGACAAGGGCACGAAGGGCAAGGCCGACGAGGGGATGGGGCTGTTCGGCCGGATCACGAGCGTGAAGGACCTGCCGCCGAAAAAGGAGATGATCAAGTACATCAAGCGGGCGATGGAATTGAATGAATCAGGCGTGAAGCCGGATGCGCCGAAGCCCAAGCCGAAGAAGGCACTTGTCGTCCCGCCCTACTTCACGGCCGCGCTGAAGAAGAACAAGAAGGCGATGTCGCATTTCGAGGCGTTTTCCGAGAGCAAGAAGCGCGAATATGTCGAATGGCTGACCGAGGCGAAAACGGACGCGACGCGCGACAAGCGGATGGAGCAAGCGCTGGAGTGGATTGCGGAGGGGAAGACGCGGGATTGGAAATATGCGAAGTGCTGATTGGACGGCGCGGCTTCAACTGACGGTGCATTCTCTCAGGATACCCGTAACCGAGTTGCGAATCCTCAATTCGCCAATTCTGAATATCTCAATAACATGCTCTTTTGCCAATCGAGCACCGGCATCGTCACAACGGGCCCCGGTTCGACACGAACCGGCTCGCGATGGACGGATTGAAACCCGCCCCCGGCAATTTCCATGCCTCAAGGCCGAAAAAATCCTGCGCGACACCTGAAACATGTTATAATTCCGTGCAGCGTCGGCACGCTGCAACCGAAATAGGCATCAGGTTCGGCGGCTAAGCCGCTTTGTGGCGGCGATTTGCAGGGAGTTTAAGTGGCACAATATCTCTCCATGATTCCTTCGCAGCAAATGCGGCTGGAGCAGCGGCTTAGCCCGCAGCTCATCCAGTCCATGGAGATTCTGCAGCTCCCCCTGATGGCCCTTGAAGCCCGCGTCCGAGAAGAGCTGGAGTCCAATCCGGTTCTGGAAGAAATCGATCCATCCGCACCCAGCGAGCTCGATGCCGAACCGACCGAATCCACCGTTACCAACGAAGAACAAAAGCAGGAGGCTGAGAGCTTCGAGCGGCTCGATGAACTGACGCAAAACCTCGACATGGACCCCGGCGATCAGCCCTATGCCCGGTCGCCCGGCTCCTATGACGGCGAGCGCGACGCGAAAATGGACGCGATGGCCAATACCGCCAGCCGCGGCGAGAACCTGACCGAAAGCCTGATTCGCCAGTGGGGCCTGATCGAAGCGGATCACGCCGTGACCAAGGCCGGCCGGGCCATTATCGAATGGATGGACGAAGACGGTTATCTCCGCACGGAGCGCGAACACCACAGGCCTGGGCAAAACGGCGATGTCGCCGAATCCCGCCCGCTGATCGTCAAGCGATCGGCCGAGGAAAATGACGGGCTGATGGAGGAAATCGCCCTGTCGCGCATGCCGACCATCGACCGCGCCGCGCTCGATGCCGCGCTCGTACATGTTCAGACGCTCGAGCCGACCGGCGTGGGCGCCCGCGATTTGGCCGAGTGCCTGATGATTCAGTTGGAATCCACGGGCGATGTCGACCCGTTTCTGGCGGCACTCGTGCAGGATCATCTGATCGATCTGGGAAAAAACCAGTTTCCGTTGGTTTCGCGCAAAACCGGCCGGAGCATCGATGACATCAAGGCGGCACTCAAGATCATCGGCAAACTGAATCACCATCCCGGACTCCTTGTCCGATCGGAGGACGTGCCCCGCGTCTCGCCGGACATCATCATCGATCATGACGAAGATGCCGACGGCTACACCGTGCGCCTGGCCCGCGGCAACACGCCCCGTCTGCGAATCTCGAACCATTACAGGCGCATGCTGCAGGACCGCGACGAAGACAAGGCCGCAAAGGAGTTCATTCGCGCCCGGGCCGAGGCCGCTTCCATGCTGATCGATGCGATTCAATTTCGCCGGCAGCGGCTATTGGAACTGGCCAAGATCATCGTCGAGCGCCAGCGCGACTTCTTCGACTTCGGCCCGCAATTTCTTAATGTTCTGCGCATGCGGGATTTGGCCGAGGAACTGAATTGCGATGCCTCGACCATCAGCCGCACGGTCGATGGAAAATATCTGCAGACCCCGCGCGGAATTTACCCGATGCATGTTTTTCACCGGCGGCACGACCGACTCGACCGGCGAGAGCGTCAGTTGGGATGCGATCAAGTCCCGTGTCAAGGAAATCATCGACGGCGAAGACAAGGCCAACCCGCTGTCCGACGATGAAATCGCCAAAAAAATGGAAGTGGCCGGCTTTCAACTGGCCCGCCGGACGGTTGCGAAGTATCGTTCCCAACTGAATGTACCGTCGGCCCGACAGCGGCGTGAGTTTTGAATCCGTGTTTCGCCTTGCGGCGATGAATCGCGTGAATTCCAGCCTTTCAACGAGTTGCCCGCCATCGCAAATAAGCACGCAGCGCGTGGTCGCTCATCCGCGCGCTCATTCTCTTGTGCGCGAATCATTCTTCAATCGCAGTTCCCTTGGCATCAGCGGAGGCACCGTATGCAGCTCCGTTTATGCAACATTGTTTCGCCCATCGGTTCTTCCGCTATTGAGGCGAGCCACTTCCCGGACTGATCACAGTCGCAGTCACCCTTGCAATCGCACTTTCCACCGCGTGCTCCCCGGCCGTTCGGACTGCACCGGCCGCATCCACCCAACCCACAAAAAAGCTGTTCGAGTATTCCGAAGCCGAACTCGATGCCTACCTGCAATCACAAAGCGGCATTATGCTGACCGTCCCGCAGCGCGCGGCGCAATTCGCAAGACAACTCATCGGCCAACCCTACAAGCTCTATCTGCTCGGCGAATTCCCTTACGAACTCATAGACCCCGATCCCCTTTATTGCCTTTCCGCCAGCGACTGCGTCACTTTTGTCGAGCACGTGTATGCGATGGCTCTCGGCGATGATTGGCACTCTTTCTTCGACGCGCTGCTTCGCATTCGCTACAAAGACGGCAAAGTCGGCATGCTCACCCGCAACCACTTCACCGAGGCCGACTGGAACATCAACAATGCATGGGCCTTTGAAGACGTGACCAGGTCCATCGCACCGAAATCGATCGCTCCGATGCACCAAGCAGTCGATCGAGCCTCTTTTTTCAAAAAGTACAACATCGGACAGGACATTCCCATTGAGCCATTCGAAACAACATTCCTCCCAGGCAACGCGGTTCAGAACGCACAGGCCCAATTGATGACGGGCGACATCATTGAAATCGTCCGCGGCACGGCCGACGCACCATTTGTCGGCCACATGGGACTCATCGCTGGTCGCGACACCCGGGGCCGACCCATGTTGATTCATTCAGCCGATCCCAAAGTTCGCGAGGAGCCGCTGCTGGATTATCTGGCGTCTTCCGGCAAAATACGGGGTATCAAGGTCTTGCGTTATCGTGAAACCAAGTGACGGAGAGTACCGTGTCTGGCGAGACAATCGGGATTCTGGTGGGCGGCCAAAGCAGCCGCATGGGCAGACCAAAGGCACTGATTCAGGTCGAGGGCGGCACGCTTCTCGAGCGCACCGCCATGGTGGCGCGACAGACCACGTCCAACGTCGTGTTGCTCGGCACGCCGCCGTTCGATTTGCCCATGTCCCTGCGTGAGCTGCCCGTCTGGCCCGACGAGCACGAGGACATCGGGCCGATCGCCGGACTGCAAACGCTGCTGTCAAGAATGAAGAGCCGCTACGGACTCATGCTCTCGTGCGACATGCCGCGACTCGGGCCGTCGCTTCTCAAGTGGATGTCCGGCGCGGCGCATGTGCTTCGAGCCGATGCGGTGGTATGCCAGACGGAAGATCCCGCATCGCCCAAAGGCCATCGCATGCACCCCTGCTGCGCCGTCTACGACGGCCGCATTCTCGACAAAGTCACCGATGCCATCGACAACGAGGAATTCGGTCTGTGCGAACTGCTCACGCAGTTGAAGGTCCATCCTCATGTGCTGCTTGGCGATAATGCCCGATGGCTGGATAACTGGAATGTGCCGGAAGACGTCGATGGCGACGGCGCGCAGGCGGCGACATGAAAATTGGAATACTTTCCGACAGCCACGGCGATGCCGCCGAAACAGCACGCCATCGTCCTGCTCGATTCGTGCGGGGCGACAAGATTCGTTCACTGCGGCGATTTGTGCGGTATGAATGTGCTGGACGAGTTGGCCGGCCGCGATGCTGTATTCGTTTGGGGCAACTGCGACGACCCGGATTCGACCATGCAGCGATATGTCGCGGCACTCGGTCTGCCATGGCCGGCGGTACCGGTGACATTTACAGATGCGGGCAAGCGATGTGCGGTGTTTCACGGTCACGAGCGTGAATTCAACGCGGCAGCATCAAGTAGAAAGTACGATTTCATCTTCTACGGACATACACATCAGTTTGCGGATGACAGCAAAAATGGCTGCCGGTTGATTAATCCGGGCGCGCTGCACCGCGCGGCGATTCACACGGCGGCGGTGCTGGATACTGCAACTGGCACCCTGTCGATCTATGACATCCCGAACAAGTAAACCGGTCATGTGATCTGAATCGCGGCCGACGAAAATCTCGCCCACATCGGTTTTTTTTGCGTCCTTGTAATCTGATCCCCGTCTTCTCGGCGGGGTTTGACTTCGAAAGCCGAACCAACTGAATCACCCTGCTATCCAGCCATGTCGCAAGGATTTACGGGCGAATCTGCTCCAACTTGTTATGTAAGCCGGTGGAATGACGCCCATCTTGGGGTCGTTTCGTTTCGGCCAAGTACGCCTTTTCCCGACTAAAATTATGTTCTGCCCCCCTTATAGCCTGTGTTATAATACAGCCATTGCAGCTTATGTTTCGATTCTTAAGTACTACATAGTGCAAAAGGGGCCATCATATGCATGGAAAAGCATCCAGCGAAGCAACTTCGCCGCAGCGCGCTGAGCTGGAGCGGGTTCTGCTCCCCCATGTCCCACGGGTTGAGCAATATTTGCAACAACGAATTCCAATAAAGCTCCGAACGCTCGTTTCGGCCGCCGATTTGACGCAGGAAGTTCTTGCCGAAGCATTTCGGCAGGATTCCCGATTCGTTCCACGAAACCCAGAAGCCACCGGCCAATGGCTGAAAAATCTGGCCCGGTTCAAACTACTCGACGCAATCAAGACAAGATTGACCACGCGGCGCAGTGGAAGCCATCGCGTGATTACTGCGACCCGAAGCCGAAGCTCCTTGTCCGTGCTTTTGAGGATCGCATCGGAACGATGTGCTACGCCCGTCCAGGATGCCGCGACCAAGGATGCCATTCGACGCATGCGCGAAGCATTGACAGAACTGCCTGAGAACAGGCGCATCGCGCTTCATATGCGGTACATTGAGGAAAGGCCTATCCACTCCATTGCGCAGTCGATGGACACGACGGAATCGGCCGTGCGAAGCATACTGGCTCAGGGGATTCGACAATTGCGGCATCTAATGGGTAAGCCGGGAAATTACTTCAGTGATTCGGGCGATAACATGCCCATGGGCCGATCGTGATGGATGAGACCCCGGGCGCCATTCCCGCTCGCGTCGACATCACATCAGTTAGGATTTAGCACCGCTGTTACCGGCCGGACCTGTGTAGAATAGCCTGGTTGTCATCGTGCCGGGATGGATCAGTAATAACACCATGAGCCGATTCAGTTTTGACAACCAGACGCCCGCCGATCGATTGCTCCACGAAATCGAAACGTCGATTCCGGAGCTTCGGCCGATACAAATTCTCGCACACGGCGGCCAGAGTGTTCTGGTGCTGGCGGAGCAAAGTCCACCGAAAGGCTGGTCGCCCTCAAAATCCTCGACAACGAGAACATCAATGGGCCACCTAGCCGGGCGGTTTGCGCGGGAAATTCGCTTCATCTCCAATCTCGATCATCCGAATATCATCAAGATTCATGACTCCGGGCGTCCTGAACGGACGCCCCTACCTCGTCATTGAGTACATGGATGGCTGGGCGGCTCGATGATTTTCTGGTCATTGAACCGATTTCGACAAAACACCTCGCCGGCCTTTTCGGAAAGATTCTTCGGGCTGTCAACCACGCCCATCAAAAGGGAATCATTCATCGCGACTTGAAGCCCAGTAACATCATGATTGACGACAACCATGAGCCCCACCTGCTGGACTTTGGGCTGGCCGCCGTCGTAAGCGATTCACAGTTGTTCGACGCGCAAGATCGACTATCGCTTCCGGGACAGATCGTCGGCACGCTTTGCTACTTGAGCCCCGAACAGGCCCGCGGCGACATTTCCCGGATCGACACGCGTTCCGACATCTATGCGCTGGGCGTTATTTTATTTGAATCCCTGACCGGCGCGCTGCCGTACGATTCCGACTCCGACGGGCATGCCATTCACAATGCCATTGTGAATGGACGGTTTGTCGATCTTCAGGGTCGTGGCGCTTTGTCTCCGCTGTGCCACGTGCCTGTTGACTTGCGGGCGATCATCATTAAGGCCCTGCGCACGGATACCAACGAACGCTATCAATCAGCGGAAGCAATGGCGGACGACTTGGACCGCTTTTCGCGCGGCGAGGCCGTCAAGGCACTCAGCGATCAAAGCAGGGCATATGCCATTCGCAAGGCAATCATCAGATTTCGATGGCCGTTGACCGCCGCGGCGATTCTGATGGTGTCCGGCGTATTGTCCGGCATCGTCGTCACGCAGCAGCGCAATGAAGCGCTCAAACAACGCGATACGGCCCGTTTGGCGGCGCAGCTTTCGCACAATCTCATCAATCGAACCCTTGGGGAAATCAACAACGCCATCAAACCGCTGGCCGGCGGCGACGAAGCTCGTCGGGAGCTCCACCAGGCTCTAGGTCCGGACCTTCAGCAACTGCGCAAAATCGCATCCGAAGATGTGTCGCTGATGGACCTTGAAGTCGGCGTTCGGCTCAATTTGGGCGACTTGGAGGTCGTCGAAGGTCGTCACGATGAAGCAATACAGATTTACCAGACGGCCGTTCATGATCTTAATTCGGGGCGCGACATTTCTTCGCTCACCAATGAAGAGCACCTTCTGCTTATCCGCGCGTGGACCGCGCTGGGAGAGGTGAATTGCGAACCGGTTCGCAATTTCGAACAGGCCATCAGACTTTGCGAACAAAAAAGCGCCAACGACCCCAAAGGCGAAGCATTCTTCGTCTCATTGCTGCGCGCCCGCATTTCGTATGACAGTTTCCTTGTGCAAAATCGAGATTATCAAAAAGCCAAAGCGATCAACGACGCCAGCGCGGAGATTCTGACACGCCATAACCCAATGGAACCGGATGAACCGGCCGTCCTACGCCTGATCGCGGAACATTATGAAAACAGGGCGGCAATCTACAAACAATATGGAGATTGGATCACGACTGAAAGCGCTCTGCAGAATTCGCTGCAACTCTATTCTAAACTCCTGTCGAGACGGCCGACCGATGCGGATGCTCGCCATTCGCAAACCATCGTCCAGTGCGGACTATTTGACAATGTAAAACAACAGGGAAGGCTGCGTGAGGCTAAAGCGATAATTCTGTCCGCCATCGAAAACGGGCAATACCTCGTCTTGGCCAATCCATCCAATGTTCAATGGAGATTTCATCTTGCACGGGCTTACGCCAGACTCGGCCTGCTTCAAACTGAAATGAAGTCCTATGAGGAATCGCTCGACGCCTGCCAAAAGGCGTTTGAGCTAATTGATTCTTACCAGCCCGGCGATGCATCCTCGTTTGACTGGCAGTTCCTGAAGGCCGCCTGCTATCGACACCGTGGTGTCGCAAAATACAAACTGAAGGATCCCTTCGCCGCCGCCGCGGATTTTCAAATCGCGATCGAATTGTTTGAGTCCTTGATGAAGCATGAATCGAATGATGCTCTCCGACAGGAATTGGCCAATACGCTCGACTGGGCCGGTCAGTGCGCCCACGGCATCGGGTGTCCTGACGAATCCCATTACTATCTCTCGCTAGCCCTTGCGATGCGAACCGACCTCTTGCGGGAAAATCGGGACCTCGTGGAGTGCCATCTTGATGTCATATTGTCAAGGACGCATATGGCTACCTGGCACCTCTTTAGAAGAACAGCTGAGGATGATCTGGAGGCCTCCGTGATATATGACGAAATCGAGTCGCAATTGGAATCACTTTACGCAGCCGGTAAATTGCAAATTCGCCGAAGCATTTACTTCCAGCACTTTGCCGGCATCAAGATAAACCGCGACTTGATCGACCGCAGGTCGCAGAAACGAGTGCCTTCATTATCAATGGTGGCCGACAATCGTTAGGTTTTCTCATTTTCTTCATCTTCATGGTCGCCGGCAATTAATCGTGCCAGGCAATACTCAACGACGTTTAGAATCGTATTGCGGCTCGCACTTCCCAGCCAAAGTTGAATCGGTTCCGGCAATTCGATCGCCATAGGACTTGCTCCCTGGTATTTCCTTCATCAGCCGGTCAAGCATCGCACACGATTCAGCCAAGTGCTTCAATTGCGGGATTACTCCCGACACAGAATCGCTCTTTGGTTCAGTTGGGTTGTTCCTAGTCATTTGTCGTTCCAAGAAAGTTGCACTGACCATTCATCAGTGCCCTCTGATTGACACAGCTTTGTCTCGCTTAAGGGCAAAGACGGTGCGAAGCTTGCTCGACCCAATTACACCACAAGCAATTCTGCCTGCGATATTGTGCTTTCCTCCTCATCAATCCAAATAGGATCATCCTCTCCCTCGGCCACAGGCTCGAATTCGTCGGCAAACTTGAGCACGTAGTTCATCTCCTTGACCATGACGCTGCCCGACACTTCGGCCGCTGTTGAATTGGCCTCCAGCGAATATTCCAATGACGGTGTCGTCGCAGCGCCGGCCTCCGGGGCCGCCCCGGTCAGCAGCGGCAATGCCTGAAACTCCGAGAGTTCTGGCGTGCCAGGGTTTTCGTGTCTGATCCAGAAGAGGCCGTCGGCCGTATTCAATGTGGATGATTGATCACTCCAGCGACCGATCTCCGAGTTGCCCGAGTCAAACTGCATGATATCGATCGTACTGACGCTCCAGCCCACTGTATTTCCATTCTGCGCAACTGGAACCAGGTTTATTAGCAATTGAAAGTGCGCGCCGGTAGCCGGATCGGCGGGAAGCACACAATGCAGTTCAAACTTGTCGGGAGGTGGCGATGCATTTGCCAGAGAGACCATGAAAAAGGTCGCGAAACAAGCGGCAAGTCCGGTCCGCAGAGTCATGATGATTTCACCTCAATATGCGGGCGCACCGGTACCGGGCAGCGAGCGAAAGGCCCGTCGCTGGGTGTCAGATGATTGGCGCTCGTGTCGGTTTGGTGCGGTCCGTGAAACTGTGGCCATCGCCTGCCGCGATCGCGCGGCCTGATATGCAATTGCCTATTACTAAAAAGAGAAAAATGGCCCGCGCGCTCATTAATTCTCAAAAAAGAATAATAAATTCTGAAAGTTGAATGCGAGGCGGGCTTGTGACAGTTATGCGGAGCGCATACCCGCGCGCTTCGCGGCTTCATTGCGCAGCGAATCGACTTCGCGCTCGAGGAGATTCATGTCGGACTTGAAGCTCTGTTCGATGGACGTGGCAAGCTTGCGCAGCGCCGATCGCAGACGACGGGCCAGGAACGAACCAGTCGTCGAATGAAAGTTCCCATTCGCAAAGAAAACGATCGCCGCCATTTCTTCAGTCGTGAGAATTGAGAAAATGGCCGGAGTGATGAACTGCAGTCGGTGACGGCCCGATTCGTGCTGGTATTGAATATCCAGTTTGGCGGCCCTCAGCCGCTTCATGTATCGAAACATGGTTCGCTTGCTGATTTTCAATTCGTCGCCGATCTCTTCGTACGTAACGCCATCGAGGCGATGAAAGAAAAGGGATAGAAATCTCAATAGACGATCCGCGGTCGGACCCACATGCCGGCCGGACCGCTTGGCGCGCAAACTATTCATTTTTGAAAAATCCATGCTCTGTCAACCTTCTTCCGCATGCACCCAAGATGGTGCATTGCAACTTTCCCGCCGGAATCAATTGGGTGTGCGCAACCCATTCTTCCAAAGGCGCGAATTTCCCTATGTACTAAAAAGATGGTTTCAGGCCGCGCGCTCAAAAAAAATCAAAAAATTCTCAAAATTCTTTTTCGGGCAGGGTGCGGGGCTCGATCCCGTTCGATGCACTCTCAAATTGTCGTAGATGAAAAACGTTGTTTTTGGCGTCCAATTGACGTTTTCCCCGTTGAGAGTGCCACCCTTGATGTGGCACTCCCAAAGGAATATGCTGTCCCCATGAATCTCGGGTAAACCTTGTTATGGAGGAGCGATGTAATGGCGAATGCACTTTCGATCGACGGCGACCAACTGGCCCGCCTGTCAAAGCTTTGTAAGGTCATTCAAAGTGCCGACCGGCCTACGGCCGAATACCTGACGACCAAGCTGAAGGCATCGCGAAGGACCATTTTTCGCGATCTGACCACGCTTGCGGAATTCGGAATCAAAGTCGATTCCACTTCCAAGGGATATAAAACCAAGCTCAGCCCCAAGGCCTGCCAAAAGCAAATCGGTGACAAATGTCGTCGAGACTTGGCGGACTTGTTGCGAAAATCGCTGAAATAAGTCACCGCACTTGGGAGCAGCGCCGGCAACATCGGGGGATCCAACCGGATGTAATCCGCCCTCCGCATTCATCGATGCTCCATGCCCGCCAACTCCGTCCCGCTTTGGATTCAATGCGCAAGTCGCATCTGCGCCTCATGACGCCGTCATGGCCTTATGACACGTCGGCGGATGACGCGTGCTCCCCATGCACGGTTTGATACACCCGCGTCCCTTCGTTACGCTTTCGCACTCGATGCAAGGTAAACAGATCATCTTGGGCTTGGCGCTTGTTCTCACTTCCGTCGTGGGTTGCCGAACCGGCGCCGATGCGGTCGAACGGGATAAGCATGAGTTGCTGAAGGACAGCGCTGTGCCCGATGTCGAATGGACGAGGTTGCAACAAGCGGATTGGGACACTCAAACGGGCGGCAGGCTCGGACTTTGGGTGTCCGTGGCCAGACAGCAACTCGTCGGAATCGAGAACGGCCGCATCGCTTTTGTATACACTTGCTCGACCGCCGAAAAAGGTGTCGGCAGCAGGGAGAATTCTTATCAGACGCCGCTGGGGTGGCACTTCATTGATGAGCGCATCGGCGACGGCCTGCCAAAAGGGGCGGTTCTCGTAAGTCGAAAGCCGACCGGGGGAATTCTGGAAACCGGGCGACGAAACAACGAAGGATCTGGTTCTTTCCCGCATCTTGTGGCTTCGTGGGCTGGAGGAAGGCAAAAATCGCGGGCCGGGCATTGATTCACACGACAGGTTCATTTACATCCACGGCACGCCGGCGGAGCAGCGCCTCGGTCGGCCGGCGTCGATGGGCTGCATTCGACTTTCGAACGATGATGTGATTTCGTTGTACGAATTTGCGAAAACCGGTACGCGCGTACTCATTACCGAATGGTAACACCCGCAAGTCACTTCGATGGCCAGAGCCGATCGCGGTTTTCTCAGACTGTGGTTTGAACAGGTCGGTTGGCTGCGAATCGGGTTGTCTGTGCTATCCGGTAGCCATGCTCTCGTTTTGTACGATCAATTGCATGGTGACAATTACCTGGCCGTCAAATTGAAAGCCTTCATGCGATTCGGCTTGATTGTTCTCTCGACTGTCGAATGGCTTGTACGTCGTGAAATGGAAATGTAGTTTTCCGCCAAGTCAACATGCCATACGGAGAATGTCATCCTGGGCAATAGCAAGCAGCCGACATACGGCAACGGAAAAATCTGCTACATCGAAATCCCCGCCACCGACATCGACCGGTCGGTTGCCTTCTACAAAGAGGCGTTCGGCTGGCAAATCCGTCGTCGTGGCGACGGGCAGCTCGCATTTGACGATGCCGTCAACGAAGTCAGCGGAAGCTGGGTAACGGGACGCCCGCCGCAGTCCGAGCCGGGCTTGCTGATTTACATCATGGTCGAGGATATTCATGCGGCGGTCAAAGCCGTTATCGCCAACGGTGGGTCAATCGTTCAAGAAATCGGCGTTGATGCGCCGGAGATCACGGCACGATTCACCGATCCGGCCGGCAATGTGCTTGGGTTGTATCAACGGCCGAAAATGTAATATCGCCGGTCGCTTGTGAAAAGTTCCATGGCAGAATATGAACACCCAATGAAATAGGCGAGAGACCTCTCACAGCGCAAACGCAAACAGGTGTGACGATGAACAATGAAGGCGCGAATAGGATGGTTCGGCCGGCGGTGGATGTGTCTTTGCTCATTCTGCGCATGGTGGTTGGTGTCATATTCGCGGCACATGGCGCGCAGAAAATGTTGGGTGCATTCGGCGGAGCTGGTTTGGCCGAAACCGTCAAGAAAATGGGCGCGATGGGCTATCCTGTTTCGGTCGGTGAGTTCTTTGGCGGCATGGGGCTAATCGTCGGATTCCTTACGCGGTTCTCGGCCGCCTCACTCATCGTCATCATGATCGGGGCGATTGGCATGGTTCACGGCAAGAACGGGTTCTTCCAACAGGCCGGCGGCTTCGAGTACAACCTCGCCCTCATCGGTCTGCTCGCGCCGATCTTGATCGCCGGCCCCGGCCAATTCGCCATTGGCCGATTCCTGCCGTTGCCGAAATCGAAACAGACAGGCCAAGTGATTGGTCCGTTGGAATAGTCATTCGGTCACTTTATCTGTAGAATGACCCATCTCGATTCAACGTGCTTCGGCATTGGCTCAATCGTAAATCAATGACATTGTTATTATTGGAGAAACTCAAGATGGCTCGATATGTAGATGGATTCCTGCTGCCGGTCCCGAAAAAGAACCTCAAAGCCTACGAAGCGATCGCGAAGAAGGCCTCCAAGATTTGGAAAGAATACGGCGCCTTGTCCTATTGCGAGAGTGTCGGCGACGACTTGGACATCAAGGGAATGGTGCCGTTTCCCAAGACAATCAAGACGAAGCCGGGTGAGACCGTTGTTTTTTCGTGGATCGTTTACAAATCAAAGGCCCACCGCGACAAGGTCAACAAGCAAATCATGAAGGATCCCCGCATCGCCGCAATGTGCGATCCGAAGAACATGCCCTTCGATTGCAAGCGAATGGCGTATGGCGGGTTCAAGACGCTCGTTGAGTTTTGACGCATCGCGAACAGAGTCGCCCTGCGATTCAATTTCGATCAGCCCTTGGGCGCTGGGCCGGTGGCCTGATGTCTCTGGTTCAGCGTCGCCAGATTCTCAAGTCGAACCTTAAATTCGTGAAACATCGAATCGATGGGACCGTTGAGTTCGCTCAATCGGGCTTCGCTGGGACTTGTCGGCCAAGCCCGCGGCATTGTCGAATTGCTTTTCGCGACCCAAGCGATATTGGCTCGCCCGCGCGTGAAGGCTGTCGAGAATGCGACGTCCGGCGGCATGCTGCTGCTCAGTGAATTGATAATACTTCGACACGCTTAAGAAGTATGCATCCCACCGATCGAGCGACGGCGCAGGCGCCAGGACGACCATGTCGGCCGGCCGGCCTGAATCCCGAGCGGCATGCAGCGACGCCGCCGCGACTGGTTTTTCGGCCTTGGCATGCACATCCGTGACAGTCGGCGAAGTTGTTGACTCGACGGATTGAGCATTCACCTGCCCGCCTGATGAGTTCATCGAGTTGTCCGAGTTAGTCGCAGATTCAAGATCGGTCGATTCGACAGCGGCGAGCATGTGCGGCGGCGCCAGTTCAGACGCCGAAGCAGACGTTCCGATGACAAAATTGTTGGCCAGCACCTTGCCGGTGGCCGCCGGTCGGTTGGTTGACGATATATTCGCCTTGGGTGATGGTCGCGGTGCTTGTGGAAAGCTGATGGACCGCATTGAATAGGATCGGCGCATCAGAGAAAGCGCTCGTCGGTTCATCCCCGCGTCGGCGCCACGCGGCGGCATGTCAGTCGGCTCTACAATGCCGCGCATTGAATATGTGGTTGTGCGCAATTCCGAATCAACATGGGGAGCAACGTTTCTAACTTCCTCAATGATGACGTTGGCATCCTCCGAAATCGCCTCATTGATGGCGTCGTTGGATTCCGGATCGAGTTTGATGCGTGCGATAGCGGGTTGACCCTTGACCGGCGTCGGAGCGAAACCAGGGTCCGCTTTGGTTGGTTGCGGCGGAATGTACTTCGAAGAACCGGCGCTCGCGTTCTTAGCGCCATGCTCGCCCGAGGATTCCTGGGCTATCGTTACGCCACTTGAAACAGAAAGACCGAAAACACACGCGCCGATCAGCGCGCGATAACAGAAACCCATGACCGCCTCCAGACTGCTTGAAATCAGACAATTTGCACCCACCCGCAGTGCCTCCGAGAGGAGTCGCGGGTGAAGCGCGTATTGGATGGACCTAGTCTCATCTAATTGTTGACTGTTGAGATTCGGATTTCAAGAGCGAAACGGCCCATAAAAATCACCATGGCGATGCTGAGACAGGAAAAAGAACGCCTCGTTCACTCGATTCGTACTCATTGAGTCAATTGCGTCATTTGAGCTAATAGCGAATGAGCTCGGTTTTCTTTTTCCGCGATTCGATCATAATTGGGACGCGTTTTGAACCGAATCTAACATCGCGAAGGTGATTTGTTTCTCTTTGCCCAACCAGCATAAGTAATTGATGGAACCGCGTTTGCCACGTTTTTCTGCTTGTGAATTGCGGCCGGCGACCAAATGGATGTTCGGCCTCGCATTGGCCTGCGCGGCGATCGGCGCAGCCTGTTCATGCGAATCCGAAAAAAAGCCGGAGCGAAAACCCGCGAAAACAACAGCTCGAAATGTGGTAATTGTCCTCATCGATACGCTCCGCGCCGACAAACTGGGCTGCTACGGAAACACGCTGGGGCTGACGCCAAACATCGATCAAATCGCAAGCGAGGGCTTTCGCTTCGATCAGGCCTTTTCACACGCCCCATGGACGCTACCGGCGACGGCGTCGCTGCTAACCTCCAGCTATCCGCAGCAGCATGGTGCGGGGCAAAAACGAAAGGGCAGCACAAGCAACTTCGATTTCACTGGACTCGCGCCCGACGTCAGAACAATCGCCGAGTGCTATTACGATCAAGGTTTCGACACCCACGCCATAGTCAACGTCTTGTTTCTTGCGCCAAAGAAATTCGGCATTGATCGCGGCTTCTCATCCTTCGACTTCAAAGCGCAGGACAAGACTCAGACTGATCACCGGCGCGCGACAGATGTGACAGATCTCGCCATAAGCTGGATAAAGCATCACCAAGAGTCTTCAGATCGTCCGTTTTTCCTCTTGGTGCATTACTTCGATCCGCATTTGAAATACGATCCACCGGCCGAGTTTCGCAAAAGGTTCGCTCTGCCGCAGGATCAGCAGCCCGATCCAACGCTCTTCGGCAGTGAATCGGACATGATCAACTTTCGGAACGGCGTTCTCCCGGCTTCGCAGATTCCAATCAAACGACTTGAAGCGCTCTACAACGGAGAAGTGGCTTATACCGACGAACAGGTTGGCCGGCTGTGGAACGAAATCAAGAAAATGGGCATCGGCGATCGGACGGTGATGGCGCTGACGGCCGATCATGGCGAGGAGTTTTTTGATCACGATGGCTTCGAGCATGGCCATACTTTGTACGACGAGATGATTCGAGTGCCGCTCGTGTTGTGGGGACCGGAGGCCGTAAAGCCCGGTATGTCCAAGACAGCAGTGGGACACGTGGATGTCGCCAACGTTGTGCGTGCTGTCTGATGTTGTGCCCTTCGATACTTTTCAGGGAACAAATCTACAGTTGATGATGGACGAGCATGCGATCGCCGATCATCGCATTTTCAGCCAGGGCAATATGTGGGGGCCGGAGTTACAAGCACTGCGTCTGGACGGCTACAAGGTCATCCAAAAAAACATTGGTCGCGAGGCATATGAAGTACGAGTTGATCCAAAAGAAAGTCGCAATCTCGCCCGAGAAAGCGAGTTTGTAAAACTGTGCGACGAGTTACAAAAAAAGTTAAAGGAGTTTTCGATAAGGCTTGGAAACAAGCCGGGAGTGCCGGTTGCCCTTACCGCGGAAGAGCAGAAGGGATTGAATGACTTGGGCTACACCAGCAAAGGTCGCAGCGAATCCGAACTAAGTTCTACACAACCGGCAACTCAGCCTTCAACCCAAGATAGCAAATCCGCTCCATAATTCATGCGAAACTGCCTACTCATAATCCTTGTTCTCGGCTCCATGCTTTGCTCCCCCGGCTGCAGCAAAGAGGCCGACACCCGCGGCCAGAGCGCTCCCAGCGTCTTCATCATCGTTCTTGACGCGGCCTCGGCCCAGTACTTCGGCTGCTACGGCGACACCCACGGCACCAGCCCGAACATCGATCGCTTCGCGGCCGAAAGCGTCCTTTTTGAAAATGCCTACGGTCAGACGCCGACAACCGTCACATCCACGGCCAGCCTCATGACCGGCGTGCGGGCCACGACGCATCTGATGACCGACACAACCGTGCTCGACCCCAAATTCGAAACCATGCCGCAGGCTTTCTCAAGGCAGGGCATGACCTGCTACGGCGTCATTGGCAACCCCTTCGCGGGCGCGCCGGCCACCGGGCTCGATCGCGGTTATGCCGAGGCCGTGCAGGTCTATGCTTTGGATTCGCTCAAGACCAAACGGCGCATGGAGGAAAGCAGCAAATTCATTGTCACGCTGCCGGAGGACATCGCCGGGGAAACGTACAAGCTCCTGCCAAAATGAAGCCGAATGGCACATTTTCCTACATCCACTTCCTCCAACCGCACAAGCCCTACACGCCGCCGCAGTCCTACCTGCGGCGCTTCAGCGCCGAGCTGACGGATTGGAACACGCTGCACACGGCATGGCTGGCCGCAAACCAGAGCGGCCAGGCGCAGAAATCCACTATTCGCGGGCTCAAATGCCGCTATCGTGCCAACATTCAATATGTCGATGCGGCCGTCGGCGAATTGTTCGACAAATTGAAAAAGGCCGGCCTGTACGATGAATCGGTGATTGTCGTCATGGCCGACCACGGCGACGCTTTTTTCAAGCACAAGCAGTTCGGCCACAACTCGACGCTCTATGACGACATGACGCGCATTCCGATGATCATGAAGTTTCCCAAGAGCCAGGGCGTGAAGCCCCGCCGCGTGAAGCAGCCCGTCGAGACGATCGACGTGCTGCCGACACTCTGCGATTTTCTCAAGCTGTCACAGCCGATGGGTCTCGAGGGCGACAGCCTCTGGAGCCTTTGCACCGGCGACAAGAACGAACTGCCCGGCGCCGAGGTCATCACCTGCACCATCCAGCGTTCGCGCCACGCCGTGCGATTTCGCGATTTCAAGTACATTTACAACAAGCGCGGCGGGCTTGAGGAACTCTACGATCTGCGAAGCGACCCCGACGAACAGCACAACCTCGCCTCGCGCGATCCGAAGAAAACGAAAGACATGCACGAGTTGCTTGCAAGAAGCGTCGATCTCATTGGCGGCAAAACGGTGGCACAATCCAGCAAGCTCAGCGATGATCCCAAAATGAAGAGTCTGATCGAATCGCTCGGATATTCCAGCAAGGGAATCGACGAGGAGTATGGATTCGACCCCGCGTCGGCCACATCGCAGCCGACGACCCAACCCTCGTTCACGAATGAAGACGAAAGTGATGGCGATTGCTAAAGACCGGCGTCAATGGGCGCTGTCCGCAGGGATGCGGAAATAGAGGATGATCGCGAAGGACCAGGCAGCCATGCCACAGGAACCGGAAAAAACAGTGGGCACCGCCGCCGGACCGCCTGCCGCGGCTTTCGGTTCGCTGCAGGGTGTCGCGCTATCGGCACGCGATTACCTGTGCTTCGCGCTGGTCTTCGTCGTCGCCCTCGCCCTGCGGATCGTCTATCTGCTACAGGTCTCAAAGAGTCCCCTTTTCGACAGCCCCATTCTCGATGCCGAAGCCCACGATATCTGGGCGAGAATGATCGCCGACGGCGTCTCCATGTTTTCCGGAACGGCCTATTTCAAAGCGCCGCTCTATCCTTATTTCCTTGCTTTCACACGCATGCTATCCGGCGATCTCTATTGGGCGCCACGCGTCGCGCAAATCATCATGGGCGCAGCAAGTTGCGGGTTCGTCTATCTCCTCGGTCGCGAAGCCTTTAACCGGGCTGTCGGTCTCATCGCGGGGCTGGCGGCCTCATCCTATTGGGTGATGATCTATTTTGACACTGAGTTGCTTCTCGAACCGCTGAGCATTTTTCTGACGCTCGTCAGTCTGTGGCTCATCTTCCGCGCGGCCAAGAGCGGTGCAATTCTGACTTGGGTTTTCGCAGGGCTGTTCATGGGCCTGTCCGCCATTAACCGGCCCAACGTTTTGCTTATCATTCCATTTATCGCGGTTTGGATTCTCTGGCTGGAGCGCCGGCGATTCGGCTTTGCTGCCGTCCGCGCCGCCGCGTGGTGCGTGGCCTGCGCGCTCCCGATCATTCCGGTGACGATTCGCAACATTGTCGAAGGCGACGATTTCGTCCTGATCGCCTCACAGGCCGGACCGAATTTCTACATCGGCAACAATCCAAAGTCGGATGGCTTTACAGCCAATTTGCCCGGCTCTCGTTCAAGTTGGACCGGCGGATTTTCCGACTGGATTTCAATGGCCGAAATGGAAACCGGCCGAAAAATGAAGGCATCGGAGGTCGACAAGTTCTTCTTCGGCAAGTCCTGGGATTTCATTCTCAACCATCGCGGGCGCGCGCTCGCGTTGACGCTGGCCAAGGTGCAGCTCTTTTTCTACGAGTGGGAGATTCCCAACGATTCCGATCCGCAGTCGATGGCCGATATTTACGCGCCGTGGATGGCGAAGTTGCCGGTGAGGTCCGGGGCGATCCTCGCGCTGGGTCTGATTGGCTTTGTGCTCGCGCTGTTCGATTTCAAGCGATTGCTTCCGCTGACGGGATTCCTGGTTCTCTATTCCGCATCGGTCATTGCCTTCTTCGTCTGCTCGCGATTTCGAATTCCGATGATGCCCGTGGCCATCGTTCTGGCGGCAGTCGTGCCGGTCAAGCTCTACATGCTGGCCCGTGATCGTGATTGGCGAACAATTTTCGGAATCGGAATATTCACCTATCTCGCGTGGGTTGCGATCCATCGCGGCATGCAACCGTCAATCATCAACAAGAACGCCGCTGTGTCACATCAGCGCATCGGCCAGAAATTGGGCGAAAAGGGACAACCCGGCGAAGAGGAGCAATACAAACTCGCCCTGCAAATGGACCCCAACTGCGAGGAAGCGGAATCGTGTTATGCCTATTTCCTGGTTCGCAAAGGTGATCTCTCCGGAGCAATTCGCCATTTTCAAAAAGCTCTTGAGATCAACGGCGAGTTGGATGTGCATGCAACGCTCGCGGCCATTCTCGCGCAGCAGGGCCGCTGGGATGAGGCCATCAACACAATCCGCGCGGGATTGATTCATCTCCCCGGCTATTTGGACTTGAAGCGAAAGCTGGCCTTTATGCTCGCCACCTGTCCGATCGACCGCCTCCGCGATGGGAAAGAGGCCGTACGGTTGGCGGAGGATGTGGCCGCCGTCGGCGAGGAAATTCCCGAAACCTACGACACGCTGGCCGTGGCCTATGCCGAGGCCGGCCGATTCGAGGAGGCGACGCAAGCGGTCGATAAGGCGATGCGACTGGCCGAAGAACATTCAAACATTCAAGCGGTACTTCAGATTCGGGAGCACCAAAGGCTGATTCGCGAAGGTAAACCCTTTCGCCAGAATGTGGGCGTGACTTCCTCGCCGTGATCGATTTCACCGTGATATTGGTTGATCCTGATGGTCGCGCGCCGACTGGCGACAAAGTGATAATTCTGCGAGAATAACATGCTTAAAACTTCGATCCTTGGCCGCACGGGTGGTCGGCTTCGAGATTAAACAAACTGGAACCGTTCATGTCGCAATCCACAACAGGCAATGCCGAAGTCCAAACGCGTACGATCGCTCCTTCAACGGCCCTCTTGGGCTTGATTGTCGCGAACGCAACGGTCTTCACCTCCAGCTTTTGCATCATGGTGATTGAACTGGTGGCCGGTCGCTTGATCGCACCTTTTGTCGGTTCATCTTTATATACCTGGACTTCCATCATCGGCATCGTCTTGGCGGGCATCGCCGGCGGTAATTATCTCGGCGGCCGCATCGCGGATCGATATGCGATTAACAACCAGCGTGCGAAGCGAACGCTCTGCATCCTTTTTCTGCTGGCCGGCGTCATCGCGGCGGGCATTGGAATATACAACCAGATCGTCGGCCCACTCTTCGCAGAGTTGAGCTTCTTCAGATTGCGCATCGCCCTGCACGTTACTCTCGTATTCTTCATTCCCTGCGCCATGCTCGGCCTTATCAGCCCCGTGGTCGCCAAGATGGCGCTCGATCTCGGCCGCCAGACCGGCCGCACGATGGGCAGCGTATATGCATGGGGCGTCGTGGGCAGCATCTTCGGCACCTTCATGACCGGCTTTTATTTTGTAGCGGTGATGAAAACATCGACAATCGTTCTCTCCGTGGCGGGCGTGCTCTTGGCCGTCGCGGTGCTTTACGGCCTTGCGTCCATGAGTCGGTCGTCGTCATGATCAAGTTCTCCCGCAAAGGCAATTTCGTTTCGCGCATTGTATTGATCGCGGCGGCCTTGCTGCTGTGTTCGACATCGGTCGCCAGCGCCTACATCGGCCCGGGCGCGGGTTTCGCACTGGCCTCGTCGCTTTTTGTCGTGTTCTGGACATTTCTGCTCGCCGTCATTGCGATTTTGACCTGGCCGATTCGATGGGTGGTTCGCGCCGTGCGCGGCCGCGCGGCATTTTCGCGGAGCAAGATTCGGCGGATGGTCATCCTCGGGCTCGACGGGCTCGAACACACGCTGGCCGATCGTTTCATGGCGGAAGGAAAAATGCCGAATCTTCAGAAGCTGCGCGATCGAGGCAGCTTTCAATTGCTCGGCACGACAACGCCGCCGCTCTCGCCGGTGGCATGGTCCAGCTTTCTGACCGGCTCAAACCCCGGCAAGCACAACATATTCGATTTTCTAAACGCCAATCGGCGGAACTACACGCCGTTCCTGTCGTCGGTGGATATTCAGGCGCCGACGAAGAATTTCAAACTCGGCAAGTATCTGATTCCGCTCAACAAACCCTCAATTCGGCTGATGCGTAAGGGCAAGCCCTTTTGGAATACGCTCGGCGAACACGGCATTTTCACCTCGGTGATTCGTGTGCCGATCACATGGCCGCCGGAGAAGTGCCGTGGCGTTGTCCTTTCGGCCATGTGCGTGCCGGATCTTCGCGGAACGCAGGGTCTTTTTTCTTTTTACAGCACCCGGCAGGATGACGGCGCGGAGAAAACCGGCGGCGAACAGGTGCGCGTGAAGCGCGAGGGGAATTTCATTCGCAGCGAACTGATCGGCCCCGACAACAGCATGAAACCCGGCGCCGGTGCGATGAAAATTCCATTCTCGATCGAAATCGTCCGTCGGGATGAAGCGGTCTTGAAACTCGATGGTGAGTCGTACCCATTGCGCGCATACGAGTACACGCCGTGGATCACGGTGAAATTCAAAGCGGCCCCGGGTGTGACCGTCAACGGCATCACGCGGTTCATGCTCGTTTCAACTGAGCCGGAATTCGAACTCTATGTCATGCCGATCAACCTCGATCCCGAAAAACCGGCAATGCCGATTTCCCATCCTGCGGCCTATAGCACCTATCTTTCGAAGCGGTATGGACCTTTTGCCACGCTCGGATTGGCCGAAGATACCTGGGTGTTGAACGAAGGCCTGGTCGAGGATGGCGCGTTTCTCGACCAGTGCCTGAGCATTGACGCGGAACGGGAAAAGCAGTTCTTTGATTCGCTGGAAAATACAAAGCGCGGGCTCTGCGTGTGCGTGTTCGACGGAACCGACCGCATTCAGCACATGTTCTGGCGATATCTGGAGCGCGATCATCCGGCACATCCGGCCAATCTCGATCCCGCATATACGCCGAACCGTTTCGAGACGACCATCGAAGACTTGTACGTTCGCATGGATCAACTCGTCGGCGAAACGATGGACCGCATCGACGACGACAACACAATGCTGATGGTCATTTCCGACCATGGCTTCAATTCGTTTCGGCGCGGCATCGATTTGAATGCGTGGCTGATCGAACAGGGCTACATGGTGCTCAAGCCCGGCGCGAAACTGGGCTTTAAGTATCTGTCCGAAGTCGATTGGTCCAAAACACGGGCTTTCGCGCTGGGCCTGGCCGGCATTTTCCTGAATGTGAAAGGCCGCGAAGCTCAGGGCGTCGTCGAGCCCGGAACCGCAGCGCAGACTCTGAAAGACGAGATCATCGCAAAGCTCACGGGCCTGAAGGATCCGAAGTCAAACCAGCCGGGCATTCGCCGCGTGTTCGACAAGGAAAAGTGCTATCAGGGCCCGTTTCGCGATTCCGCGCCCGACCTCGTTGTCGGCTATCATCGCGGATACCGCGTCGACTGGGATACGGCCATCGGCAAGGTCACCAGCGACGTGTTTCACGACAACGTCAAGGCGTGGAGCGGTGATCACTGCATTGATCCGGAACTGATTCCCGGAGTCTTGTTTTGCAGTCACAAAATTGAAAGTGATTCGCCGCGATTGATGGATCTCGGCCCGACCGCGCTGAACCTGTTCGGCGTCGATGTTCCGAAGAATATGGACGGCGTGCCGCTCAAGATTGCCGTCGCATGAGGAGGCCATTTTCATTTGGGTGTGGAACGGGCTAATAGCCTGTTCCACACCCAAATGCACTGGTTCCGGCTAGTCATGGAGTTCAAATACGAGAGACTCGCGCAGAAGTGTGGCACCGGCTATTCGCCGGTGCCACACTTCTGCCGACACAGGATAATGTTGTTTACCATTATGAGAATTCTGTTTGCCATCTTGATTTGTCTTTCAGCCTTCTCGAGCGGCTGCGATAGAGCGACCTCCGGCCAAACCACATCCGCGCCGGCCAAGCCCGCCAAAACGCCGAAATTCAAAAAGGTGCTTGTGCTCGGCTGCGATGGCATGGATCCCAAACTGGTGCGGCGGCTGATCGACGAGGGTCGCATGCCGAATTTCGCCAAGTTGGAAAATCAGGGTGGCTTCAAGCCAATGGAGACCAGCATTCCGCCGCAAAGCCCCGTCGCATGGTCGAATTTCATTACCGGCGCGAACCCGGGCGTGCATGGCGTTTTTGATTTCATCCACCGCGATTTCACTCCCACAAAAGCCGCCAACAACGTGCAGCCTCGGCCCTCGACAAGTATCAGTCTCCCGGCACCCACGCCCTGGTCCACGTTCACAATCGGGAACTACAACTTCACCACCTCTCATTTGAACCCCTTTGCGGCCGGCGCAGAAACGAAACTCGCCCGCATGGGAGTGCCATTCTGGGATTATCTCGACGAACGTGGCATTCCAATTCAGATGTACAAGTTGGCCGCGAACTACCCGCCGAGCGAGTCAAAGCACGGCCATATGTGCTGTCTGGCGGGAATGGGTGTGCCGGATGCGCTGGCTTCGCTAGGGACCTATCAACATTTCACGACCGAACCGCGCGCGCCGATCGAGCTGGGCGGCGGACGGCGCGATCGACTGGCCCGTGACTTCAAGGACGGCAGCTTTGTCGCCACGCTTCGCGGACCCAAGAACGAATTCCTTCCGACCAACCCGCGCACAGGCGAGCCGCCCGACATGCAAAAGGATCTTCGTGTTTATCGAGACCCCGTAAACCCCTGCGTGAAAATCAAGTGGACAAACGAGGGCGTCGCCGGAAACACGATCAAAGAAGTGGTGATGAACGAGGGCGAGTGGAGCGATTGGCACGAGGTTCATTTTCTGAAAACACCGGCCGGCCCCACCCTTGCCGCGATGGTTCGTTTTTATCTGCAGGAAGTCTCCAGCCAGCGAATTCGACTCTATGTATCGCCGCTCAATTTCATTCCGACCAATTCGGCCGCCGTCATCAGCGAGCCGCCGGAGTTTGTCGCGGAAATCGGCGAAGCGATCGGCCCTTTCTACACACAGGGCTTCGCCGAGTCTTTCAAAGCCCGCCATTTCAACGACATTAATGATGAGGAATACCGAGTACAAGCCGACATTGTGCTGGACGAAAGCATGAAGATGCTCGATTACGCCCTGGAACGCTATGTCGATGGCGTGCTCTTCTTCTACTTCAGCGGCACGGATTTGCAATCGCACATTTTCTGGTGGGATTCCGACCGGCCGCACCCGTTTCGATCTCCGGAAGATACCCGGAAGTACTTCGGCGTCATCGCGCGGATTTATGAACGAATGGACGAGGCGCTGGGCAGATGCATGGCATCGATGGGCGACGACACGACATACATCGTCATGTCGGACCACGGGTTTGGAAACTTTCGACGGCAATTCGGCCTCAATACTTGGTTGCGAGAAAACGGCTATCTTGATTCGTCGGATGATGTGTTCAGCTCGAAAACCAATTGGGCCAACACCAAGGCATACGGCCTGGGAATCAACGGCCTGTATGTGAACCTGAAGGGTCGGGAAGCGCTCGGTAGCGTCGATCCCGCGGATCGGGATGCACTGCTCGATGAAATAACGGAAAAACTTCTGGCTGTTGTTGATCCGGAGGAACCCGATGTTCACCCGATTCGACGGGTCTATCGCAGCGATACGACCTACAGCGGAAAAGAAAAAGGAAACGCGCCGGACTTGGTCATTGGCTACGAAAAAGACTACCGCAGCAGTTGGCAGACAGGGCTGGGCCACTTCGACAAAATGGTCATTTCGGATAATAAGGAAGCATGGAGCGCGGACCATTGCATCGCCCATGACCTCGTGCCGGGCATACTTCTGTGCAACCGAAGAATCCAATTGGAGTCGCCGGCGCTGATCGATGTCGCTCCATCCATTCTCGCGGAATTCGGAATTGCGACGCCCAAGAGCATGGAAGGTCGCAGCTTTCTGCCGCAGGCGACCGGCAGCGCTCCATAGCGACATCACACGGTCACCAATACAACAAGTGAGGAGAATGTGGCATGTTTGGTGGAAACGTAAAAATCGACAAGGGACTTTTGGATCGCGTAAAGAAATATTCCTCAGCGGCCGGCTACAGCAGCGCCGATGAATTCATCACCCACGCGATCGAAAAGGAACTGGCGGAACTGGACAAGGTAAAAGGCGCGGGCGACGAAACCGATCCGGCCGTCCTGGAGCGGCTGCGGGCCTGGGTTACATCGAGTAATTCGAAGCATACATGTCATTCATTCTGGACATCATCACCCGCGTCATGAACCTGTTCGGCGATGCCGTATTTGCGGCTTTGTCATTTTTTTCACCGGCCGTCGCGCTGGTGACTCTCTCGGCCGTGATCGGCTGGCTGATGCTGCTGATCTGGGGATGGACATCGAACCAGACCGCCATCAAGGAGGTGCGAAACCAAATCGCAGCCCACCTGCTGTCGACCCGGCTGTTCAAGGACAATCTGGCCGTCACGTTTCGCGCCCAGCGAATGATTCTTTGGTATGCCATGAAGCTGATGGGTCATTCTCTCAAACCGATGATCATCATGGCGGTTCCGTTTGTGTTGGTCATGTCGCAAATCGGACTGCGGTATGAGTTTCGTCCGTTTCAGCCGGGAGAGCCAATACCAGTCACGGTGACGCTCAAGCCGCTGAACGAACAGCCCGGCTCCGGCAAGTCTACCTCCGCCCCGAGTATCGACGATAAAAACGAGCCCATGAAAAACGCGCTGGTCGCGATCGGCTCGCAATTGAAAATGCCGGGCGATGTCACACGCGATCGATTCGATCCCTGCCGCGCGATTCCCGAACGCACCAGCGATTGGCGACTGAGTGCTTCGGCCATCGGCGAACATCCACTCGAGTTCGGCCAGGATGACGATATCGTGCAAATGCCGCTTTATGTGGGCGAAAGCCTGGAGCGCATCAGCAGTTTACGCGGCGGCCATTGGTTCGACCGGATTCTGTATTCCGCCGAGGCCTCGATACCGCCAGATTCGGCGTTTGAATCCATTCGAATTGTGTACCCATCGCGCGACACGCCGATTTTCGGCTACAAAATTCACTGGCTGGTCACGCTCTTCGTCCTGTCCATCGTTTTCGCGCTGGTCATCAAGCCTTTCACCAAGGTGCACATCTGATTTTCGTGCCGATAGTTTATCCGTGATTCTTATTTGACCGAAAATCTGGCAATTTGATGTCAAACATGCTCTATTAGGGAATGCACCTTCGAGGCAATCGCCGCGTCCATGGGAGGAAATGACCAAATGCTGCAAAGTGCGTTGATTCGTTTCATACTTTTTGCCGTGTGCTTTCTGCCACAACCCGCCCGCGCGCAGGTTGGACCGCAATCCGATAGCGGTCCGCGCGGCGGAGCTTGCGATGCGTGCGATATCAATTGCGATTCGATTCGCGATATTCAGGATGTGGCGGCATTCGCCGACCTGCTTGTTGATTCGTCGCAACCATGTGACTTGTGCACCGGTGATTTGGATACAAACGGCCTAATTGACGGCGCCGATGTGCAGCCCTTCGTTGAGTGCCTGCTTGTTTCCCAACCGCAAGGGGCCTGCTGTCTGGATGCCGCGACCTGCATGATCGCGACGGAGTCGGCGTGTATCGGATTGTGGCTCGGCGACGGCGCCACATGCGATTTCAATGCGTGTTCATTCGCAAACCTGACGGCCTATCGCCCCCAGCACGGAAGCGGGTACTTCCCGTTTACCAAGACAGCAGTGCTGGATGAAGACGAAGAGAATGCACTCACGGGACCGGGCATTCGAATCAATGCGCCGGGCGATTCAGATCCATCCGGCGAAGATGATTTGATCGAGCTGTTGATCGAAACCGGCCGGCCGGAGATTCCCCTCACGCTGGTGCGGACCCACACCGCGCTTCGACTCTGGACGAACCATACCAAAGTTGCCGGCACCGAGATAGCCTTCATCAACGATGAAACGCCGGCACTTACGCTCTCCGCCGGCTCAAGCAGCCTCACCCTTTGGGTGGAATGGGGCGAATCCGCTCATGGCAATGGCGAAATCCAGCTCAAGCCGCTTGCAGCCGATTACCCTTTGGATGTCGTCCGCTTTCATACGTTTGAGGACATCGTCATGTCACTGGGCGGCGAGGGACAGGTTACGACCGTTCCCGTCGATCCGAACAACGGCACGTTTGTCGTTGGCATCGCGCTTTATGAGCAGGGATTTGATGTACATATGTACGACGAGGACAACGTGGCGGCCGACGGCTCTGGCGCGGTTTACAATGAAGTGGTCACGGCCGTTCGCGATCGCGGCGTCTCCAGGGTCGCCATCTTCGGCTACAGCCATGGCGGGGGTTCGACCTATGATCTTTCGGAGCGACTCGATGTGAATCGACCGGGCATCGGCATTTTCGAAATCGTCGGCACATCCTATGCCGATGCCGTTGAAAACGACTCTGATATCGACGTTCAGCAGGAACTCCGGCGTCCGCCGAGCACGGCCTATCATGCAAACCACTATCAAGTGGGCACGCTTTCGGATTTTTTTCTTGATGGTGGCCCAGTGCCGAACTCCAATCCGTCGCCGACAGGCCTGAACGTCGAGACAACGCCTTGGGCGCCGGTTCGACCCACTTCACCGTCGACGACTACGTGCAGGTTCGAAGTTACATCGAAACAAATCTTGCTGCGAGGCTCATGCCTTGAAGGGGAGCCGTTTAATGTGTTCGCGAAATAATAGATCAGAGGAAAAATCCATGAGACATTTCAAATCAATTGCCGCAATACTAATGGGGCTTGCACCCTTCTTTGCCGCAAACGCACACGCACAGATCGCCGGTTCAAATTCAGTCGGTATCTCCCCATTTGCGAATTATCAAGACTCGTTTGAACGTCTTGCCAAAGCAGCCGATCGTGCTTCATTCGACGCCGAGATGGCTCGGTTGGTCGAATTGATCGGCACGGATCAATCGACGGCCATCGAACAATTACTATGGTACTCGACGAAGCACGATCAACACGAAAAAACCCCCGCGCTCGTGGGCGGCGTCATTAAGATAATCGGTGCGTCCAATGAAGCGATGATTCGCGCCCTCGTCCCGCATCTCGACAACGTCGATTCCGAATTGCGCGGGCGGGCGGCTCGTTGGCTTGTCGGCTGCGAAGATCACTCGGCCGTCCGACCGCCCGATTTCTCGATTTATCGTGCGATAATCGAAGAGGACATCCGCGCAAATCGCGAGCCGCAAATCACCCTGGTTCGTCACATGTTTCAATCGGACGCCGCCGCCGCCCTGCTGACGATGGTGCGCGCCTGTCAACTACGCGATCCGGCGGACATCAAGCCGATTCTATGGGCCGAGCACACCGTGGCCGATTTGCTTTGGAAGCGTCGCAACGGCTTTGTCGGCCCCAAAGACACTTCGCAGGAGGCCGTTGCCGAGCTGGAGACACTGTCGCGGCACAGTCTATGGTGGGTGCGACTTTTCGCAGCAGAGGTCATACGAAACATTCCTGAACTGGCGACACCGGGCATGAAGGAGCGGCTGCAGTCAGACGAAAACGGCGCAGTGCGTGAAGCGGCAACAAGAAAGCAAGACTGACTGGATTCAGCGTTTCTTCAAGTAATCATCGCGAATCTGCCAGAAATTCTTCATCCTCTCAATGAGCGGACGCCCGCTCTTTTTCCCGGCGTTCAGATTATCGCGCAAGACCAGAATCAAATCCGATGAGACCGCCGGACTGTCGATGAAATAAGAATGCCCGATGAATCCGGCGCTGACGCGGGCTTCAATCATCGACAGCGGCGCGCTCTGCAGCATTTCCCTCAGGTTCTCGGTCATGTCCATCGGCGCCAGATTTCCAAGACGGGCCATCCCCAAGGTCAGAATATCCGCCGCGGCCAGCGCCTTGTCGCCCGGGTGTGTATAAACCGTCATACGCTCGGGCAGATGCATGACATGCTCGCCACCCAGCTTCTGCTGCGTTACCTCATAATCGAGATCGGGCGCCGTCAGAATGACATTGCCCAGCTTCAGCGCCGAGCGCGCCGAATCCTTAAAATGCCTGTGCTCCGCCATTAACTCGCACAATGCGGTGGTCGCGACGGCCGTGCCGCGACTGTGAGCGAGAATATGCACTTTTTCCACGGCCTTGCACCGCGCCACCGCGCGCAGCGTTTGCTTGAGATGAAAAACCGTGAATTCACTGGACACGGTGTCATAGGTATAGCCCCGCCCGCTCAGCCCGCGCCCCGCCGGCCATGAATAGCAAATCGGCACGCCCTGACGACCCATGAAGTGCCAAAGCTCCGCCGACGTGAACACCGCATGCTCAAAATTGACATTGAACCCATGAATGAAAATGACCACTTCCTTGCGATCGGTTTGGGCCAGCCGTTCCTCCAGCTCTTCATGCAAGGCTGCCACAGCCGCCTCATGCTGTGCGACAATTTCCGGGTCTTCCTTCAACCGCGGTTCCGATTCAACAATGCGATAAGGAACGGACGGAAACCGCTCAAGCTCAAAAACCTGACGAAGCGAAAGTGGCAGTGAGACGGCACGGATCGCCGTGCGGCTTGCCTTTACCAAATCATCCCACGAAACATCGCGGCCGATCTCAACAACGGCCGACCCGAATGCGAGCGAATGCGAACGGCCGTATCCGTAGTTTGGGCCGTTCTTTTGTCTTTGTTGCGATCCCGGTCGGTGACATAGAGTACGTTGACCCTGTTATTACGATAATCCGGAGAAACCGAGTCGAACACGTCGCGAGTGGAATGAAGGTAGAGATTGGGCGTCGGCATCAATTGCCGCGCGCAGCCGAGGAGACACGCCGTAAGAAGCGTGAAGGGTAACAGATTCGCAGGCCGGTAATTTCCGGAACCGCCCACTGCAAGTCGAAAGTCTCTTGGCGTGAATTCCATCTTTCGACTCCATTTGTCGGACCAAAGTCAAAGTGTCAATGAACTGCCGGCAGTCTGCAAGGATTACCAGAGCATGGACGGTCACAGCATCGGAAGATGTTTTCAGCTTGCATGACGAGGTTTCTGAATGTCGGTCTCATCAATTCCGCCACTGCACGAAATACCAAATTGCGGATTTCCTCAATGGTCCAACAAAAAAAGGCCCGCCGTGCGATGAACGCGCGGCGAGCCTTTTGATATACAAAAGAAACAGAGATCGCCAGGGAAGATCATCTCTGAGCTTCCCAACTATCGAAAACGATAATTCGAAATTGTGCTGACCTGTATCGAGTCGGGCTGATCCGAAGATCAGCGGAAACTCGTCTAGGTATCCCCTAGAAAGGAGGTGATCCAGCCGCAGGTTCCCCTACGGCTACCTTGTTACGACTTAGTCCCAGTCACCGGTCTTACCGTCGGCCGCCGCCTCCTTACGGTTAGCTAAGCGGACTTCGGGTACTACCAGCTTCCATGACTTGACGGGCGGTGTGTACAAGGCTCAGGAACATATTCACCGCGCCGTTGCTGATGCGCGATTACTAGCGATTCCAGCTTCATGCAGGCGAGTTGCAGCCTGCAATCCGAACTGAGGGATGTTTTGTGCGATTTGCTCCACCTCGCGGTCTCGCTTCGCTCTGTACCATCCCATTGTAGGACGTGTGCAACCCCGGATATAAAGGCCATGATGACTTGACGTCGTCCCCACCTTCCTCCGGTTTAACACCGGCAGTCTCGCTAAAGTGCCCGGCATGACCCGCTGGCAACTAACGATAAGGGTTTCGCTCGTTCAAGGACTTAACCTAACATCTCACGACACGAGCTGACGACAGCCATGCAGCACCTGTGCTAGTTCCACGGCAAGCCGCGTCACTATGCTTTCACATAGCTAATTCTAGCATGTCAAACCCGGGTAAGGTTCTTCGCGTTGCTTCGAATTAAGCCACATCCTCCACCGCTTGTGTGAGCCCCCGTCAATTCCTTTGAGTTTTAGCCTTGCGGCCGTACTCCCCAGGCGGCGCACTTATCGGTTTTCTTTCGACTCCCATGCCGTCAGAGACATAGAAGTCTAGTGCGCATCGTTTACGGCGTAGACTACCGGGGTATCTAATCCCGTTTGCTCCCTACGCTTTCGCGTCTCAGTGTCAGGTCGGACCCAGTGCTCCGCTTTCGCCTCTGGCGTTCCCCTAGATATCTACGCATTTCACCGCTCCACCTAGAGTTCCAAGCACCCCTATCCGCCTCAAGTCCAGCAGTATACCAAGCATGTCCCAGGTTGAGCCCAGGCATTTCACAAAGTACTTGCTAGACCACCTACACGCGCTTTAAGCCCAGTGATTCCGAACAACGCTTGCCTCCTCTGTATTACCGCGGCTGCTGGCACAGAGTTAGCCGAGGCTTTTTCTGGTCTGGATCAATTTAAGCAGGTATTAGCTGCCCTTACTTTCCTAAACCTAAAAGGGGTTTACATCCCGAGGGAATTCGTCCCCCACGAGGCGTCGCTCCGTCAGGCTTTCGCCCATTGCGGAAGATTCGTTACTGCAGCCATCCGTAGATGTCCGGGCAGTGTCTCAGTCCCGATGTGGCCGTACAACCTCTCAGTCCGGCTACCCGTCAAAGCCTTGGTGAGCCGTTACCTCACCAACTAGCTGATAGGAAATAGCCCGCTCTCAGTCCGGTAGGCCTTGCGGTCCCCACCTTTGATTTCAGGAAGATGCCTTCCAAAAACGTCATCGGGTATTAACACCACTTTCGCAAAGGGCTTTCGCCCGGCGGTATCCCCGAGACCGAGGTACGTTAGCTATTTATTACTCACCCGTCCGCCACTATACGCCATATTGCTACAACGTACCGTTCGACTTGCATGTCTTAACCACGCCTCCAGCGTTCGTTCTGAGCCAGGATCAAACTCTTTAATTATTATTCGTTGAATACAGCCCACCGAAGTGGACCGCGAATTCTGCGAATTGACAACGCGATTCGGCAATTGTTCCGAACCCGTTGAAGGCTCATAAAGCTCGTCTGCTAACGAGAAAATGAGTTGCCGAAGATCGCAAGCGACCTTCGACGCACCTTAAATGCGGTCGAATAAATTCGACCGACTTTAGGATCGGCCGCCCTAGGGCAAAAGCAGGCCCAGAGGCAACCTCACATTCTCGTGGCGATCTCTGTTCACTTTTCAAAGAGCAGTTCGTCAGCCAAAAAGCCGACGAAATCACCCCGCAAATGACGTTGCCGTCACTTACAGGCGAGCAGCGTAATGTATCAAGGCCTTTGGGTGTGTCAAGTCGGTTTTGCAAGACTTTTTGAGAATTTTCATGGGAAACTTATGCCCCTTCTCCACCTGTCGCACCCTCCGATCGCAACCAGTTAAGCTACCGAATGTTAAATCGTGCCTCAAAATCGTAAGGCGTGGGCTTTTGCCTCGTTATAATCGCAAAAATGCCCGTCAGCGGGGCAACGGCCTGCAAGTCGGCCGTGCAAAACCGAGTCCAATTGGGAAACGACGCTCATGAATCGCGATCAGGCCTGGCAACTTGTGTGCGAAAATGTTGAATCCGTCGCTCTTCGCCAGCACATGCTGTCGGTCGAAGCGGCGATGCGAACATATTCCGAAATCATGGGAGGCGACGCTGATACATGGGGAATCGTCGGACTGCTTCACGATTTCGATTATGAACGATGGCCCGAGCCGCCGGCCCACACCCGTGAAGGCGCAGCCATCCTTCGCGATCGTGGCGTTGATGAAGAAACCATTGGCGCAATCATGTCGCATGCAGAATGGAATCACGAGCAATATCCGCTCGATCGACCCATACGCAAGGCACTGACGGCCGTCGATGAACTTTGCGGATTTGTCTACGCAGTGGCACTCGTTCGCCCGACGCGACTCGACGGCATGGAACCTTCATCGGTCAAGAAAAAGCTGAAGGCGACGCAGTTCGCGGCGGCCGTGAGTCGCGCGAACATTCATCGCGGCGCGGAGCTCGTGGGTTGGACGCTGGACGAGCACATCGAGAATTGCATCAGGGCGATGCAGGGCGTGGCCGGCGAAATCGGATTGAAACTCGGAACCTGATCGAAGCCAATCAGGAGTGATACGTGGTGTGGCGGGCAAGGCTCGCGAAACAATAGCTGCAACGACATTCTTATTGCGCGCATGATAAAGGATTTCAAATGAACCAGTGGAGTGGGTTTCTACGACGTTCCCTCATTGTTGTCACGCTTCTTGGACCATTCTTCGCCCCCGACAAGGGATCGCAGGCCGATGAACCTACGCAATTCGCCAAGGATCGGCCGTTCGACATCGAGCATATCAAGCTCGACTTATACGTCGAATTGCCGGAAAAGTTTGTTCGATGCCGTGCGGTCATATCGGGCGCGGCCCTTCGATCGCTCGAACAAATCAAGCTGGATGCGGTGGGCTTCGAAGATGTCAATGTGATGACACGTCCGGAAGGCGAATCGCGGCGCCGGCCCATTTCGAGAACGACGGGCATCACATCATTGTAAGACCGGCTCGGTCGATGGGCGTGGGAGACAAGCTGGACATTCTCGTGGATTACACGTTGAACGATCCAAAGTCGGGGCTGCATTTCTTCGCGCCCTCGGAAGAGGAGCCAAACGAGCCCTACCTCCTATGGTCTCAGGGGCAGTCAATCGACAATCGCTACTGGGTGCCCTGCTTCGACCATCCCAACGAAATGCAGACGACCGAACTGCTATGCACGGTCGCCAAGCCCTACACGGCTTTTAGCAACGGCGACCTGAAGAAGGTGGAGGAAAACAGCGACGGCACGCGAACATTTCATTACGTCCAGAACAAGCCCCATGTCTCCTATCTCATAACACTTGTCGTGGGTGAGTTTGCCACCAAAACTGAAACGTGGCGCGGCATTCCCGTGTCATACCACGCACGGCCGCAGCACGAATCAAAACTGGAAAGATCGTTCAAGAACACGCCGAAGATGCTCGAATTCTTCAGCGAGAAAATCGGCGTTCCGTATGCCTGGTCAAAATACGCTCAAGTGTGTTGCTACGGGTTCGGCGGCGGAATGGAAAATACAAGTTCGACAACACTGGGCGAGCGCGCCCTTTACGATGAAAGACGGATTCTGACCGACGATCCGGACGGCCTGATCGCCCACGAAATGGCCCACCAGTGGTTCGGCGATCTGCTCACTTGCCGCGAGTGGGCCCACATCTGGCTGAACGAAGGCTTCGCCTCCTACTTTGAAGCGCTATGGGATGAACAAAACAACGGCGCGGATGAATTCGCCTACAACATGCGCGGCAAGGCCCGCGGTGCGATTCAAGGCGGGCGCGACCATCCCGTCGTCTGGCGAAGCTACAGCAATCCCGATGAACAATTCGACTCCCGGGCCTATCCCAAAGGCGCATGGGTTCTGCATATGATTCGCCGCCAGCTCGGCGATGAGCTGTTTTGGTCGGTAATGAAGACATATGTCACTCGATTTTCACACAAGACCGTCGAGACGGTTGACCTGAGAAAAACTATCGAAGAAGTCACCGGTCGCAGCTTCGAACGTTTCTTTTATGATTGGACCGAGCGTTCCGGCAGCCCCGACGTAAAGGTGACTTATTCCTGGCTCGCGGATGACCATCTCGCCAAACTGACGGTCGAACAAACGCAAAAGGAAGACCCATTCCATTTCCCACTGACGTTTGTATTCGGCATGGAAGAGGGCAAGCCGCATCGCGTCACCCACAATGTCACCGAACGCAAATGCACATTTTACGTTCCACTGTCGACGTCGCCGCTCAGCATGAGCATTGATCCGGAACAGGCCGTTCTCATGACGCTGACGCGCGAGCAGCCGCACAATATCTGGGTGGAACAATTGCACAACACGAATGCATCCGCACGAATCGATGCGGTACAACATCTCGCGAAGAGCGCATCGCACGCCGACATGAGCCTGCTGGCTTTGCGTTTGTCCGAGGATCCATTCTGGGCGGTTCGATCGGAAATTGCCGGAAAACTGGGCGAAGCGGAATCCGACATTGCGAAACAGGCGCTCCTCGCCAATACCGATGCGGAAGACGCCAGGGTTCGCGCGGCAGTGGTCGAGGCGCTGTCACAATTCGATGACGATGAAGACGCGGCCAAGGCGCTGGCCGGGATCGTCGCTAAAGGCGACCCCAGCTATCGTGTCGAAACGGCCGCGATCCGGGGCTATGCAAAGCTGCGCGAAAGCGAAGCCGTCAAGGCCATCATCGCGGCATTGGATCGCGAGTCGGATCGCGAAGTCATTCGCGTCGCGGTATTGGAATCGCTGGGAGAGCATGGCGGGGACGATGCATTCGACATCATTCAGGAATGGCTCGACGCCAAACGACCGCTGGAATGTCGCGGCGCCGCAATAAAAGCCCTGGGTAAATTGGCTTCGCGCGACGTCCTGAACAAAAAGCAACTCAAGGATTTGTTCCCCTTGCTCGAACGATCGCTCGACGCGAAACCAAGCGAGATTTGCCGCGCCGCCGTCAGCGCCTGCTATGACATGGGGCCCGCGGCAAGACAACTTGAGAAGAAAGTAGAGGCCCTCTCCACGAAGGGCCGTCGACGATCGAGGGCCTTTGCCCGCGAAGCGCTGAAGAAAATGCGCCAGAAGAAAAAAACCGAGGACTTCGCCGCCGAACTTCGCGAAAAGTTGGAGGGCCTTGTCAAGGAAAACGAAAAACTGGCGGAAGAACTGGAAAAAATCAAGGCGATTCAATCCAGGGAAGTGGAAGCATCGAGCGAGCCGGCGGAGCATCCGGCGACATCAAAATGACCCCGATTGTGCCAGGGCCATATCCCGTGTCCGAGCATTGATTGCAACGTGACAAACTTACGGAATCGTAAAGGAGCCGAGGGTCAGAATAACCTCGGCTTCCTTTCTGCGCGGTCGGTGCATGCACGCATCCAGAGGCAAAATGATGAAAACGATCATCCTTCTCACATTCTCCAACTTGTTCATGACCATCGCCTGGTACGGTCATCTGAAATTCAAAAACGTCGGCATGATGAAGGTCATCCTTATCAGTTGGGGAATCGCATTCTTCGAATACTGCCTGCAGGTGCCCGCCAATCGGCTGGGGCACGGCCAATTCGACGCCGCACAACTCAAGACTATTCAGGAAATTATCACCCTGATCGTCTTTTGCGGTTTTTCGGTGCTCTTCTTAAAAGAGGAACTAAAGTGGAATTACATTGTCGGCTTTGTGCTGATTGCCGCCGCGGGCTTTTTCGTGTTTAAGAAGTGGTGAGAAAGGACGGTTGCGAATCATGTGGTTTCCAACGCTACCACCGATGCGATCCGGCATGGCAGGAAAATCCTGCGGAAGCTGGCTTTCGCTCGTCGTTATTTTTCTGATCACGCTGGCGGCCGGCAGCGCTTTTCTTTGGGTCTGGAAGCAGGCATTCGAAATCGTCCATCCTTAACGAAACAAACATGCAGTGGATGAAATACCCGACAAGAAACCCAAAAAACAAAACACCGGCGGCGACGTTTCCGGCTTCTTGTTTATGCTTGTCTTCGCGGCTATGTTCGGCGGCCTGATCCTCTGGATCTGGAATCGTTTGGCGGGCTGAACAGGAAACCCGTACATCACAAACAATTTCGGGTACTGGTAAAGCTTGATGTGGCTCAGCCACCCACGGCTGTGGAATTTCATCAAACTTCTCCGTTACCCAATTTCGCAACTTGGATTCGCGGTGTATATTTCGCCGCAAGAGTCACGAATTCCGGGAATCGCCGCCTTGAACACCAAATATGCCATGATTCTGCCGGACGGCGCCGCTGACGAGCCGCTGGCACAGCTCGGCGGCAAGACGCCGCTGGAAGCCGCCCACATTCCCAACATCGACAGCATCGTCGAGGAGGGCCGCCTCGGCACCGTGCGCACCGTGCCCGACGGCTATGCCCCCGGCAGCGATGTCGCAACCATGTCACTGCTCGGCTACGACGTGCGCGAATTCTACACCGGCCGCGTGCCGATCGAGGCCGTCGCCCAGAAGCTTCCGCTCCAGCCCGACGACATCATCTTTCGCTGCAATTTCGTGAACGTGACAAAAGGCGAAATGAGCGATTTCACCGCCGGCCACATCCGAAGTTCCGAAGCGAAGCAGATCATCGACGCGCTCAACGCGAAGCTCGCCGGCGAAGGCGTCACATTTTATCCCGGCGTTTCCTATCGAAACCTCATGGTCATCCGCGACGAAGTCGCCCAGTCGGCCGTCTGCATGCCGCCGCACGACATCCCCAATGAACCCATCGCAGAGTATTGGCCCAATGGCAAGGGCGGCAAGCGCGTGAGCGACATCATGGATCGCGCGGCAGATCGTCGCCGGGCACGATGTCAACAAAGTGCGCGGCGACCTGGGCGAAGTGCCCGCGACGGACATCTGGCTCTGGGGACAGGGCGTTGTACCCATCCTGCCTCGCTTCAAACAAAAGTATGGCGTGCGCGGTGCTGTCATCGCCGCGGTCGATCTGATTCGGGGGTTGGGGCGACTCTTGGGCTGGCCGATCATCGACGTGCCGGGCGCGACGGGTTACATCGACACTGACTACGCGGCGAAGGGACAGCACGCAGTCAAAGCGCTCGACGAGTACGATCTGGTTGCCGTGCACATCGAAGCGCCGGATGAGGCCGGCCACATGGGCGATGCCGCCGCGAAGATCGAGGCGCTGGAGCGGATCGACGAGCACATCGTCGGCCCGGTGTTGGAAAAGCTCCGCACCTTCGAACGCTGGCGAATCCTCGTCTCACCCGATCATCCAACGCCAGTCGCCCACCGCACCCACACCAACGCCCCGCCCCCCTTCTGCATGGCCGGAACCGACGTGCCGCCCGGGATTCTGAAGCGAGCTTTCAGCGAACGCGCGGCGGCCGAAAGTGATTTTCATGTGTCGCAGGGCCACGAGTTGATGGATCATTTTTTGCGGCCCTGACATCCACACTGAATTCTCGTGCGGTAACAGCCGAAGTATCGGACAGATTGCAATCTGTCTGCATTGAATTGAGAATCGCCACCCATGATCCAAACCAAAATCGTCGCCACCCTCGGCCCCGCCACCGATTCCGTCGAAACGCTCACCGCGCTCATCAACGCCGGCGTCGATGTCTTCCGTCTCAACTTCTCCCACGGCAAGCTCGAGCAGCATGCAAAAACGCTCGCCAACATTCGCACCGCCTGCGAGTCCACCGGCTCCATGGCCGCTGTTCTCGGCGACCTGTGCGGCCCGAAGATTCGCATCGACCCCGTCGAAAACGACGCCTTCCTCATCGCCAACGGCGCGAATCGACATCGTCGCCGGCCACCTCACCGGCAACGCCGTGCGCATCTCCACCAATCGCCCCGAGCTGATCCGCGAAGTCGGCGTCGGCCATCGCGTCTTGATCGACGATGGGGCCGTGCGACTGCGCGTCGATAAGGCGGAGGCCGACCGGCTGACGTGCGTCGTCGAAGTCGGCGGCACGATTCGAAACCGCAAAGGCGTCAACCTGCCCGACAGCAATCTGCAAATGTCCGCAATGACCGACAAGGATCGCGAAGACCTGGCCTGGGCCATTGAAAACAAGCTGGACTATGTCGCCCTTTCGTTCGTACGCAGCGCCGCCGACCTTCACGAATTGCAGGGCCTTTTGCCGCTCGCGGGCTGCGACCTGCGCATCGTCGCGAAGATCGAAACGATGGCCGCCATCGGCCACCTGGAGGAAATCGTCGAAACCGCGGATGTCATCATGGTGGCACGTGGCGACCTCGGCGTCGAAATGGATCTGGCGCGGGTGCCCATCCTCCAAAAGCGCATCGTGCGCATGTGCCAGACCGCCGGCAAGCCGGTGATCGTCGCGACGCAAATGCTCCAATCCATGGTCGAAAATGCGGTCGCAACGCGCGCCGAGGTCAGCGACGTGGCCAATGCCATTCTCGACGGCGGCGACGCCATCATGCTCAGCGCCGAAACATCGGTCGGCAAATACCCCATCGAGGCCGTCAAAACGATGGGCGAAATTGCCCTCGAAACAGAGCAGTTTCTCCGCGAAAAGAACGAGGGCATGCGGGTCGATGCCTCGCGCACGCTTCGCCGAATCACAACGGCCGTCGCCCACGGCGCCAGCATGGTCTCGCGCGAAATGGACGCCAAGCTGGTCGCCGTCTGGACCGACACCGGCAACACCGGCCGCCTGCTCAGCAAAACGCGCCTGAACGTGCCGGTCATCGGCCTGTCGCCCGACCTGCACGTCTGCCGCCGCATGTCGATGTATTACGGCGTTATTCCCATTCAGGCGAACCGCCCCGAGCGAATCCTGCAAATGCTCAAAGAGCTGGATGAGCTTCTCATCCGTGAGAAGTTTGTGGTGGCCAATGACCTGATCGTCGTCGTGGCGGGTACACGACTCGACAAGGAAGGCGCAACAAATGCGCTCCTGATGCACCTTGTGAGCGGCAGCGCTGATACTGCGCCCATTTTTGCCTGAGCGCAGTGTCAGACCGCGTTGATTCGACGATCGCACATTCTTAAGTCCAATCTCCGTCGATAAATAACCCAGAAGTGCTTAATTGCGACGCTCGCCGCGCCGCCGGCAACAGGGAATCTTCATGCACAAATCACCCGATCCGATGTCGACAGCAGGACTTCGAAAAACTGACAAATCCTCGTCACCCCGGCACGTAGAGTATAAAGACCAGCGCGTCACCACGATCTGTCACCCCGTCTGGCGTCTGGGTCGCGGCGGCCTCGAACGACAGCTTGTACAATCCGTTAATCGTCTGCCCGGTGATCAATTCAGGCACATCGTCGCCGTGTGCGGGTGGGACGAAAGCAGCGAGACGCTGGCATCGCAAATCGGCTCGCACGTCGAAGTCATCCGTCAGCCGCTCGACGCCAACATGCACACATGGTCCCGGCGTCTGGCGACGACATTGACCGATCGCGCGGTCGACCTGGTGCATGTTCGCGGGCTCTCGCTGCTTCTCGATTCGTTGATGGCCGTTGAATTGCACGGTGAATGCCGCATCGCGTGCAGCTTTCACGGATTTCAGTCGGCCGGCGGAGATTTTCACGGCGTGCGGAAAAAGGTTTATCGCGAGGCGCTGCTGCGGTGCCACGATCGATGGGCAGTCAGCGGTGCCGCCGCAAAAGCCATTACGCGGGAATTGAACCTGCCGAGCGATTCGTTTGGCGTTGTACGCAATGGCGTGGATACCACACGCTTTGTCCCGGCTGCCGACAAGACTGCTTTGCGCGGCGCGCTGCAGTTGCCGCTGGATCGAATCATTGCACTCTGCCTGGGGAATCTAAAACCCATCAAGGGACAGGCCGTGCTGCTCGAAGCGCTCGGTCGCATCGGCCATGCCGCCGAGCAAGCCACCATTGTCTTCATCGGTGAAGACGGCATGGACGGCCGGCTCCAGCGATGGGCGAAACACAATCTGGAATTTGTGGATGTGCGGTTTATTCGCGAACAGGATGATCCGCTGCCCTGGTATCAGGCCGCGGACATCTTTGTACAGCCATCGCTCTCCGAGGGACTTTCGAACGCACTGCTCGAGGCCATGGCCTGCGAACTCGCGGTGATCGCGACAAATGTCGGTGGAAATGCAGACGTCGTGGTCGACGGTCGAACCGGCTGCCTGGTTCCGGAAAATGATGCCGCAAGTCTGGCATTCGCGCTGGCCCAACTCGTGACCCGACCCGCCATTCGAGGCGTGCTGGCCCGCGCAGCCCGCGCTCGGATGCTTAACGAGTTTGGCGTCGAAACAATGATCAACGACCTGGCGAAAAAATATGCCGCGATCATGGCTGAACCGGACTGCGAATTAACAGACGGCTTCAACGATCGGCGATTGGGCCTTCCACTCGTTGCGATCGACGATCCGCACATGATCGCGTCGATTCATGCCTGACTAGCGGCATGCAAATGAATATCTTTGACCGGCAAAATTACGCATGACCTCCATTCCCACGACAGGCTATTTTCACGATGGCACACCGCAATCGCGGTTTGCGCTGCTGTGGAGATATCGCGAACTCGCGTGGATGCTCGCCTGGCGCGACATTCGCGTGAGATACAAGCACTCGATGCTCGGTGCGGCATGGGCCGTCCTGCCGCCGGCGGCGATGATGCTCATTTTTACATTTGTCTTTAATCAAGTGGTGCAGGTCGATCGCCAGAAGCTCACCGGCAGCGAGCATTTGCCCTACGCCCTCTTTGCATTTGCCGGCCTGGTGCCGTGGACCTTCTTCGCCAACGGCCTCACCGGCGCGATCGGCTCGCTTGTTTCCAATCGGCCGCTGGTGACAAAAATCTACTTCCCGCGCGAAGTGTTTCCCATCTCAGCCTTGCTCAGCGCACTGGTCGATTTTCTCGTCGGAATGGTTGTGTTGGTGGTGTTTGGAGCGGTCATCCACTTCCAGAACGGGCAATGGCAGTTTCACCCAAGCTTGACGCTCATTTGCCTTCCGATTGTCGTCTTGGTGCAGGTCACCTTCATGCTGGGGCTCGGACTGATTCTCGCCATGGCCAATCTCTTTTATAGGGATGTCGGTTTTCTATTTCGATCCATCATCCAGCTCTGGATGTTTATCACCTGCGTGATTTACCAACTCGAGGCAACCGCCGTCTGGAAACGGCTGCTCATTCACTTGAACCCGATGACGCCCATTATTCGAGCCTATCGGGATTGCCTGCTCCATGGACGTTGGCCTTTCGATCTACCGTTTCTGGGTGCGGCGGCCGTGTCCGTCATTGTACTTCTCGCAGGTTGGCGATGGTTCCGGCTCCGCGAGCATGAATTCGCGGAGACGATCTAGTGTGACACAGATATGACACGACCGGCGAATCGTTGCCTCGCTGTATAGGCGCAATCTAAGAATCACCCATGGACTCATGAGCAACCGAAGCGACAATCCTGCCATCACCGTCGATCATGTATCGCGGAAATTCTCGCGCGGCGACAAGCGGCAGCCGCTTCGCGGGGCGATCGACCGCTGGTTCAAGCGCGACGTGATGTCAACACATGACGACCTCAAGGCACACGAATTCTATGCAATTGAAGACCTCAACTTCCATGTGGCCCATGGTGAAGCCCTCGCCATCATCGGTCCCAATGGCGCAGGCAAAAGCACCACGCTCAAGCTGCTCGCCGGAATCATGCCGCCGACGCGAGGCACGCTTCGCACCTCGGGTCGCGTCTCCGCGCTGATCGAAGTCGGCGCCGGATTTCATCCGGACCTGACCGGGCGCGAGAACATTTACCTGAACGCATCCGTGCTGGGGCTTTCCCGCACCGAAACGCGCCGAAAATTCTCGGACATTGTCGACTTTGCCGGCATCGAGCCTTTCCTCGACACGCCGTTGAAGCGATATTCGAGCGGCATGTATGCCCGACTCGGGTTCTCGGTGGCCGTCCATACGGAACCGGAAGTGCTGCTGGTCGATGAAGTGCTCTCCGTCGGCGATCGGGTCTTTCGCGCCAAATGCATGGACCGTATGCGTTCTTTCCTTCGCAAGGGCGTCGCCATCATTTTTGTCTCACACGATCTGACGGCCGTCATGGGATTCTGCGATCGTGCTGTTGTTCTGGACAAGGGGCGAACGACATTCACCGGGTCCGCCATCGACGCCGTTTCCCACTATCATCACGCCTGCACGCCCTTGGACAGCGACATCGCACACGAGCGGATTCGCGTTCAACTTCGCCGGCGCGATGGCAGGACGGCGTTGTCCTTTGATTCACGCGAAAGGGTCTCCATCGAATGTGATGTACCGTACGTCAAATCAGCCGATGCACTTTTTCTGCGAATAATTCGTTTGCGTGATCAGCAGCTTGCACTCCAAACCTGCGCCACGCCCGGCGATTCGAACGGGATCGAGCAGGCAGGACCAAGCGGCCGCTCAATTCGTTTTGATGTTACGCTCAACATCCCCCCCGCCGAATACGGTCTTCAGGTTGCATTGGCGCCATCGACAATCGACCGCAACGCAATGTCGTGGCGAACCGCAACGAAATTCATGATGCGCGGCTCTAGCACAGGCGGCGGCATCGTCGAAGTCTCGCCAACATTTGCCGTCACTGCGATGTAATTGGATTGCCGGCAAATTGATGAACTCCAAGAGTTCGACAACCGCCCCTCTTGATCGCGCAGCATTAATCGCATAATTGATCGTGTATCACATCGCGCAGCGATAATCACACGGCTCGCAATAGAGCCATTGTGGTGGCACTCCTTGAGAGGGTGGATTCATAAATGGGCCGGCGTCATGCACATTGCATCGCGGTTTCGAGGGCTTTTTGGACTTCGGCCACGCGGGGTTCGGGGATGCCGTAGGTGGAGATCTACGCCCAGATTTGCTCATCGCCGGCGCAGTTTTCCATTTCGACGCGCATGAAGCCGTTGTTGAGTGCGGCGACTGTTCCGGCGAATGCGCGCGGCGGCGTATTGACGGCCACCTTGCCTTGGAGCGAAAGGTTCGCGCCGGGGTTTTCGAGCCGGTAAGGGTCGCCTTCGCGGAGGTCGGCGAGTTCGCCTCGGAAGGCGCGGCCTTTGGGGCCGATGACATTCGGCATGATGGCAGCGGGCGAGCCGGTGACACTCTTTCGCACCCATGCGACGCGGCGGTCTTGGCCGGCGTGATTTTCGAGATAGTGGCGGAGGCCGCGGAGCTCGAAGGCCCAGCCTCGAGAGACGCCGTCGAATTCGTGGTCCCAGGTTTTGCCGTTGCCAAAGCCGGAATGGACGAGGCGGAGGATTGTTTTGCCGCCTTTGAATTCGAGGTGGTAATCGACGCTGACGGGGACGGGCTGGGGGGGGGAACCAGCGCTGGAGTTCTTCGGCGGTGGTGAGTGCCTTCCAGACGGCATCGACGGGGGCGTTTATTTCGATTTGCATTTCGAAGGAGCGGGTTTTGTCCATGGTTGTCATCGCGTATTCTCCTATGATTCGAAGGCGTTATTCTCAATCGCGGCGTTTTCTCGATTCGCCCGACTCCGTTGGAGTTGGGCTAGAGCGGTTCCCGATCGCGTGGACTATGCCGAGATGAATAAAACCGTTGATTTTTCGAACAAATTTGAGGCATCGTCGTACACTGATTCGAAAACCGCTCTAAACGGGGGTGTTGGGCTGAGCAACATTCGACAGTAGGCGATCGAAACGTTCCTGCAATTCGGCGACGCGGGATTTTTCGAGGCCGTAGGTGGAGATCCAGTTGTTGACTTCGCGCTTGCCGAAGAGCGGGAGATCGTCGATGTGGAGGCGCCACCATGCGTCGTTTAAGTTTGTGATTGTCGCGCTAAAGTCCTTTGGGGGTGAGAGCGTGTGGGCGACGCCTTCGAGGCGGTCGCTTTGTGCCGTGGTGATGGCATATCGTTCGGTTGCGTGAGTGGGTTCGGGGTGAGTTACTTTCAGAAGGGCTTCGGGGCTCCAGAGTTTTGACCATGCTTGGGCCGGTGTGAGCGCGGGGATTGAAACGCGGCTGACAATGCAGCGGCGCGGCGTGCCGCGGTGGCGTTCGAGGTAGAGCTTCAGGCCTTGGAGTTGGAATTCCCAGCCGGCGGCGGTGGCGGCGTATTGGGCGTCCCATGAGGCATCGGCGGAGAAGCCGCTATGAACGAGGCGGAGGGGTTGTCTCGCCGCTTTTTGTTTCGAGAAAGTAGTCGACCGCCACCTGGTGCGGAATTTCAAATGAAGTGCCGGGGTGGCCGGGCAGCGCGGCGGACGTGGGTTCCAAGTAGATGAGTCGGAGGTGTTTCTCGGGTTTCCAGATGGCGATGGGGGTGTCGAACTGGTATTCGTTTTTCCATGACATCCAGATGGTGCCGCCTTCGCCGGGTTTGACGCGGGCTTCGAGGGGAAACCACTGGGTCAGCTCGTGGGCGTCGGTGAGTGCCTTCCAGACGACATCGGCCGGTGCGAGGATGAGCACGCTGTTTTCGATGGACCGGGGTTCGTTTTTTTGCGGCGGCATGGGTTACTCCATTCGCGTGGATGTCGCTTTGTTATCAGTGTCGCCATCTTCGTTTTTGGTGATCGCGGGATACGCCGAGGTTGAAATGGAAGAGGCGGCCGTCGGGGGCGGCGTCGTTGTGGTATTTCGCGGTGAGGCGCGCCACTTCGTTGGCCAGTTCTTCGGTGAAGCTGGCGCGGTCGGCCGGCGTTGCGAAGCGGATGTCGGTTTGCAGGTTGAATGTGGCGAGCGGTTTGCCCGCTTTGTCGGCGCGATGCTGAAGGACGGCAAGGTCGCGAATTGTCTTGGCGGCGAGGGCGACCATGTAGGAGGCGGAAAAGCGGTCGGGAATGCGCGCGGGGTCGCTGGCCATTGCGCCAAGGGCATCGGGGCTGATGAGATAGGAGCGGGCGGTGGCGCGGACGATGCGTTCGATGCAGTTGCCCTTTTTCTTTTTGCCGACCTGTTCGACGAAGCCGGCTTTTTGGAGCGCGCGCAGGTGGTAGTTAATTTTCTGGCGGGGGAGGGACATATCGCGTGCCAGGGAGCTGGCAGAGCCGGGGTCGGCTAGGCGTTCGAGGAGTTTCAGGCGGAGGGGATCTAAAAGAGCGGCGGCTTGGGTTGGGCCTTTGACGAGTTGGATGGCGGTGGCGAGCATGGGTCTCTCGGATCGCTTTGTGTGATTATGAGGGTCAGTGTATTTCCGACAGTATTATTTGTCAAGACATACTAATATTTCTAACAAGCAATTTATAAAGCGATACAGGACAATTGTTTATAGTCGGAATATGGCCGGAGAATGAGTCCGCGCTAATCGGAATTGGCCCTGCCCCTATCGGGGCTGGGGCTGACCGGGTCTGCGCAATTCGGTCGCTGCTCCAGACATTATGCGCGCACTGTGCGGTGTGGCTTTAACGATTGATGCTCGCCCACCATTTCAAGTGCCATGTTGAAGACATCTTCTTCGCTGGGCAAAACCAGATTTGCTGCAGGTCCGAGGGGAATGTAGGTGTCGTCGCCGACGATGCGTTTGATGGGGAGCGGGGATTCGAGGTGTTCGACGAGGCCCATGGTGATGGCTTCGGAGATGCCGCCGCTACGCCGACCTTCGTCGACAATGAGAATGCGGCCGCACGCCTCGGCGTGCTGTGCGATGGCTTCGTGGTTGATTAGGGCGATCCACCGCATATCGAGCACGCGAGCCTCGATGTTGTGCTCATCGCGCAGGCGCTTGGCCGCTCGGAGCGAGAAAAGGACGCCGTTGCCGTAGGTGACGATAAGAATGTCGCTGGCGTCGGGTTCGTAGATGCGCACTTCGCCGAGGGGGATAGCGTGCTGCGGGCCGGGGTAGGTGAATTGCCACTGGCCGTCGCCGTCGGCGTAGAGGTCTTTGGTCATGTAGAGGGCGATGGGTTCGAGGAAGGCGACCACGCGGCCGTCGATGCGGGCGAGGGCGGCGCAGGTTTTGATCATGCCGGCGGCGTCGTCGCCGCGCGAGGGGCAGGCGATGACGAGGCCGGGGATATCGCGGAGAGCAGTGAAGCTGTTGTCGTTGTGGAAGTGGCCGCCAAAGCCTTTTTGATAGCCGAGGGAGGCGATGCGGACGACCATGGGGTTTTTGAATTGGTTGTTGGAGAAGTATTGGAGCGAGCAGGCTTCGCCGCGGATTTGGTCGCAGGCGTTGTGGAAGTAGGCGAGGTATTGGATTTCGGGGAAGGGGAGCATGCCCATGTAGCCCATGCCCTGGGCGAGGCCGAGGATAGTTTGCTCGTCGAGAAGCGTGTTGAAGCAGCGCGAGGCTTTGAAGGTTTTTTGCAGGTTGTTGGTGACGAAGTATACGCCGCCGCGATGGCCGACGTCTTCGCCGAAGACGACCATTTCGGGGTATTTGACCATGAGGTCGTGCATGGCGCTGTTGATGTTGACGGCGAGGTGGCGGGGTTCCAGTTTCTCAGGGAGCTTCGATTCGTCGCCGAATGCGACGACGCGTTTGCCAGTGTCGATGGGGCGTGTGGCTTCGGCGTTTACTTTCTCAGGGTGATAGGGGGCGAGTGGGCCCATGACGTCTTCTTTGGAGGAGAGACGCGGGCGTGTCACTACGACTTCGGCGGCTTGGGTTACGCGATGCCTAAGGGCTTCGTATTTTTCGAGGATTTCTTCGGCGGTCATGAGGCCGAGGCGCATGACGATGCGGGCGGATTCGAGGAGGGGGTCGAGCGATTCGGTGGCTTCGATTTCCTCGAAGGTGTGGTATACGTGTTCCGGGTCGGTGCCGGCGTGGCCGAGCATGCGGATTGTTTTCAGGTGGAGGAAGACGGGGAGCGTTGCGTGCGGCAGTGGGCGACGGCCTGGCGTGTCACTTCGTAGGCATTGATAAGGTCGCGGCCGTCAGCTTTGAAATAGGTGAGCGGCGGCCAGTTGCTGTAGTTGTTTTCGACCCAGTTTGTTGGCGTTCGCACACTGATGCCGATGCCGTTGTCTTCGCAGACAAAGAGGACGGGGACGGGAAGTTTTTGGAATGCGGCCCAGCGGGCGGCGTTGAACGCGCCGATGGCGGTCGAGTGGTTGGTGCTGGCGTCGCCGAAACTGCAGACGGAAATGCTGTCGTTTGGAATCGGCAGTTTCGAACCGAGTTGTTTGCTTCTGGCGATGGCGATTGCAGTGCCGACGGCTTTCGGCAACTGGCTGGCGATTGTGCTGGTCTGGGGAAGGACCCAGAGGGGCGCGCTGCCCCAGACTTTGTGGCGGCCATTGGAGATCGGGTCTTCCTTGCTGGCGGCTTGTGACAGGACGGTGTCATAGATCATGTCGATGTCGGGTATGAACCTTGCCCGTTCGAGCATGAATGCGCAGCTGCGATAATGGAGGAAAGCCGGGTCGGTGTGGCGGGTGAGGCGGCCGACGACGGCATTGCCTTCATGGCCGGCGCTGCCGATGGTGTAGAAAGCGGCATTCTTGGCGCGAAGGACTCGGGCGATGAGATCGAGGTGGCGCGTGGCCATTTGCGATTCGAACAGTTCGAGGAGATCGCGGCCGGTCATGGGCGAACCGTCGCTCACCGGGGCGTCAGGCGTTAGGTGATCCGCGGGTTCCTCGCTCCAGTTTTTGAGGAGTGAGACAAACGCCTTGTCGACGATTTCGCTGCGAATGTACTTGGACATGAAGGCAGATTACCTGCGCGACGCGCGGCGCGTCAAAAGAGTCCGGCGGTGGCTGGATCGCACGATCCAATGGCCGCATGAATGGATGGGATTCCGCTCATCCGCAATCTGGATATCGGAGCGATGGACGGCTGGGTTGATGAATTGAAGGCCGCAGCTCGTCAGGGGCCGATCTTCGTTCCCGGCACGATTCCGAATTGGGAAATGACGTCCGGCAGGACGTTGCCCGGATCGAGGGTGGAGTTCTGCGGCAGCCATTTGTGGGGGTTGGAGGCTTCAAGATCGCCCATGGTCTCGACGTGGCCGTCGTAGAAGCCGGCGTTGAATCGGAAAGCATTGGCCTTCGCGCCTGGCGCAGGATCGCCGTTCGAATGTCGAAAGGCATACACCCGGGCATCGACAGAACCGGATCCGCCGTTGCCCGGCGATCTGGATCGATCCCACGACTTGCTGCCTGCCGAGGTGCCTTGGAACGGCGCGCTGTCTGCAAATGTTCCGCCCCATTGTCCGCCGGCGGTCAGATCATAATCCGGCGGCGTGTCGCCATCGGAGTATCGCGCGCCGTCTGCCACCATAATTTTGTTCGCTGGCGATCCGATGCGGGTGAACGAAGGCTTCCACTCGAGCGGCAGCTTCACCTCGAAAATATTGTTGTACCAACTGAAACCGGCCTGCGTATCGGCCGGGACGCCGGCCTGTGAGCCGCTCGATGCGCGAACCCACAATTGATAACGAGACATGTTGTAACTGACCATGGGGCCGACGCCCGCGTTAATGCCGGAGAAATGCGAGGCCAGAAATTTGTTTGAAGCACAAAGGAACTGCGCCTCGCCGCGAAGGCGATTGAAACGTTTTTTAAGGCCTTCCTGATCGCCCTGATCCGGGAATTCAAAGCCGAGGCCCATTTGCCTTTCGAGGGGGCCGAGAAAGTCGTATCGCTGAACGGATTGACCGTAGGCAATGGCCGCGCCGGCGAGATATGCGCCGGAGCCGCCGGGCGCGCCTGGGATCCAATCGTCGTTGTCTCCGGCATACTGAATGGCGCCGACCGCGATCGATCGCACACCCGTCATGCACTTGACTTTTTGTCCGACGCGCCGCGCGCTGGAAAGGGCAGGAAGCAAAATCGATATCAACAGGGCGATGATCGCGATCACGACCAACAGTTCGATGAGCGTAAAGGCTCGGACCGATTTGGATGGATTTTTTCTTGGCATGGTCAATTACCTTACCGTTTCCCAAATATAACTGGATCAGTTCGAAACGCGGGCTTATTGATCGCGATTTTCAGCATCTTCTTCGTCCGACGATGATTCCGAGCTACCGCCATTGGCACGATCTATGTCGTCCTGCTTCGGCTTCTTGTTGTGACCGACCACCCTGCGTCCGCAGTCTGGGCAGAAGGTCTCTTCGAAGGTTGACGGATCAATTCTATTTTTCAATACGACCAGCGTCGGCTTGTCGAGCAGGATCCATTTGCCGTTCGAGTCTTTACCCCAGTAGCAGGCTTCCGCTTGATAGCCTGTGAGACCCCGAGCGCGCCTTGATCGGTTCCATATCGCCGTCCCTTAGAGTGTAATGGAACGGCTCGCCGGTTGCGATGTCCACGAAGTTCCGGGTTGCCGCATTATGAGCTGCATCGGACCCACCCATCTGAAAGTAGGCCACCAGCCCCGCCGAGATCAGCAGCAAGACGGCAACGGCAAGCTTGATCGATTTGGCACGATTTCCTGAATCATCCTGTCGCAAGCGATTCTCCCCTTGATCCGCCGCAAGACCGGTAGTGCAAAGCCTTTGTGCGCATAGCGGGCCTGCCGATTCCGACGACGTTTTTTGAGTTTTTCGGTATCAGCTCACGGACATAGTGTCACGCTCTTAGGCATTGGTTTCAAGGCGGAAATGTTAATTCGCGCATAAGTTGTTAAGAGCTTTTGCGATAGGTCTTTACGTGGTGTCTGTTTATGTGAATTTTAGAAGTCCGATATTTGCCAAGGGTTTGCGCCCATTCTGACGGGGCATTGAGGTTCCGAAAAAATGTGGCAGAATCGTCAAGGGTCGCGCGATTCGATTTCGTTTAGCTCGGTAGAGGCATTCGATCCACAGCTTGTCCATATTTGGGTACGCGGAATGTTTGATACGGACGAACAGCCGGGGGCGGCTGAACCACTTCACTGTGCCACATCAGACGATACGAGTACCCATGTTCGCAAATTGCTGGACGGGAATTCCCTCGTGCATTACAAACCCGCTCAGTCAACACAGTGTTGCGTGAAAATACTGACCTGACGCACCTCGCCTATGGAGATCGATCAAATGAAGCGATTCAAGACACTTGGTTTGAGACTTTTGGCCGTTCCGGTGTGCCTCGTCCTGATGGGCGCGGAGTGCCCCAACAACAACAACGGCAACAACAACAATAACAATAACAACAACGGTAATAACAATAACAACACGAACGACAACGTCGGACGTCTCTTTGTCGTGAACAACGCGACGAGCGTGTCGAGCTTTGCCGCCGATGCCAATGGCGATGTGGCGCCGCTGACCGAACTGCCCACAGCGCATCGACCGATTTGTTTCAGCCTCGCGCCATCATGGTGACCAAGGAAAATGTTCTGCTCGTCGGCCGGCAGAACGGCGGCGTTACTTCGCACATCAATGCCCTGACCGCGACGGACGCCACGCTTGCGACTCGAATTACAGAAGGAACGGATTCGAAGCTGGAAGCGCCGATCTCCTTTGCCTATGACCAGGCGAACGACACACTGTATGTCGGCAACATCAATGCGGATGAAGGAATACTTGTGTTTAATAATGTATCGATGTCGACGTTTACCGGCGATCTTATTCCCGACGGGAAATTTAATCCCGATGATCGCTCGCCGACCAACACCACGGATATGACCATCGATGCCATGTGGCCCGATTCGGACGGCGTGCTCTATGTGTCCGATACATCCGGATTGAATGTCAATCGAAGTCGCGTCTTGATCTTCAAGACTCCCGGAACCGCCAGCGGCGAAACAGTGCCGGACGGCATTTTGGAAAGCATGGACTGGGCCAACATCGAGGACATCGCGGTTGATACGCTTGGCAACCTTTACATTGTGGATGGCACTGAGACCATCAAGCGCGTCGATGATGCCCAGAATCAAACCGGAAATGTAACGCCCGACGTGGTCCTGACGGTGCCGGGCAGCCTCGTTGATCTGGCCGGAATCACCATCACGTCGGAAAACGTTTGCTATGTGGCCGACATGGGCAACGACGAGATTCACTCGATTCTGAATATCGATACGCTGGCAACCAGCACGATCACGCCGGCCACGACGATCAGCGGAAACGACACGGGCCTGTTCACGCCGCGTCAGCTTTGGTTTGTCGAGGATGTCGACTGATCGGTATTGATTTCGGTCTAAATGTCATAAACGTTTTGAAACAGGGGCGGTGCTTCAAACAGAGGCGCCGCCCCTTTGTTTCAGGACTCGGCTCGCCGGAGCCATTTCTGAACGGTCGGAGGTTGATAGCCCGCCATGCGATCGAGCAGCCTGGGCGTTTCGGCGTCGATGAGCATCATGTCGAAGTGCTGACTGCGAAGAAACTGTTCGGCGACGGCATGGCGGATGAACGCGACCAGTCCGTCGAAGAATCCATTGATATTGAGAATGGCGCATGGCTTGGAATGGATGCCGAGCTGCCCCCAGGTCCAGACTTCGAACAACTCCTCCAACGTGCCGATGCCGCCTGGCAGCGCGAGAAAGGCATCGCTTTTTTCGGCCATCATCGCCTTTCGTTCATGCATCGTATCGACGACATGCAATTCGCTCAGGGAGCGGTGGCCGACTTCGCGGTCCATGAGTGCTTTCGGTATGACACCGGTCACGCGACCGCCCGAAGCGAGCACGGCGTCCGCGAGAATTCCCATGAGTCCGACGTGGCCGCCGCCGTAGACGAGATCGATATTTCGATGGGCCAGTTGCCGGCCGAGGTCGGCCGCCGCATTGGCATAGACCGGGTCGCCGCCGGTGCTGGAGCCGCAAAAATACGCAGATGGATTTCATGGCGGCTCAGGTTCGCTTGAAACGGCGCAGAGGTCAAGACGGTCTCTGGAATTGCAGGATCGGCGTTATCAATTTGCTGGCAAACTATGTTCCGACCCAATTGAATGGCGGCCGGTGGCGAGAAATGAGGGCGGCTTCGATGCGAAGCGCGTCGTCATCCTCGGACACAAGGAGCGATTCCAGACGGGCGACCTGACGGGTCCATCCGGAGAAATAGTTGGTTGCGCTTGCGTCACCAAGGTGGGTTCGGGCGCGGGCGCGAAGGTCAGTCGCCTTGCCAATGTAAAGCAGCCGGCCGTCGCCATCGTACATCGCGTAGACGCCGCGCGATTTTGGCAGAGCGCGCAGGTTGGTCGGCGTGGCGGAATAAATTCGGGCCGGGCGCGGCTCCAGCACATCGAAGGCCGAAGCCGATGTCGGCGCAATTGTCCGATCGGAACTTGGATCGGCAAAGTCGATTCCACGAAAGCTAGTCTGGACGATCGCATCGGGGCGCAAGGATTCGACGATTTGCCGCAAGCGCAGCCCCGAGAATTGAGCCCGATCGATGACGCCGCCGACGCGAATTTGGGCGATGGCATGGGGTGCGAGGCCGGTGACGATTTTTTCCATTTCAGCCAGCATCCAGGCGCGGTCCATTCCGCTGAGTGCGATCGGCCACACCGACATCGGGCGCACCGCGTGCTCGATGAACCGATGATTTAGTCCGGTTGCATGTAGTTCAATAAGGACGCACCCCTTCGGTTCGTCCTTCTCGGCGAACGTAATGCGATCGGGGGAGCCGGCATAGACGATTTCGGGCGGGAGCCGATCGGCCGGTCGTAGCTTCTGATGCCGAGGGATATGCCCCGCCGCGACATAGTTGAATTCGGAGGGAATGTGCGCGCGTGACACAACGTCGGCATGCGTTGCCGGAAAGCGAAAGTTCGCTGGGCCGCACACGGCGGTGTCAAAAGCCTGATGGACGGCGAGAACACGGACATCGGCGGCGTGGTTCTTCCAGCCTGTCAATTCCAATGCCGCTGTAAATGACTCGCGGCCGCCGTGGTGAATGCAGGGGATGGCCGACACGGCGACGCGCGTATCGCCCGAAGGGATTGTGAGTGTAATCGGCTTGTCAACTAGAAGTATATTCGGATGGATGAGAAAGGGCGATTCGGGCAGAAGGCATCGTTCATGGTTTCCGGGAACGATGAGAATCGGAATGCCGTCGTCGGCAAGCCGGCGAATGGGAAGCACGGCGGCCAGCATCGCAGAACTCGACGGGCAATGGCTGTCAAACAAGTCGCCCGCGTGAATGACAAGATTCACATTTTCGCTGCGAGCCAAGGCCAGCACGCGGTTCAGGGCATCAACGAAATCATCGCCGCGGCGCGGACCGGACCGGCGCGGCTTTCGCGGAAGCTCTGCGCCGATGTGCGTATCGGCGGTATGGAGAATTTTGAATCGGGCAGCCATTCGATTCCCATGATGCGCAATGACTGCATTTTAGCATGGGGGGCAGGCATGGCCCAAACGAATTGGAGAAATTGGCTATTTGCCCGCATTGCGGCCTTCAGTGATCGTGAAGGTGTACCACGCGATCGGCTCCGGGCCGGAATAGAGCTTTGCTTCGTATTGGCCGGCGCCTCCCTTTGCAAATAGGGGCGCGATAGTTATGTCTTTTCCCACGCTTGCATTCGCCTTGTTCCACTCGAAGGCTTCTTCGGCGAGGGTCTCTCGCGCATCCTTCTTGACGACGCGAACATAAAAGCTGTTGCGATCAGCCTCGGCGGGAAGCGTGACGACCAATGTCACCTTGTCGTCATTGGCCGCGAACGAATCTTTCCAATCCCATTCGTTGTCATACAGCCCGGACGCAGTGCGGATGACGCGTCCCTTGAGTTTGATCTGGGCGCGCGTGACGGCGATGCCCCGGACGATTCGAAAAATCTGGTCCTCCTCGGCCATGCGAATGAGATCGGCCGGCCGATAGTCGGGCGGGCTGCCCTCGTCGGACATGTTGGAAGGATCGGCCACGGCTCCGATTTGCCGTCCTGTTTTCGTATCGATGATGACAACACGGCACTCCACTGCGGCATTGTGCTGTTCCCATTGATACGGCACGTTGATCCAGCCGGTGATGATGACGTTGCCATAGGCGTCGTAGCCATACTGGGGAACCGCGTTGTATCGAATTTCTTGACGCGATTGCACGTCAAACCGGTCGCAGGTACCGCATACGAGGGCCTGCACCGCCTTGAGCTTTCCGATTTCGATGGCCTTGTCGGCTTCGATGATGCCTGCGTCGAGCATGTCCTTTTCGGCGAGAATGTCGGACAGATTATCGCGGGTGTAGACTTCATAGGTGCCATTGTTGGTGAGAATGGCGGAGACTTTGCCGCTGATGCGTTCGCCGGCCGTCGGATCGGATGATTGATTTGCAAAGGCAGGACCGCGACGCGTTTGAGCTCCGGGTTGTAGAAGTCGGGATAGTGGTAAACCCAGATTTTGCCTTTGTCGCCTCCGCTGCAACCCAGGCTTTGGGCGGCAACGACCAGCAAGAGTGACATGAATCCGCAACGACCAACCGATTTGCATTCAATCATTCGTTTTACCTCCAGCTTGGAACAGGGCGGCATTCTCCATTGTTCCGAGTGCGGCGACAACTGCATTTTTTGGGGAGATGGGACTTGGATTCGGATGCCGAAAGAGGGTAATTGGGCCTTGCCGCGGACCGCTTCTTGTGGCGGCGATTCGCCATTATCTTCAATGTGTCATGCGGACTTCTTCACTCATTGATTTCTTTGGCCTGAAGCGCGGCATTTTCGGGTTGCTTGTGCTGGTCGTACTCGTCGGACTCGGCGAGCACATGGGCGAACAGTTCGTACCCATCTATCTATTTGCTCTAGGCGGGGGCGAATTGGTGGTCGGCATTCGGCAGGCCTTCAACAACCTGCTGAATGCACTGTACTCCTTCCCCGGGGGCTATCTGGCGGATCGGTGGGGGGTGAGGAACTCGCTGCTTTTCTTCATTCTGGTGGCGATGGCCGGATTCCTGATTGTATCCATCAGTGCCGCCAAGTCGGCAGTCATTCTTGGGTCGGCGTTGTTCCTGTCCTGGAGCGCGGTCTCGCAGCCGGCGATGATGAATTACATTTTTGCGACGCTGCCACCCGAACGGCGGACCATGGGTGTTGCGCTCAACTCGCTGGTTCGGCGCATTCCGAAGGCGCTGGGGCCGGTGATCGGCGGCATCATGATTGGAAAGTGGGGAGAGCAGGAAGGGGTGCGATATGCGTTTCTCACTGCATTTGTGTTGACCTCCCTGTCGCTGGTTGTGGTGGTGAAGCTGGTTGGAGGAAAGACGCTCGAAAGCGAATCGAAGCCAAGAGAACGCGGGGCGCTTCATCCGCTGCGTCTGTTCCGTGAAATGAACTCGCCGCTGCGAAACCTGCTGGTGTCTGACATTCTGATTCGCTTTTGCGAACAATTGCCGTACGCGTTCGTGGTGGTTTGGTGCATGAAGGGAATTGATCAGCCGGTTTCAGCGGCGGAATTCGGCGCCTTGACTGCAATCGAAATGACCACGGCGCTCCTGATTTACATTCCGGTTGGCCATTTCGCAGACCGATTCGGGAAGCGGCCCTTCGTGCTGGCGACGTTTGTGTTCTTCTCCCTGTTTCCGGTAGCGCTGCTGATGTGCCAATCATTTTGGCCGCTTGCGGCGGCGTTTGTATTGCGCGGCCTGAAAGAGTTCGGTGAACCCACGCGAAAAGCCCTGATCGTGGACCTTTCGCCGCAGGACAAGCGTGCGACGATGTTCGGGCTTTATTATCTCATTCGCGATACGATCGTGTCGATTGCGCCGATTTTGGGAGCGGCTCTCTGGATCGCCAGTCCGACGGCCAGTCTCATGTGCGCTTCGGCATTTGGCGCGATCGGCACGGGCTGGTTTGCGCTGCGCGGTCGCGATGTCGTTTTGAGCGGGACGTCAGCCGGCACTGATAAAGTTTGATTAAATTCCACATCCGGTGGCGGCTGTGCCATCTCAATCCTAGCCAGTACAGGCCGGCCAAAAACGCTGACGAATCCCGCAGTATAATGGTATAATCAGAGGGCATTCCAAACAGCCTGCGCCCGCAACCCACCAAGGAGCAATCCTGATGCACTCGATCCAACCCAAAGTCTCCCTTCTTGTGGCGGCTATCCTTTGCGCGGGTATCTCGGCCGCCGATGCGGACGACCGAACGACGATCAAGAACAATTTGCTTCCGGGCCATCTGACGCAGCACCGCGTGACCCGGACGGTTTTACGCACGGTCAAGAAGCAGAAACTGGAAAAGCTCGTATGGAAGCAGCCGTCGGACTGGGTGCAGCTCAATGTACACGAGCCGCGTCCTGGCGGCGTTCGCATTTTTCAGATGTTCGTCGATTATCCGGCAAAGGTGATGAGTTTGACTGAAGGTGACGAGAAAGTGGCACCCACGCCGCCGCCGGTCTATTTTGGGTTGTCGCGCGGCAACGTGCGGCTCTACAGTCTGGAACGAAGCCCGCGCGAATCGCCGGCCCTCATTCCGAAGTGTTCGGCCATGGAGCAGGCGGTGATGAGGACGATTCTTGATTTCGCCTATTGGCCCGATCATGCCGTTGCACCGGGGCAGAAGTGGGAGCGCACGATTCGCGAGTCCGATTTCGAGGGAACGCAGACTTTTGAGTTTGTCGAGCTGATTCGGGCCAAGGATGAAACAGCACTGGCCATTCGGGTGGATGTGACGGGTTCGTTTAAGGGCGTGCTGGAAAAGGAGTGTTCGTTCGAGAAGGCCGAAGTGCTGCTGCATTGGGCGCGCATGGATCGATCGCTGCTGAAGCTGCAGTCGCGAGCGGAGTATCAGCGCAAACGGGCGGAGGGCGTAGAGAAGTACGTCATGGACCTCGATGTCGACGTAAAGCGAATCGAAACGCTCAATGCGGACGAATTGGAAGGCATGGTCGACCAACTGATTGCGTTCGACAAGGCGGATACGGCGCTGCGAAAGCGCGAACGCGGCGCGGCGCGGCAAATCTGTGAGGACTATCGGAGGAAATGGCCCGAATCGATCTGGATGCCGGCGCTTGACGACTTGGAGCGTCGCACGCGCCCTTCCACACGAGCGCCGGCCGCCATGACCACATCGCAGTTGTCGCGCAAACTCGGAGAGGCTTTGATCAAATGGGAGGCCGCGCGAGTCAGCCGCGACGGAGATGTGCTCGATCAGACTCGGCGGCTGTTCAAGGCGCTGGTGAAGAGCCACGGTTCCAAGATTCGAAGCATTGCAAAGAGCGGGGACGACAAGCAAAGGGCGCCGGCTGTTTTCGCGCTGGCATTCGGCGAAAGCGACGATGACTTTTACACGGTGCAGAAGTATGCGCGCGACGAACGCGCGGCGGTTCGTGCCATGGCGCTGGCAGGCATGGCGGCACGAAGGGACAAGGATACGAGCGTCGAATTGTTGTTACTGGTGCTCGATGATAAGAAGGCGAATGTGCGGGCGCGGGCATGCGATGCCGTGGCCGCGTGCGTTCCGCGGGAGCATTTTTCCGTGGACAAGATTGCCGGCAAACTCGGCACACTGATGGTGGAGGACAAGTCGCGAGCCGTGCGATTGTCGGCGGTAAGGGCGCTGGCGGCCATCGGAGCCGAAACGGACATACCCAAGCTGGAAAAAGGGCTGTCGCGCGAGATTGACGATGAAATCCGCGATGAAATGAAAAAGGCCGTGAAGTCGCTGCGAAAGCAGGGCGGGGGTTGATGTCGGTCCGGTAAGGTCGCGGGTTTGGGAAATGGGTCGGCGAACGTCTGCCGCGACCGCTGACGCGCATATGATAGAGAGCGAAGACGCAATCAAATTGCGGTGGCGTTTGTATGTTGAGCGGGGGATTTTATGCGAGTCCGCGTTGCCGTTTTTATCATTGAGATCGTTGTTTTGAGCACTGGCGTTCGGGTCTCGCCTGCCGCCGAGGTGTACAACTTGAATCCCATCGCCGATTCGACCGTTTCGTCGGCGAACCCGGACAGCAACTATGGACTGGGCGGCGCTCTTGCGATTTCGGCGGCCGGACTTTCCAGGGGCGAGTTTCAAACGGTTATGAAGTTCGACACATCCGCCGCCAGGGCTGTGTTTGATTCGGTTTTTGGAACGGGCAATTGGTCGGTCAGCGGCATCGTGTTGAGGCTCAATGCGGCCAATCCGAATAATCCGCTATTCAACGCACAGTCCGCGGGACAGTTTTCAATTCACTGGATGCAGGATGACTCATGGATGGAGGGCGATGGCGGCCCCAGCGCGCCTGGCGTGAATGGCGTTACTTTCAATTCGCTGCCCGGCCATCTGGTCAATGGCAGCGAGTTGTTGGGGAGTTTTGCATTTGGCGGCGCGACCAGCGGACCTTTCCAGTTTTCTTTTTTGCCAACTGTCGGGCTCAACGCCGATTTATTGAGTGGAAATCAGGCCAGTCTATGGCTGAATGCGGCGGATTCAGGTGTGAGCTTTTGTTCAATTCGCACGATTTTCCCAATGAGGCCAATCATCCACAATTGACCATCATGGCCGTTCCGGAGCCGGCCACACTCGTGTTCCTGACAGCGCTGGTTTTTGCGCGACGAAGAAACCGGCGATGTGCGTGATCGCCCTTGTTGATCGTCGAGATTCAATCCCAATGTACACTACCGCCGAAGTGAATATGCGCCGCGCGTGTTAATCCAAGACCCGCAGCCGTGCCAGATTGATTTCACGGCCCAGCACAATGAGTATGTCGCCCGCTTTGAATATGTAATTCGGCGACGGCATGAATTGAAACTCCCCGGTGGGTTTTTTGGTCGCCAGCAGAAGCAAATTCAGCTCTTCGCGCAGACGGGACGAGGCCAGCGTTTTTCCCACAATGGCCGACGGTATTTCGAGTTCCATGATGCGGTGATCTTCCGCGAAAGGAAAATAATCCAACAGCGTCGGGAAGGCGACACGCCGGGCGGTTCGCTCGGCAGTTTCGCGTTCGGGAAAAATCACTTCGTGCGCGCCGACGGCCTTGAGAATCGTGGCATGGTCCTCGTTGACGGCCTTGCAGCGAATGCTCTTGACGCCGATCTGGCTCAGGTGAAGCGAGCAGATGATGCTCGGTTCCATGCTCTCGCCGAGGCTGACGACCACGACATCGACGTTTGAGGTGACGACCGCCTTGAGGGCATCGAGATTGCGCGCATCGCATATGAGCGCCTGATGCACGTCGTCGCGAATGGCGTTGACAGCCTCTTCGCGTTGATCGATCGCCAGCACCTCGCACTGCATCTGCGTGAGCTGGCGGGCGAGATGCGAACCGAATTGGCCCAGTCCGATGACAACGACTTGCTTCATGTTGCGTCCTGTCCAGCTTAGTGAGATCGATTCCGAACGGCTGAAATGCAATTCACGACGGCCGTCGAATCTCGTCTCATGTTTCACAAATCAAATGGCTATGTCTTCTTTCGGATAATAAATCATTGGCGGCCGCAGGTCTCGCCGCATGAGCGTCATCGCCAATGCAAGTGGACCCACGCGTCCGGCGAACATCAGGATGATGATGATTATCTTACCCATCCAGGTGAGTCCGGATGTAATTCCGCGACTCAGGCCAACAGTGCCGATGGCGGAAGCGCATTCAAACATCTGATCTGGCAAAGGCGACTTGTCGACAAGGGAAAGCGCATAAATACCGATGCACAGAATTGTCAGATAGAAAAGCGAGCTGGCCATCGCGAGACGCACCCGATCCGTCGGCAGTTCGCGATCGCCGAAGTTCGTCCGTTCCAACCCGCGAAACAGAGAAACCATGTTGGCCCAGAGCGCTGTCACCGTCGTAGTTTTGATTCCGCCGCCCGTGCCCGACGGCGAGGCACCCACGATCATAATCATCGTGATTAGAAAAACTGAACCTCCGGACAAGCTCGCGATGTCCACGGTATTGAAACCGACCGTAGTACTTGCTGTCATGGCTTGAAAAAGGGCCGCCATGATCCTCTCCCGGCCGGAGCGCGGTCAGAGTTGACTCGTCAATTGCCAGCAGCACGGTTCCGGCCATGGACAAATAAAAGGTACACCAAAGAATGACTCTAGACGAAAGGCAGAGCCTGCGCTTTCGTTTCCTGATTCGTTCCACCACATCGTTCATGACGATGAAGCCGATTGCGCCAAGGCAACTCAAAACTATGATGATGACATTCAGCCCCACGTCACTGCGAAATCCGACGAGACTGTCATTGAAGAGTGAAAACCCAGCCGTACAGAAAGCAGAAATGCTATGGAAGGCCGCCGACCACGCCGCATCCGGCACGTCCCGCGCCTGGAGCCTTTGATACAGCGCACCGGCCCCCACGATCTCAATGGCGACCGTCAAGAGAACAATCGAAACAATGAACCTCCGAATCGGAATTCCAGTCGGAGAGGACAGGGCGACCTGCGAAACGCTGTCACGAACCATCGACGTGCGCCGACTGACCGCAATGATGACAAAAGAGCCAATGGTCATGTATCCCAGACCGCCGAATTGAATCAGCAAGGCGACAACCACTTCTCCCGTCCGTGAGTAGGTATCGGCCGTGCTAACCGTCGTAAGGCCCGTCGTCGAGACCGCCGATGTGGCTGTAAACAGGTGGTCGAGAACGCTCGCCTCCTCGCGCTCGTTGCATATCGGTAAACAAAGAAAGAGCCAGCCAACAAGAATGTATGTTGCGTATCCCCACACGACGAGTTGCACGGGATCGCGCCGCTTGGAGCCCGCGCGGATTCGAATCTTGAAAGACATGTTTTCCTCTTGGTCGAAACACTTCACGCATTAGTATTCGCGCGAAATGATCGATTCGGTCCCAAGGATTGTATGTCGCGTCCAGACTTTCGCAATTCGCTCTCACTGGTGACCGAATCGTGTCGACCAATGAAATCGAACAAAAAAGCGCCAGCGCGCTTAACTTACGCGACATTATCCGACCATAAGTCGTTCTTCGGGATATCGCGTCTTTGCGGCAGCACGCTGTGAAATGATCATCGCGAAAGTCAACGGGCCGATGCGCCCGACAAACATCGACAGGATGATCCACATTTTGCTGGTCTGCGACAACATCGGCGTGATGCCGGTGGAAAGTCCGACGGTGCCGAACGCCGAGACCTGCTCAAACATCAGGCTCATCATGGTCATTTTCGGCGACGATTCCTCAATCAACGTCAGCAGCATGCATCCGAACGAACACCACAGCACACCCAAACCGATGATCATCGCAGCGCGGGCGACGATCTCCGGCGGAACGCGTCGGCCAAGCAGCGTTACATCCGTTCGGCCGCGCAGCCATGCGACAAGCTGTGCATACCATGTAGCGACCGAGGTCGTCTTGACGCCGCCGGCGCAAGACGCGGGCGAGCCGCCTATGAACATGAGCACCATCATGACGAGGAGGCCGGTCCGCGGAAGCGCGCCGATATCGATTGTGTTAAAGCCGGCCGTGCGGCAGGTCACGGACTGAAACAACGCATTGGTCACGGCGTCAAACCATGAGCGGCTCTGTGCGTTGGCGCCGAGCGGAAATACGAGGATGGCGCCAATCAAGATGAGGCTGGATGACATATAAAGCACGACGCGTGTATTGAGGGACCACATCAGGGGGGATGCCTGAATCCGTCGCAGTCGATTCCAGGTTCTTCGCGCCGTCTCGAGCACCACCGCATGTCCCAATCCGCCGATCACAACCAGCGCCATGATTGTGTATATGAACGCGGGCGATTCGAATCGATGGTAGACGAGGCTGTCGGAATAGATCGAGAATCCCGCATTGCAAAAGGCCGAGATCGAATGAAAGATGGCGGAAAAGATCGGCGCTTCTTCGAGGCCTTCGTCCAACAGATCCAGATAAATCACACATGCGCCGATTGCCTCAACAAGCAGCGTCAAGGCTATCACCCTTTTCAAGTCGCGCCGCAGCTTCGACGCGGCATGGCCCTGATAAAAAGAATCGGCCACCATGAATTGCGATCGGAAGGACATTTTTCCGCCGAGAAGCTGGGCTCGAGCGCCGCAAATGTCATGATGCCGAGTCCGCCCAACTGTATCAGCACCATGATGACAACCTGGCCAAAGCGACTGAAATCCTTTTCGGTGTCAACGACCGTCAGACCCGTGACGCACACCGCGGAAGTGGACGTGAAGAACGCATCGAGCAGGGACACGCCCGTCCGCGCATGAGACATAGGGAGCCAGAGCAAAATGGTTCCGACGAAAATCAGGAGCAGAAATGTCACCGCCAGCATGCGCTCGGAGCGTTCGAAGAGCAGCTCATACAGATAAGCCGTGAAGCGACGAAGTCCCTTCGGCCCTAGTCCAAGTTCTTCGCGAATGTCGGCATGGTTGTTCATTGTCGAGGAGATACGAGTTCGATTGAATTTGCATTCCGGCTTTGCGGCCGACTACACGTTGAACCGGAAGTTGATGATATCGCCGTCCAGAACGACATAATGCTTGGGTTCGAGCCGCACCTTGTTGGCAGCCTTTGCGCCCTTCATGTCGGTATGGGCCTTTAAGTCGTCGAAGGCCACAATTTCGGCACGAATGAACCCACGCTGTATGTCGCTGTGTATTTTCCCGGCGGCATTCACCGCATCGGTGCCCCGGGTGAGGGTCCAGGCGCGCACTTCGTCGGGACCGCAGGTGAGAAAGGAAATCAACCCGACGGCTTCGTAACAGGTGCGAATGACGCGCGTGGCGGCCACCTCGCTGAGTCCGAGGTCTTCGAGAAACGCCTTGCGATCGTCCTGATTGAGCTGGGCGATTTGCGATTCGATGTCGGCCGACAGCGCGATGGTCGCCTTTGCATGTTCGTGTTCGAACGGCGCCGGCTTCGCCACATCGGCTTCGCCGACGTTGATGACAACGATGACGGGCTTCAGCGTGAGAAACCCAAAGCTGGCGGCAATGCGATGTTCGTCCTCGTTCTGGATCGCACTGAGGACCGGTGCCTCGGATTCGAGTGCCTTTTGCACGCGCTGCATCATTGCCAATTCGCGCAATTCCTGGTCGCGCGTTTTCGAGGGTTTCTGCGTCGATTTTTCGAGCTTTTCGACGCGGTTCACGACCTGTTCCAAATCCGCAAAGATTAATTCGGTGTGCAATTCAGAAAGGTCGGCCTTGGCGTCGACGCGATTGCGATAGGGTGCGACGTTGTCCGATTGAAATGCCCGGACCACCATGACCAGTCCGTCGCATTTGCGGGCTTCCTGCATTCGTCGCCGAAATTCGGCCTGCCCTGCGGCGTCGGCCAGCGACGCGCCGGGAATATCCAGAAATTCGAGATGTGCCCGCGTGTATTTTTTCGGATCGTAGATCGAAGCGAGGTAGTCAAGCCGCGCGTCGGGAACCTGAATCGTCGTTAACTGTTCAGTCATCGACTGGCTGGGGTCCAAAGCCTTGCCGGTGAGCGCTGAGAAAAGGGTGGACTTGCCGGACTGGGGGGGGCCGATGATGGCGAATCTCATGGTGCGTGTTTTCCTTTCGAGGCCGAATTGTAGCGTACCGGCGTGTTTCGTCGAGAAAGCGAGGGCAAGGCCAATATTGGGGCTGAAATGACTTGTTGTGGTGGAGATTCGAGAATGGGTCGGTGATTATTTTTACGGGAGACCAAGCGCGATTTTTGCGTCGGCGAACCTTTGATCGCTCAGTCGGGCGGGAAACCGCTTTTCAAGATTTGTCGTCGAGATGAACGCCGGCTTTGTCACAATGTGCATCGGTCCGTACTGACTGATCCTTACCCACAAGCGCGAACAACTACTCATGTATCTTGAATTGATCGCGCAACAGCCCCCACCACCTCCCCAAACTCCTCCTCCCTCATCGCCCGAACATCAAACACAATCGCCCCCTCATTCAGTCGCGCCAACACCGCCGGCTCGCTCAACCGCAGTGCCCGCGCCACGCCATCCAATGATCCGCGCGTCGGCACCCAACGCACCGTCGCCGTCGGAAACCCAAACGCCGGCAGCGACCCGCCCCCCGCAAAACTCTCATCCGCCCGCACCTCAAACCGCTCGCCGGGACACGCCGCCCCCAACATCGCTGCCAACTCCGTGGCACTTTGTGTCAAAGCATCGGCACTCTCCCACAGTCGCGCCAACAGCGGAATCCGCCGTCGAGCAGCCGCCGGATCCTGATACAACTCCAGCACCGCCTCCAGCGCCGCCATCGTCAGCTTCCCGACGCGCAATGCCCGCGCCATTGGGTCCTTTCGCAATCGCTCGATCGTATCTCGCCGCCCCAGCAAAATCCCCGCCTGCGGCCCGCCCAGCAGCTTGTCCCCGCTAAACCCGATCACATCCGATCCGGCCCGCAAACTCGCCGCCACTGTCGGCTCATTGGCACTCCGCCAAAGCTCATCGTCCATCAGCGCCCCGCTCCCCAGATCGTCAAACATCGGCAGCTTGCGATCGTGCGCCAGCTGCGCCAGCTGCGCCGCCGTCGGTGACTCCGAAAATCCCACTACGCGATAATTGCTGGTATGCACATGCATGATGAGTCCGGTCCGGACATTGATCGCCCGCTCGTAGTCCCTCAGATGCGTTTTGTTCGTCGTCCCCACTTCGCGTAGCACCGCCCCGCCCGCAGACATAACTTCCGGCAATCGATACGAGCCGCCGATCTCGATCAGTTGTCCGCGCGAAACAATGACCTCCCGTCCCTGCGCCAACGCGCGCAGTGCCAGCATTGTGGCAGCGGCATTGTTGTTCACCACCAGCGCCGCCTCGGCCCCCGTCAGCTCGCGAAGCAGCTCCTCCACATATCCGCCGCGCAGGCCCCGATCCCCCGTCTCAAGATCGATCTCCAAACCGCAATAACCCGATGCCACATTCGAAAGTCGCTCCACCGCCTCGACCGGCAAAACCGATCGCCCAAGCCCTGTATGCAGCACGATCCCCGTCGCATTGATCACCCGCGAAAGCCGTCGAGTCCCGCGCGACCGCAAATGCGAAACCGTCGCATCGAGAACCGCGCCGAGCGAAAAGTCCATGCCCGCAATCGGCCCCGATCGAACCCGCTCGCGAAAACCCGACACGATCTCACGCAGCACATTCGTGACCACCGATTGCGAATGACTCGCCAACGCCGGCAGCGAAGCCGCCGCGTTAAGCAATGCCGTCATCGACGGGATGCTTGCAAGCACCGATTGTGGCGCCGGACTCGCTTCGGCCGGCTTATAGCCTTTCCCCAAGACCCGTGTGGCACCGGCTAATAGCCGGTGGCGACCGGGTCTTGGGGATGGGTTTACAGGCTTCGCCTTCTTCTTCGCGGCCTTGGATTTCGCTGCGACCCTCCGCTCAGCAGTTCTCTTGCTCGTTGATTTCCTCCCTCGTGCCATCACCGCGGCTCCACAAGAACGCGCTCGTCTCCGACGCGTTTGGTAAACTGAATTCGATCAAGCTGCTCAAGCAAAGGCTGCACCACCCGCCGCGTAAGATTCAGCTTATCCCGCACATCCGCCAATTTGAACTTCCGCCCTCCCGCCCCGATCGCCGCGACCGCCTGCTTGAACTTCTCAAAACTCGCCGACGAAATGAACATCTGCGGGCCGTATCCCACCAGCGCGGCCTCGGTCTTGGCGAGGTCCTCGAGCAATTTCGCCCGCTGCTTTGAAAGCGGCACAATCGTCTGCAGCTTCGTCCATTCCGGCGGGTCGAACCCCGCCGCCGCAATTTCCGCCGTCAATTGTGCCAACAGTGCGGCATCCTCAGCCGACATCGTCGGCCGAAACTCGCGATGCGCGACGTAAGGCCCGCGAACCGCAACCAGCCCGCGCTGTTCCAGCCGCGCAAAAACCTCCCGGCCCATGCCCTGCGCCGATTTCAACCCGATCCACCCGACAAATCGATCCTTGGCAATCCCCGGCTCGTTCGGCTTTAACGCATGATGCCGCTTCAAAAAGAGAGTGCCCGCGCCTCGACATCCGCCACCGTACCGCGATGCACTCGCGCGTGCCGATACGAATCAAAATCCCCTCGGTAAGCATCCTCGCCCGAAACGGCTCGACTTCCGAAGGCTCAATGCCCGCCTCACAAGCAACGCGATTCACCCAAAGCGTTTGAAACCCCGCCCCACGAAACGCTTCCCTTATTCGCTCATATCCATCAGCCGACGCCGCCCGCTCGACGGCCGTTCGCGTCTCCGCCAGCTTCGGCCGCGCCCGCCGCGCCACCGGCCGCACAACGCTCCCACCGCCCAACGTCGCCTGAGCATTCTCATTACGCACAATGAACCGCTGCCCGAACGCGGCGACCACCGCCTGCTGAAACCGAAGTTGCACAAATCCACTTTCGCCCGGCGCAATCTCATCGCCGCCGATGACAACCAGCATCGCAATCGCCTCGGTCGTGCCGATGGAAATGCGCAGGCGCGTATGGGAATCGATGGGCGCCTTGAGTCTGGGTAGTGCCCGAACTCTGGCATCCAGATAGCGCGTCGGTGTCAGATAGCCGGGCGTGGCCAGCTCCATGCCACGATCGATCGCAACCTTGTCGACCCCCGTCACATTCAGCGCCGCACGCTGCCCGCCGACCGCACCCTCGATCACCGACCCGTGCGACTGCACCTCGCGAACCTTGCAGGCGATTCCCACCGGCTGAAGCTCCAGCGTTTCCCCCGGCGTCACACGCCCCGACAGCACCGAGCCGGTCACAACAGTGCCGCGACCGTGTACCGAAAACACCCGGTCGATCGACAGCCGAAAAATGCCCCCGCTCTCTCGGCCGTTTTCCATCAATGACAACGTCCGAAGTGTCGCTCGGATGACATCCAGCCCAATGCCTGTCTTCGCAGAAGCCCCAATGATCGGCCAGCTCTCCAGTGCCGTGCCGCCCACCGCGTCGGCAATCTGCTCGCGCACAATCGCGGAGCGATCCTCCAGCACCAAATCAACCTTCGACAGAACAACCAGCCCCCGCCCGATCCCCAGCAAGTCAAGAATTTCAATATGCTCCCGTGTCTGCGGCATGACACCATCATCCGCCGCCACCACCAGCATCGCCAGATCGAACCCCGTCGCCCCCGCGACCATCGTCCGCACAAATCGCTCATGCCCCGGAACATCGACAATGCCGATATCGACCGCCGGCATTCCCCCCGCTGCGGGCAAAGTCAGATGCGCGAAGCCCAACTCAATCGTCATCCCCCGCGCTTTTTCCTCCGGCAGCCGATCCGGATCGGTGCCGGTCAGCGCCTTCACCAGCGTCGACTTGCCGTGGTCAATGTGGCCGGCCGTGCCAAGAATGCAAAAGCGGGAACTCATAATTCGGATGATGGTATCGCACCGGCTCGCGATGAAAAGGAGTGGATGGGAAATAAGCCAAGGGCAAAGTTTGGGGGAGCATGGGCCTCCGGCCCGTGCGAATTGCAGTCGCTCGGCGACGCTTCTCTTCAAACTTCACCCGTACAGCAAATAGAGATGCAAAGGGCATGTTCAGACGAGTAAGAAACTCGAACCGCTGCCCCTTGCGATCTTCTTCCCCACCGGCAGCCGACCACGGCCTGAAGCCGCCGCCGACCGCCAAGTGATCATGACACTATAGCAATTCGACCGTATGCCCGAAATGCCTGCCCAATGATAACTTCGCAATTGACAGGTCGGCCCCAATTTCGCACGATGCCCCCAATGAAGCAGGGATGGTTTATACCCGCCACGCTATTCGGCTTCGGCCTCGCGATGACCGGGCTTTGGTTGTATCTGGCCATGGCCGACACCGATTCGCCGCCGCAGCCGCGCGTTGTCATGGTCGATGAACCCATGTTCCCCGGCATGGAACGCACCAGCCCGGGACCCACCACTCACGATAGTGGCAATAAGTCGTCAGACGAGAAGCGAAACGAGACCCGGCGAATCCTTGCCAATGCATCGGCCCGTGTCGAAATCGAGCCCGAACAACCGGCGAAACGCAAGAAGAGTGTCTCCGCCCTGACAGCCCTGCGCAATCGTCAGCGCGAAGCGGCACGGCAGCTCGATCGCTGGTTCACCCTGGCCGACGACACCGTCAATCGCTGGAAAAGCAACATCGGCGGCACGCCTTTGATGCGAATCGCCAGAGGCTGGCATTTGCTCAATCACAACAAGCCGCGCCAGGCGCTCGCGGCCTTTGATCAGATTCTGCAGCGTGAGGAGACCGAAACGGCCGCACTCGCCGGCCGGGCTGCCGCACTCGTGGCACTCGGTCGCTTCGACGCCGCGCGGGAAACCTATCGCGCATTGCTCGATATTCACCCCCGCGACGCCGGCGCCCGCTATAATCTCGGCGTGATCGAGGGACGTCTTGGCCGCCTGACCGATGCCGCCGAGCAATTCCGCCTCGCCGTGCAAAGCGACCCGAATCACAAGCGAGCCTGGTTCAATCTTGCCAGCCTCGCCCAGCGCGACGGCCGCCTGGCCGAGGCGCGCACGGGATGGGAGGCATTCACCTCCATCGAGCCGGCCATCGCCGCGGGCTGGTACAATCTCGGCATTGTCTACATGGATTACCAGAATCCGACCGACGCGGCCCGGTGCTTTTCCTATGTCGTCATGATCGATCCGACCGATGTGGACGGCTATGTGAATCTGGCCGAGGCCTACCGCGCTGAGGGTGACTTCGATTCGGCACTGGGCATTCTGCATCAGGCCGATCAGTTGTCGCCGTGCGACCCGGTTGTGCTAAGTGTCATGGCTCAGGCACACCGCGGCTTCGCGGCGATTCATCCCGAAAACGAATCTCAGCACCTGTTGGAGGCGCTTCGCCTCGAATCCCAACTCGCGACGATGGAGGAGGCAAACGGCCTCGCCGACGTGGTCGCCGACGGCAGCCCGGAAGACTAGATCAGCTTTTCTTCCTCGCGAAGAATCCGAACCAGCTCTTTCGCCATCTGCTCCGGCTCGCCCTCGAGCTTTCGTCCCGGCGGGCGCGGCGGCGGTGGCGTGAAGCCGTCCATCTTCGTGGTCCAGTTGTCGCCTGACAGTTCCGCGGCGCTCAGACCCAGCGCGGCCGCATTCTTCGCATCGACCGGCTTTTTCTTCGCCTTCATCAATCCCGGCAGCGACGGATAACGCGGCTCGACATATCCCTTGTCGATCGAAAAGAGGCACGGCAGTTGCACTTCGACGACTTCCTCGGCGCCTTCGATGCGGCGCCGTGCGGTGGCCGTTTTGAAATCCGCGCCCCATTCGATCGATGTCACCGCGCCGACATGCGGCAGACCGAGCAATTCCGCCAGCGCCGGGCCCACCTGCCCCCGATCGTAGTCGATGGCGTGCTTGCCCGCGAAAATCACGTCGAATTTCTGATCCTTCATCGCCGCCGCCAGCACGCGGGCAACGCCCAGATCATCCAGCCCCTCAAACAGCGGATCGCTCAAATGCACCCCGTGGTCCGCACCCATGGCAAACGCGGTCCGCAGCACATCAACGGCCGCGGCGGGACCGAGCGTCATCGCCGTGATCTCCGCATTGGCCGCGGCATTCTTCTCTTTGAATTGCAAAGCGGCCTCGACGGCGAATTCGCAGAAGGGGGTCATCACGAACTTCACGCCCGCGGGGTCGATCGCGCTGCCGTCGGCCTTGACCTTGATGGCCGCCGTGGATTCCGGAACGTACTTGACTAATGAAAGTATCTTCATCGAACACCTTCTTCAGAATATCGAATGATGAATAGCGAATAGCGAAGCGGAATCCTGCTTGAATGGCCTCTACGTATTTCGCCATTCTTCATTCGCTATTCGCTTTTCAATATCACATCCGCCAACTCATCGATGCCCTTGCCATGCGAGGCCACCGTCTTCACGATCGGTTTGTCCGTGCCGATCGACTCGATAATCTCCGATGCCAGCTTGTCGGCACCTGCGAGATCGGCCTTGTTGATGACGAATACATCCGCCACCTCGGTGATGCCCGCCTTCTCCATCTGCAGCCCGTCGCCCGCACCCGGCATCATAAGCAGGACGAGCGGCTTGGCCCATTCGCGAATGGCAATGTCGTTTTGGCCCGCGCCGACCGTCTCGATCAGCAGCACATCGACCATCGCCCGCCGTATCACTTCCACCATCGCGCCGGTCGTCGGTGCCACGCCCCCCAACTGGCCCCGGCTGGCGGCCGATCGCAGAAACACGCCGGGATCGCCCACATTCAACGTCATGCGCGCCCGATCGCCCAGCAGCGCGCCGCCCGTGATCGGGCTGGCCGGATCGACCGCGACAACGCCCACCGTTTTTCCACGGCTGCGCAATTCCTTGAGCAGACGGCCGATGAGCGTGCTCTTGCCGACACCCGGCGAACCGGTAAAGCCGACGACGGCCGTCTTTCCGTCGGCAGGCGGCAGCTTGCGATTCACCTGCTCGATCGATGCGCCATCTTCGACCCATGTAAGCACGCGCCCGAGCGCGACGCGATCGCCCTTCTGCATCGCGCCGATCCACTTGTCCAACTCGCCGTTTTCCACGCTGTGTCGCCGGCCTTCGTGAACCGTCGTGGCAAGCGCCTTGATGTCCGTCACGATTTTCGTGAGCGAAACTTCCGTTTCGAAAATGATCGCAACCCCCGCATCGCGCATGGCCTGCACATCATCCGGCGGAATGATGCCGCCTATCACGACCGGAATATCGCTGCGGCCCAGCTTCTTCAACTCATCCATCAACACCGGCACCAGCGTGAGATGGGCGGCGCTGTGAAAGCTCGCCCCGAGAATATCCACATCCTCCTCGACGGCCGCCTTGGCCGCGGTGGCGGGCGACTGCCAGAGGCCGGTGTAAATGACTTCCATGCCGGCATCACGAAGACCGCGCGCGAGTACCTTAACGCCGCGGTCGTGTCCGTCGAGTCCGATCTTGGCCAACAGAATCCTCGTCGGTGTTTTCAACATCCCCGATCCAGTTTGAGTATCGTTCAACGCCGAGCAAGACTCCCATTCAAGAGCGGAGTCCGGGCGAGTCCGGCTATATTGGCAGGTTTCCGATGTCGCGCCAAGTGCGGCGGGCGATGCGGGAGATTTTACGCGCTGGGTTGCCGATTTATTAGTTGATTTTGGGCGACGGTTATTGGCGGGTGGAATAATCGGTTCGTCAATTTCCTCATCCGATTTGTCCCGGGGCTCAATCCAGGTTTCTCATCCTTTTTGCGGCATGGCTCAGAATCTCGGCAAAAAGAACTACTGCCACAGGAATTAATAATACCCAGCCCGGCAAGAAAACCAGCCATTCGTAAATAGTAACGAACCCATTATTAGATAGACCTTCGAAAACGGGTGGCGAGAAGAAATAGGTGGGATTGGCATTCCATTTCAATGAGATGAGCGAACTTCCAGTTGGCGCTAATACGTTGTCCACGTGCCAGCCCGGACCAATGATTTCAATGCGCCCATCGATTGCCTCGATACTGAACCACCGCGTGAGAAGCTTGGAATTAGTCAACAACACGAGCAGCGTAAAGCCAGTACCAATCACGCAAAGTGAAAACAACCATAGTTTGCGCAGCTTCTTCTGACGCTTTCGCACAGGTCCATAATCCAATATGTTGACTTGTTCGGTGGGCATCCTGTCAAAAACTTCCATTGGATATCATATCGCCGCATTACCCGCACAGCCCTGAAGCTATGGCACTGCAGGCGTCTCATGCATTGTGCCACACTCCGGGCAGCGGGCAAGCGGATTATCCGGCGTAGGGCCGCGCAGGTCGTAGCCGCATTTTAGACACAAGCCTTCTTTTCGGCGGGAGCGCGCTCGAATGAAATTGGGGGCCATTAACAGTATGGCAAGCGGCACACCCAGCACCAAGCCATTGAGCGCGACGCCATCCCAGCGAACGTAGATCCTGCTGTCGGGTCGTTCGGCCGACTTCCAAGCGGGATCGCTCCATGGCCACCAGCATTGCCGTTGTTCAAATACCGTAAACGGCCAGCCCCACCTGTCGACTTGCATTTGATGCGTGGTCTGTTGGTTGTGCGCACTCCAGGCCATGCGCTCCACATAACCGAATCGCGACCACTCTGACCATTGCGTCACGGCCGGCCATGCAGGTTGGTCGGCGGGAGTCTTGGCCGGCCAGCCGTGTGCCGCGGCGGCGGCACCGAAGTCATTGATTGTTGTGTTCGCGGGTAACGTGAGTTGCAAGAAACTCGCGCCGACCAGCAAGGCGGATGCGGACGCGACGATCAGGCAGGAAAGCACCGTCGGCCACACTGCTCGTTTTCTGGTTCGCATTAAGCACCCCGCGAAGCTCTTCGCGAATCGGGAAGTTATCAAATGGGAGACTGGTCCCCATCGCAATGACGACTTATCTGCGGCTCTCAATCGCCTCGACACGAGCGGCCAGTGCCTTCAGTTGCGCCTGGAGCGCGGCGATTTCCGCGTCTTTTTGCTTCGCCTGCCTGTGCAGCTCTTGCACGGCGGCGGCGGAATAAATGGTGAGCGGATAGGTATCGACTTGAAGGATACGCTCGCCGTTGGGCAGCAGATCGTTGCTGAGTTGGACCGCATCGGGGAACACTTCGCGGAATTCCTGGGCGATGACGTTGAGGTATGGCCTATCAGTTAGTGAGGGATTCGCGGCGCGATATTCATCTGTATAGTTAAAGCTGACGAGTCGCACCCGGTCCAACGTACCGAGCGCGTTTTCGACCGTCTTCACGTTTGTCTTGATACGGGCGTCTGAATTGGCGAGCCAGTCGCCGGCGGCGGTCTTCGACGCCGTGCCATCCACTTCGAGGCGGTTTGTGGTCGGGGCACGGCCAAAACCAGTTTCGCCGAAGAATCTCGCCGTATCGAGGTCGAATCGAACCTTGGTCGAGACGGTTGTCGCGCCACCCGTGGTGCTCGAATACGACAGGTCGGCGATTGTGCCGCCGGCCGAGATGGACAGCGCGTTGATCGAGGCGCCGTCAACGGTCGAGGTGCGAATGTTACCACGCACGTCCAGTTGGCCGCCAGGTGTGTCGGTTCCAATTCCGACGTCGCCATCGGCCTCGATGAAGAGCCGGTTTGTCGCGTTTGTTTGAATCGCGAACGTGTCGGTGGAGGCGATCGTGGCTAATTCATTGGTAAAGACGGTGCCATTGAACCTTCCGTTTCCGGCGACGTGGAGCAGTTGACTGGGAGAACTTGTTCCGATGCCGACGTCGCCGCCGGATTCGATGAGAAGCCGGCTCGTATTGGACGTGAGAATTTGAAACGCATTGCCGGCGAACACGGGTGCCACTACATCGACATTCAGCGTGCCGTCGACCTGCGCGCCGCCGTTCACGTGGAGCAACTGATCGGGCGCTGTTGTGCCTATGCCGACATTGCCGCCTGCTTCGATGAAGAGCCGGGTTGATCCGTTTGTTTGAATGTCGAGCGGATCAGTGGTGGCAATTGGGTTTATTTGATTGACACTCAGAGCACCTGCGACGCTGGTTGCGCCTCCAACGTCAAGTGCGCCATCGACACTGAATGGTCCATCAAACTGGCCCGCACCGGCGACGTGAAACAGTTGCGCGGGAGTTTCGGTGCCGATGCCCACATTTCCACCCGCCTCGATGAAGAGGCGGCTGGTTCCATCGGTTTGAATGTCGAGGGGATCTGTCGCGGCAAGCGGGTTGATTTGATTGACACTTAAGGCACCAGCGACGCTTGCTTCGCCGCCGACCGCGAGTGCACCATCGATGCTGAGTGCGCCATTGAATTGACCGGCGCCGGCGACGTGAAGCAATTGTGCCGGTGCGTCGGTTCCGATGCCGACGTTGCCGCTCGCTTCGTCCACGAAGATGCGGGTTTCGCCGCCGACCGCGAGACTCAGGGGGCCTTCGCTGGTGACGGTGTCCGTGTTGACGGTGCCGCCGACGGTCGCATCATTCGTGACGAACAGCGAATCAAACGTGTTTGAGGTCTCGCAGCCGGACATGACGATGCCGGAAACGAGCAGAAAGAATGCGCAAAATCCATGTCTAGAAGGTGTGCGACCCATGATGAATTCCTCAATTAGCTTGAAACAGACATGCGGTGCGTAACGAACTGAGTGTATCCGGATGTGATCGCCAAGGCAAGATATTGGAAGTGAGATTCTTTTGATGAAGTGATCTTGGTACTGTCATGCGTATGTCAGGTGGTGCACACGATCCGGCATTCGCCTAGTCGGCCGGTTTTCGCGAATCCTTCAATAGTTTGCATAGCTCAACTGCCGCGTTTCTTGCCGCATTCGGCTTCGTCACGCCCTTGATCATCTCCTGCAACTCGCCACCGCGACGATCACGCAGGAAAGCGAGATCCACAGGGCTTTGCTTGAACGGTTCCGCATGGTTCGCATTCCATAATTTGATACCGGGTACGAATGCGGGGGAGAACAACAGCATGCAACCGGCAGTAATGAAGTACGGCCGGACTATGCAAATATTCTTCTTGTAATTCTTGGGGGGGGGGGGGGCTACACTGCTGTGTGGTACGACCGTTGCTCGTTCCTAATCAAAAAAGGAGAAATGTGATGTCGCGGATCTTCAAAGCAAGACTCGGGGTAGTATTCGTCAGCGCGTTTGCGGCGATCATTATCAGCAGGGCGGACGACACTCGGGCATGCCCGCCAATTCCTTGCGAAACCGCGCTGTGTATGTACGATCCAGTGATTGATGTCGCCACTTGCTTTAACGCGGTGGACCCGACTGCGCCATGCAAATGCGAGTCAAGTCATCGATGCACTCCGTGGTACTTAATGGTCATTGCTTCTCGAAACGAACTCGTGACGGCCCAGGAAGATGGAACGCCTCCCCCATGTCCCTATGATGGACCGTGCTATCAGTGCTTTCAGCTGGACATGGAAATACCGTGTTCAAATGTATACAAGTGTCTGAACGAGGAGAGTCTCACCAATTGCAATCCCTCCAGTTCGATTCAAGAATGCGCCGTTGAGTATGCGTATACGAATTATACTGCATCCTTGGAGTTGACGGGACAGATTTGCTGTTATTGGATTCAGTAACTGTTGCCTGACTTGTGCTTCAGATTCATCGCCAGAATCGTCGTTTTGGCAATAGAGTGCCTGACCATGCGGTCAGTCAGTCTTGAGGAAGGCGGCACGATATGCACACTCTCCTGCTTTTAATGTGCGCCACTCTCGCATGCGGTGACGCGAAATCCGCCATGCCCGATTCACTCTCAAGAGCCTTTGCTCAACGGATGCGCTTTCAAACCGCTCTGTTCGAGTATGAGTTTCGCGCGTTCTGTTCCAACGTCTCTCGGCGCCCGAAACTTCGTTACGAAGCGCGCTTCGCCGGCACGGACGTGTATTGGGCGGAACTGGGCGACGAAGAAGGTGTCCTTTCACACGATACGACCACCGGCCTGCCGATTCTCGGCCCGCGATACGCGTGTACGCCGGACCGGGCTGTTCGCTGTAATGACGGAAAGGACGAATGGTCTATCCGGGATGGCGAACTCGTCGTTCATGCCCACCCGACGCCAACACGAATTCTTGTCCGTGGCAGGGCACCGGAGCGTTTGCTCGACCCGCGTTCGGCCGGTCTGTATCCAATAGCCTTCTCCGAAACATCACCCGATGATTGGCTTCAGGAACTTCAACAAAAAGGTTACGAATGGTCGGAAAAAAGGGCCGACGGCGCCATTGAAGTATCCGGTTCGCTGGAAAAGCAGGCCGCTAAAGGGGAACCTTTCAGAGTCATCGTTTGGCGGATCGACCCGGAAAAGAACGATGCCATCCTTGAAATCCGAGTCTACGCAGGCCATTCTGATGGAAGACGCGAACTATTGGAGCAAATGAAGGCTGACCATGAGCAGTTCGATGGTCGATGGTGGCCGTCGCGATGCATGACGAAATCAGAATCCGGCACGGGATACGAGGAATTTACTTTCACGCGCGTCGAGTTTGATCGCAAGGAACATCCCGGCAAACTGGGACCGGACGCGCTCGGGATTCCGCCGGGGCTTAACGCAATCGATCGAATCCATCACGCATCCGGCACAGGCCCCCTGAAAATGGGCCGATACATTGGCGACGGTCAAATTGTGTCCGTCGACGATTGGCACGAGAACTACAAGAATATGCACGATTCGACCGCTTTGACAGAGTTTGTTGCCAGAGCGCAAGCCATCGGCCGAGGTGCATATCCAAAATGGTGGAGTGCCGGTGAGGATACGCTCGGCGTGGAAAACGTCTCCCGGACGCCCGATCTGTGGGAAATATATGTGCGCCGTTGGATTATCCGCCACAACTATGGAATTGCACGCGCGCAGGGTGCTGCCACGGCGCAAAGCCTCACTCCCGCTCAGGTCGATGCCGCTTGGGCGATACTTAAAGACTGCCGCAAGCGTGCATCCCCGATTCTACTCAGAATGAACAAAGACTCAGCCCAAGCCTCTCCGGATGCATCGCGAGACAAGGAGCGCGCACGGCCACCACAACAATGCCGAATGGAAAACACATCCCAGCCAACTCGCCGAATCTTGATCGATACGAGAAAGAACTCGAGAGTATCTTTAGTACACTGAAAGTCCGCCTGAATGGACTGCGGACAACCAAACAGAAAGATGCCGATGCAATGAGCACTTCCGAAGGTAACGTGAGTCCTTGAAAGTACATTGGACTGTAACGCGCGGTTCATGCGCGCGACCCAAATGCTGATGGATCGCGCTGTAAAGCACCTTAAGTCTTCAGCATTTGCATTAGCTCCACCGCAGCATTCCTCGCCGCATTCGGCTTCGTCACGCCCTTGATCATCTCCTGCAACTCACCGCGCACGCGGGCCAGCGTGTTGGGGTTCGCAAGCCACTCAAAGGTCTTGGCGATGATCGGCCCGGTGCTGTCATAGTAGGGCATGTACTCCGGCACGATTTCGCGCCCCGCCAGAATATTCGGCAGCGAAAGAAACGGCGTATGAATGAGCCACCGCCCCACCAGCAGATACGGCCACTTCGGCGTCTGGTACATCACGATCATTGGCGTGCCCCAGTAGGCTATCTCGAGCGTCACGGTGCCCGAAGCCGCAAGACACAGGTCCGCCGCGCGGATGGCCGCGGCGCGGTCGTGCTCGCCGCTAACGATCGTGGCGTCGAAGCGACGGCCGGGCTTGTTGATGAGTTTTTGGGCGATGGCCTTCACATCCTCATTCGCCGCGACGATGACGACATTCATCCGCGAAAACCGGCCGCGCAGCGCCCACGCGATTTCGATTTGTCCGGGCAGAACTTCCTCGACGACGTGTTTTCGCGAGCCGGGGAGGATCGTCAGCACAGTTGATGCGTTGCCGCGAAGCTGGGCGATACGTACATCGCTGACATCGGCCTCGGCCAGCCGGTCAAACGTGGGATGGCCGACATGGGTCGCGGGAATGCCGGCATCGCGAAAGTAGGGCTCTTCAAAACTCCAGAGACAGGCCACCTTGTTAACCCGCGCGCGAACCCTCTTGTTGCGCCAGTTCTTCGGCCCCCAGGCCCACGTCTGCGGGGCGATGTAATACAAAACCGGCACGTTACGGCGGCGTAAGATTTTTGCGATCGGTAGATTCAAAGCCGGCGAGTCCACCATGACGGCCGCATCGAAGTTGCCGTTCTTGATGATCCGCTTGAGCTTTTGCAGCAAACCGAACACTTCCGGGATGCGCTTGTAAGCGGCATGGGCCATGGCCGACTTGGCCGTCATGTCATGAATGCACTCGCAGCCCTCGGCCCGCAAGGCCGGGCCGGCCAGACCGTGGAAAGTGGCGTCCGGGTGAAACTCCCGAAAAGCGCGCACCAGCGAGGCGGCGTGCTCGTCCGCACTCTGTTCGGCGACGCTGATGAAGATTCGCGGTCCAGCCACGGTCCTTGCCTTTTTTCGCGCTACGAAAGCGAAACGCGAGTCCCAAGACGATATCGCGGGCGGCGAGGTGGGCATAGGGCTGCCGGCGAAGGCTGTAAATCTTTACGAGACAAACAAATAGGTCGATTGTGTGGATCAAGCGGCGGGATTTTGAGTGGAATTCGTGAGCCACAGGCCAACGTGCGCCTCCAGAGTTCGAAATCGATTCATCTTTACCAGCGACAATCGGGGGAACAGGTAAGATTTGAAGTGGCACAGACGCCCCCGGCTTTGGAATTTGATCAAACTTTACCGGCTGACGACGGGCTTCTTGCTTGACCGAGAGATGGGGTTCGTTTACTCTGACGGGTCTCGCTGTATTTTCAGCATCGTTAGGCGTTTACGTTCTTTTTTTGAGGAGGTGACATTTGTCACAGGCGTTGGTCCGCGAACTGATCGATGCGGGCATTCACTTCGGACACCGGGCCAGCCGGTGGAACCCGAAGATGGGGCCGTACCTGATGGGCAAGCGGAATTCGATTCACATTGTCGATATTCGTCAGACCGTGAAAGGACTGCTTCGCGCGAAGAAGTTCTTGGCGACGGTGGTGACCAATGGTCAGGATATCCTGATCGTCGGCACCAAGCGTCAAGCCAAGGACAGCGTTGAAAAGCACTCCAAGCGCGTGGGCATGCCCCACGTGTCTGAGCGGTGGCTGGGCGGCACACTCACCAACTTTAAGACAATTCGATCCCGGCTTGCACGTCTCGAATACCTCGAGGACATCATCAAGACCGGCAAGATCGAAGAGTTCAGCAAGAAAGAAAAGGCCCGCGCAGGACGCGAGCATGAGAAGATCCTACGAAACCTCGACGGCATCCGCACCATGACGCGGCTGCCCGGGGCGATCGTTGTGGTCGACGTGAAGCGCGAGCACAACGCGATTCGCGAAGCGCAGAAGCTCGGCATCCCCACCGTGTGCCTTGTCGATACGGACAGCGATCCGGACGGCGCGGATATTGTCATTCCGGGCAACGATGACGCCATGCGCGCCATCGAACTTGTGGTCTCGACACTGGCTGATGCCGTCGAAGAAGGCAAGCGCGGCCGGCAGGCTCTGGCCGAAAAGCCGGGCGAACAGGCAGCCGGCGGACCCGGCCATGCACGCCGGTCCAAGCGGGCCTCGACCTCATCGCTCGCGACACCGGCGGAAGGCGAAATGGGCGGCGAATTCGACCCGAAGGATGTCGAATCGCTCGCGGCATCTGAAGCGCCGACATCCGGTACCGAAGTGACCGACGGCGTTTCGTAACCGTGCAGGCGGGCCAAGGCCCACTCTGCACATTCACTAGGCATTGATGGTTCTTGTGGCGGGCAGGCGCAGGCCCGTCGCGCGGTTTCAATCCGTGCGATGAGTTAGTATGCGCCCCGCGGCCACGCGACAGATAATTCACTAGGGAGATTCCACATGGCTGAGATTTCCGCCAAACAGGTACACGCACTTCGCGCAAAGACCGACTTGGCGATGATGGACTGCAAAAAAGCACTGGTCGAAGCCGATGGCGACGAGGCCAAGGCACTCGAGCTGCTGCGCAAACGTTTCGCCGACAAGATGACGGAACGTGCCGAAAAAGAAACCGCCAACGGCAGAATCGGTGTCTATGGCGGCCCGGACGGCGCGGCCATGATCGAGTTGCGCTGCGAAACGGACTTTGTCGCGACCAACTCCGACTTCAAGGCACTGGCCGATCGGCTTGCGCACCATGCCGTGAAAAGCGGCATCACGGAGGTGGAGAAGTTCAAGGCATCGAAAGTTGATGGCGGCCAGACCGTGCAGGAGATCCTCGTCGATGCCTTCGGCAAGATGAAGGAGAATCTCAATCTCGTGCGCATCGTCACACTCGGTGGCGCCGGCGCGGCCTATGTTCATCACAACGGCCGAATCGGCACGATCATCACCGGGACCAATCCACCAGGCGATGCGGGCCGCGGAATTTGCATGCACATCGCGTCGGCCGTCACGCTCTCCGGCCTCGGCCGCCAGGATGTCGATGCAAAGCTGGTCGCCGAAGCGCGGGAACAAGCCGCGAACGAAGCGAAAGGCCAGCCCGAGCAGATTCTCAACAAGACCGTCGAGGGCAAGATGGACCGCTGGTTCGGCGAGCGCGTTCTCGTCGAGCAGCCGTTCGTGATGGACGACAAGAAAACCGTCGGCCAGTTCGCGAAAGAAAATGGTTTCAACATCACGTCCTATCTCAAATATGAGGTGGGCGCGAAATAGCAGTTGTAGAAAAAGCCGCGAAAGCGGCTTTTTTTATGCGCATACTCATTTACGCGGTCGATGTTAAAATCTGTGCGCAGTTGCCGATGCACAATCGCCCTTTCGCGTTTGCATGAGATGGGGCAAAAAGAATTGCGCCATGGCTGCCGATTTACTGACCATACCGACCATGTCAAAAAAAACTAAATCATCCGTCGCCAAGAAAGCAAAGTCCGCGGGACCGAAGTATCAGCGCATCCTTCTCAAGGTTTCCGGCGAAGGGCTCGGCACGCGGGGCGAACTCGGCATCGACGGCGAGGCCATTCGCCGAATCGCCGCCGAGATCGTCGCGGTCCGTGGGCTCGGAGTCGATGTCGCGGTCGTCGTCGGCGGCGGCAACTTTATCCGCGGCACAACGCTCGCATCCCAAGCCAGAATTCAGGAAGCGACGGCCCACTACATGGGCATGCTCGCCACCGTCATCAACGCCCTCGCATTGCAGGACGTCCTCGAAGACCTCGGCCAGCCGACGCGCGTCCAATCCTCCATCGCCATCCACAGCGCCTGCGAGAATTTCATCCGCCGCCGCTGCATTCGACATCTGGAGAAGGGACGCGTCGTCATTCTGGCCGCCGGCACCGGCCGCCCATTTGTCACCACGGACACGGCCGCAGCGCTGGCGTCGGTCGAAATCGGTGCGGACATCCTTTTCAAAGCCACAAAAGTGGATGGCGTCTATACGGCCGACCCGGTAAAGGACAAAAACGCGAAATTCCTCGCCAAGCTGAGCTACAATCAGGTGATCGACCAGCGGCTGAAGGTGATGGACGTGTCGGCCGTCGATATGTGCCAGCGGCACGGCGTGCCGATCAAAGTCTTCAATCTCATGACACCCGGCAATATGCGGAAGGCCGTGCTGGGCCAGAACGTCGGTACGACGATCGGCGACTGAACGAAAACCGTCAATCCGAATTGGATTTCAGAATTGCGCATAAGGCGTGTCGCGAGAAATCCACCATGCCAAATGAATCGCTCGAAAACTGGACAAGTCCTAAGCGCACGAAGATTGCTTTGAAGTTGTTGTTATTTTTCTTTTGCGTGACTGCATTGTGGTTCGCAGCAGTTGATCGATCATGGACTATCGAAGGATGTTATGATTGCGGCAAACTTTCGGACCTGTGGGAATATCGTATTTTCGGCGTTCCAGTCAACACTTCGCGAACTGAACACGTCGCCTTACTTCAGCAGATCGCAATTGACTTAGGAAGGCCGTGCGAGCATGTTAGAACTTATTCTTGGCAGAAGCGTAGATTGTGGGGTCTTCTATACGCGCATGCCCCTGTCAAAATGGCACTTACCTTCTTTTAGGGCCAGGTGAGAATTATGAAACGGAAGTGGTGTCATCGTTACATAATGGCTTATTCGCGATCCCGCGATAGGAGACAAGTTTCGAACTGCGTTGTTTGAAAATGATCGCGAATTCATTCGGGAGGTAGTTGAGAAAGTCGGCGCGATCAAAGAACAATGACGTCAATTCATCGTGCCAAATGTGAATATGCTCATGACCTCTAGAACAATAGAAAATCCGACGGAGCACTTACTGGGAACTAACCTTTCTAAGCTTGTGACCGAACTCGAAAAAACTGGCGAGCCAGCTTACCGCGCCACGCAAATCATGCAGTGGATTTATGAACGCGGTGCGACCTCCTTCGACGCGATGACCAATCTCTCCAAATCCCTCCGCGAAAAACTCGCCGAACAATTCGTCATCTTCACCTCCGAAATCATCCGCCGCGCCGCCTCCACCGACGGCACCGTCAAACTCCTGCTCAAATGGCCCGATGGCGAGACCAGCGAATGCGTCATGCTCCCCAGCGAGCATCACATCACCGCGTGCATCAGCTCCCAGGTTGGCTGCCCCGTCGGCTGCCGCTTCTGCGCGAGCGGGCTGGACGGCCTGAAGCGAAATCTCACGCCCGGCGAAATCGTCGAACAGGTGATGCGCGTTAGTGCCGAGGCAACGGCATCTGGCGGCCGCCTCTCCAATCTCGTCTTCATGGGCCTTGGCGAGCCGCTCGCGAATTACAACAACGTGATCAAGGCCATCCGCACCATCAACGCGCCGTGGGGGCCGAACATCGGCGCGCGAAAAATCACCGTCAGCACCGTCGGCCTTCCACGCCAAATCAAGAAATTGGCCGGCGAAGGCCTGCAACTAAACCTCGCCCTGTCGCTTCACGCCCCAAACGACCAACTCCGACAGGAGCTCATCCCCTGGGCCGAGAAATTCTCGATCGAAGAACTCGTCGACGCCTGCCGCTTCTATTTCGACGAGACCGGCCGCGAGATCACCCTCGAATACGCCCTTCTTCACGGCACGAATGACCTGCCAGATCACGCCCGCGACCTGGCCCGCTTTGCCCGCAAGCTGCGCTGCAACGTAAACCTTCTTCGCTACAACCCGGTCGAGCCGCTGCCCTTTGCCCGCCCCTCCGCCGACGATGCCTATGCATTCCAAAAAGCCCTTCGCGACCACGGCGTCAACGCCCACATCCGCACCAGCCGCGGCCTCGATATCGACGCGGCCTGCGGCCAGCTCCGCCGCAAGGAAATGCAGCAAGCCGCCGCCCCCACCCAGATCACCCTCCCAACCGATTCCCGATAGAATGATGTTTTCAATGGGTGGCAAGCGGCCTTTTGCTTGCCCGTGCAGAGCGCAGAGTAGTGTTCGCACTTTATGACACGGAAGTGTGGAACAGGCTAATAGCCTGTTCCACACTTCCGCCATCAACGATGGCAATGGACACGCGTCACTTCCACAAACTACTCTTCGACGCTGCAAAGCGTCTGATCCCGCCAGGCAGCACCGTCGCCTGCGCCGTCTCTGCCGGCCCCGACTCCGTCGCCTTGCTCCACGCGCTCCACCGCGTGAACGAACTGCGAAAACTCGGATTGAAACTCTGCATCGCCCACCTCGACCACCGCCTCCCCCCCAACAATTCCGCCGAGATGGCCGCCTTCACGCGAACCCAGGCCGACGCGCTAAAGCTCCCCTATTACGAAGAGACCATCAACGTCCCCGCCCTCGCCAAAGCAACCGGCGAATCCATCGAAGAAGCCGGCCGCAAGGCGCGCTATGCCTTTTTCGAACGCGCGGCCGCACACCTCGAATCACCGTTCGTCGCCGTCGCGCATCAGGCCGACGATCAGGCCGAAACCATCCTGCATCGAATTCTTCGCGGCACAAGTTTGAAGGGCCTCGGCGGCATCCCCGAAAAGCGCCAATTATCGCCCGATTCCAAAGTCGCAATCGTTCGCCCCATGTTGGCACATCGACGTGCCGACATTATGGCATACACCCGTCGTCGCAACATTCAGTTCATGCACGACGAGACCAACGATGATGCCGCAGCGGCGACACGCAACCGCATTCGCAATGAACTGCTTCCACTGATTCGAAAAACAATCAATCCAAATGTCGATACAGCGCTGGTGCGACTCAGCCGCCATGCACATAGCGCCTCGAATTTCATGACCGAAGCGGCCGAAGCCCTCTTCGAATCAGCCGCATCTTGTGCAAACTGCGAGGTCATCACCCTTCGCGTGGGCGCACTGACGGCTGCATCGCCCGCCCTCTTAAACGAGATCATTCTCATGTCGCTTCGACGCACCGGCGCGCAGCTCAAGTCGATCGGCTCGGAGCGCATTGCGGCCATCGCCGACGCACTCAAGCCGACCGTCGAGCGCCGACTGGTGCAACTGTCAAAGGGGCATATCGCCGAACGGCGAGGGAAATACCTTCATATCCGATGTTCCTCCGACGCTGCCGGCCTGCCCGAATCGATAGTTTCCGCCCCCCCGGAGTCCGCGATTTGACACCGACCCATTTGCACAACATCGCGACGCCCGGGGGCGACAATTCGTTTCGCCGCGTTCTGCGTTTGATTGCGTTGGCGGCGATTCTATTAAGAATCGCGATTCTATTATTTGCCGAAGTCCGACCGGCCATGTTCGACTTTCCCGATTCCCACCGATATGTTCGCGTCGCCCGCAACATCGCCGCCGGTCGCGGGCCGATTGACGATGCATCCATGCGCAGCGGCACCGACCCGCTCTATCCGCTGATGCTCTCGGCGGCTCCACTGGTCGGTATAAACAACGAAACCGGCATCATGCGATTCGGGCGCATCTGTAATAGTGCCTTATCAGTGGCATCCATCCTGCTTCTCGCCGGAATCGGGCGGCGACTTTTTGGCGACCGCGTTGCCCTCGTCGCCGCGGCCATCCTCGCCGTCGATCCCATTCTCAATTTCTTCAATGCCCTCGTCCTGACCGAATCGCTCTACATCACGCTCCTGCTCGCGGCCTATTATTCGATTCTTCGAATCAGCGACATTGACGCAGACAAAACTTCTCATGCCACGCGCCCGGCCGCATGGGCCTTGCTCGCCGGCGCCTGTGCCGGGCTGGGCACCCTGTCGCGCAGCACAAATCTATTCCTTCCGCTTCTGCTGGCCCCCTTCGTTCCCTGGGCGTATTCGAGAGTCAGAACCGCAACCGGAATCGGCCGCTTCGTTCGCCACGGCGACACCTTTCTCATTGCCGTGCTGGTCATGCTGGCCCCCACGCTCATTCGCAATTATGGCTTATATCACGAGATCGTTCCTACCCGGGTCGGCGGCGGCGCGAGTCTTCTGGAAGCACTCGGGACCTGGGCCGACGGCGCGCCCGGCATGGACCGCATCCAATACCCACCCGTGCACGACGCGCTCGACGAATACCAGCGCGACCGCGAATATCGTGAAATCGCATTGTCATGGGCCACCGACCATCCCAAGGAGACGCTTCAACTCGCGTTCGTCAAGCTGATGCGCACTTGGTCGATTGAAATCAATGCCGCCGATTACACCTCCCCGTTACTTCGTTCAATCTGCTGGTTAAGTGTGGCCCCGATCTTCGCGCTGGCCGCCGTGGGGGTCTGGATGACACGAAACCGCCCGGCGATTCTTGCGTTATTGCTTGCCCCGGCCCTCTACTTTACGCTGATTCACATGGTATTCGTCGGTTCAGTTCGCTATCGACTGCCCGCGATGCCATTTCTCTTTGTTCTCGCCGCCGTCGCGATCGACGCCTTGATCGATCGTCGCAGAGGAACAGTGCGCTGAGGGGCCCGCGTGTCGAGATTAAATTCCCATTCCGCCAAGTCGTCGCGACTCAATCGATGGGCGCAAGTTCTTTGCCAGCGCCGCCATCCTCCGCCATCCCGTGTCGATCGGCCGCGAACGCGTGGGCGTGGCACTCCTCGCGCTTTTGGTGGCCAGTTTGGGCGTCTACACGCTGACGACACGCGATTCGGCCATCAAGCGGCGGGCCATCGACTTTATTCGCAAATCCACACCGGGCGGCATGGAAATACACGTCGGCCATGCCCAGTTCAAAATGTTCGAGGGCATCACATTGTACGACGTCGAACTCGCCGTACCGGCCGATGACCGCCTCGACCCGACCGCCCGCGATTTCAAATCGCGGCGCATCTTTTCGGCGCGCTCGCTCAAACTGGCTCACAACCCGTGGCTCTTGGCCCTCGGCAAACTCCGCGTCGAGCGCATCACGGCCGTCCAGCCCACCATCTATCTCCGCCACAATACGGAGACCGGCCTTCGCAACTGGCAGCTCCTGACGGTGGAGAAGTCCGAAGCGGCTGGTTCCGCGCCGGCCTTCCGACCGATCATCACCCTACGCATGGCCCGGGCCGTTGTGGTGAGCATCGATGGCAGCGGTAATCGCGAGTCTCGCGTCGAAGAATTGGATGCGGATGTACGGCCCCATCCCCAAGCCGAGACGGGATACTACATCGAAGTTCGCCGCTATACCGAACCGATTGAACGGGCAACGGTCATCTTCGATCCCGGCCAAAAGATGGTCGCGAATACACCGTTTGTAGACGCGCGCACCATCCGACTGCAACTCCCCACCCCCGCGCGAAAGGTTTTTGATCGCATTCGTCTCGAGGGCGAAGTTCGCCTGACGCGCCTGCTTTACGATACGGCCCGCGACCAAACACGCGACACGGAGATCGTGCTTCGCCGTGTTCAATGCGATGTACCGTTGCAAATGCTTGAATCCGACGATCCGACCACACAGTCGGCGGACGATCCGGCTCGGGACGAGAGCCTCGTGCGGATCACCGATGTGCGCGGCTCGATCAAAATCGTCGGCGATCGGATCTCCGTCGACGCATCGGGAATCATCAACAATTCACCCTGCCGGATTCACGGCGCCTTCTCAAATATCGAGTCCGAATTCAAGAATTTCTGCGTCGATGTCACTTTCGAAGCGCGCGAATTGCCCATGCCCGAAGGCAAAGTTCGACAACGGATGTTAAAAAAGGGCAACGATTTGCCTTTGGCGCTGCGCGAGTTTTTTGAGGATTATGACCCGCATGGCAAGCTCGACGCCCACATTCACTTCACCCGCGAGCCCAATGCGCCAGGAACCATTCGGACCGATGGCCGGGTCCTGACGCTCGGCATGAACGCCAGCACCGTCTGGTTTCCGTATCCTCTCGAAGACATTCACGGGGCCATTCGATTCAACGGAACCAAGATCACGCTCGAGAATCTGGGCGGAAGGCACGGCTGCGGCACCGTCTACATCAATGCCAAGATCGACGTCGAACCGCGCTATTCCGATGTGGTTCTTGACATCAAAGGCACCAGCGTGCCGCTCGACATTCACCTGTATGATGCGCTTCCGGCGCGCTACCAGGCCGTGCTCGATCGATTCAGTCCGCGCGGCATGGCCCACATAAACGCCCGGCTTCATCGTCCGGGCGGACCGGACGACAAGCCGCGACCCCAGTGGATTCAGCAACTTTCGATCGATCTGCTGGATGCAAGGGCAACGATTCTGCCCCATCCTTTTCCACTCGAGAATCTGCACGGCAGGCTGGAAGTCGATGGCGATCGCATTCGGGTGATGGGATTGGCCGGCGATTCCAGAGGCGCTTCGATGCAATTCGACGGGTATGCACTCATTCGCGATGAGCGCGACATTGAAATGGACATGCGGGTGGAGGCAGCGGGCATTCAACTCGATGAACGATATGTCGCCGCAATGCCCGAAGATGTGCGAAGCGAACTGGCGCCATTCAAACCGCAGGGTGAACTGGATCTGCTCGGCACACTCTCGCTGCGCGAGAACCGGCCATCGATTCAATGGGCGCTGGATGCCCGACTGCGCGATGCATCGATGTGTTATTCCGATTTTCCCTATCCGCTCAATCATGTCGAGGCGGAGATCGAAATCGCCAATGACCATCTCACCATCAAGAACGCCACGGGAAGAAACGGCGATGCGCGAATCTCGGCATCGGGCGAGATTTGCGGCGGCGAGAACGACCCCTCCACCGTACTAAACCTGAATTTCGATGCCGAAAGCGTGCTGCTCGATGAATCTCTGGCCGATTCGCTTCCAGCCGAAATGAGAAACATCTGGGACTTGCTCAAGCCCCAAGGCCATATGCGTGTCACCACCGGGCTTCACATTCGGAACGCCGATGGGCGCAATCTGCTGGCACATCGCACCGTAATCGAGCCGATCGACGCAAGCATTGTGTTCGCCGGCTTTCCGCTGCCCCTGTCGCACGTCAATGGGCGCGTCATCGTCCACAACAACCGCGTCGAGATACTGAAATTGACGGGCATGTCGGGTGATGCGCCCGTTTCGCTATCCGGCGAAATCGCATTTGACGGAGCCGGTGCCCATGGAACACTGGATATTCACGGCCGGAAAATGCGTTTTGATTCCGTATTGGTCGATGCCCTGCCGGTGGCGCTTCGCAAATTCGTTCGTTCCATTGACGCACAGGGTGAATTCGATTTGAACCTGGCGCCCTTGACGTTTGTCATCGATGATGCCGGCGAATCCAACTGGTTTTTTGACGGCAGCATGGCTCTGAGCAGCGCCAATGCGAATCTCGGATTCAAGCTCCAACAATGCAATGGCCGCATCACCGGAACCGGGACCGTCGACAAGGCCGGCGGACTTCTACTTCAATCATCATTTACCGCCGGTTCGGTCATCATGGCCGGCTGGCATCTGGAAAACCTGAAGGGACAGATTCGCACCGACGAGACGGGGCGCCATTTGTTTATCGACGATCTGAGTGCCGCCATGTACGACGGTGAAGCCGCCGGTTTCGCTGAAATTGAATTGGGCAAGACCCGCTCAAATTACCAGGTCTCAATCACCGCCCGCGGCATGCAGCTCGAGCGCTACGTCGCGATTCACCATCCACCCAAAACAACGACACCACACGATGAGAAGGAACCGACGGCCAGCGGCGATGTGTCCGGCAATATCGTCCTGCGGGGGCGAACCGGCAGAAATGGACACAGCGAGGGCGCCGGCGAGTTCCACATCCGGGAGGCCCGTGTCTGGAAGTTACCGATCATTCTTGCCATTTTTCAAGTCTTGAACCTGACACCCGATGAGAATGTTTTTCATGACGGCATGCTGAAATTCTATTTGTCCAATGACATTCTCACATTCAATAAAATCGACTTGCAGGGAAAGGCGATGTCCTTCATTGGCGGCGGCGTGCTCGACCTTCGAACCGACCTGCTCGACATCACCCTGCTGGCCGGCAGCCCCGTGCGCATTCAGATTCCGCTGTTATCCGAGATTCTGGAAAGTGCATCGAGAGAAATCATGGAGATTCGCCTCACCGGAACATTGACCGATCCGAAGATCGCACCCATGCCGCTCAAGAGCATTACAGCAGCAATCAAGACGCTGTTTCCCGAACCGCCTCCCTCGCTGCGTGAAACAGGCCATTCGAGATAGCAATTCGGGCCTCCCCGGCTCAGGGTCGCATCGATCCCGCAATTGCCCTATCATCGAATCACCCATTGGAAACATGTCAAACAATGAACGAAGCTTCCTCCATATTCAAACGAGCAATGGCCGGCTTTAGAAAGCCCGCGGCACGGTGGATGCGCCTGTTCGCCATCGGCATCATCGTCGGCGTGATCGGCGGACTCTCGGCGGCTGCATTGCATCAGCTCCTGGAAATCGGCACGGAGCACGTGGTCGGGCATTTCGCAAAGAACTTAACCGGCTTGGACAACTTTCGCTTTGAATGGGCCTTGCTCCTGCTTCCCACAATCGGCGGACTGGCCTCCGGCCTCATCACGTGGCGTTTTGTCCCCACGGCCCGCGAACACGGTACCAACGCCGTGGCCCGCTCCTTTCATCATCGCATGGGAGAACTTCCCCTAAAGGGGCCGCTCGTTCGCGCCGCGGCCGTCGTCGGTGTCATTTCGTGCGGTGGATGCTGCGGCCCTGAAGGCCCGATCGCCGGGCTCGGCGCCGCGATCGGATCAAGCGTGGGTAAGTTCTTCAAGGTGTCCGCGCGAGAGCGGCGCATCATGCTCCTTGCCGGATGTGCGGCCGGTATCGGGGCCATTTTCCAATGTCCCTTGGGCGGCGCGCTTTTTGCTACCAGCATTATCTACAGTGAAGAGGAATTCGAATCAGGCGCAATGGTTCCATCGTTTGTCGCCTCGGTCATTGCCTATACGACGTTCAAGACGGTGCTGGGCGGACTCGGCAGCGGCGGATTTCTACTTTCGACCAACCTTGCCGGCGGTCTGACATTTTCGCATCCGATGGAATTGATTCCTTATGCCGTCCTGGGCCCGCTTTGCGGAATCGTTGCCGCATTTCTCGGCATGATGTTCATCAATGTGGAGGAGCGCCTGGTGCCGCGACTGCCGATTCCGGGTTGGCTCATTCCGGGAATCGGCGGGCTGGCGACCGGCGCGCTTGCGTGCATGCTCCCGCAGGTGATGGACTATCGATACGAGTTCATTCAGAACAGCATGACCGGATTCAAGCACCACGAAGGGATTCTCAATTCCGGTTCATGGAACCTCGTCTATCTTTTCGGTGCCGTGGCCCTTGCCAAGTGCGTCGCGAATGTCTGTACGGTCGGCAGTGGCGGCGCCGGAGGAAACTTCGGCCCCTGCGTGTTCATCGGCGGGGCCGTCGGCGCATTTCTCGGCGCACTGATCGAAGCCCTCTACCCAGGGCAGATTCCCGAGAATCTGCGGCAATCGCTGATTCCGGTCGGCATCGGCGGCGTCGTCGCCGCCGCCATGCGAACCCCGGTCGCCGCCATGGTCATGGTCATGGAAATGACCGGCAGCTACGGCCTCATCGTTCCCCTGATGCTGGTTTGCATGAGTGCGTATGTCATCGGACGAAAATGGGGCATTAACACCGAACAGGTGCCGACATCAGCCCAATCACCCACGCATGCCGGCGATGCGATTATACACCTGCTCGAAAACTGGCATGTCGAACACATCATGGAGAGAAACTGGGGCGACACCGTCGCGCCGGACGCAACCCTGAAATCCATGATTCAGCGCGTGCGCCCCGGAACGCGACCGGTGTTTGCCGTGGTGTCCGACGCACGGCTGGTCGGCATTATTTCGCTGACCGACATTCGCCGCATCATGGAAGAGCCCGCCCTCGCAGATGCCGTTATTGCTAGCGACATGATGACGGAAAAGGTGAGCGTGCTGCTGGCCGACGACGACGTGTATCATGCATTGAATGAATTCCGCAGAGGCAATCATCAGGTCATGCCGGTTGTCTCCCATGAGAGGATTCTGCTGGGCATGCTCTCGCGCGAACGCATTTACGATGCGATTCGCGAGAGCCTCGCCGAGTCTCAGCGGCTCATGTTCGAAGAGCACGACGGCCTCGCCGCCATTCAGCAGGAGGGGCAGTTACAGCAGCTTGTCATGGGCGTGACACCCATGAAGCGCGATATCATTCAGCGGCTGCTGGTCCCCATCGACGCCCTCGGCAAATCACTCCGCGAAACCGACTTCCGCCGCCGCTACGGCGCCCAAGTCATCGCCATCGAGGATGCCGACGGCCGGGTGCTCTGCCCGCCCGACCTCGATAATCCGCTGACCTCGGATCAAAGACTGCTGGCCATCGTCTGGAACGAGCCCGCAATGGACTCCTCTCCCTCGAACGCGGGGAAGTAGCGTCGCGTCCGTCGCCCATTCCGGACGGCCAGTCATGAATCGGGTGGGGTCGGCCCATCTTTCTTCTCATCTGAGAGGGTGCGGTCGATCTTTCTGACCGACCATTCCGAGGCGAAGCGACTGAGTTTGAGTGGGGAAAGCATGAAGGCAGGAAGATAGACGATGGGAGGCTGACTGGCCCTGCACATACAGGTTGGCATTCAGGCTGAATGTTCAGGGGAGATTCAGCTTTTGAGAATCTGTAAGTGCCTTGTTCGTCATCGGTTAGGTTTTCTGTGATTTCTTGCTCCTGCGTTTTCATTCGTCAAACTCCACGGGGGTCATTCAGGTTGTGATCGAGTTTCGAGTTTCGAGTTTCGAGTTTCGAGGATGCGCGGGCGGCAAAGCTTGAGTAATCTGGAAATCTGATTTGGCGAACTTGCGATCTGGTGATTTGGCAATTGGAGAACAATTGCGGATTTGGGATTCCGGATTGCGGAATCGAGATTGGGATGGGTGAAGGTCTTTCATTTTCACCGGGGTTTTCATCGGCATTTTCGCCGGCGTTGATGGAAGAGCCGTCGATGCAAGTTGCTTGTTCGTAATTGGTTAGGGCTTTCGAGTTGTTGGCGGCGGGCGTATTCATCAAAAAAACTCCTGGGGTGAAAATTGTTCTTGGAGTAAGGGTCCGAGGGGCCAAGGGGCCAAGGGGCCAAGGGGCCGAGGGGCCGAGGGGCCGAGGGGCCAGGGGGACGAGTGAATGACGGGGGGCATGGGGGCCTCCGGTGGCGCGTCGCGGGCCAGCATTCAATATAGATCGAGATTTGGAAAAGGCAAGTGATATTTAGTAAATGTTTGGTACAGAATTCGCAGGGGTGCTGGTTCTTCGCAGGAAGCAATCGTACTGGCGAAATAACCACTCCCCAAGTGAGGTACACTTGGGCAGGCATGCCAATATCCGGCTTGATGCGCTATTGAACATGCTCTACTCTTCCGCGACATGCCAACGACGGAGCACACGATCAACGATGCACTTGCCGCACAGTTACGAGAAACTAGGCGCGCGTGGCGGCCCGCTGAAGTCGTTCGTTCGGAAAACACGTCGATGCTACGCGGCAACGCAGGCCGGCCGGACATCCTGGTGATCGAGCCCAACGTCTCGCCCGTGGCTGTTGAGACGGAGCTATTGCCGGCTATGACTGTCGAGCGTGATGCGCTTAGCCGACTGGGACAACACCTGCGAGCCACTGGACGCCAAATTCTGTCTTCTATTGCCGTTCGACTTCCGACTTCCCTCTCGTCGAGGAGTGGCGCTGCTCTTGCGCGGGCTATCGCTGATGCCGCCGATATCGAGATGGCAATGTACACAGGAAGCGACCCTGAGGCATGTCAGAGGATTCCGGCAAGTGGTTGGCTTCGTGGAAGTGTTGCCGATCTGTCGGTATTGACACAATCCGCATCGGTGCCGCCGGACGTTGTCAACCTAGCCGCATTACAGCTTATTACCGGAGTAAGTGAAGCGGCAGGTCTTCTAGAAGAAATGGCGCAAACAAATCCAGGAGCCATTCATAGAATAAGCGAGGAACTAAAACAAGAAGATGGTGTACAAACTCGTCGGATGGCGGCGACCATTTTGGCAAATGCATTTGTTTTCCATGGAAACCTTGCAGGTGGACCTGGCGCGTTGGCGGAAATCGCGACCATAGACGAGTTGAGGACACCGGCCGGAAATCTAACCAAAACTGCAGTTCTCCGAGAATGGCGGAGCATACTTCGGATTAACTATTGGCCCATCTTCGATATTGCACGTCGTATTCTTGAAGTCGTGCCTTCCGCGCACAGCGGGGCGCTTTTGGACTGTATGGCGAGAACGGCGGATGTACTGCTAGAAAGCAGACTTATGCGTTCGCATGATCTGACCGGTGCCGTTTTTCAACAACTGATCGCTGATCGCAAATTTCTCGCTGCTTTTTATACCATGCCGGCCTCGGCGGCCATGCTGGTCGGTCTAGCGATTACACCGAATAGACCTTTGAACGGCGATGAGTGGTCCAACGCGGATAGTGTGAGATCGCTCCGCATCGCCGACTTCGCTTGTGGAACAGGCACCTTGCTGTCGACTGCATATCAGCGTATTGGGCAGCTTCACGAATTAGCCGGTGGCGAATCAGAATCGATACATCCAGACATGATGGCAACAGCACTTGTGGGCTGCGATGTCTTGCCTGCGGCGGCTCATCTAACCGCTTCGATGCTTGCAGGAGCACATCCTACCAGACAATACACCCGAAGTTCCATTTTGACTGTAGCCTACGGAAAGCAGCCTGACGGAGATATTGCTCTCGGTTCATTGGATTTACTTGATCCGCAGGGCCACCTTGAGGTGCTTGCAATTACGGCGCGAGCCGCCGAGGGCATGGGGGAAGCCGAGCGCCATACTTGGTTCGAACTTCCGCATGCGTCCTTCGATGTCGTCTTGATGAATCCACCATTCACCCGCGCAACGGGACACCATGAGATCAACGATGTGGGTGTACCTAATCCGATGTTTGCTGCCTTTAGTTCTACCGAAGAAGAACAGAGATTAATGTCCGCTGCCACGCGTCGATTGACAGCGCACACAACAGCTCACGGCAATGCCGGTGAAGCTTCAATCTTCCTCGCACTGGCGCATCGAAAACTCAAGGCTGGGGGCGTATTGGGCCTTGTAATGCCGCTTAGCGTATTGTCGGGCGAGGCTTGGGAAGACTCACGTTGTCTGCTAAAGGACCATTACTCCGAAATCGTAATCATTTCGATTTCAGGCCAGTCTGGACAGGAGTTATCGTTCTCGGCCGACACGCACATGGCAGAATGCTTGATTATTGCTCGAAAGAGTCAACAAACTGATACACAGAACGCAAGCTTCGTTATACTTAATGAGCGTCCTGCATCGACGTTGTTCGGGATTGCGTGCG
>JADJRI010000012.1 GCA_016712275.1 Planctomycetota bacterium
CCACTTCTGGTCGGCGACAGGCTTGTCGGTGTCATCGGCGTGTTTTCGCATCAAGTGATTGCCTCGACCGCAGTCGACCTGCTTTCATCCATTTCCCATCAATTGTCGCTGGGCATTGAACGACAATGGGCCATTCAACGACAAGCAGCCACTTCCGAACGTGTGCAAGCGGCCAATATCGAGCTGAATACGCGACAGGAAGAACTTCGTTCAACGATGACCGAATTGAAGACCGTCAACAAAGCCCTCGAAGAGGCCCGCAGGGCTGCCGAGGCGGCCAGCAAGGCCAAGAGCGCGTTTCTCGCCAACATGAGCCATGAAATCAGAACGCCGATGACCGCCATTCTGGGATTTGCGGACATCATGTCGGACGATCGCACGGACAAGCTGGCCATCGAAGATCGAAAGGACGCGGCACGCACCATCAAGCGAAACGGCGAGCACCTGCTCGCGATCATCAACGACATTCTCGATCTATCCAAGATTGAGGCGGGGAAACTGACCGTCGAAATGATGAATTGCTCTCCGCGATCCATCATCGAAGAGACGGTGTCACTTGTGAAGGTGAAGGCCGATGAAAAGGGGCTGTCGATCCACGCCGAATACACTGATGATATTCCGAGCGTGATCCACTCCGACCCCACGCGGCTGCGACAGATTCTGACCAACCTCCTCGGGAACGCCGTCAAGTTTTCCGACATGGGTGAAGCCCGCATTCAAGCCAGCCTTGTCGATGGAGATTCGCCGCGCGTTCGTTTTGATGTTTATAACTCCGGCCTCGGTATGAACGCGGAACAAGCCGGGAATCTGTTCGAGGAATTCACACAGGCTGACAACTCGGTGACACGGCGTTTTGGCGGAACCGGCCTTGGTCTCTCGATTTCGCGGCGATTGGCCCGACTATTGGGCGGCGATGTCGTTCTGGTCGATTCAAAACCCGGGGGGCTCGCACTTCCGTGCGGAAGTGGCTGCATTGCGACCGATCGCCGAGACAGAGAATCCGCCGCAACCCGCTAAAGCGTCTGCAGCAACCAGCAAAACGAGATCGAAACTTCCTCAAGGGCTGCGCATCCTGCTGGCGGAAGACGGTCCCGACAATCAGAAGCTGATCTCCTATCATTTAAGGCGGGCCGGCGCAGTGGTGACACTCGTTGAAAACGGTAAACTCGCCATCGACGCCGTTCGCAACGCCAACGCCAGCGGCGAGCGATTCGATCTCATCCTGATGGACATGCAGATGCCGCTGATGAGCGGCTATGAGGCTGCCGGAACACTGCGTCAGACTGGTTGCCGCACGCCGATCATCGCGCTGACGGCCAACGCCATGTCGGAGGATCGCAGCAAATGCCTTCAGGCGGGATGTGATGACTATGCAACAAAGCCCATCGATCGCGACGCGCTGCTTGAGGCCATATCACGACAAATCGGCGCGATGCCGGTGCAGTCCGCCTAGCCGCCAATCTGCGACATCTGCCGGTTTCCGAAGTATGAATGCACCTCGGGTTTGAAGGCAACGCAGCGAATGAAAGCGTCGTGCAGAATTGCAGATGCCACAGTTGTATCATTTTTTCGTATGATCGGCCGGAGTTCCACTTCGCCGCCGTCGAAAAGACAGCTTCGAAGCTGGCCCTCGGCCGTGAGGCGAAGCCGATTGCACGTGGAACAAAACGGCTTGGACATGGCACTGATGAATCCGATGCGACCTTTGGCACCGGGCAATCGAAATACAACCGCGGGTCCGCGACCGGCATCATGATCGGCCGCAATGAGCGGCCCGTAGGTGGCTTCAATATGCCCGCGAATATCCGCCTCGGGAATGAATCGCCTTTCATACTCGCCGCCCAGGGCCGTTCGACCCAGTGGCATGTACTCGATGAATCGGACCGTGACGTTCTGCTCCAAAGTCAGCGCGGCAAAATCGGCGAATTCATCGTCATTGATGCCGCGCATTGCGACGCAGTTGATTTTCAGATTGCTGAACCCAGCGTCTTCGGCGGCACGAATTCCCCTCCAGACCGCCTCGATGTCCGCCCCGCGCGTGATTTCGCGAAACCGGTCAGGCCGAAGCGTATCCAGGCTGACGGTTAAGCGATCGAGGCCGGCGACCTTGAGCGGCCCGGCGAACTCTTCGAGGAGCGACCCATTTGTCGTCATGGAAAGCTCCGGACTGCGAGGCAATGCCCGAAGCATGCCAACCAGTCGGGGAAGATCGTGTCGGACAAGCGGCTCGCCACCCGTCAGTTTGAAGGCGTTGATTCCATGTTGCTGTGCCACCACGGCAATGGCCACAATTTCCTCAAAGGAAAGTAGGCCGTCGCGCGGCACCCAATCGAGCTTTTCCTCCGGCATGCAATAGACGCACCTGAAATTACAGCGGTCGGTGACGCTGATACGCAACGTCTCCACGGCTGAAATGCTGCGCGGGCCGGTAATGGCCTGCTCGGCCGCGGGCCGGACATCCAGGGAATCACCGAGTACATTCAGTGCGACGGACATGGGGGAATATAGTACAAGGTGTCATGTCGGACTCAAAGCGGGACGTTTCGAAAGGCACCAAGCGAGCCGGGCGAATGAGCGGCCGAGATAAGTATCGCGACAACTACCGGGCGCTGAAGCTTCCGGCTCGTTGGGCTCGGAAAATTGACCCGCACTAGATTCGGACCGAGAATAGGCGAGCGACGTACGAATGAAAGGGATTTTAGCGCGCGTGCCGTCGCCCAACCCCCTGCCGGATGCAGCCGCAATGGATGGAACTTTCTCCCAAGCCGAGCGTCTAATGTCCATGCCGGGCGCGGCCGAGGATGGTTCCGCCGGCGCGGCTGACGATGCGGCGCTGATTCAGGCGGGTCGCGATGGCGATGCCGCAGCGCTGGGGCAACTGGTGCTGCGCCATCAGGACCGTGTTTTCAACCTGTGCCTGCGGATGTGCGGCAGCCGCGAGGATGCGGAGGACCACACGCAGGAGGCATTCGTGCGAGCGATTCAATCGCTGGACAAGTTCGCTGAGCGCTCGCGATTCTATACATGGGTGTTTCGTATTGCGGTGAATCTGGTGATCAGCGCCAAGCGCAAGACGGACCGGCGGACGACTTTTTCGCTCGATGCGCCAACGCGGCGCGGGGATGGAGACGATGGAGCGTCGCGATCGACCCAGCTTGCGGCGGATGATTCGCCGCCGGATCTGCGGATGGAGAATCAGGAGCGCAACAGGCAGGTGATGGCGGCCATGTCCGCGATTGACGACGAGCATCGGACGGTGCTGGTTTTGCGGGATGTGGAATCGCTGAGCTATGATGAAATCGCCGATATTCTGGATGTGCCGACGGGAACGGTGAAATCCCGATTGCATCGCGCGAGACTGGCGCTTCGAGAGCGGCTGTTGCCGTTGATGGGGTTGGAATAAGCGATGTCGTTCGACGCAAAAAAGTATGAGCAGCTCAGCGCTTACCTGGATGGCGAGCTATCGGCCGCCGAGCGCGCCGAGGTCGAACGATTGCTCGCAAGGGATGCCGAGGCGCGGTCGTGTCTTGAGGCGCTACAGCGCATCACAGGCATGGTGTCAACATTGCCCCGCGGACGCGCGCCGGGCAATATGGTTGATGCGGTGATGGCCCGCGTCGAGCGCGAATCGCTGATTGGCACGGCCGCGTCGGAACCGGTGGTCCGATTGGGGCGATGGATGCGGCCATTTGCCATGGCGGCGTCGCTGCTCATTCTTGCAACGGTCGGGTTTTATTCGATTCCGCAATTGCGCAACATCAAAGCTCCATCCGTGACAAGTTTGACCGAGGCAAAGCGAACAAATTCGCTGAAGGAAACCGACAGCGCCGGCGAACGCGTGGCCACTCGAGAAACCGCCCGGGAATCGCCAAGAACGGACGGGGCAGTCGGGCGGCGCGCGATGGCAGATCGTACCGATACTGTCGCGTCGGCAGAAAAACCGGATGACATGAATGTGGCAGCCCCGGCGGGCATTCGACCGGCCCCCGTCGAATCAAAGAGCGAAGGTTTCGGCGGCGGCCGATTCCTCCAGGGAGGTGGCAATTTGCCGCCGGCGGACGAAGTCGCGGTCGATCTGATGGCCGCCAAGGAAGCCGACGACAAGGCCGTTCGATCCCGCGGCATGGGCGGATTTGCTCCTGCCCCATCGACACAAGACATGGCGCTGACCGGCCCGCCGGTGGAGTTGGCCGATCGTCGAATCGACTCGCTGTTGGCCAGCAATACGGCGACTCACTTTGAATTGCAACAGGCTCCGGTGGAGTCATTTGACAACCAGCTTTGCGTGGAGGTCGATGATCCGACCATCGTGGCACGACTCGGGGTATTGATCGAGACCCAATTGAATCAACAGTTGGCGTCCAATCTCGTAAAGACGCCGGCGGAAGCCCAAGTCGATGCCAGGCAGTCGTTCTGGACATCGCGCGAGAGTGACATGACACAGGCACAAGGCGAGGCTTCCGGCGATGATGTCGGACTTGCGTACAAAGATTCGGCGCGATCGGATGATCGCGATCGCGTTTATGTCGTAAATGTTCCGGTCGAACAGGCGGTGCCGCTGCTGAATTCAATGCAGGATTTTGTGGAGTCGAATCAGGCCGTGGCGCTATGGACGGCCAATCGCATGCCGGTGGCCCAGTCGCGACTGGCCGAAGAAGCGATGGGGAATTTCAGCGCACAGAGGACATCGCGAATCTCGTTGGATGGCGCCAGTTGTTCCAACGCCGACGCGGATTCGAAGAAATCGGCGAAGTCCGCAGTGAAAATGTCTGACGATGGTTCGACGCAAACGAAGACCGCGTCGGACTCGACCCATAACTTTAGACAGCGCGATGCCGGCAAAACCGTCGGACGGAAAAACGAATTGTCCAAGGACGAGAAACAAGATGCGGATGAAGAGACGCCCGCACTCGAACAGGCCGAGAATGAAGAGCGGCAAAAATATGCCGCGGGTGGTGCCGCTGACAGCAAAGCTGCACCCAGGGCCCTAGGTTCCACAGACTTCGCGACAACGACTCGGCCGGTCGGCGACGAGTATATTACACTGGCCATTTCGCTTCGATCGAATCCGATGCTGCGCAGCCTGCGGACGCAAAAGCAAAAAAACACGGCACCGACTGTGGCCGTACCGACCCCGGCTTCCCAGCCGACCACAAAGACGCCGCCAACATCACAACCCACCACGATGCAAGGAACGCCCCGTGGCTAAGAAACGTCGCGGCGGCAAAACAAATGGCGCGAAACGCAAGATCCGCGTCGATTTTCGAAAAAACCAGCAAAACGCGGCCCGCGAAAAAAGCCAGTGGACCAAACTTCACGGGAACGCAGAGCACGCCAGCGCGGACACTCAAAATGTTGAGAATGTACGGGCCAAGGGGGAGTTTTCCCGAAAGCGCACCATCGTCACCAGCGAGGTCGAGTCGGCCAAACTCCTTCGCGGCATTGTCATTTCCATGCGCGGGCTCATCGTTGAAGTGGACGATGGTTCCCGTATCTGGGCCTGCACGGTGCGGCAGGTACTGCGCAAAGTGCTCATTGAGGGACGTCACCCTGTCACCGTGGGCGATCGGGTCGGGTTTTTACCGGTCTTGGCCGGTGGCGAGCAGTCAATGATTGTGAGCGAGGAGCGATCGCTGCCTGAGGGCGTGATCGATGAGGTTGAGCCGCGCCGATCGACACTTGTCCGACATTACGAACGAAGGCTGCAGGCCATTGCGGCGAATGTGGACCTTGTCGTCATCGTCGTGGCCGCGGCGAATCCGACACTGCGCGTGCACCTGATCGACCGGTATATTGTTGCGGTGCATCAGGGCGACATGCGGCCGATCATCTGCATCAACAAGGCCGACCTCGACGAAACCGGCGAAGCGGTGGAGGCGGTGGAGCGGTATCGGGCGATCGGCTACACGGCGGTGCTGACATCGGCCAAAGCGAATCAGGGTATCGATGAACCCGCGAAGTGCTGCGAAATCAATTGAGCGTGCTGGTCGGTCCAAGCGGCGTGGGCAAGAGTTCGCTACTTAACAAGCTCGATGCCAACCTGCAGCTCAAAGTGGGAACCCTGAGTGATGTGGAGCGCGGGCGGCATACCACGACGACGGCCGCGCTGGTGAAATGGGCGTTCGGCGGCCACATCGTGGATACACCGGGCATGCGGCAATTCGACATCGCGGAAATGGAATCGGACGAATTGGAGGCATATTTCAAGGAGTTTCGCGACCGGGTCCGCGGATGCAGGTTTCCGGACTGCACTCATATTCACGAGGTGGGCTGTGCGATTCGCGCGGCCGTTGAGGCCGATGAGATTTTCGTGGAGCGATATGAAAGCTATGTGAAGATTTTTGAAGAGTGCAAAGAGAAAGAGCGGACACGATATAGTTGATTGGATGGGATGTGCCGGCGCAGGAATGCGCCGAGCATTCGTAATCCCAACTCGAGTGTCGATCGGTCTCCATACCATCAGCGCAAGACAAAGCCCAAGGCGCCGGCCTTGGGCTTTGTTTATTAACATGAATTGGTCAAGCGACTCTTGATCCGACAGAATTACGGTGCATTCAGCAGTGCATTGACCATGCCATTGACGTCGGCCGGATCGAGCACCAGGTTTGCGCTGAAATCGCCGTGGCAGGTTTCAGCCTGTGACGGTGTACCCAGCATGGCACTCACAAAGAGTTCGAGGTCAACGCCGTTCACCAATGTATCCAGATTCATGTCGCCATCGGCCGCCGGGCAGGGTGACTGGCAGGAATCGGGAATGCCATCGTAATCGGCATCCGTCTGCGAACCACCTTCAAGCTCGAAGCCGTCGCTTTGAGCGTTTTCATTGCAGTCGATCAGCGACTGACAGGAATCGGGAATCATGTCGGGGCGGCCACGGCTGCCGCCATCGGCCAGAAACGCTTCGATATCCGCAAAATCCTGCTGGGTAAATTGCGGAAACGCGCCGCCGGGGTGACTCGTGGGCGGCAGGAGCATGTTCCACACCTGGCGTCTCGACTTGTTGCGGATGTTCGGACCCGGACATGGACCGCCGCACGGGAACGGATCGCCAATGCCGCCGGAGCCATCCGAATTGTGGCAGAACATGCAGACATTTCCGAATATGACCGCGCCGCCGGCCGCACTGCCGATCGGTCCGCCGTCGCAATCGAGCGCGGTCTGTTCGACGACATCGCATTCATCGGGATGGCCGTTCTGGTTGCAGTCGGCGCTGGTCTGGTTGGCAACGTCGACGTCGTCCGGCACGCCATTTCCGTTGCAATCGCAAGGAAGGACGCCCTGCTCGCACTCGTCGGGAATCGCATTTGAGTTGCAGTCGAAGCTGGTCAGGTTGGCAATGTCCGTTGCGTCCTGCACGCAATTGGAATTGCAGTCGGCATAGTCCTCGACCGTGCAGGCGATGAATGCATCGACGCCGGCTTCGACGACGTTTTGTGTGCCGACGTCCGAGGCGATAAAGCGAATTCGCAGGGTTGCGCTTGCGGCCACATCGCCTGCCCCGCCGCCGACCAGAATAACATCACTGCGCCACTGTGAAGCCGGGGAGACATAGCTGCGAACGGGTGTCCATGTCGTGCCGCCATTCAGCGAGATTTCAACAAACAGACCATCGCCCGCGCTGAGGGCGCCGGTGGGCACGTCATTGATCCAATAGGAATAGCGAATCTGTCCGCCGTTCGCGAAATTGAGCAGCGGCGACGTCAAGGTGACGGAGCCGTTGTCAATGTCACTGTTACAATCGCTCAGCGGGCCGATTGAGTTTTCAGTCAGATAGCACTGGCCGGAGCCGTCGGCATCGCTGGGCGGTGCGCCGCGCGAGCTGCAATTGACGGGAACACCCCGCTGCCAGGCGCCGGCTGTGACGCCGGTGGCCGTCCAACCCAGATTGGTCTGGAAGTTGTCGCTGAAGAATGGCGTGCAACTGTCGACCACTTCGCAATCGCAGGTGCAGTTTTCACCATCGGGCGGATCACACTCTTCGCCGGGCTCGACCGTGCCGTTCCCGCATTGCCCAATGACCGGAATATCGCATTCGATGCGATAGATATTGCCGGTTACGCAGACGATGTACATCTCGCCCGACGCATCTTCACCGAATGAAACGATTGCATTCATCGCTCCGATGTCCGGGGTGATGTCCGAAGTTCGATCGGTGATTTGAGACACGGTGGTGCCATCGTATCGGAATGTACGGATGTAATTTCCGCCATAATCGGCGAAGAAGTAGGTGCCCGAGAGGCCCGGAATATCGCAGCCACGATAGACGTAGCCGCCGGTAATGGAGATGGTTCCTGCATCGCTGTGGCTGACCACATGAATGGGGAACTCGTAGTTGCCGATTGGGCCGCATCCCGTCGAATTGTAGACAGCATTGCCTTCGTAGCAGCGCCAGCCATAATTCTCGCCGCCGACGCTGTTCGCAGGCTGGAAGTCGATTTCCTCCCAGGCGCTTTGGCCGACATCGCCTATGAAGAGATTTCCATTGAGCCGATCGAAGCTGAATCGCCACGGGTTCCTAAAGCCCTTGGCCCAGACTTCGGGCAGGAAGGCTCCGCCGGGATTGTCTGAAGGCAGATAGGTCGGCGGATTGTCCACATCGAATCTGAGCATTTTGCCCAACAAAGATGCATTGTTTTGTGAGTTGTTGTTTGGATCGCCCTGACTTCCGCCGTCGCCCAGCGCCGTGTACAGCATTCCGTCCGGACCAAATTGCACTTGTCCGCCATTGTGATTCGAAAACGGCTGGGTGATCTCGCGCAGGATGACCGCGCTGGCCGCATTGGCGACATTCGGATTGGCCGACACGGTGTATTCGACAATTCTGGTTCGACGCGGGGCGAGCTCCGTCGTGTAATTCAAATAGAACTTTCCGTTGCTCGCATAGTTCGGATGGAAGGCCATGCTGAACAGGCCGTCTTCGCCGCCGTTCAGGACCAGCGATTGAATATCGAGGAATGGCGTCGCCAAAACCGTGCCGGTGTTCAAGTCGAGAATGCGAATCGTTCCCGGAAGTTCGGTGATGAAGAGTCGGGTCGTATCGCCCGGCGGGGCCGTCACGAACGAAGGCTGGGTGGCGATGGCCACCCGCTTGGCCTTCAAATTGCAAATCGTTCCGCATTCGTCCGGAATGTTGTCGCCGTCGCAATCGGCGCTTCGGAACTCGGCGATGTCTTCGGCATCGTCGATGCCGTTACCGTTGCAGTCGAGCAGAATGAGCGATCCGCCCGGCGTCGGCACGGCGGCTTCGACCAGATTCGGCGTGCCATCGGCATAGATGTTGATCGTCGCATTGGCCGACACCGGGGTCACGTTGGCGTCGAAACGGAAGTTGTAAATCGTGCCCCATCGGAGTGCATTGGAATTCACTCCAACATCGACCATGCGCCATGTCACTTGGCCGCCACCAACTGTCGGATTCCAGTCGGTGCCGTCGCGTGCCACATTTCCGACACCATCATTCGAATGGTAGTCCACATCGTGAAAGCCGACGTTCTGGACGGTCGCCGCGGGACTGACCGGCACGCTGAAACCGTCCGCGCCGCGATCGGAATTCAGATTCTGAATCGCGTATTCATAGTGATAAAAACCGTTACCCAAATCTGTTGCCTTGGCCGCGACGATGTAGAGGCCGTCATTGGGGACTTGTACATTGACCTCGGTCACGGTCGCATCCTGATCCTGCCAGGCACGGATGCCCGCCTCGCCGCGCTGTGTGTTTCCGGTGACACCGAAAGTTCTGTCATTTCCGGATCCCGTGACGGTAATCTGTCGGTAGGACGCGTTGTTGTTTTGATTTCCACTCTGAGCATCGTCATAGGCGACGTATTGGCATTCGGCGAAATAAAGTGCGCCGGGCAGGTCGAGATCATCGATTTTCACCTGCAAGCGCCGGCCAACCGTGGCCGGATAGCCCGTTGGGTTTGCGATGGGATGGGTGTGTCCGCCGGTCGTGGGATTGACCTGCCATTTCGGGCCGGCCGACGACTGGCCGGCATTGCGCGAGGCGGTGTAGGGATCGGCGCATCCGATGCCGAGCGCGCTGCCGGTGCCACTGGATTGGCATGTACAGCACACCGTATTCTGCAGGGCCGTAAAGCCGTGCTTGAGCCACGATTGGCCGATATGCTCGAAACGCTTGGCGCCGTCCGGCGCGGTGTAATAGCGATAAAAGTTCTGACCGATGACCGGGTGTCGGCCCAGGCCATCGCCATCGGGATCACCGGAGATCCACTGAAGCTGTGCCGTGCCGACATTGCAGGAATAGGTCGCGAGCGAAAAGGTGTCGATCCAAACGCCGCCCACCTGCTGCGATGATGTATTTGAGATGTCATTGACAAGACCGGAGGCCTTGCCGACTTCGCCGACGATCACATCGGGACCCGGATTGACGCCACATGGCTCGCCGCGCGGCGTGCCGAAATCCTCAAAGACGTCGACCGGCTCATCCATTTCACCGGAAGAATCGCCGCCCGAATGAACCATGGTCATGCTGCAACTCAGCTCGCCGATTCTGACCCCGGCCAGATTCGGCTTGCCCAGCGCCTGGGCCAGACCCTTGGAAACCGAAATGTCCGGCGCCATCAACTCCATCTGCTGCGTCGGCAGATTCCAAGCCATTCGGGCATTTGGCAGCTCGAATCCGGCCGTTAGTGAACCCAGCGTAAAGAGCCCCTCGCCGGATGCCATGAGCGGCAAAGAGGCAAACGCCACGCGCTGAGCGCCGGCGGAAATGACGATGCCGCCTTCATGGGGCAGCTCGCCGGACCAAGGCACGACCAGCTCGGCATCGGTTCGCACAGTGACGAGCAAACCCGAATCCGAAGCGCTTAACCGGATCGCGGCGATGTTGCTTGCGGTCGTTTGATTTGAAGTCGCGCCAATGGCTTCAATCTTCAGGCCATGTTCGGCGAGATTCGTGGCTTGCAATTGAAGTTCCGTTTCGCCCTGTATGACCGACCATGCGGTTTCGGCGGGCGCATTCGTGGACACGCCCAACAAAATCGAACAAGAGAAAAATAATCCAACCAGATAATCTCGCATCATTCCCTCACCACAACTTTCTGAAAACACATTTTGCCGGGGCTCGTCAATGGCCGGCGCAGGCAAGAATCACATAACAAAATGGTCGGTCAGCGTGTCGGCGCGATCGAACATTGCTTATTGACTTCGGCGGGTGCGATGAAGCCTTTGGCAGGCATGTTAAAAAAGGAAGGAAGTTTGCTCCCTTAAACCCTTCCCCACAACCAATTTAAGCAAAAAGGAGATCGGATTTCAAGCCAGGTAATTCCCCACCCTTGTTTATTCCGTAATTTTGAATACGAAAAACGCCGGCCAAATCGATCGTTCGGGCCAACATCCGGGCGGTTTTCCACCCTTTTGTCGATTTCGATGCAACATGGGTTAACGGCCCCGCGTGCCTAATCTCTCGCGCCATTTGTACGATTTGTCTCCGGCGCTGGGGTGTCATTGGAATCCGGCGGGGGCGTGTCGTGTTCAGTTGACTGGGTTGTGGCCGGTTGAGTGGCGGCCTGGATGTTGTAACCAATGGCCCCGGAAAACTTGCCGGCGTAAATCTCCACCCCACCGAGAAATACCGTTACATCGTCACCCGGCTTTAGCGGCTCGCCTTTGGAAACGACGGCCCAGGAGAGAATGCCCTTGGTTTCTATGTGCAGTTCGTTCTTGTGGTTCAATTCCGCCCGAATGCGGGCCTTGCCGACTTGATCGGGCTCCGCCCTTGCGGTCAGCCACCAAACCTTTCCGATTGGACCGGGCAGGTGGTACTCGATTTTTTTCGGAGGCGGCGGTCTGCGGTGGCCTAGCATCCAGCGATACAACTGTTTGCTCGAATAGACTTGGTCCCAAATTTTGTGGCTCTGTTTGGGGTACTCGGTGTATTTCGGATTGCCTCCCAGTTCTTTCAATTTGGCAACGGCGTCGCGCGAGCCGGCGACCGGCACATTCGGGTCTTCCGAGCCGTGAAATGCCCAGACGGGGGTGTCAACCATGTTTGAAATGAACCCCATCGGCGCGACGCCGCACACCGGCACCACCGCCGCAAACACATCGGGCTGAAACGAGGCCAGCTCCCAAGTGCCAAACCCACCCATCGAAAGCCCGGTGCAGTAGACGCGGTCCCGATCGGTGCGATATTCCCGCAACGTCGTTTCCAGTTCCATCCAGACCGCATTCATGTTTTGTCCGCGATACCACATTTCTTGAACCTGCGGCATGACAACAATAAAGGGAAAAGAATCCAGATGTTTGCGAATGTAATTGGGCAAACCAACGTTTGTCTGGCGATGGTTGTCGGCGCCTCTTTCGCCGCTGCCGTGCATAAAGAGTATCACCGGCCAGAGATGATCCGGCTCGGACTCATATTGCGGTGGGACGTAAACGACATATTTCCATTCTGATTTGTCCGCAAGGGTCAGAGTTTTCTCGACGAATTCCTTTGGCCACCCCCGGTCCGCGCGGGGAATGAACGGCGGCTTGCCGGGAACGTCGTCGATCATTCCCAACATCGGTAGCGTCACAAAAGTGCAAAACCCAGCACAACCAGTATTCCATTTCGCAGCATTCATCCATCCAATCGGAGTGACTCTTCGATTCGCTCAACAACGCCAACGCGAACAGACTATAGCCGCGCCTCGACTGCATGAAAAACGAACCCTGAAAATCAACGAAAAAAGCCCCGACGAAATCTCGCCAGGGCTTTATGTTTGCCACAATTCCAACTTGCGTCGCGGTTATCAACCGCCAACCGCCGTCATTGAGAAGTTCGCGTGAAAATGACGAACTGATCCGTCGCCAAGCCCACTCGATCGAGCGGGGCAATGATGTCCAGCCGGGCATCGGCATTCAAATCCGTAAACGCACAACGACCGATGTCGGCCACCGGATCAGTCGCAAGGATCGAAAAGCCGAGCCAAAAATCGAATAGCTCATCGCCCGGCTGAAATCCAACCAGATTGCCGCTGGCGGTCACGAATGCATCGAGCTGGCCATCGAGATTGAGATCGACCAACTGCAATTGATTGATGGTAACGCCCGATTGAAGCTGGCCGAGATTGTAAACCCGCCATGGGAATGACTGAGCTGCAACCAGAGTCGGGCCGGGGTTCTCAAACCATTGCACCAGCCCGAGCGCTGCATGGGCCGCCGCCACGTCGATATCTCCGTCGCCGTCGATGTCGTCGGCGGCAATGACGTCGCCACCCTGATTGTCCGGATCGGCTTCGCCCTGCTGGCCGAGGAAATGAAGCGTCCAATTGCCTGCTGCAACTGCTGCAGCACCGGATTCATCCAGCGGGTTTTGCAGCCAGCGAATGTTGAACGTGGCGGCTGTTGGGAATGAGCCAATAACGTCGAGGTCACCGTCGCCATCGACGTCCGCTACTTCGATCGAGACGCCTTCATTCACATCGCCCGCGATCGGGGCAGTCGATTCGGTCCAATTCGCGCCATTCCGTGCGGCCACGCCGCCCGGATTAAAATACAAGCGAATGAGATCGGTATTGTCAGCTTCGTTGGTTGCCAGCACGATATCGGGCAGGTCGTCGCCATTCATGTCGACGAGGGCGAAGTCGGTGATGCCCTTGCCGTCGCCGGGCAGCGAGAAGATCGAATCAATGGTGACCTGCTCCCAGGCGAGCACGTCTTCCACATCGTCGGGAGCAAAGAGCAATGAAACCGACCCGCGAATGCTCGCGCCCATAACCGGAGTAAAGCCTGTGTCGTTGATGAGGACCGCGACATCCAAATTACCGTCTCCATCGATGTCGCGCGCCGCCAGATCGATCATGCGGGAAATCGGACCGCCGCCCGCGATCGAAAACGTGTTGAAGTCGACGGCCGCGCCAGTGCGAAGATGCAACTGAATCGGCTGGTTCTCATTCGAGCCCGATACGAGATCGGTGAGGCCATCGCCGTTCATGTCGGCCGTGATGACGACCTTCGCGCCGGACGTCGCTTCAAAATCGGGATCGAGTTGCGACGCATTAAAGGTCGGCGCGGGGATGGTCGGTTGTGTACCGGTGGTGCCCAGCACGCCCGAATCGGGTCCGAAGATTCCGCCCGGTCCGAACAGAGCATAGAGCTCGGTGCAGCCAGTGCAGCCAAACATCAGAACCAACAAAGCAGGGATGCGAAGCGCAGCTTTTCGCACGCTCATGCGAAACTCCTCGGCGAAAAAACCAATGAGACGTCACCCGCGCGAGAATCATCGCGCGGGGGATTGTCGCGTCGCCGCGTCCATTCGCACGGCAAACTCACGACAGTCTTACATCGCGTGCATCGGTCAGGGGGACGCGTTGCGTTAAGTCCCGCGTGCGACAGGCGATGGTGTACCGGCGTCCGCCCGCTCGAGATACACATCTTCCATATCGGTTTCATTGACGTCCCGTCGCATGATGAAATATACGATTGTGCTGGAAGCATGGAAAAAAGTGACCGCAAATGCGGCGACAACGCCCCATAACACGAAAATCCATGCCTTGATGCACGCGCGGAGAAGTCGCTGACGTGGCGCAATTTCGGCCCGTCGAATGTGCCGTAAAACGGACGCCCGTCATTCGGACGTGGCGCCTGCCACATGGCGGTGAGCTTGCTGGCTTCGACCTTGTTGGCCGCATCGCCGTCGGTCAGCGCATACGCCTCGCCCCAGTTCATCGTTGAGCCAAGGCAGGATGCGGCGATCCACAGGCCGGCTGCGACGAACAACTTGAGTAGCATGAGGCAAACCGCGCCGTATGCGAGCGAGGTTAGCATGAAGAAAAGGTACTTAAAGGGTCTTTCGGCAATGAAGTTGCCGGCATGGGCGATGGCGTCGCCGGGATCGACATCGTCGGCCGCCATGCCCGGCCACAGCATGGGGAACATCATGAGGCCGCCGATCGCCACGACCGCCGCGATCAGGCCCAGAAGGATGACAATTGGAAAAAAGAGACCGACGCCGAGCTCACCGAGGGCCGGTATCGCGCCGAGCATTCCCAGGCCCGCCAGCGCCAACGCCAGAAGACCAAGAACAATGGCCGGGATGATCGGCGCCATGGCGAAGTTCAGCCAGCGCGTCCGCGAATATTGAAGGACATCGCGCGGTGAAATTGAATCCTCGCGGCCGAAACGAATCGCCGCGCCGCGGCATACCGCGCCGCCGCAGACGCCCCAGATGATCACAAATGCGATTGAAAAGAGCGTGGCATAGAACCAATGCATCGAAAACACCCATGCCACGGACATGACACAGCCCAAGAGAATCGACAGCAGCCCCCGGAAATCCAAGGCAAGCACTGCAACGGGTACGGCATCGACGGAGCGGCGTGCTTGCAGCAAAAGCAATTCAAACGCGCCGGCCCGTTTCACTTCGGGCGACTGGGTCTGTTTTGAAATCCACGATAGCGTCGCTGCTTTGGCTTCGCCGGGTGTTGAGAGATACAGGTCCAACTCGCTCTCCGACCAGCCGGGGCCGGCGCTCAGCACCGGGCTGCTCTTGACCGGCCAGACCCAGTCGAGCGCGGACCCGACGACCCAGGTCAGCGCGATTCCGATGAATGCCGGCACCAGCAGCGTCGGACTGATGGAAAGGCGAAGCGCACGAAACAATTTCAAAAAGCCTGATCGGTCCAGCCAATTCTCTTGGCAAGCGGCAGGTGAATCAGCAGACATGTCGACAACCCTTCCTGTGGCAAGAATTAAGACGAAATCAACGAACCGCCCGTGTTCGATTCTTTATACACGCCAGTTTACGGGCGGCCCCACGTCCGGGAAAGATTGAAAGGCAAAGACCAGTTCGCGACCAACGAAAAATCCCGGGGCGGCAACGGCGATCGGCCGGCGCAGTACCGAGGGGAACAAGCTTTTCTAAATTTCGATGTTTCGATGAGTTCGAGACTAGGCCACCATCGCCGTGTCCATCACGCCATCGCCCGCCGATCGGCCGGCCGCGATGTTTTCGTATACTCGCAGGTAATTGTCTGCAAAGGCCCGAACGCCGAACACCTCATAGGCCTGACTGCGCGCCGTCTCGGTGATCTGCCGCACCAGCACCGCATCTTCAATGGCCGTCAGTAAGCGCGCGGCCACCAACTTTGGTTCCGCATTTTTCACAAGCAGGCCATTGTGTTTGTCGGCGATCATCTCAGCGATGGACCGAACGGCCGACGCCACCACCGGCACATTCGCCGCCATCGCAGTTGCCAGTGGCTCCGTGCAAACCTCACCTTGGGTGGGCTGAAGGAAGACATCCGCGCACGCGACCAGCTCAGGCCATGTGAGTCGTACATCCGGAACGACGACCATATCGCGCATTCGCATCGAAGACACCCAGCGGAGAAGTTTCCGACTTTCGGGCGCGTCGTACGGCAGAATGACCTTCAAACCCGGATGCAGGAACCGCACGATGCCCGAGGCCCAGATGGCCCATTTCTGTCCGCCGATCTCGCTGGCCGGCCCACTCAGCAGGACAACCGGCTTCGCACTTCCGACGACATATTCGCGCACGCCATCGCGCCGGGCCTTGTTGACCGCAGCGAAATCCGCCGCCCCGCGCACGACAACAATGCGATGGGCCGGCAAACCTGCGGTGAGGAGCCGAGATTGAATGAGCTGGCTGCCGGCCACCACCGTGGCGCCGGCAGGAAAAGTGCGGACCCATCGCGCGGCATCGTCGGTCGACTCCGGATTCAACAAGTTCATCGAGAGCGGAAGGCCGCGCAGGACGGTTGAGCAAACCGCCGCCGCTTCGACGCCCCAAGCATGGACAATCGTCGCCCTCGATTTGCGGGCCAGGCGCGACAAACCCGGCGACATGTTCATGAACGGCGACGGGAGAAGTCGGGGACACATTTCAATGGGGGCGTCGACGAACACACGGGCGCGCCGGCGCGCCGCCGAGTCGATGGCGGCGACCGCACACGCGATGCCGGCTTGTGTGTGCCGCAATCGCAGGGTCTCAAGAACCTGCAACTGGGTCACATCGCAATTGCGATCGATCACGTGAAGAACCGACGTCAATCGTCAAATTCCTTGTGCTTGTAGAACAGGCCGGCCACGCGCTGGCCCGCTTTGATGCCCAGCACGGAAGCGACGTCGGACGCTGTTTTGTCGCCATCGGTCGGAGTCGGCGGCGTGTTCGTTTCAACGAGCTTGCCATTCTTGTCGCGCGGCCAGAGGCGCACATCGGCCTTGCGGTCCGTCGAGAGAACTTTGACGCGCAGGGTGAACAAACCCTTGAAGATCGGCGCGCCGGGTTCCGAATACAGAATGAATCTATCGACGCCGATGTAAAGCACCTGATCGGCGCCGAGTTTTTCGCCGATTTCGCGCGTGGTCATCTTGTCGAACTTCGGCTCGTTTTGCTGAAAGCGCTGGACCTCGCGGTAGGGAACGACGCGGTTGTTCACTTCGAACCGGATGAAATTGTCCGCGATGGTCTCATGCAGTTCGCGTATGGCGCGCGGCTCGGTCACAAGACCGCGGCGGTCATCGACCAAAATCAGAAGCGGCTCCTTTCCCAGCGTGAATTCCGCCTCGATGGTGTCGCCACCCTGCATGTTGGCCCACAAAACGGCCATGTCGTGGCAGCCCGCGCCTGAGAAGCACCGACCCACGCCGTTGAATTCGGAATTTCGACTGCCTGTCATTCACTCGGCGGCCCTTTCAGCTTGACCTCATGATCATAGAATTTTCGCGCCGCCATTTCGGCAAAATACTCCACGGCGGCATGCAGCAAATCGGCTTCGTCCTCATCCTGCGTGCCATGGATGGAGCCGGGCGGATATGTGATTTTGATATCGCCGTCGTAAACCGCATCGAGATTTTCCACCGGACGCGATTCATACATGCGAATGTTTCCGGCGATGCGCGCCTTTCGCAACTGGGGCGTGTCCGAGGCGCGCGTGGTAAAGTCGAGCAGATCGATGCGAAGAATCATGTCGCAGCCGAGTTCCTTGGCGATCTCGCCGTTTGACATCGCTTCCCAATCCAAACCCGAGCGCGTCTGCAGCGCATTCACCTTTGTTTCGGGCACGAACTGCGCTTTTTCGAGGTTCTTTCGCATATAATGAATGATCGATCGCGCGACCTGTCTACGTGCGTTCGCATACTCATCCAACGTCGACCGATCGGCCCAAACGACAACCGCGACGCGACGCCCGCCGATTTTGTTGTAATCGGCCGGCACCTTTTTTGTGGCATCGGGATCGGTCAGAAAGTAACCAAGCTGGCAGCCGCTGCTCAGCGATATGCAGCAGAGCAAAGCAAATACGGCAAACTTTGTCAGTTGTCCATTTGAATTGTTCTTATGACTCGATGGACTGGATGGCCGTACGAGCAGATTGCCTTCCGGCAACCGACGGTTCAGTTTTCCATATTCCTTTTTAAGCATGAACACCTCAACGTCCCATTGGCAGTGAACCCGTCGACAGTCCATATGCCAACTTAAACCCCCAGCCGAATAGAATCACAAAACCGAGCGTCATCATCAATCGAACGGCGATACCATTCCAATCGACATAGTAGGTCGATCCGGTGGCGGCAATCACCCCGCCGCCCAACATCAGCCCCATCGACAACACCGCGAAGACAAATCCACCTGGCTGCACCATAAAGGATTCAATGAGGTGGCCGCGCACAAAATGAGAAAACGCCGTGGTCATTCCGCACGTCGGACAAGGCAATCCGCTTCGGAGCATGAAGCCGCACGGCGGCATGCCCAGACCCTCGTGGGTTCCGTGTCCGGCCGCATTTGGCGGCAAATAGACGGCTGTACCCAGCACAAGGGCACAAATGACACCTGTCAGACCCCAGGCGAGCCGTTCCGATCGGCTCACGCGAATCCGCGGACCAACCCACACGCCCATGATCTTGAAGTAACGAGATTCGATCGCCGGCCGGGCGGTGAGTACCTCGGATTGGGTGGTCGATTCCGTCATGATCCGCATTGTGGTCAATCAGGTCGGATTAGCAAGGCGGGCTATCGAGATCGTATGAACGCCGGTGTGACAAATCAAATCTGATCCGGTACACCTCCGGCCACAAGCACGATACAATTACAAGTGTCGCACGCCGCCCTTTGTTCATCAACCGTTGCACCCGATAACCGCCTGCAAAGCCGTGACAAGAATCAGATTCGCCACGATGTGCCTGCTTATTCTGCCCGTGCTGGTCTCCGCGCGCCAATTGGCCGCACAGGACCCGGCTGCCGACAACCCTCTCAAGAATCGGGAGAAGAAAAATCGAAGTGCGGCCCTTAAGCAATTTGGCGGAACGAAGAAAACCGAACGGGCCGTCGCGGATGGACTCGAATGGCTTGCGGACCATCAACGGCGCGACGGCGTCTGGGATCGCAAGACTTTCGACCAATGCTGCCCCGCCGACGACCGCTGCACGCAAACCGCCATCGCCGATCTCCATCGGGAGGCCGATGTCGGCGTCAGCGCCATGGCCGCACTTGCCTTCCTCGGCGCGGGATACACGCATGAGAACGGGCCGTATGGCGAGCACCTCAGCCGGGTCTTTTCGTACATTCTGGCGCAGCAATCTCGCGACGGCTCCTTTTCAGCCGGCAGCAGCTATCAGAATTACAACGACGCCATTGCAGCCATCGCCATCGCCGAATCCTACATCTTAACGAAAGACCCGATTCTGCGGCGGCCGCTCGAACGCGTCATTGATAAACTGGTCAGTTGCCAGCAGCGCGAAGGCGGCTGGGATCTCACCGACGACATCTCCACCGGCCGTAACGACTCTTCCGTCAGCAGTTGGGTGCTCATGGCTTGCAAATCTGCGCGGGCGGCCGGTGTCGGAGGTCCGTTGGATACGCGAATTAAATTGCTTGCCCACTACGACCACGCCACGCTTGCGAATGGACGGGTCTGGCATGCCAACAAGCGCGAACGCGATTTGGACAAGCCGGCCAATCCGCGCGAACTTGATATCGCCGATCGCGGCTATGGCCCTGGCTCCACCGCCACCGGCCTCTATGCCCGTGCTGCATTCGGCCTGAGGCTCGATGACCCACTCGCCGAAAAGCAGGTCGATCTTCTTCTTGCTGAACTGCCGAGCCTGAAGGATCGAATTCGACCGGCGACAACGGCTTGGCACAATGAGTATTACTGGTACTATGGAACGATGGCCATGTTCAATGTCGGGGGCGAACCGTGGAGGCGCTGGAACGAGGCCCTTCGCACCACCATCCTCGAACAGCAGGAACGCCCGGTCACGCCAAAGGGAAAGCATCGTCACAGCTTTGGAAGTTGGCCCGCGTTTGGTCCCGGCTGGGGCGAATGGGGCCGCAGCGGCGGGCGCATTTACGCCACCGCCATCAATGTCCTCACGCTTGAAATCTACTATCGCTACATCCCGGCCTATCTTTCGCCACAGGACTCATCGGACCGATCGAGCTTCGCGCGCTCAGGGAATCGGTCTCGCCGCGCGACCATGGGCATGTGCTCAAGCTGGCGACACGACTGCATCCCGACACGGGAGAGCCGATCCTCATCGAACTTCTTGAATCGCCGAACCCAGATGCCCGGCTCAACGCCGCATTGGCACTCACCGAATATGCTTCCCCGCTCGGCCGCGGCACATTGCTTGCGGAACGCGACGGGGCGATGGGCGACAAACGCGCGCTCATCGAGCGCGCGCTCGGAAGAATTCCTGAGAAGCCGAAACCACGCCAATACGGACGTGTCACCGCCATCAATTCACAGGCGAAAATGATTTTGTTCGATAAGGCCGGTCAGTGGATATACTACGAGCAGCCGTTGCGCGTGTTGCGCGACGGCAAAACGATCGCGATGGTTCGAGTGAAGCGCCGCTTCTCGCCGCAGGACGCCGCCGCGGCGATCGAAAGCGAGGAGGCCGGAGATCATAATCGGCGATCAGGTAGCGACATCGGAAGAATGATATGAGCAATAAGTTTGTCCGAATCGAGTTTGTCCAAATTGAGTATGTCTGAATGGAATATGTCTGAGTTGAATATGTCTGAGTTGAATATATCTGAGTTGAGTGGCGATACTCAATGAAGTGTGGAACAGGCTAATAGCCTGTTCCACACTTCATTGAGCACTGCTTCAAAGGTGGGGTGTGCTCCGCCCACCAGGATCGCAAGGGGAACTGTTCTGACCGAATCAACTGAACAACCGACGATTAACCTCGCCGACGCCCTTCGAGATCGATTCGAGGCCGACGCGATTCTCGGCGCACGCACGCTTCCGATTCGCGCCGAAGAAAACGACGGCGTCGCCAACTTCACGCCAACCCGAGCGCAACCTTCCCGCGCAACAGCCTTACACCGCAGGGCCCGCGCCATCCCGCAGTCCATCGCTTCCTTCGCGCCCAGCCCCCGCGCGGGTTGCCGCAGGGACTCTCGCCGATGAATTCCCCAACGCCAGCCACGGGCTCCAAACTCAGATTTCGTCCATTGAACTCGAAGAACGCCGTGTTTCACTCAATCTCATTGACACAAAGGAAGTCCAACCCTGCACCAAGTGCGGCCTCCACGAAACGCGCAACAAAACTGTCTTCGGCATCGGCAGCCCCGTGGCACGCATCATGTTCGTCGGCGAGGGTCCGGGGGCCGATGAAGATGCCAGCGGCATCCCGTTCGTCGGCCGAGCCGGCGAACTGCTCACCAAGATGATCGAAAGCGGCATGGGCCTGAAACGGGATGAAGTTTACATCTGCAACGTCGTGAAGTGTAGGCCGCCCAACAACCGCACGCCCGCCCCCGACGAAATCGTGATGTGCAAGGATTATCTGCTTCGGCAGATCGACATCATCAAGCCGGAGGTGATCATCGCCCTCGGCGGCCCGGCAGCACAAACTCTGCTGAATACGCGAGACGGTATCACCCGCATCCGCGGCACATGGCGCGATTTCTATCCAAGCGGGACATCTTTAATTGGTGAGCCGATTCCATTGATGCCGACGTTTCATCCGGCCTATCTGCTCCGTACACCCGCCGAAAAGTCGAAGGCTTGGTCGGATCTCAAGGCCGTCATGGCCAAACTCGGTCTCACCATTCCCGCTCGCTAAAGCAGTTCACAAATACGCAAACCTGTTTAGCCCAGCCCCAACGGGGCAGGGCGAATTCAAGACGGATTTGATCAACCCTGAAACGCTCTAATCCGACGCTGAGCCTATGGCTCTAATTCTCTCCCGGCCTCGGCTCTTCGATCATGCTGATCTTGTCTGCACGGATCATCATTCGCGTCCCGACCGATGTTTCCAGAATGACCATTCCCATCAACTGATAAGGTATGCCACGCTTTATTCCATCGTTTCCCGTGAACCCGACAAACTTCACCTTTTCCAGAACTCGTCCACCTGCCAGATGGACATTGATCAATTCCGCGCCCTTAAGCAGTTTTCCCACCTTCACAATATCCGGATCGCCCATTTTTCGTTGAATTGCCCCAACCGTCAAAACGAACAAGGTAATCGTCACGATCCCAATCACGATGGCCGCAACAAATCCCAAGGTAGAAGTGAATACATCCATTTTAGGTATCCAGCCGCAAGCACCCACAATCGTCAGGATGAGCCCGAATCACATGAAGCATACGCTGTCAATGGGATGTAGGCAAAATCAAAAACGAAGATCATTTTCCGACAAGGCTCTTGGCCGCCCCATCCAAACCCTATTCACTCCCGTCGAATAATTCGCCCCCACGTACGACGAATGCCGCGACCACGCCCCACTTCGCTCCAACAATGGGCATTCTTCAATCGTCACATCCGCCGCCAGCTGCGGCCACGCCTCATGCCATATCCGAAACATCCGGCGAAACCCCCGCCAATACGTGAAAGCCGTGTACCGCTCCATCAAAAACTCGGCGAGCGTTCCGGCCCCGCAGGGCACACCAGAATCTTCCACATCGAGATTGCCTGAATATCGAAGCGAATCCCGACTCGTCCCATCTTCGACCGTGCCGCGCACCATCCCTCGCTCTTCATCATGCTCGTATGCCAATCGCCCATACCGATACGGCAACCCAAACGCCACCGGACCCAGCAGCACCGCAAGCCTATTCGGCAGCCATTCCGCCAGAAAATAAATCCCCGGCTCGCCGGCGTGAACCACATACGTTCGCACATTCAGGAAAGAGTGCTCGGCCACCGGCAGCATCACCCAACGCGCCAGCCGTCCGCCCCGCGCGAAACGAAACCGCCGCATCCGAAATGCCACCAGGCTGACATATGCGTCGCCATCGTGCAAATCCAGCACGAACGGCGTTTCGGCCTGCAGAATGGCTCGATCGACGCGAAAGTGCATCATCAACACCTCGCGCCAATCGCTCAAAAAGACCGGCCGCCCCTCGCACCGCAGAAAACGCTTGCGAGCCACGGCGCTGACACGACCCTCTGAAAGTGCTATCGAACCCGGCCCGCCATTGGTTGACTCGTGCCCGACCCGCTCTTCACATCGCATGGCTCTCTCCGGTGCATCTTGCATGCCCCGCCAATCTGATACCGCCGCCGCGCCACTTCCTGGTACAACCGCCGCGCGACCGTACGAACGATCGGCAGCCGCCCCGCCACCCCGGCCGGCCACATCCACCACACCCGCCGCATGAGATATGCCACCGCCTCGGCGCCACCGATGACCGAGCCATCGCGCAGCACGACGCGCATCTCGTCGGCCGTCCTGCGCGCTCGCTCTGTCGGCGACAGGGAATCCAGCCATTTTCGCATCGGCACAAACTCGAAGCCTCGAGCCTCGTAAAGAGATCGAAAGCGGCGCACCAAAGCGTCGCACAGCCCGCATTCGTCGTCCCAGATGATTTGCGGTGTCATCTATCCGACCCTTCCCAGGGCGACTGGTTGATTCTCCATAACCTGCCAATGATGCACGATGTCTCTCATGAGAAAAGCGGAGTCAAATTCAATCGACCCGCCGGCAAAAATTAGTTGGTTTTCAAAAAATGACGAACGGAGCGAATTAACTTGCGCCGGCATCAGGCGAAAATCCGGAATGCACAGTTTTACGCCATCCAAATTGCCGCCGCTGCGTCGCGGCGAATAGCCGCACGCCCCTTCGGCGAAAAATTCCCGAGCCGATTCCAAGGAACCAAGCGCACTTGTGAGCGGCATTAAGCAATTTGTTGCCACGTCAATTGAAAGGTCGCCGACACCATACCGCGTTTTAACATCCCATTGAATTTGATCGTCGCTTTCGATGACATTCACGCTGGCCTTCGAATGAACGCCCGGAAACACCCGCCCGCCGAGCAGCCGGACAAATCGAGAAGCACAGTCGCGGCGAAAAATGTAGACGCCAGTTTGCATCGTCGAACCGATACTCCACTCCACCGCCACACGATGTGCGGTGCTATCGACTGAAATCCCCCAACCTCCCGGTAGAAGCGAGGGCCGCAAACCCCGCAAGCGAATCAGGCAGATTCCTACAATTGCAAATCCATTAGCCAATTTCGGTCGAAATGGCGACGGAAGCATCGCTTTCAGAACTTCGGGCGCGACTCGATAATTCAATAACAGCCGGCTTTGTATGACGCCCTGTATGGTTGGAAGTTTCATGGCCGCAACCCGCCTGCCTGACCCAAGGCATTCTTGTTCTGTCCAAATAAATCCTATCACATTGGGCGCATACTGCTTTCAATTTTTGCGAGAGCAGTGGCCTGCGTTTGTAGCAACGAAGAGAATCCTGCCGACCCAACCGCTAAGAAAACGGGTGATGAATTTCGAGCTTTTATGCCGCCGCTGCGCTCGGATGCAAACCACAACTTCACGAAACCTCTCGGCAAACTCCCGTTGAATTGCGTATTTGCCCGCAATCCGTTCGCGCCGACGAATTCAAATCGCAAAATCAGCCGTTTCGCAAGCCGGCCGCGCCGGTGTATAAAGTCGTGGCGATTGGGTCGCTTGGTTTGTAAGCAAAAGCGGCGCGATTCAGCAATGCAGGCCATTGTTCTTGAGGTACTTGCCTTGTCCGCTTCTAAATCCAGATTCATCATCGTCGGCGGCGGGCTCGCCGGCGGCGTCATGGCGAACTATCTCGGCATGGCCGGGCACGACGTCGCCGTCTACGAAAAGCGGCCGGACCTTCGCACGTCGGGCGAGGCCGGCGGGCGTTCGATCAACCTGGCGCTGTCGGTTCGCGGCATGCATGCCCTTGAGCAAATCGGCGTACTGAATTCCGTGATGCAACAGGCCGTGCCGATGCCCAGCGCATGATCCACGGCCTCGACGGCTCGTGCGTATTTCAACCCTATGGCACCCACGGGGAGGCCATCAACAGCGTCGCGCGGCGGGCTGAACTGCATTTTGCTCGATGCCGCCGAGCGATATCCCAACGTGAAGCTTTTCTTCAATCACAAGTGCCTTGACGTTGACATCGACACGGGCACGACGACCTACGAACTACCCGATGGCAAAATCGTGCAGGCGCCTGAGGGCATGGTGGTATCCGCCGATGGCGCGTTCTCCGCCGTTCGCGCGCGAATGCAGAAACAGGACCGATTTGATTACAGCCAGTCCTACCTCGAACACGGCTACAAGGAACTGCACATCCCTCCGGCCGATGGCGGCGGCTGGCGGCTGGAGAAGGACGCCCTGCACATCTGGCCGCGACGCAGTTACATGGTCATCGCCCTGCCCAACGCGAACGGCTCTTTCACGGTGACATGCTTCTGGCCCTTTGACGGTCCCAACGGGTTCAACCGTCTGAAGACGCCCGACGACGTGACCGCCTACTTTCGCGAGCATTTTTGCGACGCCGTGCCGCTCATGCCGACACTGGCGGAAGATTTCCTGGCCAACCCGACCGGGTCGCTCGTCACCGTTCGATGTGAACCGTGGCACTACAAGGACAAAGTGGTGATTCTCGGCGATGCCGCGCATGCCATCGTTCCCTTCTTCGGACAGGGAATGAACTGCGCGTTCGAAGATTGCACCGCGCTGAACGATCGGATCAGGGGTTGTGACGGTAACTATGCCGCGGCATTCCGCGATTTCTTCCACGATCGCAAACGCCATGCCGACGCCATTGCCGATCTCGCCCTGCAGAATTTTATCGAAATGCGCGACAAAGTCGGCGATCCCGCGTTTCTTCGAAAGAAGAAATGGGAGAAGCGACTTCACCGCTGGTTTCCGAAGAGCTACACGCCGCTGTATGAAATGGTCAGCTTCACGCGCATCGGCTACGCGGATGCCGTCGAAAAGGCCCAAACGCAGGACAGAGGAATTCAGAGAATATTTGCTGCGACGATCTTGACGATCGTTGTCCTGTTTCTGTTTTCACTGAAGTGTCTCATGTAACTGGATCATCACACTTCTCTATAACGCCAGCCGACAAACTTCGCGATCATGCTGACTTATGTCGCAAGACGTGAATCTTGAAATGCTGAAGCTCCTTTCAGGACATGAATACCATGAGTGAATCATTGGGGCCTTCGTGAGTTGGGCGCGTTGATTTACGTCGTTGAGATCCAGGAGAGGCCAAACCAATTAACACTCGGAACCCATAGGACCGGCGCATTTCCTTAGAGCGACGAACCCCAAAATCGCAGAGTCCCGTGCGATTGCATTGGCCCAAGCGTGACAACGGCTTTCGACAGATTCGTCATTCCGGCGACTCTCGACTATGATCCCGTTTGACGCCGAAACCACGCGGTGTCGGCCGGGGGCGAAATGGTTTCGACCGGGCAAGTTGACGGATAGGTGGCGTGCCGAGGTCGCCAGGAGGCCTCGTAAAACACCTGGCACAACTTTACATGCTAACACTCAGTTCAGCATGGCAGCCTAAGTAGCTGCCCGTCAATCCGCCAACGCCTGCTAGGCGGGGCGACGGTATGCAGCAGGCTGGTCGCGACGCGCTGCTCGGCCGCGTCGCGACGAGAACTTGTCGAGCTGGTCCTTCGGGCAGCCTGTCGATCGGCGGCCTGCGGGATGACGACAAACGAACGACTACGCACGTAGAAGCCTATCCTGAAGTGCTCCGGGACGCGGGTTCGATTCCCGCCGCCTCCAATTCGCCAAGGGCGAATTAGAGCAGGTGAGCAGTAGAACAGGAGAGCAGAAAACGGGAAGTAACGCCCCGCAACTGAGTTTGCGTTGTGAGCCAAGAGACTCTCTCACCTGCGGTCCCCTGCTCACCTGTTCTCCTGCTCAAATCCGGCGGCGAACGGGGCAGGTAGTGGCTGGAATACCAAAACGAGCGAAAGAGGCTATCGCATGGCCTTCATGTTCGAAAACCTCGCCGTCTACCAAAAGGCCGTCGACTTTGCGGATGACATCGCCGCGCTCACCGAGAAATTCCCACGCGGCTACTACTTCCTCGTCGACCAACTCAATCGAGCGGCCCTTTCAATCGCCACGAACCTGGCCGAAGGCAACGGCCGATTCACCAAGCCGGATCGCCGTCATTTTTTCGTGACGTCGCGGGCCTCGGCGCAGGAATGCGTTCCCTTGCTGGAAGTCGCTCGCCGACGCGGCCTTCTCGACGAGCGCCGCACTCGCGATGAAAGAGCGCCTGAAGTCATCGCGAAGATGATCAGCGGCCTCATCAATGGACTGGAAAAGCGGGATGGATGAGGAGTGCATCTTAAGCGTTTCCTTCGGGACTTCGAGGTCCGCGAATGCTGTGCAATCGCCGAGTAGACTTGGAATGCGGCGAGGATTATGACCACTGCGAACCAACCGGCATGCAGCCAAGAGTTTTGTTGAATGTCGGTCGAATGGATGAGCAGAAAAACAGCACTTCTCAGCAGAGTCTTTGTGGTGAGAATCCTTGATTCGTCAACACCCGAAACCGAGAAGGTGCGTCTTTCTCTTTCTGTACTCAAGTCAAAGCGCGCTGTTCCTTCCCGCGCCAAGCACTTAATGTCCTCGACACGAAATCGAGTACAGCGGCTGATTTTCACCGGCACGAGCCCTCCGCGGATTTGAAGAGAATTAATCGTCCACTCACCCACGGTCAAATGCACCGCTGTCTCCCGCTTTCGCATTAGCCTTCGTTCAAATTCAATTGCCATCACGATTCCTCATGCTATGTCACCACCACGGCACGACGTTCGTGCCTGTGTATGAAAGTAATAACAGGGGATTTGCGCGAGGCAACCTCGCGAACTTAGGATTCGGCTTTTCGGCTTTTAATTCGGCTTTTCGGTTTTCAAATCGGCTTTCGTGCGTATCGGCCTTCAGTTGCCGCTTAACTTTGCGATGGCATTAGCGGCTGCATTTCGCACATGTTGAGAATTCCAACTTGTCGCGCGGTGCAAAATCTTTTTGGTTTCGTCTTCGCTAAACAATCGGTTGCGTTCACCGGGCTTTGAAGGGCGTATTCCTGAATCTTTTATGATACTTGCCAACGTGTCAGCACTGACACCCCCAATCATGTTGCGAAGTTCAGTGGTTTTGAAGGTAAAGTCGCCCAGTTGATTCACTGAGATATTCGTTTGAGTGGTTTTCGGATTCGCCTCTAGTCCAGCGACCCAAGCGATAAACTCCGCATGAAACTTGTCAATCTCACCGGCAATGTAATCCGTCACCGCTTTCCTCTGAGCAAGACGCTCACCTTCGCCCATATCGAATCGACAATCACACTCCGCAGCACGGTCAGCGGCATACTTGCAATATGAGCCTTTGAGTCCTTGGATGTGAATGAAACATGCGTCTTTTTCGAGATCGGATAACGGAAGAAACCAGTTTTCGCGGAGCCATGTCATCGTCGCGCTTCTAATGACATAAACTTCCATTGACCAGCGTTGAGTGACAGTTTCCTCCCATTCTTGTGGCGACCGAGGCTCAAACGGGTTTCCTTCATACAAGCTTTTTTCACGTTTAATAATGGGAGCAACTTGGGGCAATGAAACCTCCACCAGAGCCTTCCGACGATCTCCTCGTCACTCAGGGGAATAATGGGCAAGGCCCATTCAAATATTCGCGACATGGCATCATCCGTGAAGGGCCGCGTTCGGGCGGTCGCAGGATAATGCGAATACAAACCGCCCGGGCGCAATCGGCGGGTAATTACTCCGCCTGCCATTCGCGTGTATTGTATTTGCCTCACGACCTTGCGAGAATAGGCATGTCGGGTTTGCGGTTGTGAGTTCGGCAGGTTTACGCGCCGCTACCGCCCACCGAAGGGACACCGGGCCATGAAAACAATGTATTCGTCGCAATATCTTAACTTTGTGTTCCGCGCGTCCGTTGCGTGTCTCGTTTTGATTGCAGCAACTCCGCCTGTGAGCGCACAGTGCCATGAGTGGGTACGGCGTTCTCTTGGTTCCCAGGAAAACTTCCCATTTCACCCAGTAGGTTACCAATCCAGTCCCAATCTGACGTTCGACTTTGCGCGAGGCTTGTCGTTTCACTTTTTGTGGGTTGGCCCTCAACCTCCTGCCCCCGGCGCAGAGCCGCAAATGTGGTATTGGAGCGGCAAAGTTTGGACAAAGACCGTTGTAGCCAACTCATATGTTGAAGGTTCATTAATTGCGCCCGACCGCCGCACGCAATTCGCCACGGCAAGTGATTCCGAACGAGGCGTCGTTGTACTTTTTGGCGGAAACAAAGTATGCAATTGCCCACTCGCTGGAACGCCGATGAATGACACTTGGGAATGGAATGGATCGAAGTGGATGCGACTGAGCACGTCTGGTCCCCCTGCACGTCAAAACCATGCTATGACGTTTGATTCAAACCGCAATGTTATTGTCATGTTTGGCGGTTCGCCGCAAGTAGGTCCACAACTTTCGGATACATGGGAGTGGAACGGCATTGAATGGCTCCAAAGAAATCCGGCTACAGTTCCACCAGCACGCACCTATCACCAGATTGCATTCGACTCACGACGCGGTGTTACCGTCTTGTTTGGTGGTTACAGCCAAAATATTGGCGGGCCAATGGCCGAAACTTGGGAGTTTGATGGCGTCAACTGGACGCAGCGAATTCCAGAACACTCTCCGCCTGCGCGACTGGAATTTGGAATGGCATTCGACGCCGCAAGAGGCGTGACCGTTTTATTCGGTGGACGCCCTAACCCTCCGACTCCATTCGGCGACTTGTGGGAATGGGATGGTGAAGATTGGACGGAAATAACTTCGACAATCGAACAGGCCCCACGATACAAACATCTGATGTGCTATGATCATCGGAGAAAAAAAATCGTATTGTTTGGTGGCCAACTTGCCGGTGACGTTTCTACTGATGACACATGGGAATACCCGACCAGTTTATCCCTAGAAATTGTCACACAACCGACGGGCGGTAATTTCTGTTTTGGTGATGATGTTGTGTTGTCGGTTGAAGCGACTGGAAACGGCCCGCTTTCCTACCAATGGCGACGAAACGGGTTCCCATGCATGGCACCCGGGGCACAGACACCCACATTGACGCTCGATGCCGCAGATTGGGCAAGTGAAGGCGAATTCGATGTTGTCGTTTCCGACTCTTGCAATTCCGTTGTGAGTTCAACCGCGTCCGTGTCACTGTGTACTGGCGAAGGCGGATGCCCGTCGCCAATTGACGTAAATGGCGACGGCACCATAGACGGCGCGGATATCCAGCGTTTTGTCGAAATCTTGCTTTGCGATTGTGGATAGGCGTCATATTTGTGCTTACTCAAGAATTGGATGGCCCACCATTCATAATAATTCCGCTTGTATGACCAGAATTCTTATTTGCAAGCTGATTGTTCATCCGCTCCTTGAGTTCTCGCCTCGCAGACAGGGCGGCTCAGGTTCACCTTCATCGTACGCCCTTCCATGGCCGCATCTTGCACGTCCCATGAGTTCCCAAACGAGTCATAATAATTCGTGTGAGAAGCCGGAAGCCCGCGTGTATTAGAAAAGAGACAAGCAATCGAACGCAGGGTGTGCGGTGACGCCGCGTCGAAGTTAGAATGGGTCTTGTTCGAGGACCTGTCATTGGATACGACGCGCGCCAGCCTGCTGCTACGACTTCGTGACCGCGCCGATGCGGATGCGTGGGCGTTGTTTGATCGCATTTATCGACCGATGCTGACCCGGTTTGCGATGCGAATGGGCCTGGGTCGCGAGGATGCCGACGATGTGGTGCAGCAGTGCCTGAAGGCGGTCGCGCAGCACATCGGCTCCTTCGAATATGACCCCGCCCGCGGACGATTCAAGGGCTGGCTGCGCACGCTGGTTCAAAACAAGGTGCTGAACGAATTGAGAATTCGCCGGCCGGTGGCGGCGGAATCCGGCATGCTGCGCTCGATACAGGCCGACGAGGAAAACCCGGCCGACGCATTCGAGCGCATCTGGATGCAGGAGCACCTTTGGCACTGCCTGAAGGAGCTTCGCAGTGAAGTCGAAGGCACGACCTATCGCGCCTTCGAGGAATATGTCCTCAATCAGCGTGCCGCCGAGGAGGTGGCGAAAGAGCTGGGGCTCAGCGTGAATCACGTCTACACGATCAAGTGGCGGCTGACCGAGAAAGTGGCCGCAAAAATGAAGGATCTGCTCGACGGTGACTGCTAAGGCCGCCCCATCCTGTCTTTCGGAATCCATGTTGCGCGATCTCATCGCCGGGGAAATCGACGATCGCCCGGCCGGAGAAGCGCGCAAACATCTCGAGACGTGTGCCGCATGCTCGGCACGGCAGGCCGCCATTCAATCGGAACTGGAGTCGTGGGTCGCGGAACTTCGCGCGGCCGGTCCGCCGCGCCTCGGCGGCGAGTTGCCAAGGCACACAGAGCGGGATCAGGCGATTGCGCAACTCTTGGCGGGCTATCAAATCATCGAGGAGATCGGCCGCGGCGGTCAGGGAATAGTCTACCGGGCACTGCAGGTTTCGACCCATCGCGAGGTAGCGCTGAAGGTTCTGCGCGAAGGCCCTTTTGCCTCGCGCGATGAACGGCGCCGATTCGAGCGGGAGGTGGAACTGGTCGCCGGACTCAACCATCCCTGCATCGTGACGGTCTTCGATTCGGGCGAAATGCGCGACGGCCGGCCATATTGCGTCATGGACCTTGTCGATGGCCTGCCGATCGACCAGTATCTTGAACAAAGCAAATGCACCCTTGCGGAATTGATCCGTCTCTTTGCCGACGTTTGCGACGGCGTCAACTATGCCCACCAGCGCGGGGTGATTCATCGCGACATCAAGCCCTCCAATATTCTGGTCGATTCGCTGGGAAGACCGCGAATTCTCGACTTTGGACTGGCCAAAACGATGAACCGAACGGGCCGCTCGGTGGTGACTGCGGAGGGCCTTGTGGCGGGAACCATACCATATCTTGCCCCGGAGCAGGCCCAGGGCCGGGCGCAGGACATCGACATTCGGACCGATGTCTATGGCCTCGGAATCGTGTTCTATCGCCTGCTTTATGGCGACTTTCCCTACCCGGTCGATTCGGATTTGTCGGCGGTGTTGCGTCACATTGCCGAAACGCCGCCGGTGCCGCGCGTCATAGCCAGCCAATTTTCCAAATTCACCCCGGATTTGGCAGTGAGCCGGTTCATCACAGACGAGTTGTCGACCATCGTGTCCAAGTCGCTGGCGAAATCGCGCGAGCGCCGATACCAGACGGCCGGTGACTTCGGCGCCGACCTGCGCCGCGTCCTGTCGAATGAGCCCATCGAAGCCCGGCGCGACAGCAGGCTCTATTTGCTGCGCAGTCTTTTGCGCCGGCACCGACGCGCGGCCACGGCGGCGATCGCGTTTGTCGCGGTGATCCTGGCGTCCGTGGTTGCCCTGGGCGTGATGTATGGCAGACAATCGCGGCTTCTCGAGCGGGTTCGCGAAGAAAAAAGCAAAGCCGAGGCGGCCGAGACCCGTGCGACCCGGCGCTTCGGCGAGCTACGCGAATTGACGCGGTCGTTCATTTTCGATCTTGACCGAATGCTTTCGAATGTCGCAGGTGCGGTGCCGGCGCGCGAGTTTATCGTCCAAAACGCCATGAAATACCTCAACAGCCTCGCGGAGGACATGAGCGACGAGGATCCGCAAAAGCTCGCCGAGCTGACGGCCGCTCATTTTGCGCTGGGAGATATTCTGGGCGATCCGCAGACAAACAGCCTGGGACGACCGGCCGAGGCCATCGTGCATTACATGCGCGGTATTGAATCCATCGAAGCCCTGCTAAGACAAAAACCCGACGACAGCAAAACCATGGTCGGCTTGTGGACGGGTTATCGACGGGCTGCGCTCATGCTCACGACTCTCGATCGGGCCGAGGAGTCGCACGCATTTCATGTGAAGGCCGGCAAGCTCATGGAGCGCATGATCCAACTGTTCCCCGACGACCCCTCGGTATTGCGCAACAAAATCTATGCCATGCGACGAGGGCGAATCTCTTGAGGCGGCGGGAAAACTCGACGAAGCGATTCGAGAATATCGCAAGAGTCTTGAGGAAGCTGATGCGTTGTCCGGCAAGTATCCGGACATGTTTGAGGCGCGCCATGATGTCGCCCAGATGAACTCGCGCATCGGGAAATTGTGCCTTCGGCTTGTCGATACGGATGGCGCGCTGGCGTCACAGTCACGCGCTGTAGCAGCCTTTGAAAGGATTGTGGCCACCGAACCGCACAATGCGCGATTGTCCCTCGACTTGGCCATTGCGCTGGATGCGCTGGGTCAAACGTATCAAATGACTCAAGAGTTGGGACGGGCGATGGAGCACTATCGCAAATCGCTGGCCTTGTCCGAGCAGGTACTCGTTCTGGAGCCGGGCATGATTCGGGCCAAGAGTGTTCGGCAGACCGCATTCTGTCGAATGGGCGAAGTGGAATTGGCCCTCGGTGATTATGATAAAGCGGCGCACACGTTTGACCGTCACCTGAAGGCGGCACAGGACATTCTTGCGACTGACCCCAGTTCGCCAGCGGCGCGGCGCGAGGTCGCCGTCGCCTATTACAAGCTTGCGGAATTGTGCCGGGCGCGTGCCAACCGCGATGACGTGGGCTCAGCAACGAAAATGAATGAATGGCGCGCCGTACACAAGTGGCTTGGCCATTGCAAAGCCGAGTTCGTCGCGCTTGATCGCGACAATGTGATTGCACCATCCGATGCCGGCGTCATCGGTGAGCTCGACGGCGAACTTGCGACCGCCGAGGCCCGGCTTCAAGAGCCGGAAACCGATGAGTGAAACCGCTTCGTCGTTTTCATGAGCGATTATGCACTGAATTCGAGAACTGAAAGACGGCTCTCCATCGTCAACGCACAAATCGAGAACGCCGGTGTGCCACCGTACTTACACCGATACGGGCCAATACTCAGCTATCGCGTAAGTAATGAGATAAGTCGCCGGATAGGCGAGGGCGATCAGACCGAGACCCCAGAATAGAATCTTGAGCTCCCAATGCTCCTTAAGAAAACTGCGTTGTGCGATATTTGCCTGTGCAAATGGAATTGGTTTTTCCGAGGTCGGGGCTGTTGAAGTCTCAGTGAGAAATTCGACGGAATGGGGGCCAGGGTCGCCTGCATGGGTGTCTCCTTCATCGCCGGGTCGGCCACGCTGCATCGCATGGGTGACCCGCTGTTTCGTTCCAATACCCACACCGCCCGGACACTCTTAACGACGGGCTTCGAACCCGTTCACGCGCCTGCGGACGATGGAGGAAAATTGTTTCACGGAATGGTCTTGGAATCAGGCGACAGGATATTTTGCCATTTCATGCGAATAATGGGTGCGAAGGCCTGCTGTAGAAAGGTCATTCGATCGGACGGGTGATCGCGGATTGACGAATCCGCTTGCATTCAAAAAGCCCTCATCGAATCAAACTGTCGCCGGCCGTGGCCACCACCACTGCACCGGTCACGTCACCGACAAGACCATTCAACGATGATTCGCAGCCGCCGGTGGCGATGGCGGGCATGCAGGCAATGGCGACTCCAATCAAAGCCGCCGTGAGATTTCCGAGCCATCTCCTTTTCATCGTCTGCCTCTATTTCATGAAAAAAGCCCCTGTTTGAGTCCCCAAGGGCTGCTTTTCGTCGACTCGCAGGCGGCACCATGCTGCCTCTCTATCAATGGTACCCATGAGCATGGCATTTCTGCCCCGATTTTTCGGACCAAATTACGCCACGGCAAATTGGCGCAATGCGCGGTGTTGCGAGCCGAGGGCCGGCGACTCGGTGCATTGGCGCTTGGATGAATGCAATCCAGCCGACGTCGCGAACGGAAAGGCGCTCGAAAACCCACCGTTCATGATGTAAGACGTGGAGAACGCAAATCAGGTTACATGCAAATCGGTCAGGGCTTTCGGCGCCGGATTCAGGTCGTCCGTTTGTCCATACTTGCGATAGCAATAAAGCGAATAGCCCAGCGACCAGAATGTGCTGATCAGGACACTGCCGATGAGAACGACAAAGCAAACCCCGATCGGATGCAAATGTGCAGACCGCGACTGTGACGATGCCCGCAGCGACAAAGAGCCTGCCGCCGAGACGATGGGTCTTTTCCCAGACGATGTCATTCGCAATGGTCCAGGGCGTGCGAATCCCGATGTAGAGATTTCGGCGCAACTTGCCCATCCAATTGCCGAGCACCATGAACATGATACCCAGAATGATTCCGATCGACGGGCCCATCCGCACATTTGTGCCGTTGGCCTCCAGCATGAACAGAACATGCAAAGCCAGAAAACCGCAGCAATGAACACGCAGATTCGACCGTAAATAACGCGAAAAGCCTCGATATTCTTGCGAAACGGCCCGAGGAGCGGCAAGCCGATGAGCAGACCAAAAATGGGAATCGTCAAGCCGGGCATAAGCCATGCGGCCAAGAGCGGCGATCCGAAATTGTCGGCCTCGCCATCGATGTTCCAGTGAATCGGGCAGGGATTCGGCAGTTTGTTTTGAAACCAAAGGCTGACACCACATGCAGCCAACATCAGCACTGCAATCGAAATGAAATGGCTTCGTGAAATCATGACGACCTCTCTCCTTCATTCTGGTCATTGGTTAATGTCGTTGGATCGGCATCCATGGCGGCCGGGTCGCTTCCGCTAATGACGCCATTGGTCGAGAAATGCTCCATGAAATATCGAATGAGATCTTCCACAACGCTGGTATTCAGGCTGTATTCGATGAATTGGCCAAGCCGCCGGTCACGAATAAGGTCCGCGCTGCGAAGAATGCGCAAATGAAACGAAAGTGCGTTGGGGGCGACGCCAAGCGCCTCGGACAATTGCCCGGCATTGAGTGGACCCTCGCGTAGTTTTGCGAGAATGCTGCGGCGGGTCGCGTCCCCCAAGGCCTTGAATGATGTGTCAAATCCGAACATCAGGCGTCCCTACAATATTTCAACATCTATTGAATTATATCGCATTCAAGGGCCAGCGCTTTCTCAGTTTGATTGGAAATCTATAAGCGTTTAATAAATAATGATTTATGAATCGATGGACATGGGTATGTCGCGAGGATTGAATCACAAGATTACTGCACGGAAGCGACGCTGTGATTCGTTATATTTTCGCCCGACTCAATTATCTTCAAACGAAACTTACATTTGCAGGTTGAGATTCAGCATGAGTAAAAGTCCCTCTGAAATCACCCAGCTAATCGCCAATCTCGCTCACGGCGATCGGATGGCCGGAGACGAATTGTTACCGATGGTGTATCAGGAATTGCGTTCGCTCGCGGGAAAATACCTTCGCGGACAACGGCGCGATCATACCCTGCAGCCTACGGCGCTGGTTCATGAAGCTTACCTAAAAATGATCGATCAAACCCAGGCGAAATGGAATGACCGGGCGCACTTCTTTGCGGTCGCGGCGACGGCCATGCGGCAAATACTGGTGAATCATGCCGTGGCCCGCGGAGCCCTGAAGCGCGGCGGCGGACGGGCGAAAATCGCCATCGATGAAAATGTCGCCGGCGCCGAGCAACCGGAATTCGATCCGATCGCGTTGGACGAAGCGCTGAAGAAACTGGCCGCGTTTGACGAACGCAAATCGAAAGTGGTCGAGCTACGATTTTTCAGCGGACTGACGGTCGACGAGGTCGCGGAAGTTCTCAACGTTTCGAAAAGCACGGTGGAAGGCGACTGGCGAATGGCTCGCGCGTGGCTGTCTCGCGAGCTCGCGGAAGGCGGCGCTGCTTGAACGCCGAACGGTTCCGCCGAATCGATGAAATATTCAATCATGCCCGGTCGATGGAGCCGGACGATCGCACTGCGTTCCTGTCCGCGGCCTGCGGGGGCGATGCCGAATTGCGCGCCGAGGTGCAGGCGCTGCTCGGACACGACGAACAACCGCAGGCCCTGTTCAAGACCCCTGCGATCAAGGCGGGCCTGCAATTTTCCGGAATGGACAGTGCCAACGCAATTCCCGACGGCGAATCCACCCCCCTGCCGGAAAGTGTCGGCGGCTATCGCATCGAGCAGGTCATCGGCGAAGGCGGCTTCGGCGTCGTTTATCTGGCAATTCAGGAGAATCCCAAACGCACGGTGGCTTTGAAGGTAATTCGACCGGGCCTCGCCACGCCTCAAATGCTAAGGCGTTTTGAGTACGAGGCACAGGTGCTCGGCCTGCTGACCCATCCCGGTATCGCGCAAATCTACGAGGCGGGAACCGAGGATACGGGCCACGGGGTTCGCGCGTTTTTTGCAATGGAGTACATTCGCGGCCAGCGGCTGGATCATTATGCCAAGAGCAAGGCACTCACCGCGGAATCGCGTCTCGATCTCATCGCGCGGGTGTGCGACGCGGTGCAGTATGCCCATCAAAAGGGCGTGGTCCATCGCGACCTGAAGCCACAGAACATTCTCGTCGATGACAGCGGGAATCCGAAGATTCTGGATTTCGGCGTTTCCCGTGCGACGGACACGGATATTTACACCACCACATTGCAAACGACCGCGGGCCAGCTCATCGGCACATTGCCGTACATGAGTCCCGAGCAGGTGTCCGGCGATCCCCGCGAAGTGGACACGCGAAGCGATGTCTACGCCGTCGGCGTGATTCTGTATCAGCTTCTGACCGGCAAATTGCCGCACGATCTGGCCAGCCGATCGATTCCCGAAGCAGCGCGAGTCATTCGTGACGAGCAGCCGTCGCGCTTGAGCTCATACAGCAAGGCGTTTCGCGGCGATGTGGACACCATCGTGCTGAAGTCCATGGAAAAGGACAAATCGCTTCGGTACCAGTCGGCTGCGGATCTTGCGGCCGACATTCGACGTCACCTTCGCGGCGAGCCGATCGAAGCGAAACGCAGCAGCGGATGGTATGTGCTTCAAAAAAAGCTACGTCGATACAAGGTGGCCGCCACCATATCGTTTGTCGGCGTTTTCCTCCTGTTGCTGGCTAGCATCGGGCTGTTTGTGTTGTACGATCGGTCGGTCGAACAGGCTGAAATCGCGAGAAATGAGCGCGATTCGGCGACCCAGGCACGGGAAGAGGCCGAGCGGGAAACCCGACGCGCCCAGGCGGAAGAGCAGCGCGCCAACAGTGTTCGCAATTTCATTCTGCGCACCCTGCAGTCGGCTGATCCACGCAGTTCGCGCGGCGCGGACCGCACGGTGCGCGAAGTGCTGGACGCTGTGTCTGAATGGCTGGACGAATCTTTCCGGGACGACCCGCGCATCGAGGCCACGCTGCGTGAAACCGTGGGCCAAACCTATCTGGGATTGGGGCTCATCGACAATGCCGAATTGCACATCATGAGGGCGCTCGCGCTGCGGGAGAAAATGCCGGACGGGCCGGCCGTCGAATATGCGGATGCGCTCCAGGTCTATGGGACGCTTCGCTCTCAACAAGGCCATCAAGCCGAATGTCTCAAAGCCCTTAACGAAGCCCTTAAAATCTATGAAGAGAATTTGCCGGCCGACAGCCCGAAGATCGGCACGGTGTTGATGAACATCGGGTCGACGCGTATTGAATTGAATGAACTCGATGACGTCGAAGAACTGATGACTCGCGCCGTTGAAATCGCCCGACACGCGCCGCCGATCGACGGTCCGCAGGAACACGAGGACTCCGACCTGGCGGCCGCTCTCAGCGCGCTCGGCAAGATGAAATACGCCAAGCGCGACATGACGGCGGCCGAATCCTATTTCCGCGAAGCAATCGATGTGGTTGAGCAGAAACTGGGCGCCGATCATCCGATGCTCGCCCCGCTTTACAATAATGTTGCCGGCATGCTTGACATGCAAAACCGAACCGACGAGGGGTTGGAATTTTCGAAGAAGTCACTGGAATTGGCGCGAAGAACGCTGGGACCCAAACATGTGGATGTATCGCACGCCCTTTGCAGTGCGGGGCAATTGCTTGTCCGGCTCGACCGCCATGCAGAGGCCGAACCCTATTTTCGAGAAGCACTGGAAATTCGACGAGCCGGATTGGAGGCCGGCCATCCCTTGTTCGGGCAAGTCCTTTCCGGGCTGGGTCGATCACTTGTGGGCCAACAAAAGGCCGCGGAAGCTGAACCGATTCTGCGCGAGGCGCTGGCGATTCGCAAGAATACATCGCCACCCGGAGATTATGGAATCGGATATACAGGTGGAATCCTTGGAGAGTGCCTTCTTCAGCTTAAGAAACTGGATGAAGCCGAAAAGACGCTACTGAGCGCCTATCAAACCGTTGAAAAAGCACGAGGTCCCGGCTGCACTTCGGCACTGGCCTCGGCGCGAAACCTATTCATGCTCTACGAACAGCGCGGCGATACCGGAAAATCGGCCGAGTGGAAAGTGAAATCGGAAATGAGCGAAACGCCCTAGCGCACGGATCGGCGATGCCCGCCGACAACCAGTCCATGCCGATCCGACCGCGGCTCAGTCGCAAACCCCTTCGAAAGCGCATTTCACCCATTCCGGATGATCGATGAACGGGTTTCGATTGCCCTGATACTCGTAGATGATGTCATTGCGGTGACGCTCCTTTTCATCGACCGGGTCCTCATTGTGCCAGCGTATCAGCGTGTCGAGTCTGCCCATGTAGGCCACATCGAGCGTGCCGGTTCGCATTTGTGAAACATCATTGGTGAGAACCAGATCCGGCTCCGGCTCCCCGGTGGCGCCATGGGTGCCGCCTTCATATCGAATGTCCATGTAGAACTGCGCCCTCGCCACATCTCCTCGACGGTCTTTCCATGTCTCCCATCGACCACTTGATCCGCTGCCCGCCGTCCAGTTGGAATTGCCGGGATACGTTCCGCTTCCACCGCCCGCGCCGCCATTCGCCAGCGTCGGACGTTCCTCGCAGCCCGGGCAGTTGTCATAAGGCTTGTTGCCGCGGCTCGAGTTGTAATTCTTGTAGCAGAGAAAAAGATGGTGGCAGTCGGTGTAGGGTGCGTTCGAAGAATTGTCGTTGGGGAAACCGTACGACTTCGGCCATGAATGCTCGCGATCGTAGGGACGGTTGCCCGAGGTGCCTTTCACGAAAGATTCATTTCGATAAAGGTCGAGTATGTGGGTCGGATCGTCCGGATCCTCGTCCGCTCGCTCCAGAACTGTCCAAACCATGGCATAGGACTGTCGCGCATGGTCGTCGATCAGATCATGAAGCGATTGACGCAGCGCGATCCTGTTCGATGAATTTATGCTTGCATAATAGGCGGCATGGGGATCAACGGGCGCGACGGTCGGCGGAGAAGTATCGGCCGGAGAGGACGGCGCGGCGGTTTCCCTCGGAGCCGAGTCACTTTGAGAGCAGGCCAAACCGGCCGTTAAGATAATCAAGCCGATCGTTAACTGAAATCGATTCAGGGATGTTCGAATCATCAACATTCTCCCAATGAAACCGTGGAAAGGGCATGACGCCAAATCACTATTGAATCGCACGCGGCAATCGGATGTCAATGCAGTCGCTTTGAATCAAAGGCTCGCCGGGAAATGCCCGACCAGCTAAACTCCCGCCATGAAGATTGCGTATTTCGACTGCTTTAGCGGTGCATCCGGCGACATGATTCTCGGCGCTCTCATTGCGGCGGGACTGGATGAAAACGCGCTGCGACATGATCTGGAGAGACTACCACTTGCGGGATTTGAGCTTTCTGTCGAGCGGATCAAGAAGCAGGGTTTCGCGGCGGTGAAATTCGATGTTCACGCCCCCGATGAAAAAGCCCATCGCCATCTTCATCACATAACCAAGATCATTGACGCGGCAGACCTGTCGGATCGAATCAAGGATCGATCCAAGCTCATCTTTACGCGGTTGGCGGAAGCGGAGGCCAAGGTTCACGGCTCAATCCTCGAAAAAGTGCATTTTCCTGCTCGCCGATTCCAACCGGCAGCGGCACCGTGACCTGTCAGCATGGCGTCATGCCGGTACCGGCTCCGGCCACCGCCGAACTGCTCATCGGCGCACCGATCGCCGCAAGTGATGAAGTGGGCGAACTGACGACACCCACCGGCGCTGCCATTTTGACAACGCTCCCCGACAGCTTCGGTCCTTTGCCCGCCATGCGGATCGACCGAATCGGTTATGGCGCGGGGACGCGCGATGGAAAAAGCCGACCCAATGTGTTGCGCGTTATTCTGGGTGATTCGATCGAGAACGGGCCGGCTCGCGACGAGATCATCGTACTTGAAACGAATCTGGATGACTGCACCGGCGAGCAGATCGGCCATGCGGTCACACGCCTATTCGAAGCCGGCGCCGTGGATGTTTTCACAACGCCCATTTCCATGAAAAAGAACCGGCCGGGCGTGCTCCTTTCGGTGCTGTCGCCAGCCGGGCATGAGGCGGCCTGCGAAGCCGTGATGTTCGGCGAGACGACGACATTCGGGATTCGCCGGTCGGTCTGGACACGATCCATGCTGGACCGTCGAAGCGTGACGGTGGAAACGCGGTTCGGTCCGGTTCGAATGAAAATCGGCACACGAAACGGCGCTGTCATGCGGGCTACGCCGGAGTATGATGATTGCGCGGCTGCAGCCAAGGCACGCGGCGCAACATTGTATGAAGTCATGCGGGCCGCAACCGCGGCGTACCTTGCCGCCCCATAGTCGGGTGCCGGTCATTCGAGAGAGAACGGATTCTCTGCATGTTCGCGGAATTCTCCGGCATTTCCACACAGCAATTGTATCTGCTCGGCGGCCTTGCGCTTTTTTCGCTTGTCCTGGTTACCTCATGGCGCGGCCGGCGAAAACTTGACGGCTCGCCAAAGCAATATCGACGCGAAATCGACGGGGCGACACGAGAAAGCGCGGCCGTCCATCGCGATCTGGAGATTCTGATCAGGGAACTCAACGAACTTTCCGCCACAATCGGCGCTCAAATGGACTCTCGCTACAAAAAGCTACGCGAAACCATGCACGAAGCCGACCAGCGCATTGTGGAACTTTGCGCATTGATGGAACGCGTCGATGACGCACTTGAAACTCTGAATTCCGGCGGAAATGCGAATGGTGAATCGGCGGCGGAACAAGTGGCGTCGGAAAATGTTCGATCGACGCAATTGGATTGGATCGTCAATGACGAAGCAGCGCGCTCCATCCGCAATGAGCCCGATGAGCTCATCGTGACACGGGCCACAGCGAAAGAACCCGCACCCTTGCAGCGCACACCTGCCCCGCCGGACGAAATGGACATTCTCAACCGGCGCGTGTGCGATCTGGCCGCAGAGGGACATCACCCGGTGCAAATCGCCGAAGTTGTGAATCGAACGGTGGGCGAAGTCGAACTGATCCTGCACCTGGACCGCCGGGCAAAAAAACAAACCGATTCAATCGCCCGCACCTGACTTCAGTTCCGCAAGTGCCCCGAAACGGTTCGCGGCATTCTCATTGCATCAGCACCATTTTCGCCTGCGACTCGCGAATGGACTTCTGATATTTTGCGTAACTTTTCACCGCCTGCGTCACAAACGCTTCGCCCAATTCCCCGGATGCGAGGCCCTCGAGCATTCCACTGAGCAAGTAAGCCTCCGGCGTAATCGACTCGCGCGCAAAAAGCACGGAGTATAGGCCGTGATCGAGCGTCGGCTTGTGCAATAGGACGGCGCTGCGCGGAGAAATGTAGAACAGGCCCATCTGCCTTTCAGGGGTCCTGCACCCGACAAGCGTGGCAAAGGGGTCCCAATAATCGGTCAGCAGTCGATTCTGGCCCAGGAACCCCGTGATGACGCTGCCCGCACCGAAGGCGATATCGCGCCCGTCAATTGAAATGACCGTCGATTCGCCGCAAAGCGCTTCCCGCAACGGCTGCTCAGTCGCTTCGACACTTCGACTGTTCGGCCATGCAACCGCCAGCAAATAAAGGTCGAATGGGGCTTCCACGGTTCGTGCCATCCAAGCGTCATTGGTGTCAACGCGACGGTGGAACACGGAGCGGCGAATCATTCGGCGTTCATCGCCGCGATCCTTAAAGACGCGCGTCCAGCCGGCATCTTTCGTCAGGTGGACATCGACGCCATAGCGCGAACCCCAATACATGTTGGCATCCGGGTTGGATCCGTCGCCGAGGGCGCGCTTGCGATTGCGACCATCGTCATACAAGGCAACATGCACGGTGACACTCAGGTAACCTTGTTCGTGAATCAGGCGGGGCAATGAGGATTCGAATTCAATCGCTTCATGCGCCGTGGGTTTGGAAGCCGGTGGACTGTCGCCGACGGTCATCGCGGTCGACCCTCCGGACTCGTTCGAAGCAGTCGACAGCTCATCGCTGGAATCAGAGTCCGGTTCTTTCGACGGTTTGGAAGAGAAGATGACCGCAATCCCGAACGAAGCAATCAAAGAAACGACAAATACAATCGTCGCAAGCCGCTGCGATCGGGACGAAAAAAGCCCCCTCGACCGAACTCGATGCAGCATCAGTGCCAGCCGCGAGTAGTCGGTCATGGGGGCTTTTCTCCGTGCGTCGCCCTGGCGCGCGGTGGATTACGGCTGCACATCCTCTGCCTGGGTCACCGTTTCTCCCAGCTTCAGCGTGACATCAAACGTCTCGATTCGATTGAGCGAATCCTCAAGAAAGCTGACCTGCACCTTGTGTCGCCCGGGGCTGACGCGTCGCAGATTGACCGACAACGGAACCGAGACCGACTCACCCGGTTTCAAGGTCAGCGGCAATCGGGTGATGACCTCCGGATCCGGATGAAGCTGCGCGCCATTGACGCGAACAACCGGCCAGCAGGCGACTTCAATTTTGGCTTTGTTGGTCAGTTTAACGGAGACATCCGCATCGCTCTCAAAGTAAGTCAGACCAAAATCGGTTTGTTCCCTGGTAAACGACCATTCCTTTGGGCCTTCAAGGGCAACCGAAAGCGGCGGTGCAACTGGAATGTCCTTCGCGTCGGCCGCCGCCATAATGCGCACGGACCCCTTGTCGGGCAGGTCATAGGCCACTTCGCAGCCCCAATGATCGCCTGCATCCACGGTTCGAATAATGCGGCCGGGCGCAACATTCGGCTGGGAAGAACCTCGCTTGGCCACGCGAATCCAGATTCGGGCGTCATCGAATGATTGGTTCAGCGCGTTTTGAACTGTGGCACAGACCTTGGTCGCGCTGCCATCATTCGGCGCATCAAAATAGACGCGAAGCCGGCCTGAGGGGATGGAATGCTGCAGTTTTTCCGCTGCGCTGTCGTTCGGATAGGTGTAGGCCAGTTGGTCGCCATTCACCTCAACGATTCGATAATGGCTGAAGCCCGTGGCCCGATCACGCATGCACGTGCTGGATTGGTGTGTTCGAACGAAATGAAAATCATCCAATCCATCGAGCTTGGACGCGAATTCCTTGAAATCCCAATCGGTGGAGCCGCCGGACACATACAGCTTGATGTGGTTTTCCTTGATGAATTCATTGATGCCGCCGCGCTCGCGCCAAACATCGATCAGACCCATTTCGTCGCTGTTGGAAAAAATGAAGTTCATTCGCTTGGTGCGATTGCGTTTCAAATCGGCATCGACCCATTGAATCTGCGAATAGTCCTGATCGAGCGGGTTCGCCGGATGATCGAGCAGGAGAATTCCGTGATAATCGCCATAATCGATGGTGCCCATGGGCGCGGTGGCGATGTACTTTGTGAAACTCGACTCATGGTCGTGCGAGCCGCACAACATGAAGACCGGGGCATTGAACTGCTCAAAGTACTTCAGGACGCGCGCCCAACTTTTGGCGTCGTCCATGACGCGCGACCACTCGGTGTAATCACCGGTCGCGACGATGAACTCTGGTCCGAGCAGATTGATCTCCTTGGGCAGCATGTCATCGAAATCAGGGGCCGTGGGGTCGCCGATGTTCATGTTTGAGAGATGAACGAATCGGAACTTGTTCTTAAATTTATCGATGATGCAAACGCTACGGCGCGAATAATAGGTTTCGTCCGCCGTTTTTACTTCGAGGTCGTACAAGCCGGGTTCGATGCCGTCTGTAACTTGCAGAACAATGTGGCAATACTCCTGATTGAAATATGATGGAGGCGTCTTGGGCCGCAAAATGGATTGGATGGTCGGTTCGAGCGCATGCTTCAGCGTGAATCCGACATCACCTTTGAAATTCGGCGGTAGACTCATCACGAAATAAAAGGTGTCGCCGGGCGTCACGAAAATGGGTCGGCCCTGCGATGGTTCGCGAATCACCGCCCCATCGACCGGCTTGGTCGGCGACGGAATCGCAACCGGCTCTGCTTTCTCCGGCGTTGGCCGGGGTTCAGGAAGTATCGGCCCATCTTCCTTTGCGGTGGTTGGTTTTGATTTGGTTTCGTCGGCGTAGGCCCAGCGACCTTCAACGACGGTCAACGCCATCGACAATAAAAGAACTCTTGCGAGAACGCGCGATCGCACGACCCGATGCAGCGGCATGTGTCACTCCCTCGACTGGTGTGGTTATCCGTAACAAATTCTATTGCTCCAATGCAACAAGTTGCTATTATAGGACATAAATCGGGCTAGGCAAAGACAATCTTGACGTTTCGGGATCGCCAGGCCCCGTACACATAACAAATTGGAGGCGGAGCATCATGGGCCGAACACCGTTCCGCATTGTGGTGGCCGAACCATTCAGCGACGATGCGGTCCGCCGCCTGCGTCAGCATGGTGAAGTCACGGTTCTAAAGGACTCGGCCCCCGAAACGATCATCAGTGCCGTGGGGAACGCCGATGCGCTTCTCGTGCGGGCAAAAGCACATGTGACGGCGCGAATCATCGATTCCGCACCTCAGCTTCGCGTCATCGGACGGGCCAGTCCCACAGTCGATCATATCGACCTTCGTGCCGCAAACCGGCGGGACATTCCAGTTGTGTATTGTCCGAATGTGGCTGTGAATTCCTGCGCCGAATTTACGCTGGCACTGATGCTGGCCCTTCATCGAAGAGTCGTTTTCTTTGACAAACAACTGCGCGACGGGCAATTCGACAGTGCAAGGCAAATGCCTGTGAGAGAATTCCGACGGTGCACGGTTGGGTTGTTGGGCATCGACCCCGTGGCGGAATGCCTCAGTCAAATGCTCATCGCAGCATTCGGAACAAGTATTCTGTGTCACGATCCGTTCGATGGTCGGCCGACCGAAATGAAAGCCCAATTTGTTGGCCTGGACGAACTGCTGGCGCAAAGCGATGTGTTATCGATTCACCTTCGGCATGCGCCGGAAACGCGCTCATATATGAATGCGGCAAGGCTTGGGCAAATGAGACCCGACGCCTTGCTGGTCAACACCACGCGCGGCTCACTGGTCGATTCGTCGGCCCTGGCCGATTGCCTTCACAAGCGATCGATTGCGGGAGCGGCCTTGGATGTGTTTGACATCGAGCCACTGCCGCTCACCCATCCGCTTCGCCGCGCGCCGAATTGCATATTGACGCCCCACGTTGCGGGGGCGACAACCGATGCCGCCGAAGACCGCTATTCCGTGGCGGATGACGTGATTCGCGTGCTTACCGGCGAGAAGCCACACCATCAAGCCGTGCTTTAGGTAGCGTTTATATCAGGTCGCAAACATGGATTCCCTCGAACGGCAAGGCTCGAAAGCAGGGAAATCCGTCTGAATTCGCCGTGACGCGCCGCTCACTTGACGCTCACTTACACCGTTCCTATTCTCATATCCAAAATCGAACGCGTGCGCCGGCTCCAACGTATGCTTCTGAGCTTGATTCCCGTTTGTCGGTGTTGACGGTTGAATGCGTTCAAGGAGAAATGTGAACATGGCGGTAAAGATCGGTATCAACGGATTCGGACGAATTGGTCGACTTGTGGCACGGGCCATGGCGGCGCGAAAAGGTCAGTTCGACCTGGTCGCGATCAACGACGTCGGGTCGACTCCCAAGGTCCATGCACACCTGCTGAAGTATGACAGCGTCCACGGCGTCTTTGACGGCCAGATTTCCCACGACGAGAACAGCATCGTCGTCAATGGCGATCGCGTACGGGTGCTTTCGGAAACGAATCCGGCCAAGCTGCCCTGGAAAGACCTGGGCGCGACGGTTGTGATCGAAGCCACCGGCCGGTTCACCGGTCGGGCGGCCGACGGCAAACCGGGATACGACGATCACATCAAGGCCGGCGCGAAGAAGGTGATTCTTTCCGCGCCCGCGAAGGACCAGATCGATGCAACGGTTGTCATGGGTGTCAATGATGAGACACTCAAGAAGGAACACACCTTTGTCAGCAACGGCAGTTGCACAACTAACTGTCTCGCGCCGGTCATAAAGGTGCTGGTCGATAATCCCGACATTTTCGGCACGAAGATCGAAGGCTTCATGACCACCGTTCATGCCTACACCAACGACCAGCGCATTCTCGACATGGCCCACGGTGAAGACCTGCTTCGCGCCCGTGCGGCGGCGACAAACATCATTCCCTCATCGACCGGCGCGGCCAAGGCGATCGGCCTGGTCATTCCAAGCCTCAATGTGAAGTTGGATGGTTTTGCGTTTCGCGTGCCGGTGGCCGATGGCAGCGTTGTCGATCTGACGGTCACGCTGGAAAAATCCGTTGACGTGAAAACCGCCAATTCTGTTTTCCAAAAAGCGGCGGAAAGTTCGCGGCTCAAGGGCATTCTCGAGTATTGCGACGAACCCCGCGTCAGTTCGGATATCATTCACAATCCGCACAGTTCCATTTTCGATTCCACGCGAACCATGGCAAAAGGCAATATGCTCAAGCTGGTCAGCTGGTACGACAACGAATGGGGATTTTCAAATCGCGTGTGCGACTTGGCAATCCGGCTGGCAGCCATGGCTTGATTTCTTGAAAACATGGAGCGGAATCGACTCCGCTTAACGAGTTAATAAAGATGCCGGCGCAATGAAATGCGCCGGCATCTTTTTTTTGTCATGGTGTGAATGGGAGACCGTCGGCAGCGCCCATCAAACGAGACGCTACGATGCAACTCAACGCCCCTCTCTTGACCGCACAATCGCTACAAACCCACCAGTGAGCAGAATTCGCATTCTAAGGACTCGGAATTCAGCGATTATGAGTCCAAAGTGCGAATTCGTTGAATCTGCGACCGCTCGCATCACTCTTGCCAATTCTCCAGTAAGCCAGATTCTTTATTGGAGGCACCGCCATGAGCGATATGAGCATTTCGTCCAGCACCAATGTCGGTGCCACGGCATCCACCAAGTCCGTCATTTCGACTTCAAATGTCAACGCGTCCGGCGGCTCCACATCCGCCACTTCCACCAATGCAACCGGCCTGACACCCGCACGGCCGCCGGCCGGCGATAGCGTCACTCCCGCCACAGGTCTCGAAACCTCGAACCGAAGCGAATCGACCTATGGCGCCACGACCTCGACCATGTCGATGACCCTTGAACAAGTCGATCAGAATAAGATGTCGACCTTTGTTCTTGCCCTGATTGCGGCGTTGTTCGGCGACAAGAAAAAGAAGGATGATGAAGACGCCGGCACTTTGCTCGGCATGCTCATGCTCTCGGCCATGCAGCAACCGACCATCTCGCAAATGAGCTATACAGAATCGTTTACGTCACAGATTTCGCAGACATCCTCGGCCACCAGCACAAATGCCGTGCAAGCCACGCCCTATTCTTCGGAAGGCGGCGGCAGCGGCTCGGCAGGCACCGGAGCGCGATTGAATACATCGGCCTGAAGGAATCTGATCAGACGCGATCAACTTCGCAAGGTATTCGGTCAAGACGGGACACTAGAAAAAGCGCGGGCCGACGCCGCGCGCCCCGCGACCCTGAATCGCCTGCATCACCGGCTCGTAATAGATCAGCACGGCCAGCACACTTCCAATGATTACGGCCACCAGCAACCCGGTCTTGATCACCATGAGTTTTCGATCGAATTTTCGCAGCGTTTCCTCATCGCCGACGAATCGCTCAATCAGACGGCATCGCGATTCGATGCTCCCATGACGCCAACTCGGCGCTTCGCGCGGAATGCCGTTTAAGTCCGCAATCTTGGCGAGCGTGCGGCCGAAGATGTTGGCCGCGCTCACGCAGATTCCCTGTTTTCTCGTTTCGCCGTGGACCGAGCAGACCGCGACACAACCGTGCACATCCGGCGTGATGACGCGAACACCATAGAGATCCGCCTGTCGCTCGAATTTTCGTGCCAGCCATGCAAATCCAAACAGCCACATAAGCAGAAGCGACGCAAGCGCCGACAATTGCAGCATCGAATTGTCAATGCTGATCTGCTTAAAGTGACTATCCAGATAGTAAAGCAAGTGCATGACGCCGCCGGCGATATACATCGATACAACCGCAAATGCGCCAAAAAATGGCAGGTGCCAATGTTGAACGTGTCCCGCCTCATGGCCGAACACCGCTTCGATCTCGTCGTCCTCCATGGTTTCCAAAAGTGCATCGGACACCAGTATGTATCGAATCGGCGGCAGGAAACCCATCACGGCTGCATTCACCGTGGAGCCATGCGTATGCCACAGGAGAATTTCGCGATAACGCAATCCAATTCGCTTGCACATCGCTTCAAATCGATCGCGCAGCGGCCCCGCCGGAAGCGGTTCGGTCGCCCAAATCAGCCTTAGCAGCCAGGGTGAAATCACCAAAACACTGACCGAGACGGTGCCAAGCGCGGTGTTCAAAATGATGTCGCGCATCAGATGGTCGCGCGGCAGATTGAACCACACCGGTCCATACTGATTGATGAAGTGTTTCGCGAAAACAATAATGCACATCGGTGCGGCCAGTATCAAAACTTGATGGCGGAATTTATCGACCAGATAGTCTCGCAAACTCAGCCGCGCAAGGGTGGATCGATGAACCGACGCATTTAACGCGGCCGTCGCGTTGTTGATGCGAGCATCGGCCATATCTCTTGAAGCTGCGCCATCGTCATGCGCATGGGCCCCGGCCAGCGCCTCTGCGCGAAGCCTCAATTCCACGGAGTAGTTCAATATCCAAAGAACTGTCAGCGAAATGAATAACGGGGCAAGAATGACCAGGTCCCCGACCAGCGGATATCGACCCAATTGCCAGGCATGCCGGACGATCTGGGTCCAGGGCGTGCAAACGACCGTCAGAATTAGAAACCCGGACAGGACGAACAACAGTATGTGTTGGAACCAGCCATATTCGTCGGTGGCATCGTCGTGGCCCTTTGGAGTTCCATCGAGCAACTTTATTGTTCCCCGCCGCATCCAAAGTGCATAGCCGGCAATCGCCAGAATTTGGCCTATGGCAATGGCCACTGTGCCCCAATAAACACCCGGCAGGTGGTACGAGCGGCCCTGAAAAAAGTTGCATGGCTCCGGCGGCATGTTGTCGCTCAGGACCAGTGCAAACGCCATGATGATGACAAAATACATGAAATTCCGTGGTTATGAGTGCTTCGCGGTTCAAACGCATCGACATTCTAGGGCCGCAATCCAACGTCACAAGGTAGCCCGTGTCCAAACTACAGTATCGGCGCTTCCCGGCAATAGGACCGCCGTCGTGGCGTTTTTCGATGAGGAGCGCGAGATTCCCGGCATGTTTGACATGCAACATTGTGAAGGTTGTGTTACACTCCGAAGGGTGTGGGTCTCGCGGCTGTCCTGTCGATGACGGCCTCAAGAGGAGAATTCAAAATGTCGATTCAATCCGTTCGTATGTCCGGCTTGGCGGTTTTGCTTTGCGCTTCGATCGCGCTGGCCCAAACCCCGCCGGAACCCAACCAGCCCACCAATCCGCCCAAAGCCAATAAACCGGATCGCGAGCGTCGCCCTCGACCCATGGCTCGGGGCGCCAGTGCCGAAGTCCAACTCAAGGCTCTGACCGAACAACTTCAACTCGATGAATTGCAACGGGCCGAGGTGGCCAAATTGCTCGAGGCTCAACAGGTGCTAATTCGCGACGTTCGCCGTCAAAACCAGCGCACGCCGGAAGAAATCGAAGCGTGGCGGCAAATCAAGGAAGACATGGACGCCGCCATGCAGGCCGGCGACAAGGCCAAGATGGAAGAGCTTCGGATTAAGAGCCAGGACATGCACAAGGCACGACGCGAACGGATCGCCCCGGCGCTTCAACAACTCGAACTAGCTGAGCAGACGGTTCACGATGATGTCGCAAGACTTCTGCGGCCGGATCAAATCGAAAAATTCGAGACCGTCTGGAAGGAGCGAAAGTTGGCTCGTGGGGCGCGCAATGGTCCCGTGCGAAACCCACGGGCGCTGAAAGACATCGTCGAACGCCTGCCTGATTTGAGTGCGGAACAAAAAACCCAGGTCAGCGCACTGTTTGATGAATATCAAAAATCACTTCGCGAGGCTTCCAAGGCCGAGCAGGGTGATTCGCAAGATGCCGGCCCAAAAAACCGGGAATCACGCCAAAAGCTCTATCGCGAACGACAGGAAAAACTGTTTGATGATGTGATCGCCCTTTTGACGCCTGAGCAGAAAGAAAGCGTTGAAAAGGCGTTGAAAGGCAAGAGCCGTCGACCCGGTCGTGAAAATCGAAGAGAAAAGGATCATGAATCGGGAGGACGCGGCGCACTGCCAAGATAGTTTATGAAATGACTCAAAGTGGAATGAGCGCTGCAGTGTAGAAACTTCGGCCCAAATTCCGCCAGTTTTTAACCAGGGTGGAGTGGCAAGCCTGGACGACTCGACGAACGACTTGAGTTCTACCCGGACTCAGGACGCCCGCTCGACCGCTTCAGGCTTGCTTTTTTCATGTGCTGCCAGAATCTCACTCAAAAGACCCTCGCGGTTCTGCAACTGAATCGTATCGTCGTCGATCTCCCATGTGCCATCTGGCTGTCGCTCGCGACGGGAGATATAGACATACTCCGAACCGCCCTTGCCGCCGCCCGGCGTATACACCCCCACCGCCTTAACATCCTCCCAGAGAATCTCCAATTTGCCAAACACGAGCCGGAAAGTAATCCGGTCGCTGCGGATTGACAGCCTTCGCCAATAGCCCCGCACAAAACTCCCGAGGCTCAGCGCGATCACAAACGCGGACGACAGCTTCATCCAAATCGGCGTGCTTCCTGATAGCAGAAGAAATGCCATCAGTCCATTGATCGGCACCATGACCGAAAGAAATGCGCTGATCGGTGTTCGAAAAAATGGCCGGCATTGCGCCGCCGGGGATGATGCCTTGGAGACCATGGGCCAGGCTCGAAATACCTTTACCGATGTTTGTGAGGACTTGATCGGTACAAACTACCGCGATCAATGCTCGTAGTAGGTGTGTGCCGGTCGGCCGGCCAGAATCTGCTCCTTGCCCCAATTCGCGACATTACGAAATGTGTCTGAAGCGATGAACGAATCAAATGCACTCTTGTCGCTCCACTCGGACAGAATCACGTAGCTCATCGGGTCGTCAATGTCGCGAAACATCTTGGAAGAGGAATGGCCCGATATACCCCGCATGGCATGTATGACCTTACGAAACGCATTTTCAAATGTCTCGTCCTTGCCGGGTAACACTTTGTAATTCATGCCGATGGTGACCAATGCACTGACTCCTTTTTTATGCCGCCCGACACGCCGGGACCTCGCCCAAAGGGAAATGATCGCTCATGTTATTGATTATGAGCAAACGCCGACATTCATAGGCGGCTCATCATCTCCAAGCCCTGCAACTTCGCTTTATGGGCCTATACAATTCGTCGCATCGGGCCTATCTTAATGCGTCCTGCTCGCGCCCGCCAACGGCGTGATTGGAGAGGTGTCCGAGTGGCTGAAGGTGCATGCTTGGAAAGCATGTGTACGGTAACACGTACCGGGGGTTCGAATCCCCCCCTCTCCGTTTCATCTGCGATCACTTCATTCTTCCGGCTACGGCGGCGGTTTGCCAACCCCTAATAATGTGTCAGAAGTGCACCTTCTCATTTCTATCAAAAAGGTTCGTGTTCCACTTGTCGTCGTGTAGTCGACGCAGGGACAAGTCGTACATTTCTGAATTCAGGATTGGTAAATATGCCAAGATTCAGTCATCACTTAATTAGGCAGAAGCGCGTCGGGGCAATAGGACATGTCGGTGCAACCACTCCCCGAACGGATCAGAAGTAAAGAAGTACTAATGGCTATCAGGCAATTTAAAAAATCACTTGAAGCGCAACAAGTCCTCACGCGCCGACTTGGCCAGCGTGACGACTGCAGGGTGATGCACTCTTCTTTCCAGCGTGATTGCATAAAACTGCTCTCGAATGGGCTCGATTTCGCCCACCACAACAACCTGATACTGCCGGCAGATCTCTCGATTGATCGCGGAAGGACCCGCAAAACAGCCAAACCCCTTCTGGCCAAAAACCTTGGTGAGGGCACTGTCTTCAAATTCTCCGGCAATGACCGGCCGGATTTGATGCGCATCAAACCAGCGGTCCAGTGCGCGTCGAAGGTTGTTGTTGGCCATGGGAAGCAGCCACTTAGCACCGCTCAGGGAACTGGGAAATTTTCGGCGAAGGCTCGCGGCCATCGATTTCGTGGCAAAAATGCTCACGCCACATTCGCCAAGCAGATGATTAAACCCATTGATCTTGAGATTTGCCGGAATGGGCGCGTCCGAGAGAACAAGATCCAACTCGTGAATTGAGAGTCGCGCCAAAAGTTGATCGATCTTCCCTTCAAAGCACACAAGCCGAACGTCCGTCGCCGACAAGGCCGGTACAAGAAGTCTGTGGGCAATGAGCTTGGGAACGACGTCGACGATACCCACGCGCAGTCGAAGCGGCGCACCTGTCGGCCGTCCGCGAACCGTGTCCATGAGTTCATTTCCGATCGCAAAAATATCATCCGCGTATCGAAAAACCAATTGACCGGTTTCAGTCAATTGCAGCCGGCGACCGACTCGTTCGAACAGTTTCACACCGAGCGATTTCTCAAGCGTGTGGATCTGCGCCGAAAGCGTCGGCTGGGTGAGATGCAGCCGCTCGGCGGCAATGGCCAGCGTGCCCTCACGTGCGACCGTCCAGAAGTAAAGCAAATGATGATAATTGAGCCATTCCATATCCGGATAATACTTCGAAAAATACAAAGTAACAAATCATAAAATTCTATTTGTCCTATCAATCACTGCCTTCTAAATTCCTGCATGACACAGGTGGTATCAGTCCGAAAGGAAGCTATCATGCAGATTCGAATTATCGGTTTGGGCGGAAAGGTTCCCGATTCGCTTCGAGAATTCGTCCGACGTCGGGTTGCTTTCGCCCTGGGACGGTTCGAAACACGCATTTCACGCGTCACCATTCGGCTGGGCGACCTGAATGGACCGAAGGGCGGACTCGACAAGCAATGCAGCATGCAGGCGAAGCTGGCAACTTCGGGTCTGGTCATCGCCGAAGTGGTCGACTCACAGGTTGAATCCGCAGTGGCCAGGGCGGCTGATCGATTGTCCCGCGGATTGCGAACTGAATTGGAACGCCGCCGCGACAGATGAGCGGCGCATGTCAAGCCCGGCCATAAGGGAAATAGTGAATGAATTCAGTTGCTACGTCCGCGGAAATGCATCACGAGTCAGTCCGGCCGGCCCACATCGGGCCCATTCGCCGGCTGATCTCATTGTTCTCGTCCGAGCGAAAAGACATCGAGTTGGTCATCCTGTTTTCCGTCGCGGTCGGCATTCTCATGTTGGCCACTCCAGTGACGGTTCAGGCCCTGGTCAACTTCGTTTCATTCGGCGGGCTGATTCAGCCGCTTGTCGTTCTGGGAATTCTGCTTTTCGGATTTCTGACGCTTGCCGGCGTTATTCGAACACTTCAAACCTATGTAATCGAAATCTTGCAGCGGCGTCTGTTTGTTCGAGTGGTGGCCGATCTGGCGGAGCGACTGCCCCGTGTCACGGCCGAATGTTACGATCGTCAGAATGGTCCGGAACTTGTCAATCGCTTTTTCGATGTCGTTACGGTTCAAAAGGTCGCCGCAATGTTGCTTTTGGACGGCGTCACGGTTCTGCTGCAGGCGTTTGTCGGATTGTTGATCCTGGCATTTTACCACCCTGTTCTACTGGCATTTGACGTCATCCTTGTCGTCTCACTTATTTTCGTCGTCATCGTGCTCGGGCGCGGGGCGATTCGCACATCCATTCAGGAATCCAAGTCGAAATATGCGGTGGCGGCGGCACTTGAAGAAATGGCCCGCTACCCGCTGGTTTTTAAACTGGCGGGTGCCGCTGACTATGCGCGAAGGCGCGCGGACGCACTGTCGGTGAGCTACGTGAAGGATCGAGGCAGCCATTTCTCCATTGTGCTGCGACAGATCGTCGGCTTCACGACATTGCAGGTGCTCGCGGCCACCGCCCTGCTCACCCTGGGTGGCGGGCTGGTTCTGGAAGGTCAGTTGACGCTTGGGCAGCTTGTCGCTGCAGAGCTCATCGTAACAAGCATTCTCGCTTCATTCTCAAAACTGGGAAAACAACTCGAGAGCGTTTACGACCTGCTGGCTGCTGTTGACAAGCTGGGCCATTTGATGGACTTGCCGCTCGAACGCTCCGATGGTTTGACACAGCAGTCCGTGTCCGGCGATAGCGGACTTGTGTTGCGCAATGTTTCATTTGCATTTGATGGCCAGGAACCCGTATTTGACAACGTCAATCTAACCGTCGGGCCGAATGAGCGAATTTGCGTGATAGGCAAACACGGATCGGGCAAAAGCGTTCTCGCAGACCTGTTGTTTGGGCTGCGGCGCCCCACTGCCGGACGAATGGAATTTAATGGATTCGATGTGCGCGAACTAAGTCTAAGAACGCTTCGCGAACATATCGCGTTGGTTCGCGGTGTCGAAACGATTGAAGGAACCATCGAAGACAATGTGCGAATGGGCAGGCCGGGTGTGACCGCTGAGCAGATTCTCTCCGCACTGAAAGAGGTCGGTCTCCTGGACGAAATTCGGGATCTACCTGTCGGCCTACTGACGCCGCTGAACTCAACGGGAGTGCCGCTTTCGGCCGGTCAGACGAAGAGGCTTATGATCGCACGAGCCATCGTCGGTCAGCCGACGGTGCTCATCGTTGACGATGTGCTCGATGATCTTGATGTCGAAGCCAGAGACGTTGTGCTGTCCGCCATCGTTCATCCAAAACGAACATGGTCAGTCGTTATTTTGGGGCGACACGATTTTACGCACCAGGGTGTGGGGCGTGTCGTTTATCTGGATAAATTCGGAAGTGCGCGCGATGTCGGGCGTCCGACAAGCTTGTCAGTCTAAGCCGCGTAATAACAGGACGACAATGAACGCACTACAAGAAAACAGCCTGCCTCGCTACAGCGAATTTTCCGCATTGGCCATTGTTCGAAGGCCGCGATGGATTGGCATAGCAAGCGCATCGGCGTGGTCGTGTTCTGTGCAATTCCCGTCATACTCATGCTGGCGCCTTGGCAGCAGAATTTCAAGGGGACGGGTCGAGTTGTGGCCTTTGCTCCGCTGGAACGACAACAGGCGGTCGAGGCCCCCCCATCGCCGGGCGCGTCGTCAAATGGTGGGTTCAGGAAGGCTCGGTGGTCGAGGTCGGTGATCCGCTGGTCGAAATGTCCGACATCGATCCGAACTTCAGCGCCCGGCTCAATCAGCAAAGAGCCGCTCTTCAGGGCAAGTATGAGGCAAGTCTCGATAAGCAGGTTGCCTACGAACAACAAGTCGCGAATCTCGAAGCAACGCGGGATCTGGCGGTTTCGGCTGCTGCATTTCGGCTCCAAATGGCGCGGGAGAAGGTGCGCTCCGCGCAGGCAGCACTGGATGCCGCGAAAGCCGGATTAAGAGCGGCCGATGCCCAGCTCGCCCGTAATCGCAATTTGCTTGAGGATGGGCTTGTTTCGCGCCGGGACTACGATATTGCCGAGCGCGATTTCGAAGTGGCGCGCACTTCGGTCGATAGCGCCGAGGCCTCGCTCAAGGCCTCCATCAATGAGGAACAGGCCGTCGACGCGGATCTCAATCGCGTGAGGGCCGAATCCGACTCAAGGATCAATTCGGCTCGGGCATCGCTGAATGATGCCCAGGGGCAGGTCCAGGAGTCATTGGCCAGCCTGGCAAAAGTTGATGTTGATTTGTCGCGTCAACAATCCCAGCAGGTGACCGCGCCACGAGACGGCGTGGTTTTTCGACTGATTGGCGGTCAGCAAGGAGAAATCCTAAAGGCGGGCGATCCACTCCTGTTGATCGTCCCGAATACGATGGATCGTTCGGTCGAATTATGGATCGATGGCAATGACACGCCGCTTGTCAGTGTCGGCTCGCCGGTGCGCCTCCAATTCGAGGGCTGGCCGGCGGTGCAATTTGTCGGTTGGCCCTCGGTTGCAGTGGGCACTTTCGGAGGAAAGGTCGCGCTGATCGACTCGACCGACAACGGCCAAGGCAAATTCAGAATTCTGGTGACGCCCGATCCCGAGCAACCCGATTGGCCCGACGTGCGGTATCTGCGCCAGGGCGTGCGCGCAAAAGGTTGGGTGTTGCTGAAGCGCGTCACCCTGGGCTATGAGATTTGGCGTCAGTTGAATGGCTTTCCGCCGATTATTTCGCCGTCAGAACCTGACGCTAAAGTGAAAAAAGGGGATGAAAAGTAGTGAGCGGCTATTCCTGCAATCACGCTCGATTTCTCGGCCCGCGCGCTAGTGCCGCATGCGCTGCATCCATGCCGAGTCACTGGGCCCTATTGTGCCTCATTTCGATGATTCTCGGGCTGGGAGGCTGCTCATTGTGGCGCGGCGACCTCGATCCGGAATTTGAACGGCGCGTAGACAAGAGACTCCAGAATTTTTCAACGACTCACCTCGAAACTCGTTCGGCCGGCGGGCCAACCACCGTGGAGCAGGGCTTGGCCGCGATCAAGAAGCAGCGACCGGCCGCCACGACACCAGCCACCGCCCCAGCCGCACTTGATCTTCGGATCGATCGGGTTCGCCGTTATGTGCTGGAGAACAATCTAGATTTGCGAATTTACACCCTGGAACCGGATATCGCCAAAACCAAAATCAGCGAAGAGGAGGCAAAATTCGATGCGACCATCACCGTCGCCGCTTCATATAAAAAAAAGAACCTGCCACCACGAGACGGCGACATCGTTCAACTGGATGAAAAGGGCACAGCCCTTTCCAAGTCAATAAAAGCCTTTGAGTCGGGACTTCTGGATGGTGAAAAAAAATCCGACAAAGGCGGTCTCGACAACGCCTTCGTGGCGCTCAGCGACATTGAACAGCAAAAGGAGGAAATTGGCCTCGATGCCGGTATTCTTGTTCCGTTGCCGACCGGCGCGAAAATGCAGTTTGGTCAGTCTTTCGGCAAATTCAATAAACTGTCGCCGTTTCCTTCGGACCAGAGTACGTCATACACCGGTTTTTCGCTGAGTCAGCCGCTTCTGAGAAACGCCGGCACCGATGCAAATCTCGCATCGATTCGAATCGCACGATTGAACACAAAGGCGACCACCGCCAACACACGGTTAATTGCAATTCGCCTACTTGCGGCCGCTGAGAAATCCTATTGGATGCTCTACGGCGCACGCCGGCAATTGGAAATCAGGCAACGTCTGAACGAACTGGCCCAAAAAAACCTGAACATCGTGCGCCAGCGTGCGGATGAAGGACTTGTGGCAACCATTGAAGTCACGCGCGCGGAAGTGGGTGTCGCCTTGCAATTGGAATCGCTCGTAGTTGCAGAAACGTATGAACGCATGAAGGAAAGAGAGTTGAAGCGAATTCTCAATATTGAGGGTGTCGACCTGAATTCGCCGACCCGGCTGTCGACATCGACACCGCCAAGTCTCTTGAGTTACCGACTCGACGCGGAAGCACTGGTGCAGGATGCGCTTGCGAATCGGATGGAAATGCTCGAGCTGGAGATGGCCTTGGCGGCCGACAACATTCGAATCGATTTCGCCAAGAATCAGGCCCTGCCGATGATTTCGCTGGATTTTCAATACGGCGTTGTGGACCGGGCCGGCTCATTCGGAACTTCCTTTCAGGGCGCTTGGGATTTTGATAATACCGAATTCGGCGTCGGGATTAAGGGCGAAATCCCGGTCACCAATCAGCTTCGCGAAGCCCAGTTGCGCCGCGCCGTGCTGACCAGAACGCAGCGATTGGCCACCCGCGCAGCCCGTGAACTCATGATCCGTCAGGAGGTTTTCGACAACCTGGATCTTCTAAATCAGAACTGGCAGCGCATCTTGACGGCACGCCAAAGCGCGATCGTGTCAGGCATCAACTATGAAGCCGAACTCAAGCAATTTGATGAGGGCTTTCGCACCATGCGCGAGGTGTTCGAAGCGCTGGCCCAACTTGGCGATGCGCAATCCCGCGAGATCAATGCCATCGTCGCCTACCAGATTTCGCTGATCGATCTTGCTTTTGCGACGGGCACCCTCATGGGATATGCAAAAGTGGACTTCGACGGCAGTTTCAATTGATTCCCCGCTCAGAGAATGCCCGAATCCGCGGTTTTGCAACCACGGTTCAGTGTTCAATCCCTTCATTCAATCCCCAACTGGCAGCGGATGGTCTCATGGTCAATATCAGGTTTTTTTCCTGCAAGTTTGTGACTTCAAGTTCCCGAATGTCCCCCCACGCAACGTCGCATCTCATGTAATTTCATATGGATAGCGGCAGCGTGACGTCGCTTTTTTCCAGCCGATTCCATAAACCGGCTCCTTTTGTAATCCAATAAGTCACCTGCGGCGTATAATATGAAAAGGATGATGGCTCCATGCCGTTCAAATGGGTGCGGCAGCGGGAATCATTCGCGGAGTTGCACAGCGAGGGTTGAGACATTGGTCTACTATTTTGTCATTGCCGAAGATGGCAGCCGATATGGCCCGGCGGACATTGACACGCTGGTACAGTGGACGCGCGAGGGTCGCGTGATCGGCTCAACCGCGCTCGTGGAGCGCGGGACCGAGCGGCAGCTCCATGCCGCCGAGCTGACGGCCGTGGCCGCCGAATTGCGGCGCATGTCTGGACAGGCGGATGTGGCCGTCGAAAGAGGCAGCGGCTTTTCGAATGAGTCACCGACCATGACGCAGGCGGGCCGGCCGGCTGACGTGCCCATGGCATTTGCTCCGCAGGCGATGAAGGCCGCCAAATTTCCGACAGCCCCCGGTGTGCCTCCGCCGCCACCACCGGCCGGCGGACCAAGACCCCACCAGCACGCGAGCGTTCCGTATGCCAATGCCGGCGGCCGCTTTTCGCGCCAGGTTGGGTCGCGCAGCAAAGTCGCTGCTGGCCTCCTCGGTATTTTTCTGGGCGGCCTGGGCATGCATCGGTTCTACCTCGGATACACCGGCATGGGGCTGTTGATGCTGTTGATTTCCTTTGTGGGCGGCGGGATGACGCTCGGCTATGGCTGCGGATTCGTGTGGTTGTGGGGCTTCATTGAAGGCGTCGTATGCCTTTGCGGAGGCATGAAGGATGCGGATGGGATGGAACTAAGGAATTAACGGCGCGCTGAGTACATAGCTGTTCGAAGTCGCCGATCAATTCTGAAAGGCACCATCGAGTGTTAACATGAAAGCTATTCATCAGGACCGGCTTCTTGTGTCAGCGCTATGTTCAGGACTTGTATTTGTGCTGACATATGGTTTCTTGGCGGGATTCACGTGGCAGCTCGTTGCCGGCGTCGCTGTCGGGTCGATACTCAGCGTTTACTTGTTGAAGGCCTTGCGGCAAGTTTGGATCGGAATTAGGGAAGGAGCTCGACAGTAAGCCGCGCTCCAAATCGGTCAATTCTACGACACGGATATGCAGACATTCTTCGACTCTGTAAAGAACCGCATCGCCTCATCCCCGCCTTCGCGTCCCACACCACTCTGCTTCATGCCGCCGAAGGGAACGCGCAGATCGCGCAGTAACCAGCAATTCACCCAGACCGTTCCGCTATTGATCCGCTCGGCCAGTCGATGGGCCTTTGGCAGATTTTGCGTCCAGACCGTCGCCGATAATCCGTATGCCGTACCGTTGGCATAATCGATGACTTCCTCCTCGGCGTCAAACGGAATAATCGAGGTGACCGGGCCGAAGATTTCCTCCTGATTCACGCGGCAATTCGGCCCAAGTCCGGTGATGACCGTGGGCGTGAAGAAGTAGCCGTTCTTGCAGCGGTCATTGACGGTCGGCGGTGGCGAACCGCCCGTGAGAATCGTGCCCCCCTCTTCGCGGGCAAGATTGACATAGAAACTCACTTTTTCAAATTGCGGCTTGCTAACGATCGCGCCCTGATCGACGCCCGCTTCGAGCGGATCGCCAATTTTCAATCCCTGCGTTGCGGCAACAAAACGATTGACGAAAGGCTCGTATGCGGCGCGTTCGACGAAGATGCGCGAGCCGCACAGGCAGATCTGCCCCTGATTGGCGAATGCGGCCCGGACGCTTTCGGCGACGGCGCGGTCCATATCGGCATCGGCGAATACGATGTTGGGATTCTTGCCGCCCAGTTCCAGCGATATCTTTTTGAACATCGGGGCTGCGGTTCGGGCGACTTCGCGTCCGGTGACGGTGCCGCCGGTAAACGAGATCGTGGTGACCTTCTGATGTGCCGTTATGGCGGCACCCACCTTCGCGCCAAGGCCATGCACAATATTCAGTACGCCGGCGGGGAGGCCCGCCTCGCGGCAGACCTCCGAGAGCATGAAGGCCGTCATCGGCGTGACTTCGCTGGGCTTGGCCACCGCCGTGTTGCCGGCGGCGATGGCCGGCGCAATCTTCCAACTGAGCAGATAAAGCGGGAGATTCCACGGCGAAATCAGGCCGCAAATGCCGCGCGGCTGACGCAGCGTGTAATTGAGGGCCTGGCCGTCCGTCATGTGGGTTTCGGATTTCGAGTGAAGAATGGCCGTCGCGAAGAATCGAAAATTCTTGACGGCGCGCGGAATGTCCATGTTGCGCGTGAGTGAGAGAGGTTTGCCGTTGTCGACGCACTCAGCACGGGCGAACTCGTCGAGCCGGGCCTCGATGGCATCCGCGATTTTTAGAATGCACGCAGACCGCTTTTCGGCCGGCGTCTGCGACCACGCGGGAAAAGCCTGCTCGGCGGCTGCGACAGCGGCATTGACGTCATCACCGTCGCCATCGGGCACGCGCGAATAGACGGCGCCGGTGGCCGGGTCGATGTTGTCGAGGTAGTTGCCGGATCGCGGCTCGACGAGCTGGCCGTTGATGTAATGAAGGATGGATTGCATACCGAGCCTATTCAGATAATTATCGAGCAACGATGATTCGTCGCGCGTATTTGCGTTTTTCCGCAATCAGTAATGGTGTAATCAAGGAGCTTCAATCTTTAAGCCTTCAACTTCAATGAAATGGCGGGCCGGGGGGCCGCGGCGGGGGGGGGGGGGGGGCATCGCGAGTACCAGCACGGTTTCGAATTGAAAGCGAGTGCGGCAATCCACACGTCATTATCTGGAATCGGTCGTCCTTTCTTCGCAACCACGCTGTTTGATTTTCGGGACCCCCCACCCCCCCCCCGCCGTTCTCCCGGCCCCCCCCCTTTTGTCCCCCCCCCCCCCCCTCCCCCCCCTTTTTCCCCCCCCCCCCCTTTCACCGTACATCAGACCAGTTTGGTGATCGCAATTCAGAATCGTAACCTGCTGAATAATAAAATCGATTTTTGCAAGATTTGCAGCGACCTTACTTGAACAGAATGCACCATAATACAGTTCGCAGATTACGATGGAGGGTAAAGCTAGGTCGTTGCGAGACGCGACGTATTCGACTGCGCGCGACTCATTCGAAATGAGTGCAGTTACGATATTGGTATCTAGGGAATACCTACCAGCCATTTGCATCAACCCGTTCGCAACCTTCTTCAATGGCATCCGTCATCTCTTTGAGATCTTCGGGTGGAATGAGGCCGACCAAAGCCAACATATCTTCGCCGGAAGTACCCTTGAATGGCTTCGATTTCACACTTTGCACAAATTCGAGTACGCGTTTCAAGTCCAACGGCGACATGCCATGAAGGCCTTGGAGTATTTCGTTTTCAAGTCCGTTGTTGTCCATTGTCTTACCCCGCAATCACGTAAGGTCCTTCATTCAGCGACTTGGTATCTTATTCTCATTCGCGCGAATAGATACAGAGTTGTTTGCCAGTCACATCGACGCCAGCCGCCCACCATCCACCGGCAGATTAATTCCGGTAATGTACGAAGCAGCCGGCGACGCAAGAAACCCGGCAGCCGCCGCGATTTCGTCGGCGGTTGCAAGGCGCTTCATGGGAATCTTTGCAATCATTTCTTTCGCACCGCCTCTTCCGCCGTGTTACCCGATTTCGCCTTGCTTTGAATGAGCGCATCGAGGCGGGCCGTGTCCGTGTAACCCGGAAGAATATTGTTCACCGTGATGCCGAACGGCGCCACCTCGCCCGCAACGGTTTTGGCCCATGCAGCGACAGCCCAGCGCGTCGTATTCGAAACGCCGAGGCCCGGAATCGGCTCTTTCACCGACGTCGAAATGATGTTAATGACGCGGCCAAACTTGGCAGTCTTCATGCCGGGTAGAACGGCCTGCAGAAGTATCTGGTTGCAGACGACGTGCATTTCGATCGCCCGAAGAAAGGCCTCCGGCTGAACCTCGGTGATGGCGCCATGAGGCGGCCCGCCGGTGTTATTCAAAAGAATGTGAATCGGTCCGGCAGCGGCCACATGTTCTCCGACAACCTTCTTGACTTGATCGGGTTTTGAAAAATCGGCGACAAGCAAGCGGTGCGTGATACCGTCGGTACTGGGAAGCTCCGCGAGCACACGGTGAAGCGCCTCGGAATCGCGGGCCATCAGCGTGACCTCCGCACCCAGCGCTGCAAATCGCAGGGCGCACGCACGTCCGATGCCTTGGGTGCTGCCGCAGACAATGGCTTTTGTTCCGACAAGGCCGTAATCGACTGGATTGGTCAATTTAAATCCTCGAATGGGGTGTGAATTTTATAGGTGAATAATAACAGAAAACAGTGGTTGCGAAAATCCGGGTGAATCCGAGGGATGCAAAGAACGGCCGGAGGCATTAGAATGGTGTGTTTCCCGTTCGGGGGCCGGAGGTGATTTATCGCTGTTCGGCGGGCCGGTGCGGGGGTTCACGGATGACACGCGACGGCGGGTGCATGTACCGAATTCATGGGATATGGAAAGATTCGCGGCTGCATGTGTGGGGCGAGCGCCCGGAGACAACCTCCGCGCCCATTGAGCGAACCGAGTTGCAGTCGCCCGCAACAATCGATGTCGGCACGGGAACGGCGACGATGGCGAGGCCCAGGGCCGCAGTCAGAGTCGACTCCGCGCTTCACCCATACGCGATGTCGGTTCGAGAGTTGCACGCGGCTCTCGGCGAAATATCTCCGGACGGCCTGCTGGCCACCATTGCCACGGAAGACGAGTTGCATCTGTGGCTTCCAGCGGGATCAAACGGTCCAATGCCGTCGACGCAAGAATCGCCGGAACAATATTCCGACAATCCCGAGTTCACTCAAAACGGAATCGGGCGTTTTCGCGCCGCATCGCTCTCCTTTGAACCGGCGGATGCAATCGACCTATTGACAAGCATAACCAGCGGTCATTCCGAACGCATTGGCTCGACGCTTTTGTTCTGGCAGGCCCTGGCAAAATTTGGCCTGTCACTGCTCGCGCGGCAGCAATTCGCGCCGGGCGTTGAGGCGGCCGGAGCCAATCGATTCGAAGGTCGCTGGTCGGTCTTTGTGGCCGACGCGGAGGAATTAGCATGGTTGGACCATCTGGCGCGAGCCATGCCGGATGCATGTCGCGCCTTCGACATCGAGGATCGCGAGAAGGCGGAAGCATCGCGGCTGGTCGATGGTTTCCTGACGGCGACCTGCGAAGCGCTGATTCGGCGAAGCCTGGAGAGCGACGAATTCTACCGCGACTTTCACGAACGCGCGGCAAACGAAAGCAAATGGGAAGTTGCCTGGATTTCAAGCCTTGTCGGTGATCGCAGGGCGGAAACGTGGCAGGCGGAGGATGCCTCCGAGATTGCGGCCCAAATCCGCGCGTGGTCGGCGCGAACGGATCAAGACGAAACGGATTCGCACGGCGAGCTTTCCTTTACGCTGATCGAGCCGGAGGCGGCCCAGGATGACAATGAAGTCTCAACCGGCAACGAATCCTGGCGGGTTCAGATCGAGTTGCGCTCAACCGACACGGGCGAGGCGACCGACATCCGAAAGATTCTGCAGGAGCGTAGCGAGGGTGCGTCGATTCTGGCGCGACACTTGTCCAGCCGGGGCGAGCACTTGCGCGGCGAGCTGACCCGCGCCTCACGAACCTTTCCGGAGTTGCGGGCGATACTCGACGGAACGCCGTCAAATGAGGTCGTCCTCTCGACGCCGGAGGCGCATCATTTCCTGCGCGACCGGGCGCCGATGCTGCTAACCGAGGGATTCAATGTCGAACTGCCCGAATGGGCGCAATCGAGGCAACGGCGTTTCGGTCTCGAAATGGTCTTGAAGCCGCGCGAGAACCGCACGCTGGAAGAAGAGCTTTCACTCGGTTCGTTTGGCCTCACAAGCATGATCGATTTCGATTGGCGCGTCGCGGTCGGTGACGAACGGCTCTCTCCCGCCGAATTCGAAATGCTGGTCGCCCGGCGCACCCCGCTGGTTCGCCTTCGCGGCCAGTGGATTGATGTCGATCAAATCGCCGCGGACAAGGCGCGGGCTTTCATGCAAAGCCGAGGGCAGGGAGCGCTCACGCTGGTGCAGGCCATGCGGCTTGCTGCGGGCGTCGACGAGGAAGACACCGGCCTGCCGATCGTGGGGCTCGCAGGCAGCTCCTGGCTCGACCATTTGCTGAATGAAATGCCGGAGACGCGCGTCGAAAAGCTGGGACAGCCCGACGACTTCAACGGCACGCTTCGGCCCTATCAGATCCGGGGTTTGGAATGGCTGTCGTTTCTCAACAAACTCGGAATCGGTGCGTGCCTCGCCGACGACATGGGATTGGGCAAGACCATTCAATTCATCGCGCTCTTGCTGCATGAACGAAGGCTTTATCCTGATGTCGGGCCCACGCTCCTGTTCGTGCCGATGTCGGTTGTCGGAAACTGGCAGCGCGAGCTGCAGAGATTTGCGAACCCTCTGAAGGTTCTCGTGCATCACGGACCGGAAAGAATCACCGGCGATGCTTTCGTCGACGCGGCCGGCAAAAACCATGTCGTCATCACGACCTACGGACTCGCGCATCGCGATTCGAAGGTTCTGTCGCGCGTAAACTGGCACCGCATTGCGCTCGATGAGGCGCAGAAAATCAAGAACCCCGGCGCCAATCAGACCATCGCAATTCGTGCTTTGCCGACGCTTCATCGTGTCGCACTGACCGGCACGCCGCTTGAGAATCATCTCTCAGAATTGTGGTCGATCATGGAAACGCTCAACCCGGGCCTCCTCGGGTCCGCCACCCAATTCCGCAAGCAATTTGCAATTCCCATTGAAAAAATGGGCGATCAGCAACGGGCGGGTCAGCTCCGGCGAATGATTCGGCCGTTTGTGCTTCGGCGTTTGAAAAACGATCCCAGCGTCGAATGCGATCTGCCCGAAAAGATGGAAATGCGGGTGTTCTGCAACCTGACCCCGGAACAAGCCGCATTATACAAGGAAACGGTGCAGCAGATGCTGGGCGAAATCGATCAGGCAGCGGGCATTCGCCGGCGCGGACTGATTCTCGCGACATTGACGAAATTGAAACAGATCTGCAATCATCCCGCCCACTTTCTCAAGGAAGATGGCGAACTCGACGGCCGCAGCGGCAAGTGCGAGCGCATCGTCGAAATGCTGGAGGAAGTGCTGGAAGAAGGCGATGCGGCATTGATCTTCACCCAATATCGCGTCATGGGCGATCTATTGAAGAAGCTCTTTGAGGAGCGGCTGCAAGCGAAAACCCTTTTCCTGCACGGCGGCACACCCGCAAAACAGCGCGATGAGTTGGTCGATACTTTTCAGAATCCGAAGGGCGATGCCCGGTTATTCCTGCTGTCCTTGAAGGCCGGCGGGTTTGGCTTGAATCTCACGCGCGCCAACCATGTGTTTCATTTCGATCGGTGGTGGAACCCGGCCGTCGAACAACAGGCGACTGACCGGGCTCATCGTATTGGTCAGACCCGCCGCGTGCAGGTTCACAAATTTGTCTGCATCGGCACGATCGAAGATCGCATTGACAAGCTGCTGACCGAAAAATCGGCGCTGGCGGACCATATCGTGGGAAGCGGCGACGAGTGGTTGACCGGCCTGTCGACGACCGAACTGCGCGATTACCTGACATTGTCGGCGGATGCGGTGACGGATGATTGATGCTCCCAAAGGTGTCGGTGCATAGTCGGTCGCGGTGAACGGTCAACTGAATATGAATTGGAGCGAGAATCCGTGAGCAACGAGCATTCAGTGGATATTCAACATGGCGAGGAGTCGCCGCCGACGGACATCAACTTCGATACGGCCGCATATTGGTCGCTCGATCCGCGGTTGCTGGAGTTGCCGGATGCAGGCGCGTGCGAGCCGGCGATGAAGCGGCTGGGGCCCCTGCCGTTTCCGCGCGGCTCTTTTCCGTTGATGGGTTTTTTTGCGACTGTCTACGAGCACATCTCCGCTCACGCGCGAAGCCAGATTGAAAAGCCGGGCTGATTACGCGTTGTTACGAAAATAAAACTCTGCATCGTGTCAGAGTGCTCTCGCTGAAAACGTAGACGGATTGAGACTCGTCATTCGCGACAGTTAAGTTCATAATGCGACGGGCATTGAAGGCGCGCGGCGCCGGGTTTCCTGCACAAAGGGCTGAATCGTGCCGTGGATCTGCCGAATTGCTTTGGCGCGGCCAAAGTCGGTCGTTGCAATCGCGCTGCTGATCGTGCTCGCCCTCTCCCCCGGCCTGCCTCGACTCGGGCTGCGGACCGACGGGCATGCCCTGCTTCCGCAAAATGAACCGGGAATTCGAGTCGACAATCGGATTCGCGATGCGTTCAACCTGCGCGACCAAATCGTCATTCTTATTCGAACGCAGCACGAAAACGGCATATTCAACGAACACACGCTTTCACTCATCCGCGACCTCAGCGATCGGCTCCTCGCCCTGCCGGATGTCGATGCCGCGAATGTGACCAGCCTGTCGACTGAAAAAAATGACCGTGTCCTCCCCGGCACGCTCACTTTCCGGCCATTTCTGGATTCCATCCCTCAATCCGAAGTCGAATTGAATCGTCTGCGCGACGATTTGCGAAGTTTTGGAATCTACCACGGCACACTCATCTCGCGCGACGAAAAGGCCTCGTGCATATTGATGGGAGTGAAGGACGGCGCCGATCGACAGGCCGTCTATCTGGCCATCCGAAAACTGGCGGCAGAGTCGCAACCCGAGCCGGATCGTGTCGACGTGGTCGGTGCGCCGGTGGCCGAGTCGCTTTTGGGCACGCACATCCTCGAGGACCTCGGCGTCCCAAGTGTACTGCTGGGCATGGAAGGCGCATCGGAGGGTGAGCCCCCTGCTCGGGTCGACTCGATCTATGGACTTCGAAGATGGATCGCCGGAACAATCGGGCTGGTACCGATTGCTGTCGCATTAATGGCACTCGTATTTCTGGTGATGTTTCGGCGCATCGCCGCCGCGGCCTTGCCATTGATGGAGGTGGGAGCCTGCCTCGTCTTTACCTTTGCGCTGATGGGCTGGTTCGGCGTGCCGGTCTACCTGACCATCGCCGTCATGCCGATCATACTCTGTGCCGCCGGCGTCACCGACGAAATCCACATCTTCAACCGCTATCGTCAGATCGCAAGGGACATGCCGCAGGCATCAGGCGCCGAGATCGCGGCCGCGGCGATGACCGACATGTGGCGACCCGTCCTGAAAACCAGCGCGACGACTGCCATCGGCTTTCTGGCGTTCGCCACGTCAGACCTGAAACCGGTGCAGGCATTCGGAATATTTTGTGCCATCGGCATTCTGTTCTGCATGGTTTGGTCACTCACAGTGGTGCCCGCGATGCTGGCCCTGTTGCCACGGCGCACATTGGTGCGCGATCTGAACTTGCCCGATTCTAACGAAAGACGCGGACTCGAGACGGGACTTGCCCGGGTAGCCGATTGGTTTATTCGCCGTCGAAGCATTGTATTGTTGTCAACGGCCGCGATTCTGATCCTGACTCCCTTTGGCATATCGCATTTACGCGTGCAGGACAGTTGGATCGATGGGTTCTCGCCCGAAAGTGCTTTCCGTCACGCGACCGAGTCGGTCAACGAGGGCTTCTTCGGCACACACTTGCTGATCATGGAATTGTCGATGCCGCATGAAGAGCATCGCGGACAAATTGAGCCGGGCGACATCTCCATGTTTGAGATTCGCCTTCCCGCAAAAGACGCAGCGGATGCATCGAAATGGGTGGGATGGTTCATCGATATCGCGCCGTTGAAGCAAGACGCCGCACATGCTGAATCGGACCTCAATCCACCCATGAACGCTCCCTTGCAAGCGCTCAATGAGCGATTAACGCGGCTGGCCGAAATTGCGAGCGTTGAAACCCAAGGTGACCATGTTGTCATCAAGACGCGCCGGGAATACGGTCCGCTCAATTTCAGGGTGTCGGGCACCCTGCCTAAGAAGCTTCAATATTTAATTTCCCCAAAGCCCATGTACAGACCCGAGATACTCCATGCGATCTGCAAGCTGGACGATTTCGTTCGCGCAAAAACAGAAAATGCCGTCGGCGGCGTGCTGGGGCCATGCGAGTATCTATCGACCCTGAATTACTCCGCGCTGGCCCGCAAGGAAGAGCAAAGAAAAATCCCTGACGATGCCCATCGAATTCACTGGCTCTGGGATCAGTATGAACGCCTTCGCGGAAAAGAAAGGGTGCGCCAAATCCTAGACACCACCAGCTCGCGCTGCCTCGTTTCAATCTTTCTGAGCGACGCCAACTACATTCGCACCGGCCGACTCATGCAGGAAATTCGCGCCTATGAAGCCCGGGAGTTGGCCCCCCGCGGGATGAGCATCGCTTTTGCGGGCGACATTGCCGCCAGCCAGACATTGATTCAGTCCATCGTCCGCACGCAGATTTCATCCGTGATCGGTTCGCTCATCGGTATATTCCTGATGATCGCGATATTGAACCGCTCAATCGGCTGGGGGCTGCTGGCGGTGCTGCCTTGTTCATTGGCCGTGGCCGTGAATTTCGCGGTGATGGGCTGGCTCGATATTCCCATCGGCGTGGCCACCTCCATGTTCGCCTCAATGACACTGGGCATCGGCGTCGATCATGCGGTGCATCTTATCGAACGATTTCGCGAGGAACGATCGCATGGCGCCAACCCGCATGACGCAACCGTGCGATCATTTGCGCTCAATGGCCTGGCCATCCTGACCGACGCGCTGGCGATTTGCCTGGGTTTCGGCGTGATGATCCTCTCGCAGGTGCCGTCAAACGCCAGACTAGGTCTTCTTGTGATCGTTTGCGACATGGCGTGTGTGATAGGAACCTTACTGATTCTCCCCGCCATCATGGCGCGCCGCCGGGCTTGAACGCCTCACGGTACGCGCCTTCGTTGAAACCCACAAGAAGCGTCCGACCCTTCAATACCGTCGGAGCCCGTAGATTGCCGGTCGGCCCGATCAGCAGCTTGAGAATCTCCTCATCACTGGGTGAATCGGCCTTCAAATCGAGAATAACCCGCCCTCGGCCGCGCGCGGCGATGATACGGTTCACGCGCTTCGCCAGTCGCAGGACTTCCTCTCTCGTAAATCTCCGCTCTCCTGCATCCGTTATCTCAACGAAATCCGCTTTTTTCTTCGCAAGGAACCCCTGCGACTTCCGACACGAATCTCAGTGTTTGCGGCGATAGAACCAGTCAACGCGGTTGGACATCTCGGATTTCTCCATTTCGTCGAGTTATGCGACGAGAATAAAGCCGTGTCTTCGTCGCGACAACCGGCCATGCAAACTTTGAACCCATGAGATTCTCGGTATTGCCCACCTCCGGCGTTTATGGGCCGTCGGACAACTTACATCCATCAGCATGACGCGTCGTTTCCTTCTTATTCCTCTTTTCAGTCGTGTCGATAGACTCTGCGACATTTTGCAGTCGCGGTTCAGGCCGCGACACCGGAGGGAAGCGCCATGGACGAAGCACAGATCAATCGATTGCAACAGAGCTTCAAGCTCATCATGCCGCGCGGGCCGGAGATGGTCGATCATTTCTTCGCACACCTCTTTTCGAAACACCCCGTCCTTCGACCGCTCTTTCCACGCGATATGTCTTCCCAAAAACGGGAGTTTCTCGCCTCATTCATGCTCGCCATGCAAAATCTTGGCAAAACCCAAAAGCTGCAACAGGTGCTGATCGACCTGGTGCGAAGGCATCCGGTTCAGCCAACGCAGATGGAATACTATCCCATTGTTCGCGACACGCTCATCGGCGTGATGAAAGACATGGCCGGCTCACAATGAAGCGCCCAACTGACTCAGGACTGGTTAAGCGCGTTGAATATCGCCACCAGCGTCCTGATCAAAGGCCGCGATCAGACGCAAAAAGCTCCTGCCATGAAATCCGCGCTTTGAACGGCACCAGAAAATAAGACTGCCACTCAATGAGCGACGCACGTCGCACCGCAGTCCTCTGCCATCCAACCACTCGCCTTCAACTGCGGCTCAAGCTAAGATCGCCGACATGCTCAACATTGTCGAAAACGCCCAAACGATTCTCGGCCAAAACGTCTATCTCGCCCCCACCGCATATGTCGGCGGCGCTGTCACCATCGGCGACGATTCAACCATCATGCACCATGTCTGCATTCGCGGCGATGTCTCCCGTATTCGCATTGGGGCCCGCGTCAACGTTCAAGACGGAACCATCATCCACACCCACGGCGGCGTCGACCTCGACATCGAAGACGAAGTCTCCATCGGCCACCGTGCCGTTGTTCACTGCACGCGCATCATGCACGGCGCTCTCATCGGAATCGGCTCCATCGTTCTCGATGGCAGCATCATCAGCGCCATTGCCTCATCGCGGCCGGCGCGCTCGTTCCGCCGAACACCGTGGTTCTCGACGGAAAGGTGATGATGGGGGTGCCCGCAAGAATCGTGCGCGACGTGACCGCGCAGGAACGCGAATACATGCAGTATGTGGTCCGCAATTACATGGAACTCGGCCGTCGGCACAGCCGCGGCGAATTCGCCAATGTGGCCGGTGCGGCCCGCTGAAGCCGCACAAACCTTGCTAATTGGGACGCAACGCAAATCCTGCGGCCGTCCGATAGATAATTTGAACGAACCGCTCTAATGCCGCGCGGCAGGCGGCCGATCAACGAGAATCGCTCGACCCACGGCGCGAGCGTTTTTCCACGGGAAAGCGGCACAATGCCAGTCCTCAAATCAATTGAGACAACGCCACTCCTTCGCAATGCGGCCCTAGACATGCCACGCGAACAGGGTATAAATACTTGTCTGAAAACCTGTTCCCCGATAGCTCAACGGTAGAGCGGCCGGCTGTTAACCGGTAGGTTGTAGGTTCGAATCCTACTCGGGGAGTTTCAAATTCAAAAACCTACAACCACCGGTTTCACAGCACCACGTCAATTTTCTACCGTCGATGCGGTTCGGCCTGTGATGGCCTCTTGTGAATCGCCATCGACCGCCGCCAAAGTCGCCTGTCGTGACTCGCTGGTCAGGTCAAATCGATCAAGGTTCATCACCTTGTTCCATACTGCCACAAAGTCCTTGACGAATTTCTGCTTGGCGTCGGCACTGGCATACACTTCCGAAATGGCGCGAAGCTGCGAGTTCGATCCGAACACGAGGTCAACCGACGTCGCCGTCCACTTCACGTCCCCCGTCTTGCGGTCTCGTCCCTCGAAGAAATACTCGCATTTGGGCGACTTCTGCCACTCAATGCCCATGTCCAAAAGATTGACAAAAAAGTCATTTGTCAGCGTGCCCATTCTGTCTGTCAAAACACCGAGCTTCGGGTCGCCGACATGGGTACCCAACACTCGCAGGCCGCCAATGAGAACGGTCATTTCCGGCGCTGTGAGCGTGAGCTTCTGCGCCCGATCGATCAGCATCTCCTCTGCCGGACGGTCGAGCTTATGACCCAGGAAGTTTCTGAACCCATCGGAAGTCGGCTCAAGCACGCTGATGGCCTCGACATCCGTCATTGCCTGAGATGCGTCCGTACGTCCGGGTGTAAACGGTACACGAATGTCATGCCCGGCTTTCTTTGCGGCCTGTTCGACGGCCGTGCATCCACCCAGAACAATCAGGTCAGCGAGTGACACCTTTTTGCCGTCAGAGTGCGAGCTGTTGAACTCCTGCTGAATCTTTTCCAGAGTTCCCAGAACCTTGGCCAGTTCAGCAGGCTGATTGACTTCCCAGTCTTTTTGCGGCACCAAGCGAATGCGCGCACCGTTCGCGCCGCCCCGCTTGTCGGTTCCGCGGAATGAAGACGCCGACGCCCACGCGGTTGTTACCAGTTGTGAACTGGTGAGTTCTGAAGCGAGAACCTTGCTTTTCAGCGTTGCGATATCCTGCTCGTCAATTAACTCATAATCAGCATCTGGAACTGGATCCTGCCACAATTGCGGCGCGGGAACGAGCGGTCCAAGGCACCTCGAATATGGCCCCATGTCGCGGTGCGTCAGCTTGTACCACGCCTTCGCGAAGGCCGCTTCAAATTCCTCCGGGTGCTCACGAAATCGCTTCGAAATCTTTGCATAGGCCGGATCCATCTTCAGCGAGAGATCCGTTGTCAACATGATCGGAGCGTGTGATTTCAAAGGGTTGTGCGCATCCGGAACGAGACCTATACCGCCCTCATCCTTCGGCACCCACTGCGATGCGCCGGCCGGACTCTTGACCAGTTCCCACTCGTATCGGTACAGATTGTCAAAATACTCGTGGGACCACTTCACCGGTGTCGAGGTCCACGCACCCTCAAGGCCGCTCGTAATCGTGTCCCCGCCCTTGCCCGTTCCGTACCTGTTCTTCCAACCAAGACCCTGTTCTTCAAGCGGCGCGCCCTCGGGTTCGGGACCGACATGATCCGCGCTCGCGGCGCCATGCGCCTTGCCCAGCGTGTGTCCACCGGCAATGAGCGCCACGGTCTCTTCATCATTCATCGCCATTCGGCCGAATGTGTCACGAATGTCCTTGGCCGCTGCCAGCGGATCCGGATTGCCGTTGGGCCCTTCCGGGTTCACATAGATGAGCCCCATCTGAACGGCGGCAAGCGGATTCTCCAGTTCTCGGTCCCCGGTGTAGCGCTTGTCGCCAAGCCACTTGCTCTCCGGTCCCCAATAAATATCTTCCTGCGGCTCCCAGACATCTTCCCGGCCACCGGCAAACCCCATTGTCTTGAAGCCCATCGACTCCAATGCAATTGCCGGTGAAAACCATTAAGTCTGCCCAGGAAATCCTTTGACCATACTTCTGCTTGATCGGCCACAGCAATCGGCGCGCTTTGTCGAGACTGGCATTGTCAGGCCAGCTATTGAGCGGGGCAAAACGCTGCGTACCATAGGATGCACCGCCGCGACCATCCGCCACGCGATAGGTACCCGCGCTGTGCCACGCCATTCTGATGAACAACGGACCATAGTTGCCATAATCGGCCGGCCACCAATCTTGCGATGTCTTCATCAACTTCTCGATGTCCTTTCGCAGGGCATCGAGGTCGAGCTTTTTGAATTCCTCGGCGTAGTTGAAGTCCGCGCCCAGCGGATTGCCCTTTGCGGAATTCTGATGGAGTATCTTCAGGTTGAGCTGGTTGGGCCACCAGTCTCGAATCGACATGGCCCCGGCGGCCGTGTTGCGATTGGGTCCGGCCGGTTCGCCCATCACCGGGCATTTGCTGCTGATTCCGGATTGTTTCTCCGGCGAAGATTGTGCCTCAACATTGGCACTGTCGAATCCCATCCAGAAGCAAATCGCCAGGGCTGCAATGCAGAATTGCGTTGCTGTCATGATGGACCGTTTCGTGCGAAACTGTGCAACGATGCACAAATCATGGCATTTGCTTGTGATTGTGTGATGTGACATTTAATTCCTCCTGACATTTAATTGAACTTTGGTTTTTCCGATTTCAAGGTGTATTGTTATGATTGCTCAACCTCCGCCCCCGGTGTTTTCGCAAGGCACTCCGGGCATGCGCCCCAGTAAATCACCTCGGCCTCATCAATCCGAAAGCCCGAATCGGCGTTGGCGGTCAGACATGGAATCACGCCGACGGCGCAATCGACGTCAACGGTTTTCCCGCATGCGCGACAGATCAGATGGTGGTGATTATCGCCGATCCGATCTTCATAAAGTGCCGGCGAGCCGGCAGGCTGTATGCGACGGATGAGTCCCTTTTCGCATAGCATTCCCAGCGCGTCGTATACGGCCTGTCGAGAAATGGCGCCGATGTCGTTCCGCACATCTTCGGCGATCGATTCGGCCGTGCCATGGGGACGCCCGGATACCGCGCGCAGGATGGCCAAGCGCTGAGCCGTGACTTGGACACCATGTTGTCGAAGGAGCGTTGCTGGATCTCGCGACATGCAATGCGTTATAAGTCAAAATCTGTACCTTGTCCAATCGTGGATCAAAGCCAATCTTAAATCACTTGATTTGGTAAGAAATGAGCCGACGATCGCAGATTCAGCAGTTTCTAGGCCAAGAATGGTTTTGTTATCGGGCTTACCCTCGCATGACTTGGCAAGGTGAGATTTCATTCCCGAACCGGGGCAGCCACACAACATTGGGGAAACTCAGATTGAATACGAGATTCAAGGCCTCGACTTAATCTCCACCGTGTATGACTCGGCTTTCCCATTGCCGCGATGCGCACCATCAATCGAGGGCCCCGTCGCATTGAATTGCACCGTCACCTGCGTGGACCCGCGCTCAATAACGGCACGCGTGAAGTCCGACTCTGATGGCAAAGGCGGCTGCGGCGGGCACCAGTCCGGCGTGGGAGGGCAAAACAAATCGTCAAACTGCACGGCAAAACCAAGCTCGTGCAAAGCGCGCCAACGCATGTAAGTGGAAATATCATCCGAGCCGCGCCATCGACTCGCATAACCCGTCCAAAGTCGATACGACTTGATCCGGTTTTCGATGCGATCTTCCCCGATGAGCGGCGATGCGCCATCTGCCTGCCAATAGAACGGAAAATAGTAAACGGCAAGAAACTTCGTCCGCTCTTCGTCGGTGAGTTTGTTCCGCACATCCCAGCCAATCGGCACAATCACGTCGTTGAAGATCTGATACCACGGCGAACCGATGGACCAATGCGCCCACCCACCGTCATCGATATGCGCAAGCATCCATCGCAAACCGCGATTACGTCCATAATCGGCGATGGGATCGCACGGCATCCCCAGCGCCTGTTGCAAGCGAACGCGGCATAGCGTCGTCTTGCCGTAATCCGCATTCCATCCATGCGTACCGTCGCGCAGTTGCCTTAAGAGTGATTCGAGAATCGGCCTGAGAATGTCGCGGGCCTCCGGATTTAGCGCCGCCGTACGGGCCAGCGTGACGGCTCGCGGTTCGGGATTGGTAACAAAGGTTTGATAGGCATCCGGTTTTTCTGGCCAGCGCGAAACAATTCTCCGGCACTCGGCGAGAAGGATGGGTTTGTACGCCGTTTCGAGTGTAAGCGCCTGGTATTCTGCCGCGCTCACGGCTCTGTAAATCGCTTCCGCCAAATCAGAAGAGGCCTCGCGGAACCAGCGTGCCAGCCAGATTTTCCGATCGGCGATGAATGGACCGCTCAGCGCATGGATTCGCGCCGTTCGCAGTCGAACCGGAATGTACAGACCGGGGTCATTGATTGCCGCGGACTCGGGCTGCGTTGTCGGTGATGGCGATTGAGCCGCCAAAAATAATGGCGCTGCAACGCCAAGCAGCGCGACAATAACCTTGGTTCCACAGTGTCTCATTTTGGACACACTTGCACTTGGTTCCTATTACAACATTGTCTTGCTTGATACACGCAGCTCGGTACGGCCATATCTCTTATCTTAACCAGACCATCAAGATTTGGCCTGGCTGTCGCTGCGTAACTGTTGAAGATATTCCGCACAATCATCGGCATGCATTTTGCGAATTCACGACCGCGAACTGAACAACTTCCCCATAATACTATTCCCAATCGACCCGCCTTCCCGAACATCGGCCCGCCAAACTCATCCGCTCTCGCTCTCAACAACAGGCCAAAAGACGCCGGATTCTCTGCCGATCGCCCGGCCCGGCCTTGGGGGGAAATAACCCAAAAACGAGCGTGTATGGCATGCCTTCCGCGTCGCATAGTGTGCGTCGCCCCCATATTGACTGGAGCGGCAATTGAACGGCAGCCTTGTTGCATGCACGCAAAAGGCTGGCCCGACAAGGGATACGAAAACACCCGAAGCACGGCCCGTCGGCTTCGCCAATGACGGACAGGATCGAAAGAGAACCACCATGGTGCAAATGGCACAAGAGACAAGTCGAGCCACGCTGGCGTTTCAGGTTGCGGGCGATTCGGCCGACCGATTTCAAGTGATCCGCTATAGCGGTTTGGAGGGATTATCCAGGCTCTATCGTTTTGAAATTGAAGTGGCCGCCCGCGATCATGCCGTCGCCTTCGACAAGATCGTCGGCAAAGCGGCTGTTTTCAGCATCGCGCATCCGAACGGCGACAAGTGGTTTCACGGTATTGTGAGCCGCTTTGAATTGACCGGCGAATCCGCCGAACTCACCTATTTTCGAATTGAGCTGGTGCCGGCCGTCTGGCTGTTGTGCCATCGCTATGGCTCGCGAATTTTTCAGAATAAGACGGCCCCCGAGATTATCGAAGAGGTGCTGACGCGTGCGGGCATCGCGACTGATCGCTATCGTCCCATGCTGGAGCGATCGTACGACAAGCGCGAATTCTGCGTTCAATATCGTGAGACCGATTACAACTTCATCGCCCGGCTCATGGAGGAAGAGGGCATCTGGTGGTACTTCGAACAACGTCCGGATCGGCATGTGCTGGTCTTCGCAGACTCGAAGTCCGCGTACGTCTCGTCGAAAGAGGACGCACCGATTCCCTACGTCCCGCCAACCGGCATGAGCCCGCGCGACGAACATGTTTCGCGGTTCCGTCTCGGCAGGAGCGTGCGGCCCGGCAGTGTCACGATCAACGACTTCAGTTTCGAGAATCCTAAACTGGATTTGAAATCGCAGGCCGACTGCGGGCGGGACACTGGCCTCGAAGTCAGCGATTATCCCGGCGAATATGCACTGCAATCGCAAGGGCGCACGCTGGTGCAGATTCGAGCCGAGGAACTCGAATGCGGCCGCGTACTGGGCGTGGGTCAAAGCAACAGCGTCCGACTGGTGCCGGCGCGCACGTTCAAAATTGAGCGACCATCCGAGCACATCCGTGAATGAGTCGTTTCTGGTGACGTCGATTAGTCACCGGGGACGGCACGAATCCGTCCGCACGCCCGGAAGCAGCGGCGGGTTTCCCGGCGGACGCATGCGCAGCCGGATTTCGGCCATGGGAGCCGATGACCCATCGTTGATCCGGGACGCATCGGAGACACCCTCAAACGGCAGGTACCAAGGCAGGGCCGACTGGAACCCCGGACGAAGTACAAGCCCGTCGATGTTCCACGGCGGTCTGGCTTCGCGCGAAGCATCGGTCGCCTTCGGCTCCGCTGACGATCTTCTAAGCGACTTGGAAGACGGCGCGGATGTGCCGGAATATGAATGCAGCTTCGAGTGCGTCCCGGCGTCGGTCACCTTTCGGCCGGCACGGGTGACGCCGTGGCCGGTGATGCGCGGCACGCAGACAGCGCGCGTATCCGGTCCGGCGGGCGAGGAGATCCACACCGACAAGTACGGCCGCGTCAAAGTCCAGTTCAACTGGGACCGAGAAGGCCGGTTCAACGAGGACTCATCCTGCTGGATTCGCGTGAGCCACGGCATGGCCGGCGGCGGCTACGGCATGATGTTTCTTCCCCGCGTGGGACAGGAAGTCGTCGTCGATTTTCTGGAAGGCAATCCGGACAAGCCGATCATCGTCGGCAGCGTTTACAACGCAGATCACATGCCGCCGTATGCGCTGCCCGCAGACAAAACCAAGAGCGTCATCAAAACGAACAGCACGACCGGCGGCGGCGGGACCAACGAAATCTGCTTTGAGGACCGCAAGGATTCGGAGCAACTGTTGATTCACGCTCAGCGCGATTTTCATGTACGCGTGAAGCACGATCGCGTTGAAACCGTCGAAAACGATCACTTGACGGTCGAAGCGGCCAAGCACGAGTTGGTGAAGAAAATAAAACGTGCGAAGTCAAGCTCGATATGGCGGAGAAAGTGGGCGGCAAGAAGTCGCTCACGGTCACGGGCGACTATGCGATCGACACGAAGGGGAACATCGGCACCACCACAAAGGGCAGCTATTACGTCAACGCCAAGTCCGAACTCGTGCTCGAATCGGCCAGCGCCATCACGCTCAAAGTGGGCGGCAACTTCATCAAGATCGACGCCACGGGAATCATCGAGTTGGGCAAGATGATCAAGCTCAACAGCGGCGGCTCAGCAGGAACGGGAACGCCGGTCGCAGCGCTGGAAGTCGTCGCTCCGCTCGAAGCCGGTACGGCGATGCCGGGGCGCGACAAAACCTATCAGCAGGACGACAAACGCCCGGATGGCACAACGCCGCAGGAACTGAAGACATCGTGGATCGAGATCGAACTCGTCGATGAGATCGGCCGGCCGATTCCCTATGAAGAGTATGAAATCATCGCGCCGGATGGACGAACGATTCGTAGCGGTTCGCTCGATCAGAACGGCCTGGCGCATGTCATGGTCAGCGACCCAGGAAACTGTCAGATCACATTTCCAAAGTTGGACGCGCTTGCGTGGGAGCGAATCTGATGCCGAACTTCACGGATATTTCATTGGGTGCGGGGCTTGGTCGGCTTCAGCGCCGCGCTGCGGAACTTCGGGCCGAGCAGGAAGCCCGCAAACTGACATCCACTCCCGCTGGGACCAGCGATAAATCGCAAACCGCGGCGGAGTCGGCGAATGTAGCACAGACGAACGAAGAATTGCAGATCGCACCGGTCGGCGACGGCGAACACGTCGTGCAACTCGGCGATTGTATTTCGTCGATCGCCAAGGCGAGCGGGCATTTCTGGGAAACGATCTGGAACCACGCCGGGAACGCGGAATTGAACGCCGCTCGGCGCGACCCGCACGTGCTGTTTCCCGGAGACCGCGTAACGGTTCCGCCACTCACGCCGAAATACGAACCCGGTCAAACCGAAACGCGCCATCGTTTTCGGCGCCGCGGAGAGCCGGGCGTGCTGCGCCTCGTGGTGAAGGACGCTGACGAGCCGCTGGCGAATCGGCCTTACGTCTTGAAGTTCGACGACCACGAAGTGACCGGCGTGACAGACTCGCTGGGGCAGATCGATCAGCCATTGCGGCCGGACGCGCGGCGGGCGACGCTGATCGTGGGCGAGGGCGAGGAGGCCAACGAGTTTGAACTGAACCTCGGGCACATCCATCCCATCGAGAGCATCAGTGGCGTTCAGGCGCGGCTGACAATTTGGGATACGACGTCGGCGGCGTAACCGGCATCATGAGCGAGAAGACCTCGTCTGCGATCGAGCGATTCTGCAGCGAGCACGCAATCGAACCGCCCCCCCGCCCGCAAATCGGCGCGGCGGTGCGGGCAAAGTTAATGAAGGTTCACGGATTCTGACATGGGTGATGGAGCATTTCCACACAAGCACGGCGCGCCGGTGAGCGCGCCGGCCGGAGTGAAGTAATCGTGGCGACGCCTGAACAAATGTCGAGCTACTACGACGGGTATCCGGATCCGAAAAATCCCGATACCTGGGGCGTTTCGCCGAATGGCGTTCGCAACCACAGCTTCAGCGCAGCGCAGGCAACATTTGAAGCTGCCCACGGCGCCGCGCCACAACCTTCGCCTGTCGCCGGACCATCGTCACCGGGGTCCGGAATGGCCGCCGCACGAGCGGGCGACTCAACCGCCCACGGTGGAACCATCGGACCGGTGACGACCGGCCAGGCGGCAATGGTGTTCATCGGCAACATGCCGGCCGCGTGCATGGGCGATCCGCATGTCTGCCCGATGTTCAGCGGGCCCAAGGCGCATGCTGGTGGCACCATCACCAAGGGAAGCGCGACTGTGCTGATTGGGAACAAACCCGCGGCGCGCGTGTCGGACCTGACCGTCTGCACGTCGGAGCCGGGGCAAATTGCCGCGGGAGAGATGACCGTTTTGATCGGCGATCTGTCCGCCGCGGGCGGTGGGAGCAGCGCGCGTGGCAGCAGTTCGACAGAATCGTCGAGTCAATCGCCGAAAGCCCCTTCGAGCGAAAAGAAAGCCGGTCCATCGTCACGTCCGCCCGGCGAATCGGAACAACGCGTCGGCACCGGCACCCACTGGGTTTCGATCGAGCTGGTGGACGAAACCGAGTGTCCCGTTGTCGGCGAGCCTTATCGGCTGCGCCTGCCGGAAGGCAAGGAAGTTTTCGGGTCGCTCGACGCGAACGGCCGTGCGCGGGTGACGGGTATTCAAAACCCCGGTGCATGCGAGATTTCGTTCGTGAGTCTTGACGTGATGGCATGGCACCGCTGGGGCGCTCAGTGTGCCGCCGTGGTGACATCGACAGGATCGTCCACTGAGCAACATATCCACGCCGGCGCGGAGCAGCCCGTCTTGGCCGGCGCCGCCGGTCGCGGCGGTCGATGCAAAACGGCCGGTTTGGGCGACTGCATTTCCAGCATCGCATTCGAAAGCGGCCACTTCTGGCAGACAATCTGGGATCATGCCGCCAACGCCGAATTGAAGCGCGTTCGCGGCAACCCGAATGCTGTGCACCGGCGACGCCGTGTTTGTCCCGGACCTGCGGCCGAAATCTGATTCAGGCTCGCTCGATCAACACTACAAATTCGTGCGACTCGGCGAGCCCAGCAAGCTGCTGGTTCGCCTGCTCGACGATGACGATCCCCGCGCAAATACGCCCTGGACCTTGGAGTTCGCCGGCCGGAACTTCGACGGCGTCACCGACGACGATGGCAATCTTGCCATCCCGATACGTGGCAACACAAAAAGCGTCACCCTTCGCGTCGGCCACCCCGGCGATGAAGATGTTTATCAACTAGACTTGGGCGACGTTGAACCCATCGAAACGGATTCCGGCGTCGTCGCGCGGCTGGAGAATCTGGGTTACCTCAACAATCAAAACGCGGATACAGGAAATCTGTCCGAGGCCGTGCGTGCTTTCCAGGCTCGCCACGGAATGAAAACCACCGGGCAACTGGACGGCGAAACCCGCGAAAAACTTCGGATCGAACACGGTTCATAAGACGAACTGAAAGCGAGATGACCATGTCAGCAGGAACCAAGGACAAAGTAAACCGACGAGCAAGCCGCGGCACTCCCAATTCCGGATCGAGAACGACTCTGGCCAAGCGCCGCACCTTTGTCATCTCCGGGCAGGCGTATTCGCGCCTGATGTACATGGATGGCAACGCGCCGGCCACCATTCCCGGCGGAATCATTCCGGTCGGATTGGAGAATGTGTTCGACCGCAAAGCGCCGACGCAAGTCGGTCTGCGCGACTACGCCGTCGTTCCGGCGACACTCACTCTTTTTGAAAACAAAAAGGAGCTCGAAACCGCGAACGCCAGCGAAGAGGGCCGGTTCAGTTTTTCAACGGACCTTCAGGCAGGACGCTAATATCGCGTTCCGGCGACCACCGAAAACGGAGATCGCGTCTATCCGGAGCGCGTCACGCTCAGCTTCACCGTTCCAAAAGTCCTGACAGGCATTTCCACCAGCAAGGTTGATATAAAAGGCATTCACGAGATCCAAATGGACTTCAAAACGTGGAAGGTCGTCGACCGGGAGCGATTCAAGGCGGTCGTCGAGGGAAGCACGCTCTGGCTAACGGGCAATGCCGCGCTGGTGTTCGATACCTTCTCGCTCGATGTCGAATACATGTCGCAGATTCTCTCGCCAAATCTCAAGCGAGACTTGAGCAACCTGCTCTATCATACTTTTGTCTACGACGGCAAGACCTATCACGTTCCTTTGCACCACCTTTGCCTCGCCACGTGCGCCGCCCTGACGCTGCGCTACTATGGCGCAAAGATCTCGAACCGAGATCCGCGCGTCGAGGACATTGCCGAAGCGGCGCGCGATTTGTTCTCGACTATCACACCGGCAATGCGCAAGCCTGACTGGGCCAAGAACACCATCAACACGGCCAAGCTCGAACCGCCCGATCGTCGCATCATCGAGTTCGTAAATGGCGAATATCCTCCACAACAACATGGATTTCGTGCTTCGCAGCACCGGAAAACTGATGCAAAGCAAGACCCCAAACGCAAATACTACTGGGGCGGCGGCAACGAAGATGTCGTCAAAACAAAGCACCCAAGCCTGACTTGTTTCCTAGGCCTCGGCTGGCCGACAGTCATCGCCGACGACCTGAACGGTGCCTGGGACCACGGCCGAGTGTGCGTCGGCGCGGTCGTCAAACAAGATGGCAAGTTCCACCATCTGTACGTCATCGATCCCAGCCACGAGGAAAAACTCACCATCAAGGCCGATGGCAGCCAAAGCGACCTTGGCTGGTGCATTTTCTCGACGTTATTGCCGCAGTCCGACATCACGCCCAAGCGCTTCCCCGCCGGCGGCACAACCCGCGCCGCAGAGATTGGCTTTTGATTAGCACGCGGCTTTTCGCAATGAACCGGTGATTTGAACGCGCCGATTCATGCTTGAGTCCCGGCGGATTGTGATGGAGCAAATTGACCTGATGTAGACCCGCAGCAAAGCCTAGACCGTGCTTGCCGTGCGGTACCTATTGGCCTTTTGCCACGTAATCGAGTAGCAGGTGCCGAACGATTTTCGACGCGGATCAACAAGCGTGTTGTATATAACAATAATCGGACTGACGAGCTGTTTGGTGCCGCCTTCCAAAAGCGCATGCGGTATTTCAGTCAAAAGATAATGCCGCGAAATCAGCGCATTGACGGCCACCACCTCATTCTTAAGAAAAGCCTGCGCAATGATGCGTGCCAATATTCCCCGATCGAATGATCCCTCGCCCACGGCATCGATCAATTCAGGCAGGTGGTCGGTGGTGTGCTCGCCGCGACCGCTCGCAATGCTATCGCAGGCGTCGGACTTCCCGGAGGAAGAGACCTGCGGAAGATTGTCATACCAGCGCGTTTCACGCCTTTTTCGCACCGTGGTGGCTGAAGTCCACCCCGAGTCGTCCGTCGGTCGCGGCGGCGGCTTTTGCATCTGGACAGACGGTTTTTCTTCAATCTCATCCAGCTTCTCTTCTTCTTCCTCCTCCTCAGCAACCAATTCAGTAGTCGTCGGTGCCGTGGGCTTCTTCTTCTTTTTTTTCTTTCTTTTTTCTTTTTTTCGGGGATCGATTCTTCGGCCGGCGTTTCGGTGCCGGTGCAGGTCTCCACCGGCTCCTGTGCGACTTGCTCGGAAAATGACTCGTCCTCGATGGCCTCCTCAAGATTCTCGGCCGCCGTCTCGGGCAACAAGGAAATGATCGCGCGCCCGAGACGCACAAACCACCAGGGTTGCGATTCACTTGTTTGCTGGGGTTGTTCTGCCATGTGAATTTAGCATCGTTCCAGGTGTTCCAGGGCTTCGTCGCAAAGCCTGCCTGATGCGCTCCGCCGGACTTGCAATTGATGTATCACTCAAAATCGCCTGAGCCCATTCCAACGCCGGATCGGTGTTTAGCTGCTCTCCGAAAGTAAAAAACAAATCGACAAACTTGCACACATGTCGCTCGACCTTGAATCCATGGTGACCGGCGCGGGCAATGGCCTCGCGCACCATTTCGCGCGTCTCGTCGGCGCCCAGCGCGCAACACTGATCGGGAAAGTACGAATGGCAGTGTGCCACCACTCGATCCTCGAATTCTCGCTTGGCCCCGTCTTGCAGGGCCTGCATTTGAGCTGCATTAAGTTGCACAATCAGGCTCCTTGTCCGGGATTCAGCAAAATCTCGTCGATCTTGACGCCCGTCTCACCGGGCATGCACGAGAGCATGACGCCGGGCTGCTCCGATTCCACGAAAATGCAGCGAATCGGCCCGAAAAACTGCGCTGCGTCCGCCAGTGAACACGATGGCAAAAATGTCCGAAGCACGCGCGGATCATAAAAACGCAGATAGTAGCGCCGATCTTCCGTCGGACCCTGAAACACCTGGCGCAAATGCAACAACATGTCGCGCGAGTTGGATTCACTGAGCGCGAAAATCCCCGCGCAATTGCCCATCTGCGCCGCCCAGCGATCGAGCAGAGCCGAAGTGCGATACGGATACGACGGCTTGATGTCAAACGAAAACAGATAGGCGCGACATCGCGCATGTAATCCGGGGCATTCCCATCAAACAGTGAATAGATGGGCATGTCGAATTCATCCCGCGGCGCCACGGCCAGATCGTGATCGCGCGCGGCATCTGCAATTCCATAAAGACGCTCGCCGGCCGTCTTGCGATAAGCAACAAAGGCGTGCAAGGCCGCCCCTGAAATGTCATTTGCAGCAGGCATCACGCGTCCTCATCGTCCAGGTACATTTTGCCCGACCACGTCTTCAAGGGTGACGCAGTGGCGGTTCCAAGTTCGCTCGCGGCGGCGCGGGATCGATTGGCGGTGCTAAGGGCCTGTCGATGGCCGGTCTCGATGGCCTTTGCGGTATCAAAGGTTGTTCTCGTCGCCTGCATCGCCCGGCTTGCGTTGTCATAGGCCTGTTGGCGGGGCAGCAGGATGTCGGAATCAAAAACCTGCAAGGCCTCCTTGCGCAAACGAAGAACGCGCTCCTCCTCAGTGCGTTTAGGGCCTGCTGACATTTTGCTGATTTTCTTCGTTTGCTCATGAATGGCATCGAGCAGCGGCGCCCGTTGTTCCTTGGCGCTGTTCAGCGGACCCAGTAGGTTGCTCACCAGGCCCTGCGCGTCGGCGAGTGGATCGACATGCGGTCGCACGGCCTCTTCAGCGGCAAGAAGATTATCAATGAGCGCGGGATCATCGGTCGGGGGCGTGTCGCGCCCGATTTTCACCGCGGTGGTGATATTGTCGCCCTTGCCGTCACATTCGATGAAATAACCGCCATCCCGGCAGACGCAGCCATCGGTAACCTTTGGGACCCACGTCGTTGGCGATGATGATGTGAAAATCGACGCCAATCTCATTTAGCTTGCGGACGGGCAGTCGGGACTTTCATCGGCAAACGACCAAACCCCGCACACATAACATGATCGCGGCAGACATCGATGGCAAACTTGAGATTGCTCGGTCGAAAAGATAGCGCGAGTGCGCCAGTTGCCGGCGCGCCGCGAGCGAAAGCGTAAACATGGCCCATTTTTCCTGGCCGCTGGTTTTCTTGTCGTCCGCAATGTCGTGTTCATAAATCTTGAAACGATGATGGAGCAGCCGCCCCTGGCGAAAGACGAGCGCCACATTGCCGACAAACCACTGCACGGGCAGCGCCGGCTCCGCGCGCGTCGGCGATGCATCCGTCGCCGCCCTTGGGCAGAGAAACAAAAATACTGGCGCGCATTTCGTCGCGAACACGGCGGGCTTCCGGCCGTGTTCACGGTGAGATCGTCGGCGTTGTCCACCTGAGCATCAAAGCCAAGGCCGAAGTAAATTGTGCCGGCGACGATGATCCAATTCGGAATTCGGCGGCCGCCGTCTTGAGGCGGAGTTCTTCAACAATCGCCCGCATGTCAGCATGTGTAAAGGGCGTGCCGACATTGCGGAAATACCACTCCGGCGCCAGAAAAATGCGAAGCTCCTGATCATTGAACGGGTTGTCCTCGGCGGCGAATCGCGCGTCGGCCTGTCGCACATAGTCCAGCAGTTGATCGACCGTATTGGTGCGGGCCGGCGTGTAAAACGTTTCGATCGCAAGCATGGCCAGCCGAATTCCGCGACGGGCCGGCGCGGCAACGGTCGCCGTCTCGACGGGCGCGGTGGTACGAACCTGCCGCTGCGCGAAGATTCTCCTAAAGAATGCTTTAGCTCCGTTCGGCACGCGATGGTTCCTCTGGAGGAATGTCATGCACGGCGTCGTGCAGTTCCTTGAGTTTCAGCCGGGTGGCCTGATCCGGTTCGCCGGTCCGCTCCAGGCCGAATCGCTTCTGAAATCGGCCGAGCGCCTTGCGGATGCTGTCGTTGATTTGTCGCTCTGCTGGTTCGCATGAATAACCAAGGTTGCAGAGGCGCTGCTGAATTCCCTGCAGCGTGTCAATCGGCGCCAGTGTGCCGAAATCGATCCAGACTTCAAAATGATCGGGGCCGATTTCCACCTTGCCTTCCTTGACGCCCGGCGGAATCTCGGCGAAGAGCACGCCATCGCCATCGGTCGTCCCCGACAAAAGGATGCGCCGATCCAATACAAATGTGTAGTCCTGATTGGCGCGCGGCGTCTCTCCGGAAAAAAGCTGAAGACGAAACTTCACTGGAACGCCCTTCTTCCGAAACCTGTGGCGCGCATCGGTCGGCTTGGTCGCCTCCTTCATTCGCTTGTCGGGAATGGTCAAGCAAGCGATCGCCCGGTACCAGCATGTTGGGATTGGCGCGCTTTTGCTTAATGCTTGCGTTAGCCGGCTCGTTCCAGATCGTTTCCGAAAAAAAGCCATATTGTTCCGCGATGCTCGAAACGCATTCGCCGACGGCCACCGTGTGAATCTTGGGCATCAGGGCAGATCCTCCCACGCGTCGGCATCCAAATTCGGAAAACTGATGCGACACGTGCCTGCGGATTGCAGACCTTCGAGCCTGGCGCGTCCGTCTGCGTCGAGGCTCCCGCGCATTTCGCGACCGCTGGGAAGCTTGACGAGGTATGGCTCATATGCGACGCCGCGATCATCTTCACCGAGCAACTCGACTTCGATCCAATGCACGCCGGCCTCGACCACTTCGTTCGCGGGTCCTCCGCAACCCGGCGTATCACGCTCAACCAGCGGAGTGCCGTCGCGGGACGCATTTCGAAAGGCATCCGCGCATCCGCTTTGCGAACACTCGCACACGACGCCGAGCGAAATGGACTTGATCGAGCTGGAACCGGGGCCTCGTCGGCATGCGCAACCGCGCCTGAAGCCGCCGTCCGATCCAGTGCCTGACCTGCGGGCGCTCCGCTTTCGCCGGCCCCGCCTTCGCTGCCGCTTTCCGCGCCGCCGCTGCCTCCAGGTCGCCGATCTCGACGGTCGTGCATCCCATCTGAATCGGATCCGCCCCGCCGCATGCTTCCATTACCTGATCATTCTGCCGTGCGGCCGGCAGATTATTGAATATCACGGACTTGCTGCCCTTGGTTACAAGACCCGGACCGTGCGGCATCGGCGGAACCACCACGGAGCAGTTGTGCATGTCCGCCATCGCCCCCACCGAACTGAACACGGCCGTCGCCGCACCCGCGGCCGCCGCCTTGATTCCCTGCGTGTAGGCCGTATTCGCCGCCGGCTGCCCCCCCGGCGCTGCCGAGGCCGATGTCCACGCGGTTGTCAGGGCGACATTGGTCGTATTGAGCGAGATGAGCGCCGTCACTGTCGGACCTATGGCACTCGGATTTCCCTCCACGGCCGCATTCGCGGCTGACTCGGCCAGCGCCTTGGCGATGTCGGCCAGGGGCTTGGCCGCGTTGGCGGGCGTGAGGGTTGACGTGCCGATCAGGGAATCCATGGCATTGGACGCAGCCTCCACCGATGCACCAACGCTGGATGGCAGGGCTCGCCAGGCCGGCAAAAAGCCAATATCGATGTCCGGACTCCCTGGACCGGGACTGAGAGGCAGGCCATGGGCGGTGGTGTCTGTCTTGCGCGCGGCGTTGGGCATGGCCCCTTTGTCCTTAGTACTAAACGGTTTCCGCCGGCGGAATATCCTGCGGCGGATAAATCCAGACCTGACCGTCGGTCGTGAAAAAAGTGGCACGATCCGGCTGCAAAACGCTCATATCGACGGCAGCCTTGGCTTCAGGAGCGATGGATGTGCCCATTTGAACAAGTGATGCGCCACACGTGACTTCCACACGGTTGACGGACAAGGGTGGATGAAGGTTGCAAGCGGAATTGGCCGGGCCAAAATTGGCGTTGCCTGTCGCCGCGTAACAACTCCGGACAATACCATTGGCCGGTGCCTTCAGTACAGTGGCCATAAACCGCCTCGGCTACATCAAGGTGTCGGTCGCAACCCCAGGTGCCGTCGAATTTGCGAACGACCGACGCGGTGCCCTTGGCTGCACGATCGCCATCAACGTTGAAGGCGAGACCGTCGTCCACACAGCAACCGGCCCCAAGACCGATGTCCATACCCCACGACGGAATAAGATGAATCTGTACGCGCGGATCGCCGGGTTTCGCCATCACCGCACTTTGAAGTGTTGCGGCATTGCAAAACCCGCAAGTGTCGCCGGCCTTCGAAAAATCGCCGCAGGCGCTGCAGGTGATGACTCCATCCTCGAGGTACAAGGGGTCGAATGTGTCCGAATTAGCCTGACCACATGCCGGACAATTGTCGCCGAGGTCGACTCGTGCTCCGCAAGTCGAATCCGAACATTCCACTGCGGCGCCGCCATAAAACTTCGCCAGCCGGTGGGTGCCGTGATCGAGGCACACCTCGATGCCAAACGTAATGCCCTCAATGGTAATAACGCCGCCGCCGCCGATTCCACTCTTGTTGATCTCGGAAATTTCATATTGCTTCGCCTGGCCAGTCTTGTAATGCGTCCAGGTTCTCGTTTGTCCGACGATATTGGGATTGCGCCCCCGCGGATCGGTCGACCCCTCGGTCAGGACCATTTTCCGTTCCTTCTTGTGAATTCGTACGACGCGCTGCGTATTATTGGTATACGAAAAGTCCAACTGCGACGCAAATTCCTTGTAAATCAGCGCCTCCTTCAGGCCGGGGCGGGCTGTAATCGGCGCGCCGCGCCTGACCAGCGCAATGTTGAAAAGTTCCGTTTCTTTGCTGGAGCTGACGATGCGATTCAGCGTCACGCTACAGTCTTTGGTAAAGTCCTTATTTGTATTCAAAGTCAATTCATGCTTACCATTACCCAGGTCCTTGACCTTGGAAACTTTGACGCTGCCGCCCTTCGGAATCTCCGCTTCGGCGCCCCACCCGACTTCAATCGGCACCTGAATGTGCGAATGGGAACACGTCACGCAAAACCGCGGACGAAGCGGGTGGGGTTCATGCTTGGTGCAGGGCCGGCTCGTTTGGCAAGTCGGACACGGAACAATGGGAGGATCGGAAACCGTAATGCAGATCGTTTCCGGCTTTGGGCTGGGCTTCGTGCTGATGACCTGCAGCGCCCGTGTCTTTTCAGAACCCGGACGATAGAAATAGACATTGCTGCCCGGTTGAATGAGATGCACGTTGCTGCCCAGTTTGACGGGCGCCTGATCCCTTCTGAACCTGGCGCGTCCCGTTCAATGTGATCTCGAATTGATGATTGCTTGTATGGACAAAGCCGGTGACGCCCTGCGCATATTCCTTGGCCGACGCCCCTTCCAATCGCCCTCCGGCAATCCGTCGACTGTGATGACGGTCCGGCCGACATCTTTCCTGACGTCGGTTACGCGTGTCGTCGCTTCGTCCCGCTGCAAATAGCCGATCGCCGATCCGAAGACGAACAGCCAGTCTTCATATTTCTTTTGGTCCGTCTCCTTTGACATTTCCGGAATGATTTCGGAAAAGACATCCAACGGATACGCACCCTCCGCGCCGCGAAATAAAACTCCGGCGCCATAAAACCTTCAAAACCGAGGCGGCGTCCACCGCATTGCTCACCCCGCGGGCCACATTGGTATACTGCATTTTCAATTGTCGACTGTTGTCATGCCGCCACGCCGTGCGAATGGCCTCCTTCATGACATCGCATCGGAATTTCATGTCCTGCGCGGAATCATCCAGCCCGAGATACTCATTCGGGTTCTTCATCCCCGGGCGAATATTGAATGCAATAAACTGCACCTTTTTGTACGGCGCGGGCATCCTGAGACTCCTCCTGCAACACCTGGTTGCCGCTGACGCGCGTCAGCTTCCGTGCTGTGCCTCAGTGCCTGACGTGTTTCGTCGTCGAAGTCACCGGTCACGCGCAGATTGCTCCGCGACTGAAAGCTCCGAATCCCTTCTTCCAGCACCTTGCTCGGCTTGCCATCCAGCGGTCCCTTGTAAAAGCCGAGATTCTTAAGCCTTTGCTGCACGCCCAGCAATTCTGTAATCGGACACAGATGGCCCAGCGCCAAATCGAAAGAATCACCCGACTCAACAAATGTCAGCAAGCCTTTTCGAGCATTGGGCGGAATGAATATCTCGGCGCGGCCGTTCGGATCCGTCACCCCCGGCGAAAGTTTGCCATCGATATTCAATTCATATTCCAGATTGCTTCGCGCAACACCATTCGAACGAAAGTAAATGATGAGCTTTTCCGGCGCGCCCCATCGAACGAATCGATGCCGCATTTCCGTTTCGCCGGACTCGTCCTTGCGCTCTTTTTGCGCAATCGTCATCCGATCTTCCGGAAACAGAACATACGGATCCTTGCGTACGCTTTTGAGCTCCTCGTTGGCGGGATCATTCCAAAGCGTTTCCCAGAAATGTCCATGATCGTAGGCGATGCTCGCCGTGCAATCACCCGCCCTCACCACATAATCACCCTGTCCAACTGGCCCTGTCTCCGTTGAATCGAGACTCGGATCGGCCGCCGCAGTGCCACCCATAGAAGTGCCGCCGCCTGCCGACGCTGGCACTTTTTGCACGGCGCTCTTAGCCGCTTGCTGCGCCTTCAGCTCTTCCGCACGTTGTTGCAGCCTGCCCTTTTTGGGTTCATCGCTCATTTTTCTTGATACCCGTTATATGGACGACAGTTTTCATTTTCGCGGGCCGGCCGGTGGCTTCGGCGGCGAACCGGGCGGATTCTGTTTACCCGATTTCCGTGCACTCGAACTGGCTGACTTTGCATCCTTCGAATTCGATCCATCGGGCGCTGCCGTCTCGGTCATGGGCGGCGGCGGCACGGCGGCTGTCGCCGGCGCGGCTCCCGTACTCGGTTTCTCTCCCGGACGCCCCCAGGCCCGGCGGTCCAGATTCGGGAACGAAATCTGGCAATTACCCGGATCGGGAATGCTCACGTGTGCCTGACCCAGTTGGTTGAGCCTGCCACTCTTGATCGTCTTGCCGTCCGGCGCCTTGATTTCATATTCCTCATTCGGCACCGGCTGACCTTCCTCATCCACCAGTTCGATCTCGATCCAGCTTGTCTTCTTCTCCTCTTAGGAATTCACATAATACTTGACCCGTCTTGATGCTCTGCGAACCGCCGACGTCGTCGCCGCGATCGCCGGCGATTTTGAGAGACTTATTGCCGCCAAGCTTCTCGTTTAAATCGAGTTTCACCTCGACGTTTTTCGCCTTGTTGACCAGTTCGAACACGTTTTCCTTGACGGTCAGGTGTTTGTCGTGGTCCACGTTTTCAACATAGTCATTGGTCACGCGAAGGTGCATGTCCTTCTGCGCGTGGATCAGAATCTGCTCCTTGTCCTTGAGATCCTCAAAGCGGATTTCATTGGTGCCCCCGCCCTTGTCCGTATGCGTCTTGATGACGCTCTTGGTTTTTTCGTCGGGCAGCTTATAGGGCGGCATGTGATCCGCGTTGTATACTCGGCCGACGATTAATGGCTGGTCCGGGTCGCCTTCCAGAAAATCGACAACCACTTCCTGCCCGACGCGCGGAAGAAACATCATGCCATAGCCGCCGCCGGCCATGCCCTGACTGACGCGAATCCAGCACGAAGAATCCGCTCCGAACCGCTTCAGCTCGCCGTTCTCGCAGCCTTCCCGGTCCCAGTTAAATTGCACGCGCACCCGGCCGTATTGATCCGTATGGATCACCTCACCGCTAGGACCGACGACGCGGGCCGTCTGGCTCCCGCGCATGACCGGCCACGGCGTAATGCGCGGCGGGCGAAAAACAACCGTCGAGGGAAGTGCCTCGAATCGGCACTCATAAACCGACATATCCTGATCGATTGGCGACGAATGGGCGAAGTCTTCCACAAGATTCGGAAGCGTCAATGCCGAAACCGGATTCGCGCCCGATGCCGCGGCAATATTGGCAAGGTCGCGCGAAACCTGCCCCGCGTGAAACAGCCACTGCGTCAGCGCGCGATTGGCCGTGGCGTCGCCATTGCTGAATCGTCCCGCGATTTGAAGCAAGGCCTCTGCCAATTCGCGTGTCGATTGGTTGGCATCCTGCCGAGCCGCAATCAGCGCCTGGCGCATGCGCGCGTCGAGCAGGCTGGTGCCTCGATTCCCTCCGACAGTGCCCGTGACCGCCTGCTTGCCCTGATGGGTGATGGCCGTAACCAGATACTTCGTATTCAGCGTCGCGCTGGAATGGTCGGTCAGTTCAAACACTCGCGCCGGCGCCAAACGGCCGCAATTGCTCTGACCGATGGCCAGAATGCGCCCCGACTCGAATTCCTCCGCCCGAAGCTTGGCGATCTGGGTCCCGCGCGATTGCTCCGCGTATTCGCCCGGATAATCGCTGTATTCCAGATTCGCGTCGCCCCGCGTCGGCCTTCGCTTCAAGCGCGAGTCGCGGCTTTTCAAAATTGAAGTCGTTGATCACCACCGCCCCGGGCCGCACGCTTTGGCTGATGCGAAAGCGGAAAACGTGCTCTTCCTGCGCATTGAGCCCCGTCGGCGGCCGATAGGACAGCGCGGCGCTTTCCCCTTCAATGGGCTGATAAGCGCCGACCGAATCCGCGATCACCAGCGTGTGGCTTTCCTTCGTCTGCTCGAAGGTCCACCAGATGCCCTCTTCCTCCATCAGGCGGCATATGAAATTAAAATCAGTCTCGCGATACTGCACGCAGTACTCGCGCGTTGTGCCGCCCGCCCCCTTCGCGATCTGAATCCGATCGGACGCGATGCCGCCATACTTGAGGACGGTGGAGATGATGTCGCTCGTCGTCTTGTTCTGAAATATGCGCGAGTTGTACCGATGCGTCAGGAGCCACAGTTGCGGCACCAATTCCGCGCGATAGGCATGCGACGCGCCGCCCGAAGGTCCCGGCCTTTCGCCGATCAATTCCAGCCGGCTGACGACCCCATGAAAATACCGCGCGCCATGAACGCAATGAACCGTCAGTACGGCCGCCTTTCCGACAATGGTGCTGAAATCACCAATGTCGAAGGCCGTCACCATCTCGATTTCGAAACGATAAAGCTGGCACAGACCCTCGGTGCCGCGAAAGCGCGTGACGGAAAACTGATCGTCGGCGCCGCCCGCGACTGTAAAGGCCAGTTGTGCCTGACTCATATCGCGAACGAGAGGCATGTGGCATCCCCTGGCAATGAACAGCCGCGCTGAGCGACCGGCAACAAAAGGCGTTCCACCACGAACACAAGAATGGAAGAAGGATATGAAGATGCCGGGCGCGCTGCAAGCGCTTCCGGATAACCGCGATCTGCCGCAGCCCGAATTTCCGGATGCACCACCACGACGAGTGCATTCCGTTCTCGGTGAGCGCTTCAATCCGTGCTGCCAGCCCCACGGAATGCCCACCGCCAAGTCCCGCCCTTTCCGAAACGGGCCTCCAAAAAGTCACAAAAAAAACAAATGGGGCGGCGGCACACGCCGGATTCAACGCTGTCAATAAATGGAATAGGCCGTGTGCCTGTTTTCTGGACCGAAAAAGACCGTCCTTCCAAAAAAAGGAGCAGACCATGTCAATTCAAAATTCAGCCCTCGCAAGGCCGCTTCGCAATACCCTGAAATCCCGTTACGCCGGCGCTTGGACCATCGGATGGTGCATGCTTTTCGCGCTTGCCTTCGGCGCATGCGCCGAAGTCGCCAATGTGCCCCTCGTGCCCCAGGTCCCCGGCCAAACCGAAACGCCGAATCAGCCGCGCGGCGATCAGGACGCAACACCGCAGAATCCCGATCCAAACAACCAGCCCGACGCCGACCAGCCCGCCCAATTGCCCGAGGGCGCTCTTCATTTGGTCGCCGTCGGCGACAGCCTGACCGAAGGCGTCGGCGACGACAGCGGCATCGGCTACACCGGCCGACTGCTCTCGCGCGTACAAACAACCCGCCCTGGCTCAACCCTGGTCAACTTCGGCCTCTCCGGCTGGACGTCGGACCAACTCATCAACGGCGCGTATGGCACGCCCAGCCAATTGGAAGGCGCCCTCGCCGAAAAGCCGGACATCGCCTGCGTCTGGATCGGCAACAACGACATGTGGCAGCTCTATTCCAGCGGTCCCGTCACCGCCGACCTGGAGGATGCCAACCTCGCCGAATACACGAAGAACATCGACACCATCCTTCGCCGTCTGACGGAGGCCGGGGCGAAGGTCTATGTCGGATTGAACGACGACCAGTCGAAGCGCCCGGTCTCGGTCAAGCAGATGTACTTCCCGGACATGAACGCCGCGGCACAAGCCCAGATGTCCGCTCAGGTCGATCGCTACAACAAAGCGACCACCGCCGCCGCGAAAAAATACGGCGCAACGGTCTGCGATTTCTTCAACACAACAATCTTCACAACGCCGGCCACCCTCTCAAACGACGACGTCCACCCCAACGCGGCCGGGTATGACGACATCGCGGCAATCTGGTTTGCATCGATCGAGCCTGATCTGAAGTAGACGATGGCGAGATTTTGAGATCGCCGTAGCCATGACGTGTTGCTTAACTCAAGTGTCCCGTATGCACTGTCGAATGGGCGGTGCATGCGGGTCTTTGAGATCGCGTGTAAATACCCGAAGAAGGATGAGTTCCGTAATAATTAGGAAAAGAGGAGACTTCATGTCGATTGCGAATTCTAATCGTGGCGTAGGCGGCACCGATGACGGTGTTTCGAAGTGCGGCCGGGCGCGGTTTGGAATATCCAGATTGCTCTGTGCCGCTCTCGGGATCTTCTGCTTCCTTGGTGGGTGTGGAGTTCTCCCGGAGGAAACGACCACCCTCGACGTGGTCTTTGACCGAACCGGAACCCTGCAAGACGACGGCCTCTATACGCCGATGACGACTACGGACGAGGTCCGTATCGGAGATTCCGTGGGCAACATGGAAGCACGTGGGTTTATCAGCATCAGTCTCAATGCGCTTCCGGCCAACGCAAACGTCACCAAGGCCTTGCTTCGGTTCAGGGCCATCGCCGCGGCCGGCAACCCCTTCGACGATATCGTCTTGCTCAAACTCGATCATGTCGATGTTGTCTCCGGGATTGACGCAACCGACTTTATCGCAACGCCCATTGAAAACAGCATTGCCACGATCGATTCGCTGCCCACGAATGCAAAGCGGGATGTGTCGATCGATATCACCAGCCAGCTCAACGCCGACCGCGCCGCGGGACGGCCCATTTCATCCTTCCGGCTTGATTTTCGCCAGGCGCCCACCGTCGATGGGCAGGCCGACGCGGTCTTCATTGATGCGTCCGACGATGACGGCGGCCCGCGACCTTCCGTGGTGGTGACGTTGACCGAGTAGTCTTGAAGGTGGTCGTGAACGAACGGACGACGGCGGAATGGCCGTTCGATCAATGACACTGGACCATCCGGGGTTGAAAGTTGCGGCGCGACGCTGGGACGGGAAAGGGGCCGCTCAGATTTATTGACGCTGCCGGCACCTTCGGCTGGGTTTGTCCAACATTCCATACACCGCTCGTGTGGCGGGCGCCTTCGGTTACATGTGGCAGGGCATGTCAGGTTTGAGAACGGAATCGTCATTCGACGTCAGTGGTTCACTTCGTGAAATGGCGGGTGATAAGGCCCGCCCACCCCACAAAAACTTCCCTGATTAGGTGAAATGAAACACTATTTGTCCTTGTTTTTCTTGTCGCCGTCCTTGCCGCCCAAGAGGCCGCCGAAGGCGTTCTTGGCAGCTTCACCGGGTTGATCCAGGACCTTCGATGCATCCGGCACGCCGCCGGGGATCTTGTCGCCGACGAGGCCATCGAGCTGGGCGGCGAGTTGGGCTTTGCCCGCGTTGACCAATGCGGTCTTCATCTCTTGGGTGAGGGCGTCCTTGTCAAAGACGAGGCGCGGATTGGTGGGTGGGGCCGACGAGGCGCAACGTCGTCTCGATATTCTCGAGGACTTTCATCGCTTCCGACGTGACCTTCGGATCGAGGCCCAGCGCGCCGCTGCTGCCGGCCGTTCGAGCTTTCATGCCATTGGTCTTGATGCCGATGGCCAAGTCGATGAAGTCATGGCCCGCCTTGCCACTGACATGCGCCGTTGCCGTGCCGCCCTCGAAGATGACGGGATTGTTGCTCTTCAGGTCTCTTTGCAATTTTGCCAGATCGATTTTTTCCAACGTCGCTTCGATCTTTGCAGCAGGATCGGAACCGGTGTAGTCGCAGGTAATCTTGACGGATGACGCCTTTTCCTTGGATTTTACGTCGATCGTGAGCGGATCGGAGAGCGCGCTCGGCGCTTCACTCAGATTCATACAGACGATGTCGCTCTTGCCGATCTGATCGACGGGCACGGCAATATCGTTGAGCACGAGCCTGTGAATGATGAATCGCGGTGTCGGCGAGGCCTGGGCTCGGGCCGTCAGGTAGGCAAGGTAAGCTTCCGGCGACTTGGTGTCTTTTTCGAGCCGGGCTTTTTTCCCGGGCAGGTATTCCTGGACATTCTTAAGCCATTCTCGAATCTGCTTCGCATTGTTGCAGTAGGTCTCAATCGCCTTTGGATCGACATCTTTCAGGTTGAGCCCGGAGAAATCGAACGCCGAATTTGAACTCTCGTCTTTCTTCGGGCGGTCGAGCACGGCTCCCGGCTTGCTGCGCGGCGAATCGGTCTCGACGGCTGAGAGCTCGACTTCATCCATGATCACGCGGCCCGTCGACAGCCCGTACCAGTTCACGTCCGCCGAGATCGTGCCGATGGCGATGCGATTGTGTGTTGGTTTTGCGGGGTCGGTCATCTCGATGCCCGAACCGGAAAGGCGACCCTGTGCGACGCTGAGTTGCAGCTCCTTAAAGTTGACCTCCGCACCGTTGGCGAATGTCAGTTGGCGACCTGCGACGTCGGCAAGTGCAGTCTTCTGAAAATAATGTGCCCCGACTCCCGCTCCGACAAGCAATAGGACGGCGAATGCAACGCCGGGAATGCGAACGAACCGCGGACGCCGTTGCAGGACGTCGCGAATGCTCCTGGCGCTCTTGCCGATCAGCAGACGATCGAGAAAGCGCACCCAACCCTTGTCCCGCCAGCGGCGAAATCGCTCTGAGCCCTCTTCAAGCCGCAGCATGTTCTTGCGGAAAGTCACAACCGCCTTCGCAAGGGATGCGCCCAGGGCGAGTCCGACAATCGGACCCAGTAAGAGTGATCCGGCGAGGGCATAGATCGAGAATTCCGTGATGCCGACGATGGGGATGGCGGCAAAGGTCTCAAGCAATCCGCAGAAGTTGTGCTGCACCCAGACTCCGGTGCTGTAGAGCACCGGCGGCCGCATAGCAGATCGCTTTCCCGAGCGCGGCGGAAAGAAGAAAGACGCCGATGTTGATGTTCAGGACGAGGGCGAGCGCGAGGATCGCGACATGTATGCCATAGAAACCCGGCATGAGCCCGAACCAGAACCCGGACATGACAGATAAAATGATAAGTACTGGCACTGCGTCGCCGCGAAAAATGCCAATGAGTTTCTTGATCGGACCGGGCAGAATCATGGGTCGCTCCTAGCAGGGTCATCCGGCGGCAGTATCCGACGAGCCGGAAAACAGATTTGAGAATGCGGACCGCCTCAGGGGATTGCGTTCGAGGCATTATCCCGCGACATCGTGAGTTGCGTCAATTCGGACTGAGTGTAATCGCTGGATGTCGGCCACGCTATTTTCCATTGCTCGTCGAACGATATGTGGATTGGGAGAGACGCATGAAACTGGGGACGGTCCCGTTAATGCCACACAAATGGCACTCATCTCGCCCGAATCACACCGCCTCGCAAACCGAAGCACTTCCCCATTCGGCCGGCAGCAGCATCGACCGTCGCCGGAGGGTGAGGCCCTTTCCCGCGTCGCAATTCCCGTTCCGCGTTTCTTTTTCTACATTCTCCATTCTCTATTCTACATTTTCCCCATTCCCCAGCCTTCACTCAGCCCCTTGGACCCTCGGTCCCTCGGTCCCTTATCATGTTTCGGCGTTTTGGCGTTTTCCTCAATCGCCACGTCGCTCCGCCCCCTATCCCGAATACTTCTTCGAATGTTTCAAATGCAGCGCAAAGTTCTTCTCAAACTTCTCAAACACCTCGTCCGCATGTTTGATGATCACCACATTCTCGGCATTCTTCTCCTCCGCCGCCTTGGTGAAGTTATACGAGCCGGTGATGATCGTGTGATCGTCGATCAGAATCACCTTGTTGTTCGCCGTCGCGTGCTTCGAATCGAAATAAACCGGAACACCTTCGCGCTTCAATATGCGCCAGCTCCCATAGGTCATCTTCTCCTGCGACTTGTCGAGCACAACCGTGACACTCACCCCCCGCTTCTTCGCCTTCACCACGGCCTCCGTGATCGGTTTCGACGTGAAGTAAAACGCCTGGATGCGCAGCGTCTTTTCCGCGCCGGCGATCTCGTCGGCAATCCGCTCCTGACACCCGCCGCCCGGCGAGAAAATGGCATCGACCTCGATCGACTTGTCGCCGTCCTCGCCCGGCTCGAAAAATGCGCCGGACGTCAGCGCCGCCGTCGAAATGACGACCAGTGCGGCAAGACCGAAAACCAAACCGCGATGGCAGTACGCCTGCGAAATTCGGACGCTCATAAAAATGCTCCTGTTTTGTTGGGTGGCCGAACACTCCGGCGCGGGCCGCTCTCCGCGATCGCGCCGCCGAATGGGCAATTATGTTACCCAGTGCCTTCCCCGCGTCCATTACAAATTCCTGCCCGGCGTCGCGGGCTGGGTCACCGGTCGGGGGCCAATAACCAAGAACCGGAGGGATGAATTGCCGATCGTTTCGTATGTTATGGGTAAGACCTGCGGCGACGGCCTGCGGTCTAACGATTGCTCCATGCCCGGCGAGCCGATATTCGTAGCGCGCGTCCGCGACCGGCGGATCTCGCAAGAAGGGTTTTTCATGAAGGCACAAACTCGCATCGGCTTGAAGCACTCGATCTGGGGCCTCTTCCTGAGCGCGCTCGCGGCATTCATTGTCGTATTCGCAATCAGGAATTATGCAGGACCGGTGCCGCCCCTGCTCGTCCCCGGTTCCGTGGCCTTTGCGGTCTATGTCGTCATGAATCGCCGCCTCTGGCAGTCGACGAAAGAGTCATACGATGCCGGAGAAGTCGGCCGCCGAGTGAACCAGACCGCCGCGCCCAAGCACGCCAATGCGGATGACACCCACCGATCGACCTGGTTCGCCAACAATGAAACCGACACGACGGCCGCCGCCAACCACGTCGCCATGCGCAAGAAAAAAGCCCTTCAGACCGCGAGGCCGGAAGGGCTTTCTTAAAATACCCCCAAGGGGAATCGAACCCCTGTCGCCGACATGAAAAGCCGGTGTCCTAGGCCTCTAGACGATGGGGGCCAAGGCGCATCCGAGCGGAACCGCGTTCGGCTCGGAGACTGAAGAGGGACCGGCTATTTAAGGGGCAATTCGGCGTTTCCGCAAGGGTTCCCCGTCGTTGACATTTATGGGCATTTTGCCGAATGAGCACCCTCCACCCGACGGCCAATCGTCAACAAAAAACACCGCATCGAACCCATTCGGTTCGATGCGGCGTCACGATGGCGCGATCGAGTGGCTCTCAATCGCGTAGGGGCATGAACAGGCCGGCCGTCATGACCGGCCTGACAGGGGGCATTCAGAAAGTGTCTTTGTCACCAATGACAGGCATCAACGGAATGTTTCCACCGGCATCGGAACACTTCCATTTATTAGGCAGCCGGTCCGGTTCAATCAAACCTCAACCAATCACTGATTCGGACATCAGGCAGCACCCTGCAAAATGCTGCTCAGCGCCAATGACTTATGGGTACAAAGCGCCACAAATTCCTAACATGATCCAGCGAATCGGACGCATTCACGTTCAAGGCCACAGCGCGTAATCTGATAAGCCGGGTTAGAATCTGCATCGATGGACACGCTCATTAGCTGGCTTTCGAACGATGACAACCGGTGGCTGCTGATCGCCATCGTCGCTGTTCTGCTGGTACTGGTGATTTTGCTGCGACTTTTCGGACTCGTGGGTTGGTTCTTCAAAAAGGCGAAAAGATTTGGCAAGCCGGCAGCACTTCATCCGAAACTGGCCGCTTATGCCGGCCACAGTGAGGCCGAAATAGAACAAGATCGCCGACTGGCCGTGGGCATCGTGGCCACCAGCTCGACAACGCAAGTGGCGGGCTATGAACTGACCCGGCAGATTGAAGCCGTTTACGTTGAGGGCTATCGAACACCGCAGGAGGCGGCCAATGCACTGAAAGCAGCGGCCGCTCGACGGGGTGCGAACGCGATCATTAATCTTACCCACCAGCGAACGGCCGCAGGTAAGTGCTCGGCTCAGGGCGATGCGGTCGTCATTGAACCCATCGTGGCGACTCAGAAACGCAATAATCCAATCGAAAAGTGATGCGCTCCAATTATTGGGAACTGCTGCGCGTATCCTGTGGTCATGAAATGGGTAATCCTTACCTATTATCACCCTTTTATTTGAGACATTCGAACCGTGCTTTTCGCCAGGAAGTCTTAAACCGCTCCAAAATATAGGGTTAGAACCCATTCAATCGGGCCGCTCCAGAATCCATCCGCCACTGGCACGCGAAATGGTTATGTTCCCCAGCCGTCAACGGTTTACCCGGTTGACGCGATGGGTTCGGCAACGTGCCGAGCAAGGCCCGTCAGGTTCGCGGGAACTTTGGGAGAGGTGCCTGCGAACCAGCGGACTTTGCTCTGCGGGTTGCTGCTCCAAGCAGCAAGGCGAGGTCGCGACGGCGGGAGACGGCGCGGCCTCGCTGGATTTTTTACAGCCACAGTGAATTGAATGTGATTTTCATTGGCCCAAGATTCATCTCAGGCTTTCCAGGATTGGATTGACAATTCGACGCGTGACGTCAGACTTACGCACCCGGTCGAGGTTGATGCGGAAAATGCCGTCTGCCTCGATGCGAACAGATGATTGACAATTAAATATCGCTCGATGCCGGTCTCCTGCGTTGGGAGACAAAAGGGAAGATGGTGAAAATCCATCGCGGTCCCGCCGCTGTAATCGGGGACGATGGTCGCAGATGCCATTCTCGACTCGCGTGAATTGAAACACGCGCGAAGAGGAGAAGGCGCGACTGATCGGACGATCCGAAAGCCAGAAGACCTGCCGGTGTCGAAGAAAGTCGCATCGCCTCGGCGCACGGGCGAAGTGTCGACAGCCGTATTCCCAATCTGAATCTGGAATCCGGCGACGTCGTGTTTAGATAGACGCTTGTCTACATCACGTTTCGGCTCCTTCAAGCTCCGCTCGCTTTCGGCGATGCGGAGTTTTTTGTTTTGCGGCAACGAAGATTGCCGCAGGAAGGAGCACAATCGTGCTGAACCCCCCTACTGCAAAACGTGTTTCATCGCCACTTGTTCGACTAACTGCCATCATACTGGCACTCAGTACGGCGGCGGCCAGCCCGGCTCTCGCTTCGCCCTGGGCCGGAAACTGGGTGAGCTACAATCCCGGCTCGACGCCTGTTTTCGGGTATACGAATCCGGCGACCGCGCTGGGATTGCCCGAGCGCTTCACCGGCGAGAATGAATTCGGCGGCCTGTATCAATCGGCCGTGACGATGTTCAATCCGGTGTTCGGCACGGACGAAGCCGTCAGCATCGGCGAAGGCGGCCATCTGACACTCGCCTTGGACACTCCAGCGACCGATGATGCCGGCCATCTCTACGGAGTCGACCTGATCCTCTTCGGCAACTCTTTCTTCAGCGACAGCAACTATCCCAACGGGCAACAGGAGGCGACCGCCTCGCTGTTCAGCGCGGGTCAGGGGCGCATTGAATTGTCGGCGGACGGTGTCAATTTTATTGCGGTTCCCGGCTGGACGGCGGACCGTTTGTTTCCAACGCAAGGCTACCTCGACGTGGATGCCAACTCAACGACACCTGGCGGCGTTCCCGCCGATTTCCTGAAACCGATGAATCCGTCTCTGACGCTGGCGGATTTCAATGGACTCAGTTACGCGCAATCACTTGCCTTATACGACGGTTCGGGCGGCGGCACGCCGATCGACATCAGCCTGGTTGGACTCAGCAGCGTGACGCATGTGCGCATCAGCGTTGACGATGATTTCAACCCCAATACATCGCTGGCGGCGGAAATAGACGCAGTGGCCGCCGTGCCCGAGCCGACGTCCCTGAGCATTTTGTTGGTCGCGTGCATGGCGATGACCCTTCGACGTTCGCGACCATCGTGTAGGGGCTGATTTCTTTTGGGGCTGGGCGGTGTTCGTAAAACTGGAGGGGCGCCGCCCGGCCCAACTTTGCTGGTTGAGTTTACTGGAGAATCGTCATGCGGTTCAACAATCCAGCGATCATCGTTGCGTTTGGCATTTCCTTGAGTGCCGCCCATGCAGCACGCGCGGCCGACTGGCTGCAGTATGCGGGCAATGCAGAACGACATGCTCACGCTGTGAATGCGCCGGCCGAATTATCAGCAAATCTCTGGACAGCCGCGATGAATTCCATCGGCGAAACCATTGTCTATGAGGGGCCTTCGTCTCCGGTTGTGCATGATGGGCGGATTTTCGCCAATGCCCGTGTGCTGACCGGAACAACTCACACCGCCAACAAGATTGTCGCAATCGACATGGCCGACGGAGCCGTGCTGTTTGAAACACCGATCATGAAATCGACGCTGAATTCCTGGTCATCGCCTGCGGTGGATGTGGACCATTCGACCGTGCTGATCGGCAGCGGTAATACCGTGTATGCGATCGATTCGATGGCGGGCGGCGTGGTCTGGTCGACGTCGTTGACGCGCAGCATCGTTAATGCGTCGGTCGCGGTCGCGGGAGATTTGAAATCCGGGCGAGCGTTTATCACAGACTATGACGGAAACGGAACGTCGGCCTCGCTTTACTGCCTGAACACATCGCCTTTTGATCTTGACATAAATCCGTTTCAACCGGGGAGATCTCTGGCAGGAGCCCATCGGCGGTCGAGCGGAAACTCGCCTGCATATGCGAATGGTGTCGTCTATGTGGCATCGGTTTCGGCGCTCGATTCGCCGGGTTTTCCGGGCGACGGCCAGTTGTACGCATTTGATGTCAATGGGGCCGATGGCGAGCGGCTGCGATGGTCTGTTGCGGTCGGCGATGGATTTTTTGGCGGCGTGACGGTTGTCGATGGATTCGTCTATGCGGCGAGTTATGACCCGTTCTGCGGCGCGGACAATTCGGTGCTGGTGAAGGTCAGCGCGACGGATGGCGCGGTTCAGTGGACGATTCCCTGCGAGCGGACGAATTCCATTCCGGTTGTCGATGGCGATCGAATTTATCTTTCGGCGGGCATTCCCGGATTCGGCAGCGCACCGAAGGTGCAGGCGTTTGCCGATCACGGAGCGTTTGCCACCAAGCTGTGGGACACTTTCGCCGATACAGGCGGCGCATTGGCCGTCGGCGGCTGGACGCATCAGCCGGTCTATTCGGAAGGCGTGCTGTATTGCGGTCGCATCGCGACCGGCAACGTTTTTTTTGGAGCATACATCGAGATGTTCCTGCTGGACGTCACACGCGCGCCCACGGAGCCCGAGTATGTCGTCGACCATGTCGTCGGATTCGGAAGCACCCCGGCGATCTGCGATGGGCGGTTGTATTCCATCGGACCGGATGGATTGCATGCGACGGCCGCGCTCGGAGATGTTTGCTCAGGACATTCCACGCGGGGCGACGGCGTGGTGGATGGCGCGGATGTGCCGTGTTTTGTGGAGCTGATGCTGACTGATTCGCCGAGCGCGGCGGAGACCGCCATCGGAGACTTTGATGGCGATGAGATGTTGACCATGAATGATAAGGCACTTTTTGTGGAACGATTGGTGGGTGAATAGGTGCGTAGGTGTGGCACCGGGTATTAGCCGGTGCCACACCTACGCCTAACCAGTGTTTCTCATTCGCCAACCGGCCTTTGATTGAGGCACATGAAGAATCGCATGAAGCGACTAAGCACCTCCTACATACATCGCCGAAAGCCGGCGTTCACGTTGCTGGAATTGCTGGTGGTCATTGCCATCATCGCCGTGGTCCTTGCTATCATGTTGCCCGGGCTGGCGGGAGCGCGGCGGTCGGGGATGGCGGCAGCCTGTTCATCGCGGCTGCGCGAATTGGGCCGGGCATTTCTGATGTATGCGAATGATCACGACGACCATGCCATGCCGTTGGCATACTCGGATTTCGAAATCATCGGTACCGGGCCGCCGGTTTATTGGGGGGGACGAATGAGGTCGGCGTGGTGGATCACGAGCGCGGATTCACCTGGCCCTATCTGCAAACAGTTCCGGCCCCAAGCAGCGTGTATGAGTGCCCCGAGCAGCCCTGGGGAAGCTACCGCCCGCAAGGGGCCGCACAGTCCGTAACGAGTACCTATGGCTACAACGGGTATTATCTTTCACCGCCACAGACGCCGGGCTATTCGTTTCAGATCGGCCATCGGCCGTGGCTGGCGACATCCAAGGTGCGCGATCCTGCGCGGGTCTTTGCGTTTGCGGATGCCATGATCGATCTCGGCGGCGGCATGGCCCGCAATGCGGGCGCTGCTCGATCCGCCAATGCTCTTTGATGGATCCGGTTGGACGGTGAACGAAAGTCCGACAACGTCTTTCGGCATGCGGTCGATCGCAGGTTGTTCACGTCGATGGGCATGTCGAAGCACATCGAACGCGCGAAACCTGGCTGACGTCGCCGCGCTTCTACATCGGTAGCGTCGGGCAGGAGAATGGCCCGCACTACGTGCCCGACTGGCGCGACTGGTGAAACTCGGCCATCTTTATCGATGCAAAAGTGGTTTCGCAGTCCAAGCCGACACCTTTTGGAGCGGAGCCGCAACCGATTACCCAACACACTGTACTCCTGAAAGAAGTGAGAGCACTCAACTGGTTGACGCAGCGCCAAAGATCAAGCTTACGCCATCTTTGGTGAATGGTTGCTTTGCGATATGATCGACGCTAATGGACGATCATACGTTGGAAAAACTCGATTTTGACCGCATCCGCCACCTGCTGGCCCGGCATGCACAGTGCGCGCTGGGCAAAAGCCTTGCCCTGCGCGTGAAGCCCTCCAAGCGCGATTCGCAGGTGAAGGCGTGGCTGGACCAGGCGCGGCAATTCGAGAACTTTGTCGCGGCCCATGGTCTGCCGCCCTTTGGTGGAATTCGCGATGTGCGCGACATGGTGAAGCGCGCCGTGCCGCCGGCCAAGCTGGAACCGGAGGAGTTCGGCGAACTGGCGGACACATTGTCCGGCGTCGATGCGGTGCGCCGGTATTTCGAGCCGGTCGGCGGCGAAGGCTACGACCTCGTGGCGAAAGTCGTTTCGCGCATCGGCGACCTGCGGGTCATTGCCGATCGCATTCATCGGGTGATCGATTCGCGCGGCAAGGTCCGCGATGATGCATCGGAACGATTGCTCCGATTGCGCGATGCCATCGCACGGGTGCGCGATGACACGCGGGATGTAATTGACAAGCTTCTGCGGCGGCCGGAGGTCGTAAAATATCTGCAATATCCCAATGCGTCGTTTCACAACGATCGCATGGTTCTTCCGCTGAAAGCCGAGCAAAAAGGGCGCGTTCCAGGCATTATTCATCGCAGCAGCGATTCGGGGCAGACTTACTTCGTCGAACCGGCGGAGGCGGTGGAACTGAACAATCGGCGCATAACGCTGGTTGCCGAAGAAACCGACGAAATCAACCGCATCCTTTGGGAACTGACGCATCTGATTCACCTGAATCAGGCGGAAATCCTCAATACACTGGAGGCGACGGCCGTCATCGATCTTCTCACCGCCAAGATCGCATTTGCCCGCAAGTTTGGTATGCATCTGCCGGAGTTGAATGATCAGGGTCGCGTGATCTTGCACCAAGCGCGGAATCCCATTCTCCTTTCGATGTTTCATCCATCGGGAATCGATGCCGACGCGCAAAGCCCGCTCGACGGGCGGAGCGTGGTGCCGATCGACGTGCGCTTGGGGGATGACTTCGACATCATGATCATCACCGGTCCCAACACCGGCGGAAAGACGGCCACGCTGAAGACGGTCGGCTTGATCGTGCTGATGACACAATCCGGCCTGCCGATCCCCGCGGCCAAGGGATCGACCCTGCCGGTGTTGCAGGGGTTGTGGATCGATGTCGGCGACGAGCAAAGCCTGCAGCAATCACTGAGCACATTCAGCGCCCACCTCGCACGGATTCTCGATATTCTCAAACGAGCCCGCAAAGGGACACTGGTGCTGCTCGATGAGCTTGGTGCGGGAACCGACCCGGACGAGGGTGCCGCGATCGGCCGAGCCGTGATTGAGCACCTGCTTGACACAGGATGTCTCGGCATGGTGACGACGCATCTCGGCGCGCTGAAGGGATTGGGATACGAAGCAAAGCGGGCCGACAATGCGTCGGTCATGTTTGACATTGAAACATTGAAGCCGTTGTACGAGCTTCGCATCGGTGAACCGGGCAACAGCAACGCCATCGCGATCGCATCGCGGCTGGGAATGCCGAAGAAAATAGTCCTGCGGGCGGAACGAAGTCTGGCGAGCCGTCAGCGAGCCCTGCAGCGTGCCATTGCAGGGACACTGGCTTCACGGCGTCAGGCGGAGCGGGCGCGACGCGACGCCGAACATGCCCGTCAGGATGCTGCGCGACAGACGCTCGCGGCCCTGGATCAGACCAAGGCACTGGAAGCGGAGCGGGAAGCCTACAAAATCTGGGTTGATCGAATTCTGCGATTGCAGCCGGGTGACTCGGTGCGGGTGAAGGGATTCGATGATATTGGCAAGGTGGCGCGAGTACGGCATGAAAAGCAGCGGGCATCTGTTGCGATAGGATCGATGGAAATTGAAGTGCCGCTGATCGACTTGATTTTCGCAGCCTCAAATTGAGAAAGGCATGCTTCCTCCCTCTTTGGTTGTTATTTCGGCGCGTGATCCTGCGATTCCAAGCCGAGGATCACGTTAATGGTCTTCAGCATTAAGTCGCGCAAGTCAAATTCCGACTTTGCTCGGGCGGCGGCCGCACGGCTGAACCGCGTGTAACGCTCGCGATCGGCCATGAGCCGGCAGATGGCCTCGGCGCACGCGGTTGCATCATCCTGAGGCACCACATAGCCGCTTTCGCCATCGACGACCGATTCTCGCATGCCGCCGACATCGGCGACGACGCACGGGATTCCACGCGCTTGTGCCTCGATGACGCCATTGGACATCGATTCTCGACGAGACGGCTGAACGCAAATGTCGATCGTGGGAAAAATCTCGGAGCGCGAAGGGACATATCCGGCGAAGGCGACACGCCCAATCAACCCCTGTTCGTTCGCCATTCGAGCGAGCCGTGGGATCAGATCGCCATCGCCGTAATAAGTCAGTCGGGCATGGGGATACCGCCTTGCCACGATCGAAAATGCATCGAGAAGCACATCCGCGCCCTTGGCTTCGGTCACGCGGCCGACGCTGGCGATGCGGATCGGCGGATCGGCGGATGCGTGTGGCTGTGCGTGGCCCTGTTCGCCGTTGTAAATGACATGGCCGGTCGATTCTGGAAAGCCGTATAGGGATTCGTATCGATTTGCAACGGTTCGGCTGTTGTAGATAAGGGCGTGGCAAACGGAAGCCGGCAGTCGTTTTTGCCAGACCTTTCGTAAGTGCCACAATCCCGGCATTCCAAACATGCCGAGAATCGTCCGTTTTCGGCGAATGGCGGGCAGCGGCTCTGGCGATTGCCGAAGTGTGGCCACCACGCGAAAACCCAAAGATCGCGCCGCGATGAGCGACGTCACAAATGCACAGCCGCCGGCCTGCTGTACGGCGAAAACGGTATCGGCGCGGGTGGCCCGAAGCCATCGCCTTCGGTCTAGAAAAGTCGACAGACTCAAACGCGCATCGCCCGCCAGCGCGGGATTGAGCCAGCCGGTATGTTCGACCGTGAGCTGCCTTGGGTGATAAGATTCCAGCAATTCGCTGTAGATGCTCGTTCCGGAATAGCCCACATGCACGCGGGCTCCGGCATCCAGAAGCGCGCGAATGACGGTTTGAATGTACTTTTCCGCGCCGCCGGTGTAGGTGCGTCCGTCGACTTCCACATGATGCACGGCAAGCAGCACAACGCGACGGTCCCTGGCTTTCGCGATCGGCTCAAGGATCGGCCGGTCCTCGCGAATCGGGTGGATGGTGGCGCGATCCGGGGCGATGGGAATGTCGAGCGTTTCTGGCATGAGAATCTGCATCCGCGGTCATTCGGCGCGCGGAAACCTCTTCTCATCTATCGGCGAAAATCAACTCAATCATGCAGGCGGCGATTCGGACCAGGGTGGCCCTTCGCGGAATTCGTCGGGGCCGTTGGGAACAAACTTGCCGAATGGTGACAGAATGTCCTCTTCCTCGAGCGGCCATGCATCGCCATCGGCCAGCCGCACATCGAGCACGAAAACCATTCCGAGCGGCCCTGCGTCGATCCAGCCGAGCAGACGATCGGCCGCGGACTTGCCTTTGAAAATGGTGCTGGCCGATTCGGACTCTTTAAGAATGTAGGTGGCGGCTTCCATTGCATCGGGGCGAACCAGCAAAAGATCGCGGGCATCGTTTGCGCTGCCGAATCGAATGGCCGCAAAAGCCTCACGCGACCAATCCATCATATTATTCAATCGGACATCCCGTGCGTCGTTTCCACTCCAATCTGCCGGAGCTCGATAGCGAGCACTGGGCTTGCTCGCGGCAGAAACCAATGCAACAAAAGATGAATTGGAGGAATAAGTCGCTTGCAGGCGCAGATCCGAGATTCCGGATATCTTCTGAAGATCCACATCGGTCAAACACGGCAAGAGACGCCGCGGATCCCTCTGCACTTTCGACCACTGGTAATAAGGGCCGGCCTTGGGCGCTTCGTAACGCGACGCAAGGCGCTCCTTGGGCTTTTCATGCACACATGCCAAGCCGGGAACCGGCACTTTGTCGGCGGACAAAATCCTCACTGAAAAGCCCCACCCCTTATTTTTCTCCGTCGGCCGGGAAGCGGCAATGACTTGGACTTCATTCCAACCCGATTGCAGGGTTTCGCGGGTGCTGACCGTATCGACCAGGTTTTGTCCTTCAAACTTCGCTCCGGCAATTGAAGGCGCGGCGATCACGCGCCGGCCGTTGAGCCAAAGGGAGGCGCGATCATTTCGTCCCATGCGAATCCAGACCGTCTGACTGGTCGGGCAGAAAATCCAGCTGGTGGCGCGAACGCGCGCCGCGCCGGCATTGGGAAATCGACCGGCCAGGTCGATGAAATCGTCATTCGATACGAGCGCGGTCGATTTTTGCGGCCCATTGGCAGACCAATTCGAATCCAACTCCGGCGATTCATTCTGCGAAGCAGCCGTCACCGGTCCTTCCACGGACCACAGCTTGAGATAGGTCGCCTCCACCGGCACATCCATGGCGCCCAGCCGATCGAAATCGCCGGGAAAAACGCAGTACCGCAGGGCGGAGCGCAGAGCCGAACTCGCGAATCGCGCTGGCTGAAAGCCACACAGGGTTGCGGCATTGGGATCCGGCCACCCGCGTGCCGACCCCGTCGACTTTGCGGAGGCATAAAGCAATGCATACATCGACTTCATGTGGGAGGTAAAGGGGGCGTCGTGATAAAACGAAGCGATGGCAGCACCATTCGGTCCGACATCGGTCCAGCCGACTTCCGCAAGATTTCGATCCTCGCCTTCGATGCGCGGCCGAACGCAAAAGACAATGTCGTACCATCCGCGCTTCTGGACAAATGAATCGGGCGGCCCGGTGACGCGATCAAGGTGGCGCGTCAGCGTATCGGTCTCTTCCTTTTCAATTTCGTAAAAGCTGATGCCGAGACGAAAAGCCCCGTGCGAAACGGCCCATAGAATGCGATCCAGCAAAATGAACTGATCCTTCACCGTGATCAATTCGTCCTTGCTCAGCGTTTTTCCGCCGCGCGATTTGATTATCGCCACGACCGCATTCCAGATCGTCGGATTCGGATACGCTGCGTTTTCTCCGGCGCGGCCCATGTACTGGACCACATCCAGCGTATCTCCGCCGATGCGTTCGAGCGATTCACCGGCGCGATATTGACTGTCGGCATGCGTTGAATTGATGATTCGGGCATCTTCGAATTCAGCAAACGCCGGGCCGTAGAAACCGCAAAACTGCGTGAAATAGCCCATCCTGAGATGCTCTACCAGATTGCCCGAGAGCTTGTAGGGGCGATTGTGATAGGCCATCATGCGCAAACCGCGGCGCGCGAAACGCGCCAGTTCGGCATTCTTTGAATCGGCCAGTCTTCCATACCCGAGTTTGGCGTTCGTCAGATCGCCGCCGATCTCCTGTGCCAGCGCGGTGTAATATGCCAGGGCATCCGCATCTTTCAAAAGTTCGCCAATGGCATCGAGCGGCCCCTGAAAAATAGCAGCGGTCTCACCGCCAACTCTGACAAAATCAGGCATTGAAATGAGGGACAACTTGACGGATTCCGCAGTGCTTTCAAGCGAGATTTGCAAAGAAAGGCTGTCAGAATTGAACGATGGATTCCTACGAATCGTGTCATAGTTGATAACATATGCAGAGCGCTTCGGCCCAAGAATCCATGGCGGCAGGTCATTGCCGTAAACCTTGAACTGAATCGTGGCGGCCACCGCCTGCCTGTTGGCGCCGCCCGCCAATGGATCGCTTAAAGGATCTTCCTCGACGGGACCGACATTTCCGGGATCCATCAATGGCGCGGAAGCCACGAGAACCAGGGCCATCTTCGGGGGGCCGCCCACACTTTGCGCAATCGGAAGAACAGCATCATGCTCTCCCTGATTCACGAGCACTGCCCCCACCGGCACAATGCTGATCTCATCGTTCCCCGCCGCAATCGTCCGAGTCGGCTGGGA